>JAZLHF010000001.1:0-29698 GCA_045616685.1 Anaerovoracaceae bacterium
ATCTATTCTTGCAGCAACATTAAGGCTCCAGAAGCACTTACACTCGGTCTTGTTCAGGGCGTATACCCACAGGCAGAACTTATGGAAAATGCTCTTAAGCTTGCTAACAAGATTGCAAAGAACGCTCCTATCGCAGTTAGATCTTGCAAAGAAGCTATCAACGTTGGTATGCAGCTTGACATCGACAGCGCTGTTAAGTATGAAGCTAATATCTTCGGTAGATGCTTCGGCGTAGACCAGAAGGAAGCTATGACAGCATTCGTTGAAAAGAGAGATCATGCTCCATTCGTAAATAAGTAAGTTTTATATATGAGAGTGTTACTATAAGTTGGCACTTGGAAGTTTTAGGAGGAAACCAAAATGAAAGTAGCTGTATTTGGCGCTGGTACAATGGGCAGTGGTATTGCTCAGACATTCGCTAAGGCTGGTAATGAAGTAAAGCTCGTAGACCTTAACCTTGATATCGTCAATGGTTCTATTACAAGGATGGCTCAGGGCTTTGATAAGCAGATTGAAAAAGGTAGAATGGATGCTGCTACAAAGGAAGCTATTCTTAAGAACATCGTTCCTGCAGAAAAGAAAGACATCGCTGATGTTGATCTTGTTGTAGAGGCTGCTCTTGAAGTTATGGATGTCAAGAAGGCGCTTTTTAAAGAACTTGATGACATTGTTAAGGAAGGCGCAGTATTTGCATCTAATACATCGTCACTTTCTGTCACAGAAATTGGTTATGGACTTAAGCATGACTTTATTGGTATGCATTTCTTCAATCCAGTTCCAGTGATGAAGCTTGTTGAAATTATTCGTGGCGCTAACACAAAGCAGGAAACATTTGACATGATCAAGGCTGCTTCTGAACAAATTGGTAAGACTCCTGTAGAAGTAAATGAAGCTCCTGGATTTGTAGTAAATAGAATCTTAATTCCATATTGTAATGAAGGTTTCTTCGTACTTCAAGAAGGTGTTGCATCTGCAAAGGATATCGATACAGCAATGAAACTTGGTGCTAACCATCCAATGGGACCTCTTGAACTTTCAGATCTCATCGGACTTGATATTGTCCTTGCAATTATGAACATTCTTTATGCAGAGACAGGCGATAGCAAGTATCGTCCATGCCCACTGCTTAAAAAATATGTACGCTCTGGTAAGCTTGGTCGCAAGACTGGCAAGGGTGTTTACGAATATTAATTCGCAAAACTATAAGACCGACCCCGAAAGAGGCCGGTCTTTTTTATGCTCTTGTAACACACATGTAATCAAAAGTATAGTATAATAATAATGTATGACTATACATAATATTGTGGTTTGAGAACTATAAGGAGATATACATGAAAAAGAGTTTAATTATCTTAATTGTTGCAGCTTTATGCCTCGCTATGAGTCTTGGTGTAGTTGCTTTCGCAGGAGGCGCAGGATCAGAAGATGACCCAATCATTACAAAGAGCTATTTAGAATCTGTTATTGCAGATTTAAAGAAAACATCTGGTGGTCCAACTGAAGAATATATCGTTCTTGAAGGTCTTAAGTCAGGCACAATCGTTGTTGGTGGAAACAGCACAGAAATGATTTTAAGAACTGGCAGCGCAAAAGCATATATTCCTTCAACAGCTGGTGGTGGGCTTTCTGATTTAACATCTGGATCCAATATTGCTAATGGTAAAGCGGTAAGCGCAAATCACCTGTTACTTTTCCCAAGGGATGACGGCAGAGCGCTTCAGGTAACAAAAGATAATACATATATTATGGTTAAAGGGGATTATACGATTAAATAATGAAAAAGGTAATATCAATTTTACTTGTCCTTGCTATGCTACTTAGCATGGCCGGACTTAATACATTTGCAGCAAGTCCTGAAACCGTTACTCAGCTTGCTGATAAACTGTATTATCATAAGAATTCTTTTTATAGCGAAAATGCAAAGGGTGATATAAACGAGAATTATTTCGTTTATTCACCAAATACTTCGGTAACACCATATCTTTGTCACGGCAATGATGTTGCAGGAGCTGCATCTATGAACAGGGTTTTTACTTTGGAATCAGATGCAGGTAACACTCTTATTGCCGCAGTTAATGGTGATTATTTTATTACATCCAATGGTGTTCCTATAGGAATCGAAATTAAAGATGGAATCATTAAGAGCAGTTCTCATTCAGAATATACTGAAATTGGATTTACTGCAAATGGTAGTGCCATTATTGGACGCTCTGATTTAGTGATTTGTCTTACGGATATAACAAATGGTGTTACATTCACTAATATCCATTATAACAAAGGATTAACAACGGACAGTGTTCCTACCCTGTTTACATCTGCATTTGAAGATACAAATAGAGCCGACTACAATACTGTAAATGTTGTTATTGAAATTACTGGAGGGGAACCACGCGCTAATCAGACGGTAACAGGTGTTGTTAAAGAGGTTGTTGATGCAGAATCAAACTGCACTCTTAATCAAGATGAAATGATTCTTGCAATTTATTCTAACCAAGATCCTGAAGTTATTGCAGATATGCAAAGCTGTGAGCCTGGAGACAAGATTAAAGTCGAATTCTCTATGGATAGATCTTGGAATAATGTTACTCAGGCCCTTGGCGGCAAAGAAATGCTTGTCGAGGCCGGAGAAGCAAAGAAGTTTAGCGATGGAACAAGAGCTCCAAGAACTGCTCTTGGCGTAAAACCTAATGGAGACCTTGTTGTATATACATGCGACGGCCGTGACTACGGCGGGTCAAAAGGATTAAGCTTGACAGAGCTTGCAAGAAGAATGCTTCAGCTTGGATGCATTAAGGCTATCAATCTTGACGGCGGTGCATCAACGCAGGCTCATGTGGTTTTCCCAGGTAACACAACTCGTGAACAGGTGAATGAAGATGCAGGTTCAAGTTTGAGATCTTGTGCAAACTATATTTGTTTTAAGAATAATGAAAGTCCTACCGGAATTGTCGCAAATTTATATGCATATCCATCTTCGGTTTTTGTTGCAGCAGACTCAGAAGTTGCTCTTAACATAAAAGCTTGTGATACAAATTGGTATCCAGTTTTAATCGATGCTTCAGATTTAGAGTGTATTGTTAGTGGTAGGCTTGGAACAGTTCAGTCTGGCAAATTCATCGCTGGAACAGAACTTGGCTCTGGCAAAATTACTGTTAAATATGGCAATGTAAGTACAACGCTTGACGTAACAGTGGCGACTGATTGGCCGGAAATCTCTGCTTCTTATGCCTCGGGCAGCCTTATCGCAACAATTACTGATCCTCTCGGAGTTGGTATTGATGAATCAAACATTAAGCTGACTGTCGATGGCAAGGCTGTTGACTTCACTTATGCAAGTGGAGTCCTTTATGCAGGCTTTACCGAAATGGATGGACTGCTTCACCACGCTATTATTACAGCAAAGAATAGCAAAGAACATATTTCAAGATATGCACTAAGCATGACTTTTGATGAATATGAAGCTGGAGATGGCGAAGGCGCAAGTGTAGATACAACTCCAATTTTTGCAGATTTAAAGAATTCCGATTGGTCAAAATCATACATTGAATATTTGTATAGACAGGGTATTATTTCGGGCAGCAAAAAAAACGGAAAGCTTTACTATAATCCAAGTGCAAAGATGACAAGGCAAGAATTTGCAAAGGTTATTACAACTTGGTATGGGGTAGATTTAACGAAATACGAAACTGTTGAATTAGACTTTGCTGATAATAGTAAGATTGCAAATTGGGCAATGCCTTATGTTAAAGCCGCAGTCTCCCTTGGCATGATGAACGGAAAGTCTGTTAAGGGTGTCAATAAGTTCGATCCAGAAGGATCGATTACAAGGCAAGAAGTAATGACTGTTATCGGCCGAATTATGGCAGATGGGTATCAGTCCGATAATTTGTCCGAATTTAGTGATAAAGCAACAATTGCAGACTGGGCGCTTCCATATGTAAAGGTCCTTGTAAAGCAGGGAATCATTACTGGCTCAAATGGAAAGCTTCTTCCAAACAATGCTGTAACACGTGAACAAGTAGCAAAGATTATATTCGAAATTAATTAATGAGAATTCTTGTATTTGCGGCCGGCGGAGATATCGGCGGCGGAAAAACTCATATCCTAAACTTAGCACATGAACTTTCAAAAGATAATGAGCTTAGGTTAGTATGCTTTAGAATAGGCGAAATGTCTAAAGAAGCACAAAAGATGGGCATAGATACAGTTGCCATTGATGTCAAAGAAGGCTGGACTAAAACAAAAGCGTTAGCGTTTAATCAAGCAAGAGAGTTTAAACCTGATTTAATTCATTGCCATGGATCAAAGGCTAATCTTCTTGGGGTTTTAGTTAAAAATAAGACAGGAATTCCCGTTATGACTACAGTTCATTCAGATCCAGAACTTGATTATATGGGATCCCCACTGAGAAATATGACTTATGGTAACCTCAACAGGTGGGCTCTTAAGCACATGGACTATTACACCGCTGTTGGGGGTACTATGCATGATCTTTTGATTTCAAGAGGATTCGATCCGTATAAGATTGATCATGTGTTTAATGCAATTCGTTTTGATGCTATAACTCAGCCAAAAGAAAAGCACGATACTATTACAGTTGGTATCGCTGCAAGACTTAATCCGGTTAAAGATATTTCGACTTTAATTAATGCTTTTGCAATTGCATATAAACAGGATAATAGACTACGGCTTTCTATTGCTGGAACTGGTGAAGAGGGGGAAAAGCTAAAAGCATTAGTTTCTGAACTCGGTCTTAACGATGTTTGCACATTTGAAGGCTGGGTTAGTGATATGAGAGAGTATTTTAAGAGAGTTGACATTAATGTACTGTCATCGCTTTCTGAAACCTTCCCATATTCACTTTTAGAAGGTGCTCTTAATCATGTACCTGCAATTGCTAGTAAGGTTGGGGGAATCCCATATCTTATTCAGCATGAGGAAACGGGGCTTTTATTTGAAGCGGGAGATGCTGGTACTTTTGCAAAAGAAATTCTGACTCTATCTAAAGATGAAGAATTAAGAAATAGACTTGCCGAGAATTTGTATTGCAAGGCTCGTGATGAATTCTCAATTGAGAGAATGCGTAAAGACCAGCAGGCAATATACGACAGACTCGTTTCAAGAAATAGTCGCACAGGGAGACAGGGCGCTGTGCTTTGCGGTGCGTATGGCAAAGGTAATGCCGGAGATGACGCAATTCTTCGTGCTATCATTGCAAGCCTTAGAGAAAAAGATGCTGACATGCCTATTTATGTAATGTCACGCACTCCCAAAGATACAAGCATACAAACTCATGTAAATTCTTTATTTACATTTGATGTTTTAAAATTAAAGAAAATCTTGTCCGGGGCAAAACTCTTTATTAGTGGTGGCGGAACATTAATTCAAGATGTTACATCAACAAGGTCTTTAATGTTCTATTTATACACACTTAAACTGGCTAAAAAAGCAGGGGCTAAAGTTGAAATGTACGGATGTGGTATTGGGCCCATTGGTAAGGCGAGGAATCGCGTAAAGACAGCAAAAGTTCTTAACGAATCTGCTGATATTATTACTCTTCGTGATAGCATTTCGCTTGAACTGCTTTCCGAAATTGGCGTAAATAAACCACAAATCGCCTTGGCGGCTGATCCAACTGTGAACCTCCCAGAAGTTTCTAAGGGCACGGTTAAGGCTGCGTTTGAGAGAGCTGGTATTGATTCTCAATCCAAGAAGATTATTTTCTGTTTAAGACCTTGGGATGAGTTTAAAGACTATAGCCCAATTGTTAATGCGGCAGAAGATGCATATAATAAGCATGGTCTTATTCCTGTATTCCTTCCAATGGAGTACCCAAGAGATGTTGAGATAGGCGAAACCATTGGACAAAAATTAAAAGTTCCACATTTCGTTTCTACAACGCATCATCCTATTGAAGAACTTCGAGGCATGCTCGCAAGCGCAGAGCTTGTAGTTGGTATGAGACTACATTCTCTCATTTTCGCAGCTGCTGGGGGAGCTCCAATTGTGGCAATCTCTTACGATGTTAAGGTCGATAGTTTTGTAAAAGATTCCGGGGCGAAGAGAATTATTCCACTTAAGCTACTTACAGCGGACAAACTGATAGAAAATATAGATTTGGCTATTTCAGAAGGAAGAGCAATGGGCGATGAGACTAAGAAGAAACTTCAAAATCTTGAGACCATAAATTCTGATATGGCTGCAAAACTTTTAGGAGAAAATTAATGAGAAAAATACTTTGTCTTTCAACGTCGAACTATTATCCATTCCCGACACGAAAACAAAATATTATGAATCGTTTAGATGACTGTGAGATTGTTTATGTTAATCCTGCAGTCACATACATTGCACCGTTTAAAGATAAGAACGTAAAGCTTGATGGCTATAAAGAAGGACCGGTTCAGGCAAAGGAACATTTATGGGTTTATAACCAGCCGTCAGTTATGCCGTTTTATAATAAGAAGCGCTGCATAAATAAGAGAAATCAAAAGAAACTTGCAAAGTATTTAGCTCCTATTCTTGATAAACATAATTTCGGAACTGACTTTTATATTTGGTGCTATAGCCCAACTGTTTGTGATTTGATTGCACCTTTAGCAAAGGCTATAGGAATCCCTGCTGAAGATCTTTGGAAGCGTACAGTATATGATTGTGTAGATAAGCACTCAGCATATCCAGGAATGATTGATCCTAAAGTCGTTGATGAGATGGAAGAAGATCTTGCGAGGACCGTGGGAACCGTTTTTAGCACTGCTCAAGGACTTTATGACAAACTTCAAGTATTTAATCAAAATGCATATTTAATTCCCAACGGGTGCAATTTTGAGCTCTTTAACAAGGTCTCTGATATGATGAAGCAGAGTGATAAAACTGTCTTTGGATTTATTGGGATGCTTCAAGAATGTACTGACTTTAACTGCTTAGAAGCTGTTGCAAAGGAGTTCCCAGAAGCTGAAATTCAACTTATTGGGAAAAAGCTCCCTGGTGTAGACCTTAGTAGTTTAGAGAAATATGAAAACATTAATTTCGTTGGTCTGCTTCCTCAAGAGGAGCTTCCAGAAAGAATTCGAGATTTCGATGTTTGTTTAAATATTTTTAGAAATGACGATTTATCACAGGATGTAAGTCCGCTTAAGTTCTATGAGTATTTAGCTACGGGAAAGCCTATTGTAAGCACTCCGGTGCCACTCCAGGTTAGAGATTATGACTCTTGCATTTATATTGCAGAGACCCCAGAAGAATTTGCCGATAAATGCAAAGAGGCATTAGCCGAAACAATATTTAGTCCAAAGCGAGCCGAAAGACTTGAAGAGGCTAAGAAGTGCTCTTGGGATGAACGAGTTAAATCAATGAGAAAAATTCTATCATGGTAAAGGAGAAGGATGATGGAAGAAAAGAAGAAAAGAAAAATAAATATTATTGATATAGCAGTAATTGTATTTCTGCTTATCGCGATTGCTGCCGTAGGGGTTAAGCTTGCTGGCAACAAGGTTCAGGATGCAGTATCAAAGAAAGTTGACTGCTATGCAGAGGTCGTTATTGTTGGTGCACAACCAAGAATCTATAATGAAATGCAGCGCCAGAACTTAGTAGGCCAAAAGATGGTTTCTGGTAACGAATTTTTATCAGCTACTATCGAAGATATGTGGATTGAAGACTATGTAATGCAGGTTCAGACATCCGATGGGCAGACAGTTGATTCTGTTGATCCAACCCAAAAGAATGTCGTTGTTCTTGTAAAGACTCAAGTGGCTGACGGAACAGCATCACCTAAAATTGGTAGCCAGGAACTTCGAGCTGGAAAGACTTTCATAGTAAAGACTCAGACTTTTGAAACTTCAGGCATTATTCGGTATGTAAACTTTGGAGAATATACAAACCCATATGCACATTAAGGATGTTGTAAAAGGAAGCGCATTATTGTCAGGTGATGGAATTCTTCAGGATAAATATGAAGAATCTGTAACCAAAGAAGTGTGGGATAAATTTACAAGTAAAGATGATCCTGCGCAAGTTTCTATCTATAGAAAACCTTTCCTATGGCTTGAAAAAGTTTTTAGCAGATCGTTATCTTGGCCAGTAGATAGACTAATTTGTTTCTTATTCGCTTTCTATCTTCCAATTGAATATGTGATTAGAGACGTGTTCGGCATAAGTTTTCTTTCCTCTGTTTGGGAAGAACTATTTGTGTGCGCAGGAATCTTTGTTATCTATCTGAAAGGACGCTTTGATAGGGTAAGTACTATGGAGGTGACGTTGCTCCTTTATATTGGAGCATGCCTACTTTTGTGTCTTATCAATAGACCTTATCCGGCGGTTGCTTTTCCTGGATTTAGAGCTCAGGTCGAGTATATTATTTGGTTCTTTATCCTGATTAGATTAATCGATAGCAAAAATACTGCTCGCTGGATAGTATGGCTTTTTGTTGGGGTTGTCTTTGTAATGTGTTTGCATGGAATATATCAGTATATTATCGCAGTTCCTGTTCCTGAAAGCTGGACAAGCCAGACAGAGACAGCTGTTCGTACAAGAGTATTCTCAATTACAGGAAGCCCTAATATCTTTGGTGATATGATTGTTATGGCTACTCCAAGCGTTGCCGCACTTATGTATTACTGCAAGAAACCTATTGAAAAATTGGCTGCACTTTGCTGCACAGGCATTATGTGTATTTGCATTCTCTTTACCTTCTCAAAGGGTGCATGGGTAGGCCTTATTGTTGCAGTATTAGTGTTCGCAATGTACTGTGACAAGCGAATTATTCTTGCTATGACTGCGGCAATTGCTGCGGTATTAATTGCAGTGCCAACTATCGTAAGCAGAATTACATATTTGTTTACAGCAGACTATCAAGAAGCAGCACAACGTGCTGGCCGTTCAATGCGTTGGACTTTAGGTAAGAATCTTCTTGCTGAAGGTAATAAATGGCTCGGTTTTGGTCTTGGACGTTACGGTGGAGCTGTTGCGATGAACAATAAAGTTCTTGATCAGACTGAAGACTTTGCTTATTACTATCTGGACAACTACTACATGAAGACCTTAGTTGAAACCGGATATATTGGATTGATTTTCTTCTTGCTTTGCATTGCCGTGCTTTTAATCTATGGAGCAAGATCTTGCCATAGAGCAGGCATGGACTATGTTTCAAGCAGATCAATCGATCCTATTTTTAGAAACATTGGTAATGATAAGATTTTCTGTGCCGGAATTTTCTCTGGCCTTTGCGGAGTAATGGTTCATTGCTATTTTGAAAATATATTCGAAGAGCCATATATGATGGCTTATTTTTGGGGCCTAGCGGCAGTTTTGATTTACTTTGGATATCATGCACGAAGAGATAATTAAAGCTTCACCTTTATTTAAAGACTTGTCCGAAAAAGAATACGAGTATGCATTAAAGTATTTTGAAGCAAGGGTTGTAAAATTTAAAAAGGGTGATACCTTAAACACGATAACTAAAAAACTTGCTTGGTTTGGCCTTGTCCTCGATGGAATTGTTCAGGTCTATATGGACGATGTTGATGGTAGAGAAATAATTATGGCTAGTAATGCCCCAGGTAGCAGTTTTGGAGAATCTCTTTGTTATTTAGGAAAAGAACCTCCAGTGTATATAAAAGCTGTTAGTGACGTATGTGTCTTGAAGATGAAAACTTCCAAGATGCAACAGCTTTCAAAAAGTGACCTTGATCTTGAATTAAAGAATCGATTCATATCAATACTTGCAGAAAGAACTTTGCAAATGAATAATCGAATTCAAATACTTTCAAAGGTTACGGTAAGAGATAAACTTTTAACCTTTTTTGCACAAATTGAAAATGCAAATGCGAAAAAAGAATTTACTATTCCTTTTGACAGAAATGATATGGCCGTCTATTTAGGAGTTAATAGGAGTGCTTTAAGCAGAGAGCTAAGTATTATGAAATCTGAAGGATTAATTGTATATCATAAAAATAAATTTCGGTTGCTATAGCAACCGAAATTTATTTTTAAAAACGTTATCATGTGCATCACAGGAGGCTTATTATGTCTAAAAAAAATCTGTGGATTGCACGTACGGCGTTAATGATTGCACTTTTGCTAATTCTTCAAGCTAGTACAGCGAATTTTAGTCAATATGTAACAGGTTCATGTGTAAACTTTGTCCTTGCAATGTCAGTATTTGTTGGAGGCTTTGCTTCTGGCTTAGCGGTTGCATTGTTATCACCAATCTTTGCTTTCTTGCTTGGAATCGGGCCTGCTTTTATAATATTAACTCCTTGTATTTCTGCGGGAAACCTTGCATTTGTTTTAGTGATATCTCTTCTTTGGAGGAAGCTTGTAAATGCAAATAGGGGCTTTTTAATGTCTATTGCTTCTGTTGTTGCTGGAGCAATAGCAAAATTTGCAACACTTTACTTGCTCGTAGTAAAGCTTGCATTACCAAGCCTGGGACTGCCTGATGAAAAATTCCGGGTAATGTCAGCAATGTTCAGTTTTCCCCAACTAATTACTGCTCTTGTTGGCGGTGTAATTGCTACTATTCTTGCTACAAGATTGATTAAATCTAACTTAAAGCAGTATTTTGGTTCACTATAATAAGCCTAATATGGTATAATATTGCTTGTAAAATAATCAACTTTATTTAAGGAGATAATATCATGAGTGAAATTATTACAGTCGCAAGAGAATTCGGTAGTGGCGGAAGACAGTTTGCAAGAAAGCTCGCTGAAGAACTTGGATACGAATATTACGATAAAGAAATTTTAGCAGAAATCGCAAAGCATACAGAGTTATCTGAAGAATATATTAAGTCAGTTGTTGACCGTAAGCCACATAGCTTATTTCCAATTAGCGTTGGCCATAGCTTCTCATCAGGTATGGACTATCAGCTTCAGCAGATGCAAACAATTTTCTCGGCGCAGTTTGATATTATTAACGAACTTGCTGACAAATCAAATTGTGTTATTGTAGGCCGTTGTGCTGACTATATTTTAAGAGATAAGAATCCTCTTAGAATATTCATATATGCAAATTTAGATTATAAGGTTCAGAGATGTTTAAAAAATAGAAAAGAAGACGAACCTGATACAGCAGCAGAATTTGAAAAGCTTATCAAAAAACTTGATAAAGATAGAGCAAAGTATTATAACGATTACACAGGCCAGGAATGGGGTAACAAGCGTTACTTCGATCTTTGCATCAACACAACAAATGTTGATATGGATCAGCTGGTTAAGAACTTTGCAAAAGCCTTCAAATAGAAGCATGAAAAAGCGACTCAGTTTTGAGTCGCTTTATTTTTTTACTATTTCCCAAGAAGTTCGTATCTAAATCCTGCATTTTCTGCAGCGTCTTTAGAACAGAAGTTTCTTGTATCAAAGAAGTTCTTTTCTTTAACAATACTTGCGAGGTGGTTAAAGTCTAAATCTTTATACTGTTTGTGGTTTACTCCAAGTATTACAAGATTAGCATCTTTGCAAGCAATATCTAAATCCTTTTCAGCAACGAACGGATCGTGAATCTTTACGGTTGCTCCGGAATCTTCAAGAATCTTTCTTAAGTAGATAATTGGGCTTTCACGCATATCATCTACATCTGGCTTATATGTTGTGCCGAGAATTGTGATTGTTTTATCCTTTAAGCTTCCAAGAATTTTTGCAGCGCGGTCTGCAACGTATTGTGGCATTCCGTCGTTTGTATGTCTGCTTAAATTGATGATTTGAGCAAGACCTGGCTCTTTTTCAACTATGAACCATGGGTCAACTGCGATGCAATGTCCTCCAACGCCAGGACCTGGTTGGTGAATATTAACTCTTGGGTGCTTGTTACAGATATTAATAAGTTCCCATACATTAATCCCTTGCTGTTCGCAAATCTTTGCAAGTTCATTAGCGAAAGCAATGTTTACATCTCTAAACGTGTTTTCAGAGAGTTTTGCCATTTCAGCTGTTCTTGCATCGGTCTCATAAATTTCTCCTTCAACGAAACTTTTGTACAGGGCTGCAATTGCATGTGCAGCTTCAGGAGTATATCCCCCGGCAACTCTGCTGTTGTGTACTAACTCATAAAGAATCTGTCCAGGGATAACTCTTTCAGGACTATGTCCTAAGAGATAGTTTACTCCGGCATTATCAAGAATAGGCTTCATGAGTGTATCAACTGTTCCGATAGGGGATGTTGATTCAAGAACTATAAGATTGCCTTCTTTAAGAACTGGAACGATGCTTTTTGTAGCGCTAACTACGAAACGCATATCTGCTTTCTTATCCTCTGTAATAGGAGTCGGAACTGAAACGATGAATGCATCAGCTTCCTCAACTTCAGTCTTAGCAATAAGGTTGCCAGAGGCTACAGGTTTTTTAATAAAATCTGCAAGTCCGACTTCTTCGATAAGGATTTCACCTTTATTTAAAGCTTCAACTACATCAGCTTTTTTATCTACGCCGATAACTTGATGCCCAGCGTTAGCAAACATTGCTGCTGTAGGGAGCCCTATATAACCTAAACCAATAACACAAATTTTCATTAGTTTTCTCCTTTATTTCATCCCTAATATCTTATCACAAAGCTATAAGATGTGATACAATACTTTTATATGAGGAACTATAAAACAATTAATATTTTGGGCATAAATGTAGATAAAGTTACTGAAAAAGAGGCTTTAACTGCCTTTGAAAGCTTTTTAGAAGAAGATCGTTGTTCTCAGATTATTACTTTGAACCCGGAGATGATAATTGAGGCTCAAAATAATAAAGAATTTTATAATTTACTTCTTGATAGCGAGTTGGCTTTTCCTGATGGGGTAGGCCTTGTTTATGCTTCAAAAATTAAACACGAACCTTTGGAAGAACGCGTTACAGGTATAGATTTTACACGTAAGGCCCTTGAACTTTTGGCGTCAAAAGGTGGTGCTGCTTATTTTCTCGGGGCAAAACCTGGAATTGCAGAAGCTGCAGCTCGCAATATGGAAAAAGAGATTCAAGGTTTAAGAGTTGTTGGTGCTCGTGATGGATATTTTAACCTAGAAGATGAAGCGCAAATCATTGATGAGATTAACGACTCTGGAGCAGACTTTTTGTGCTTGGCGCTTGGGGCGCCAAAGCAGGAATTATTTATTTATAAATATAAAGAGCAACTTAAATGCAAAGTTGCTATTGGTATTGGTGGAAGCTTTGACGTTTGGTCGGGCACTCTTAAAAGAGCTCCTCAATTTTATATTAATAATAATATTGAGTGGTTATATAGACTTATTCAAGAACCATCAAGAATTGGAAGAATGGCAAAGTTGCCGGTATTCTTATTAAAAGTTGCAATGCATAAGGAGAAGTAATGGATAGAAAAACTCTTGAGCAAAAAGCAAGCGCTGTAAAGCAAGATATCATTAGAGAGATTTATACTGCCGGTTCTGGACATCCTGGTGGATCACTTTCATGTGCAGATATACTGACAGTTTTATTCTTTGATGAGATGAACATTGACCCTAAGAAGCCAAATATGAAAACCAGAGATCAATTTATTCTTTCTAAGGGACATGCGGCTCCGGCATTATATGCTGCGCTTATTGAAAGGGGCTATGCAAAGAAAGAAGAACTGCTTACTTTAAGAAAGATGGGCACAAAGCTTCAAGGTCACCCAAGCAGTAAGTATTGGGATGCTATCGATATGTCAACAGGTTCCCTTGCACAGGGAATCTCAAATGCAGTTGGTATTGCAATGGCGCATAAGATGGACAACAATCCTGGAAGAATGTATTGTGTTGTAGGCGATGGAGAGCTTCAGGAAGGACTTGTTTGGGAAGCAGTAATGGCTGCAGGCCACTTTAAGCTTTCGAATTTCTGTCTGTTTGTAGATAATAATGGGATTCAGATTGATGGAACCACTGATGAGGTTATGACGGTTGAGCCGATTGCTGATAAGTTCATAGCATTTGGTTTCAATGTAATTAGATGTGATGGCCATGATGTTATGAGTATTAAGAAAGCTCTGGCCTCAGCTCGTAAGTGTAAGGATAAGCCTACATGCATCATTGCCAGGACACATAAGGGAAATGGAGTCTCATTCATGTGCGACGTAAAAGGATGGCATGGTAAAGCTCCAAATAAAGAAGAGGCAAGACAAGCAATGAAGGAATTAGGAGGTGAGCTCTAATGGCAGAAATGAAGGCAACTAGAGATAGCTTCGCAAACTTTATTGTTGAATATGGAAAAAATCATAAAAATATGGTTGTAATGACGGCGGATGTTGCTGCATCAACCTTGACTCAAAAATTTGCTGATAAGTATCCAGAAAGATTTATTAATGTTGGAATCGCAGAGCAAAATATGATGGGCATGGCAAATGGGATTGCTCATTGTGGCAAAACTGTTTTTGTTAGCGCATTTGCAATGTTCGCAACTGGGCGAGCTTATGAGATTATAAGAAATTCTATTGCTTATACTTATGGTAATGTGAAGATTTGTTCTCCGCACGCAGGCCTTATGGTTGGAGAGGATGGGGTAACACATCAATGCATCGAAGATATTGCGCTTATGAATGTTATTCCTGAAATGACGGTTGTGTATCCTGCAGATGATGTAGCAACAAGAAAACTTCTTGCTCAGGTTGCAGAGATGGATGGCCCAGCATATGTACGTCTTGGAAGAGCAGCTACTCCAATAATATATAAGGAATCACAAAAATTTACTTTAGGAAAAGCTCTTAAACTTCGCGAAGGGAAAGATGCTACTATCATTGCAACAGGCTCAATGGTTGCAACTGCCATTGATGCTGCAACTAAGTTAGAAAAGCAGGGCATTAATGTTCGAGTATTAGATATGCATACAATCAAGCCGATTGATAAAAAGGCTATCATTGCGGCAGCAAAAGAGACCGGAGTTATTGTAACCGCAGAAGAGCATAGCATCTATGGTGGACTTGGCTCGATTGTTTCTGAAATTGTAAGCGAAAATTGCCCATGCAAGGTTAAGATGGTCGCTATCAACGATACCTTTGGTGAAACTGGTAAGGCAGCTGACCTGCTTGTTAAATATGGCCTTAGTGCAAAAGATATTGTAAAAGCAGTGAAGATATGCCTATAAATTGACTTAAATGGTAAAATATGTTAAACTCCTCATATGAATATGAGGAGTTTTTTTAGTAAAGAAAAAAATGGAGAGCTGCATGCAACAACAAAGATTGTTGTTGCTTCGGGGTGTTCAGGTTCTGGCGTTAGCCTTGTATCTGAACTAATCGCTAGTGGTCTTTCTAAGCTTTCGAGCGTTTCGCTGGTTGAGCTTGGGAAGCCTTACTTTTATA
The DNA here is from genome assembly GCA_045616685.1 of Anaerovoracaceae bacterium. Classification (GTDB taxonomy): domain Bacteria; phylum Bacillota; class Clostridia; order Peptostreptococcales; family Anaerovoracaceae; genus UBA1764. Next base: position 15,274 of record JAZLHF010000001.1, read on the forward strand.
ACGCTTTGGATTTTGAAAAAAGGTTCTTAAATAGGGGCTTTATTGATTTCTTTGAAAAGATAAGGAATTCTGAACGTATTAAACCTGGCGATCGCAATAGTTTTGAAGGCATTAATTGGATTGTTAAAATGCCAGAGGATAGAAATTCATTGCAGGTTCAAGAGCTGTTTAGAGCAATGTATTTTCCAAAGGAGGAATATTCGATTTTTGATTGCTCAGACCTTGACAATCAGTCTGCTTTGAGTCTTCTTGCAGAGGCTGATGTTGCGATTGTTGTCATTGATCCGCTTCCTAGTAAATTGATTGAAACAAGGGCTTTTCTTGAAAAGATCAAGATTAATATGCCAGAGGCCTATTTTATAATAAATAAAATGAATAATGGGGTCCACCGGGCAGAATTATCACGATTTTTAGGCAAAAACGAGTCTTTCAGTATTTCTTCATCCATTTTGGATATTATTTATAAGGCAGAGTATAATGCAATGCCAATTTCAAGCCTTCATGAGGCTAAAGATTTGGTGCTGAAAACCCAAGATATGCTGCATAAGTTGTTTCAATAACACAAAATATATGATATAATACCTTGATATAATATTTTTGTATTTTGGTGAAGATTTTGATTGATTTTAATAACGTAACGAAAATCTATAATGGCGAAAATGTTGGCTTAGCCGATGCTACCATTCATATCGATAAAGGGGAGTTTGTCTTCTTAGTTGGCCCAACTGGATCAGGCAAATCTACCTTCATTAGGCTTATCTTAAGAGAACTTGTTGCAGACGATGGCGAAATCTTAATTAACGGAAAGGATATTGCGACTTTATCAAATCGTGAAATTCCTATGCTTCGTCGTGCAATTGGGACAGTCTTCCAAGACTATGGCCTGCTTCCTAACAAGACGGTATATGAAAATGTTGCTTTTGCTATGGAAGTTGTTCATGCAACTCAAAGATCTATTAGAAGACATGTTCCACAGATTCTGCAACTTATGGGAATTGCTGATAAAGCGGACAAGTTCCCTAATGAACTTTCTGGTGGACAACAGCAGCGTGTTGCTATTGCTCGTGCAATTGTAAATAATCCCGCAATTCTGATTGCAGATGAACCTACAGGAAACCTTGACCCTGCAACTTCACGTGAGATCATGCAACTTCTTATGGGCGTTAATCAACGTGGTACAACTGTTATCATGGTTACTCACGATGCTAGTATCGTTAATGAAATGCATCAAAGAGTAGTTGCAATTGATCAGGGGCACATTGTAAGGGATGCTAAGGAAGGAGAGTACAGATACAATGATTAATAGTTTCGGTTACTCTCTTAAACAGGCGTTTAAACAGATTTGGCGTAACAAGGTAATGAGCCTCGCTTCAATGTTCTCAATTACAGCAATGCTTTTAATCCTTGCTGTATTCTTTGTGTTAACGGTTAATGTTAACATGGCAACAGAGGGCCTCAAGGATCAGTTTGATACAGTAGAAGTTTTTTTACTTGATGATACGACTGTTGGTGAAACACTGAAAATTCAAAAGAGTGTTAAATCAATGGAAGAGGTCGATTCAGTAGTTTATATCACAAAGGATGAGGCTCTTCAAAGTTTCAAACTTAGATTCGGTGACAACGGATATTTGCTTGATGGATTGGCAGAAAATCCACTTCCAAATTCACTTCGCATTACATTAAATGATCTTAGTAAGGGTGAAATAGTTGCCGAAGTTTGCCGTAGCATGGAAGGCGTTGAAGACGTAAGATATTATGCGACTGAAGTAAACAAAATTTTGGATGTAACAGCAATTCTTCAAAAGGTAGCTCTTGTAATTGTTGCATTCTTAATTATTGTTTCTGTAATAGTTGTTTCTAACACAATCAAGATTACAGTAGAAGCAAGAAAGAAAGAAATTTCTATTATGAAGTACATTGGTGCTACAAATTGGTTTGTTAGAGGTCCAATGCTTCTTGAAGGTGTCCTTATTGGGCTCTTCTCTGCATTGATTGCATTTGGTGTTACATCTGTGGTGTATGCTAAATTAGTTGATGCATATGCTGAAAAAATTATGCTTTTAGTATCAACTTCTTTAGTTGATCCATTATATATGACATTAACTCTGATTTGGATTTTCGTTGCTCTTGGAATTTCAATTGGTTCCGTAGGCTCAATTATTTCAATGAGAAGATATCTCAAGGCATAGGGGAATGAGAAAAAAAGGATTTAAAAAGAAAATAGTTTGGGTATTAGCTTTGGTGCTTGTTGTAAGCTGTGTTGCAGTTCCTTATTCATTTGCCGATGAACAGGACGATCTTAAAAGAATTAACGAAGAAAGAGATGCTCTTAACAAGCAGTATACTGATGCTAAATCTAGATCTAATGCATTAGCAGGACAGATTAAGAGTTTGGAAAAAGAAATTTATTCTTCAGAAGTTGAGATTAATGATCTTGAAATAGAGATTAATGAAACTAAAGAGGAAATCGCCCAAGCTTTGATTAGTCTTGAAGAAAAGAAAGTTGAAGTTGGCGAGCAGAATAAGAACCTGAACGAAAGACTTCGTGCTATGTATAAGAACGGAGAAATCGGGATGCTTTCTGTTCTTCTTGGTTCAGCAAATATGTCCGAGATGATGACCAATATGGATACCATTGAGCGTATTTATGCCTACGATGCAACAGTTCTTTCAAGCTTACGGGTTCAGTACGATAAAATTGATGCAGAAAAGAATAGATTGGTAGAGCTTAAAGCAGAACTTGAAGCCCAAGAAGCTTACCTTGCGGAGAAAAAAGTCGCTTTAGCAGGACAAAAATCAACAGTAGCTGACAAGAAGAAGGTTGTTGACGCTGATGCTCAGATTTTATCACAGCAGATTGATGATTTAAATAAAGAAGCAGATGCACTTGTTGCTCAGATTCTCAAGCTGCAAGGAACAGATGCATATATCGGTGGATCAATGTGCTGGCCTTCACAGGCAAGTACGAGAATTACTTCACCGTTTGGATATAGGATGCACCCAATTCTTAAAGTAAATAAGCTCCATACGGGTATTGATATTGGGGCTGCTGGTGGAACAAATATTTTAGCTGCTAACTCTGGCATTGTAATCTCTGCTGGGTGGAATAACGGCTATGGCTATATGGTTATGGTTGACCATGGTGGTGGAATCGTAACACTATACGCACATTCATCTAAATTATTAGTAAGCAAGGGTGATGTTGTAACCAGAGGCCAGACAATTGCTTTGGTTGGTACAACAGGTATGTCTACCGGAAACCACCTTCACTTTGAGGTTCGTGTAAACGGTGAATATAAAGACCCGATGAATTATGTTTCAACTAGTATAAGAAAGTAGCTCATGGCTAATTGGATTATTCAACAAGTTGATAATATGCCTATCAGGGACTCCCACGGAGTCCCTGTTGCTATAAGTAAGATGCTTATTCGCAACGGAATCTCAGAAGATAAGATTGATGATTTTCTTTCTGAGTCTCCGAAAGAGACATATGACCCTTTTGAGTTTACAGGAATCAAAGAAGCTGTAGGTATAATTCTTGATGCACTTGATACTGGTAGGGAGATTGTAATCTATGGAGATTACGACGCCGATGGAGTTACGGCGACAGCATTACTTTATGGAGTGTTTAAAAACTTCTCTACGAAGGTTGATTATTATATTCCATCAAGATTTATTGACGGGTATGGCATAAATAATGCTGCATTAGAAAAGATCTCAAAGCAGCATCCGTCCGCATTAATTGTGACCGTAGATTGTGGCAGCACTTCAAAAGATGAAATCGAATTTGCCAAAACTTTGGGGTTTGACATTATTGTATCCGATCATCACAGTCTTGAAGATGAAAGAATTCCAGATTGTCTGATGCTTAATCCTAAGCTTGCGACAAATACCTATCCGTTTAAAGATTTATCTGGATGTGGAGTTGCATTTAAACTTGCTCAGGGTATTGAAAGAGTGTGCACAACAAAAGGGGATAATCGTTTTACAAAGCAGCAGCTGAATGAACTATTAGATTTAGTTGCTATCTCTACTATTGCTGATGTGGTTCCACTTATTGGAGAGAATAGAACATTAGTAAAGTATGGTCTTAAGACTATAAACGAAAGGCATCGTCGAGGCTTAGCGGCACTGCTGGATGTTCTTGATATTGATGAGAAGGTTACGAGCGATAATGTTGCATATATCCTTGCCCCTAATATTAATGCATTAGGAAGAATGGATACAGCAAGCCTTGGAGTTGAACTTCTTGAAGGGTCATCGCATAGTATGGCAGAACTTTATGATCTCGCTACAACTATGGTTGATAATAATAAGGCAAGAAGACAAGAGCAGGAAAAGGCTGCAAAGATTTGCTATGAACAAATTGAAAAGGAAGACTGTGGTGAATATTTCACAGTTATTAGAGCCGATGGTGCACATGAAGGCGTTGCTGGAATTGTTGCTGGAAACTTAAAAGAAAAATTCTATAGGCCTGTGTTTATTTGTACTCCTAATGAAGACGGAACCATTAAGGGCACTGGAAGATGCATTCCTGGAATCAACCTCCACGAGCTTATGGCAAAACATTCGGATCTTTTTATCAGATTTGGTGGCCACTCTGGAGCCTGCGGTTTTTCGATGAAGGCGGAAGATTTCCAAAAGCTTCGTGACATTATGCAGGAAGAAATTAAAGCTTTGCTTGTTGAAAATCCTGCCATCCTAACCGAGAACTTATATATTGAAAAAGAACTTGATAAGTCTGAAAAGACTTTAGAATTTGCAAAAGCACTTCAAGGCCTTGAACCTTTTGGTGAAGGAAATCCAAAACCGTGTTTTTGCATTAAAGGGGCTTTGCCCCAAAGTGTAAATCTGATGGGCCCAGAACAGCAGCACATTAGATTTTATGCAAGAACAAATGACGGCACGTCAGTTGCATGTATTTTATTTAGGCGTGCAGCAGAATTTGTCGATTTGCTCAACTCTGGTTCGACTATTGATGTTGCCGGAGAGTTAAGTGTAAATGACTATAACGGAAGACAAAAACTTCAGCTTATAGTTAAGGATATTAAGAGGAGCGAGATTTGAAGAAAGTAAGAATTAGTAGATTCTTTTTAGTGGTAATCATTATTCTGTCTGTGCTTGTTGGCGGAGCAGTTTCTTTTGTAATGATTAACCCAAATGTTCTTGGCCTGATCTCATCTGATGGCAGAATTACTATTAGCCGTGCAGATTATGATGAGCTTACAAGTATGTATGACAAGTATGGAAAGATTGATTCAATCTGGAGTCAGATTAAAAACGAATTCTATACAGATGTTGATGATGAGGAGCTAGAAGTAGGAATGATTAGGGGCTTGGTATCAGGCACGAACGACAAATACTCTGGTTATTATACAGAACAGGAATACGAAAATGTACTTACATCATTAACAGGCGAATATGATGGCGTTGGTATCGTAATGATTCAGTCCGATACCGGTTACATTGAAGTTAATTCGGTAACGAAAGGGTCTCCGGCAGAGGTTGGTGGGGTTAAGGCTGGAGAATTCATCATAAAAGTCGATGGCAAAGAATATCTTGCAGAAGATATGGACCTTGCTGCTGCAGCAGTAAGGGGTAAAGCCGGCACTGATGTTACAATCACATTCCTTTCTGATGGAAAAACTATTGATAGAACTTTTACAAGGGCGCATATAGTATCCCAGACAGTTGAGTATTCTATAATTGACGGAAACATTGCATACATCCAAGTCACTTCATTTGAAAACTCAACAACAGATGATTTTAAAAAAGCATTATCTGCGGTTTCAAGTGCAGATTCTTTGATTTTGGATTTAAGAGATAATCCTGGTGGCCTTGTTGATTCTGCAGTAGAGATTGCGGATATGTTTATGGATAGTGCAACGCTTGTCTATATAAAAGATCACGATGGAAATAAAGAGGTTTTTAAGACAAACTCAGGTAAGGCTTGGGATAAACCTTTTGTTGTTTTAGTAAATGAAAATTCAGCTTCCGCAGCAGAAATCTTTGCTGCTGGAATTCAAGAAAATAACGTTGCTAAATTGGTCGGCACAACAACTTTCGGCAAGGGCATTATTCAAGAATTGGAACAATATAAAGATGGAAGTGCTCTTAAGTTAACAAAGTGGCAATATTTCACTCCAAGCGGAAAGCAGATTCATAAAGTTGGAGTGACACCTGAATATGTGGTTGATGATTCGGACGCTCAGCTTGCAATGGCAATTAATCTATTGAAGAAATAAAAAAGAAGTAGGTCATGCCTACTTCTTTAATTTATCAATCATTTGTTTATAGCCATCAGAACCATAAGCCATACATCTGTTGATTCTCGAAATTGTTGCAGCAGATGCACCGGTTTCTTTTTCAATATCAATGTAGGTTTTTTTTGCATCAAGACTTTTGGCAACTTGCCAACGTTGAGCCATTGCCTGGAGCTCTTTGACGGTTACAAGATCCTCAAAAAAACGATAACATTCTTCTTTGTTATCTAAGCTAATAAAAGCATCGAATAATTCGTCGATTGATTTTGATTTGAACTTTGATTCATATGCCATAATTAACACCTACTTTCACGCTTTAGTGTATTGAATATATTATATACCATTATTTTTATTAAACAAGATGAAACGCAATTTAAAAAACAAAGAAAAAGATATAGTTTTAAAGGATCCTATGGATGTCGCTGCTGATTATCTTGGCAGAAGGACATATAGCAGTCATGATTTGGCTAAGAAGCTTGTCGAAAAGGGCTATGAAAAAACTGTTGTTGATGAAACCATATCAAAGATGCTTGAATATGGCTATTTGAATGATGAGGAATATGCTGCCAGAGCCAGCAGGCTTTTAGAGGAAAGTGGAAAAGGCAATCAGTATATTAAGGAAAAACTGAAACAAAGTGGAATTTCATCAAACCTGTTGCCTGAATTAGGCGATGAATTTGAGAGGGCTATAGAGGTCGCAAAAAAAATGGATGGCAAAACCCCAGAACAAATTGGGCGCAGGCTTGCTAGTCGTGGTTTTACTCCGGCAACAGTATACAAGGTGATGTCAAAAATTAGATGATTACCGTTGAAAGAAATAGACTGTTTTTGATATAATTATTAGGTTAGTTTTAATTTATATGAACCTAAGTACAGAGAACGCTTAGGCTCGGGAGGCAAACAAAAATGTACAAAAACTTATCTGATAAGCCAATTGCTGAAGTGCAGAAGGCTCAGGCAGACAAATGGACCGAGGAGAATCTTCTTGAAAAGTGTGTAACTGAAAGAAAAGGTTGTCCTTCTTTTATTTTCTATGAAGGCCCACCAACAGCAAACGGTAAGCCTGGTATTCACCATGTTATTGCTCGTAGCCTGAAGGATTCTGTATGTCGTTATAAGACAATGCAGGGTTATAGAGTTACAAGAAAAGCTGGTTGGGATACTCACGGTCTTCCTGTAGAAATCGAAGTTGAAAAGCAGCTTGGATTTAATGGAAAGCAAGATATCGAAAAATACGGTATCAAACCTTTCAATGAAAAATGTAAAGAATCTGTTTTCACATATGAAAGTATGTGGAGAGATATGACTAATAGAATGGGTTATCTCATTGATATGGATAATCCATATATCACCCTTGATAACAACTATATTGAATCAGTATGGTGGATTTTGAAGGAATTCTTCAAGGCTGGTTTAATTTATGAAGGACATAAGGTTACTCCTTACTGCCCACGTTGTGGAACAGGGCTTGCTTCTCACGAAGTAGCGCAAGGCTATAAAGATGTAGCAGTAATTACATTAACAGTGCCTTTTAAAAAGAAGGGTGAAGAAAACACTTACTTCCTTGCATGGACAACAACAGCATGGACTTTGGCAGCTAATGAATTCTTGGCAGTTGGCCCTGAAGTTGACTATGTTAAGGTAAAACAGGATGAAAAGTATTACTACCTTGCTAAGGCTTTGGCAGACAAGGTTCTTAGCCCTAATGGCGAATATGAAATCGTTGAAGAAATGAAGGGTAAGGATCTTGAAGGGATGGAATACGAACAGCTTATGCCATTCGTAGAAGTTCCTGGCAAGGCTTTCTTCGTTGGGACAGCTGACTATGTTTCTACAGAGGATGGTACTGGTATCGTTCACTGTGCTCCAGCATTTGGTGAAGATGACTATCAGGCAGGAAAGAAATACAATATTGCAGTTGTAAATCCTGTAGATCTTGAGGGTAAATATACAACAACGCCTTGGCAGGGGCATTTTATTATGGAACCAGGCCTCGATGTAGAAATTATCAAGTATTTGGCTAATGAAGGAAAACTCTATGCCAAGGAAAAGATTTCACATAACTATCCTCACTGCTGGCGTTGCGATACACCACTCATTTACTATGCAAAGCCATCCTGGTATATTGAGATGACAAAGCTTCGCAATCAACTTGTTGAATGCAACAACACAGTTAAGTGGCATCCAGCAACAATCGGTGAGGGGCGTTTTGGAAACTGGATTGCGGATGTAAAAGACTGGGCTATTTCAAGAAATAGATATTGGGGTACTCCAATCAATATTTGGCGCTGTGAATGTGGCAATTTAGAATCTATTGGCTCTAGAGCAGAACTCGCAGAAAAGGCTATTGAAGACATCACAGATCAAATTGAACTCCATAGACCGTATGTAGATGATGTTCATATTAAGTGCACAAAGTGCGGACAGACAATGGGCAGAATCCCAGAAGTTATGGACTGCTGGTTTGATAGCGGATCAATGCCATTTGCACAAAGGCATTATCCATTTGAAAATAAAGAAGCCTTCGACGAAGAATTCTTCCCGGCTGACTTTATTTGCGAAGGTATTGATCAGACAAGAGGTTGGTTCTATTCACTGCTTGCTATTTCTGCATTTGTTAAGGGCAAATCACCTTATAAGAACGTTCTTGTAAACGACCTTGTCCTTGATAAAGAAGGCAAGAAGATGAGTAAGCATAAGGGTAACACAGTAAACCCATTTGAGCTCTTTGACAAGTATGGCGCAGATGCTGTTAGATGGTATTTACTCTCTGTCTCCCCGGTATGGCTTCCAACTAAATTCGATGAAGATGGTCTTGTTGAAGTACAAGGTAAATTCTTTGGAACATTAAGGAATGTTTATAACTTCTTCACTCTTTACGCTAACACAGATAACATCGACGCTTCAAAGTGCTTCGTTGAGTATGCTAAGCGTCCAGAGCTTGATAGATGGATTTTATCAAAATACAACCAGCTTGTTCTTGATGTAACAGCAGTTATGGAAGAATATGATCATAACAAAGCTGTAAAGTTTATGACTGAATTCGTTAATGAAGATCTTTCTAACTGGTACATCAGACGTGCAAGAAGAAGATTCTATGCTGATGGTTTGGACGATGACAAAAAAGCTGTATATGGAACAACGTATGAAGTTCTCGTAGGACTTGCAAAGCTTATGGCTCCGTTTGCTCCATTTATTACAGAGGAAATCTATCAGAACTTAACAGGTGAAGAAACAGTTCACATTGCTGAATATCCAAAGACAAACGAAGCGCTTGTTGATAAGGCTCTTGAAAGTAGAATGGACCTTGTACGCGATATCGTAACAATGGGCCGTGGGGTAAGAGAAAAATCAAAGATTAAAGTTCGCCAACCGCTTTCAGAATTACTTGTTGACGGCAAGTTCGAGACTGAAATTGGCTATATGGCAGACTTAATAAAGGAAGAGCTTAACGTTAAGAACGTTGTATTTGCAGATAATATGGATACATATCTTAACTATCAGCTAAAGCCAGACTTTAGAGTTGCTGGTCCTATCCTTGGACAGAAGATTAAAGCTTTCGGCGGAGCCGTTGCTAAGCTTGATCCAAAGCAGGTGCTCGCAGATCTTAGCAAGAATGGCAAGGTTGTTATTAACCTTAATGGAGAAGCTACAGATATTACATCCGATATGGTGTCTGTAAATGTTCAGGCCAAGGAAGGCTTCGCAGCTGATCAACAGGGAGACCTTTGTGTAATTCTTGATTCTAACTTAAGTCCAGAACTTATTTCTGAAGGGCTTGCTCGTGAACTTGTTTCAAAGATTCAGCAGATGAGAAAGAATAAGAACTTCGAAATGATGGATAGAATCGACATCTTTGTTGATGCTGATGAAGACGTCAATAAAGCAATTAATGAATTTGCTGATTACATCAAGAAGGAAACACTGGCAGATAGCATTACTGCTAAAAACGGGCTTGAAGAATTTGATCTTAATGGTCACAAGACAGGAATCGATGTAAATAAGAAGTAAAAAATAGCGATCAGGCAAACTGGTCGCTGTTTTTATGTTATAATTTTGTATATTAGTATGAGAGGTATACAATGGATTTATTTGAAACGCTTAGAGACGATATACTTAAACAAAAAATAGCAAATGGGACAAAGCTTACAGAGGCCGCAGTTTGTGACATGTATGGCGTAAGCAGGACTCCGGTAAGAGAGGCTTTCCAAAAGTTAGAGCTTGATGGATTAATTGATATCATTCCCAATAAAGGAGCTTTCGTAAGGGGCTTAAACGCTCAGGATATCCAAGATATGTATGAGCTTAGAAAGGCATATGAGGTTATCTGCGTTCAATTTGCAATCGATAGAATGTCAGACGATGATATGACAAAGCTAAAAGAGAGCTATGATCTCATGGAATTCTTTAGAATAAAAGAAGATCCAGAAAAGTTTATGGGAATGAATACTCAGTTTCATCAAATTTTATATAATGCAACTGGCAATAGAATGCTTCAGCACGTGCTTACTTCATATCAGGTTTATACTAAAAATACGAAGCTTAGTCATGAATACATTAGAGAGTATTTCGACGAAGTATTAGCAGAACATAAAGCTATATACGAAGCAATTGTAAATAAAGATAAAGATGCGGCTGCGAAGGCTGCGGCAATTCACATGGATAATAGTAAGCGTAGAGCGGGGTTTATTAAAGAATGATTTACAACGAATTCAAAGATACTAGATTAAGTTTGCTTGGATTTGGAACAATGCGTCTTCCTCTATTAGAAGACGGCAAAACGATTGATAAGGAAGAGGTCTTCAAAATGACTGACTATGCTATAGAGCATGGCATAAACTATTTTGATACAGCTTATCCTTACCATGAAGGATTATCAGAAATAGTAATCGGTGAAGCTTTGAAGAAGTATCCAAGAGATAGCTATTATTTAGCAACTAAGTATCCTGGACATCAGCCTTCATCAGTTATTAATCCCAAAGATACTTTTGATGAACAGCTTAAGAAGTGTGGAGTGGACTATTTTGACTTCTACCTTCTTCATAATGTCTCTGAATATTGCATGGATTATTACATGTCAGATGAAAAGGGCGTTGTAGCATATTTTATAGAAATGAAGAGACAGGGCAAGATTAGACATCTTGGTTTCTCCTCTCATGCCAGAGTCGAGAATTTAAAACCTTTCCTTGATAAATTCGGAAGTGAAATGGAGTTTTGCCAAATACAGCTCAACTATGTTGACTATACTTTACAGGATGCGAAAGGCAAGCTTGAACTTCTTAAAGAATACAATATTCCAGTTTGGGTAATGGAACCGATTCGGGGCGGAGCTTTAGCTTCTAACGGAGTAGATAAAGCGTTTAGATGGCTGATGCAATTCCCAGAGATTAAGATGATCTTAAGCGGAATGAGCAATTTTGATCAAATGAAGCAAAATATCGAAATCTTTAGTAAACTTAACCCGACAAGCGCTGAGGAAAATGAGCAGCTTTATGCATTTGCAGAAAGTGTTAAAGACTCTGTTCCATGCACTGGATGCAGATATTGTGTAAAGTATTGTAAGCATAATATTGATATCCCAACACAAATTAAAATTTACAACGATGCAAAGATTAAAGCTAGTTTTGTTGTTACTATGCAAAATGAGTCTATTCCTGAGAATCAAAGATCATCTGCTTGCGAGGCTTGTGGGGCTTGCGCTCGTCAATGCCCACAGAAGATTGATATTCCTGATGTGATGAAAAAGCTTACAAAGATTTTAGATGAAACTAAACCATGGTCGCAGATTTGTGAAGAAAGAGATGCTGCGGCAAGAAAATTATTAGGACTTGATTAATATGAAAAAAGTAAATGTAGCGTTATTAGGTTTTGGAACAGTAGGCAGAGGAACTTACCAGGCTTTAATTGATAACCAAAAACTTATTGAAAAACGCTTTGGTGTGAAAATTAATGTTAAAAAAATATTGGAAGTAAATAAAAAGACCGTTAAGGCATCAGGACTTCCTAAATCATTATTTACTGCAAACTATGATGATATTTTAAACGATAAAGGTATTAGCATTGTTGCAGAGATGTTGGGCGGAATTGATATCGCAACAAAGTTTATGCTTGCTGCATTAAATGCTGGCAAGAATGTTGTAAGTTCTAACAAGGCAGCTTTAGCTGCAAATATGCCAAAGCTTACAAAGGCGGCTAAGAAAAACGGCGTTAAACTTTTATATGAAGCATCCGTTTGTGGGGCTATTCCTGTAATGAGCACTATCGATGGTAATCTTGGAGGCAACAAGTTTACAGAGATTCGCGGAATCGTAAATGGAACTTCTAATTATATTCTTACACAGATGCTTGAGAATGATATGAGCTATGCAGATGCTCTTAAGAAGGCTCAGGAACTTGGTTTTGCTGAGGCAGACCCAACAGCTGATGTTGAAGGAATTGATGCTGCAAATAAGATTTGCTTGTTAGCAAATCTTGCAATGGATTACTATCAAGATCCAACGACGATTAAGCGTACAGGAATTACAAAAATAACTGCTAAAAAACTTGCCGAAGCAAAAACTAAAGAATGTAAGATTAAACTTATCGCAAAAGCAAAGCAGGGTAATGATGGTGTTAAACTTAGCGTTAAGCCGGAGCTAATTAAGAAGTCAGATATTTTATATAATGTCGACTATGAATTTAATGGCATTACGCTTAGCACAGATTGCGCTAAAGACATTTTCCTTTATGGTCGTGGGGCAGGATCACTCCCAACTGGATCTGCAGTATTAGGAGATATAATTAAGATTGCATCATGCCTAAGCTAAATGATAAAAATATAACAAAAGTAATTGATATATTGCTCGCAGAATATCCTGATGCTGAATGCGCACTTGTTTATAAAAATGTTTATGAGCTTTTAGTGGCAACAGTGCTTTCTGCGCAGACAACAGATGTATCGGTTAATAAGGTAACGCCGGCATTATTTAACAAAGCTGGTACCGCATTGAAAATGTCAAAGATGCAACCTGCAGAAGTCGAAGAATATATTCATAGCATTGGTATGTATAAACAGAAAGCAAAGAATGTTGTAAACCTGTCAAAGCAGTTGGTAGAACGCTTTGCGGGACAGGTGCCCCAGGATTTTGACTTGCTTACATCACTTCCTGGTGTGGGTAGAAAAACAGCGAATGTGGTCCTTTCTGTTGGATTCGGTGAACAACATATCGCAGTCGATACTCATGTTTTCAGGTTGGCAAATCGCATCGGTTTGGTAGAAGAAAATAATGTACTTGATACGGAACTTTCTTTGATGAAAAAATTGCCTGAGGAACATTGGACAGAAATGCATCATGCATTAATTTTTCATGGTAGAAAAGTATGTGATGCGAAGAAAGCCAAATGTGAAATATGTTGCATCAAAAATATATGCAAAAAGAATTTCGTGTGATACAATAAAACGAAGAGGTTTTTAAAAATGAAGAAAACAGTAAAAGATATTGATATCAAAAATAAAAAAATTATTTGCCGTTGCGACTTTAACGTTCCAATGAAAGACGGAAAGATCACAGACGATTTTAGAATCGTGTCTGCTCTTCCTACTATCAAATACATGTTGGAGAATGGTGCAGCGGTTATTTTATGTTCACACATGGGTAAGCCAAAGGGACAGCCAAAGCCAGAACTTTCACTTGCTCCTGTAGCAGAAAGAATTTCGCAGCTTCTAAAAAAGCCTGTAAAATTCGTTAAGTCAGACGTAGTTGTAGATGATTCGGTTAAGGCTGCAGCTGCTGAACTTCAATCTGGTGAAGTAATGCTTCTTGAAAATGTTAGATATAGGGCAGAAGAAGAAAAGAACGATCCTGCATTCGCAAAAGATCTTGCTAGTCTTGCAGACATTTTCGTAAATGATGCATTCGGTACAGCTCATAGAGCACATGCTACTACAGCAGGTATTGCAGACTATCTTCCAGCTGTAAGTGGTTTCCTTATTGAAAAAGAACTTCAGTTCTTAGGTGATGCTCTTGATAATCCAAAGAGACCTATGGTTGCTATTCTTGGTGGTTCAAAAGTTTCAGATAAGATTGGTGTAATAGAAAATCTTATTAAGAAAGCAGATACTATTATTATTGGTGGTGGAATGGCTTATACATTCCTTGCAGCTAATGGTATGAATATTGGTA
>JAZLHF010000002.1:0-61544 GCA_045616685.1 Anaerovoracaceae bacterium
TTCTTTTCAAGCTGAGATTCAAGATAGTTTAGTGCCAGAAAATAGTTTCTAACCTCTTGCTCTGGTTTTAAGAAATGTTTTCTCTCATCACGTTCAATTACTTCGTTAACCTGTTTTTCTGATAAAGGATTCCCTTCAATCTTATTTGAAGCATAAGAGCTTTTCTTTTTCGAGTTCTTGCGAAGCCTATTTACTACAGGGCCAGATAGCTTAAGATCAGAAACTTGATATCGGTTCTTATCAATTTCTGTAATGTATTTCAATATTTCATTTGAAAGAGTAACTGTTATCATAAAATAATCTCCTTGAATATATTTTAACTCAAGGAGATTACAATTTCCATTATTTTTACACTAAATTTACACTATTTTTCACTATGTAGCATAATTTTGTCCCACACGAAACTATGGAATACTTCTCGTTATTACAATTTGCTTTAAAAGCATATTTACTACAGTTGAAAGATTTGTACCTAAATCTTCAAGTATTTCTAGTGACATTGTCAATACGAACAAAGAGCCTAAAAAGGCTCTTCAATTTCGTAGACTTCAATCAACCATTCATAGCAGGATTCATGAGATATTTCTGAGGTTTTAATAGATTTCAGCCTAAAGAAGCTTTTTTGAGGGGTAAAAGCTAATTTAAGCTTAATTAGATAGTTACTCTCGCCCTCATATGCTGACAAATTTACGATTCTAACTGTGCCATTATCCTTGCTAAAACAAGGCATATTTGAGACGGCGTAGTTGATCATCGTTTGAACACAACTTCTACATATATCAGCGTCAAATACTATTTTTTCAGTTTCTTCATCATAGCAATTAAGCGCTGCATATGCTGTGCATTCTTCCGTTAAAGCCTGAAGATTTTGCTCAAGAAGATAATAATTTGTAAAATCAGACTGATAGGTTAATCCTAAAACAGATAAAATAATTATCCCAAACGATACTATTAAAGGCTTCATAAGAATTCACTCGCAACCGAGCTGTTAATCACATATGAGTATTCATTATTTTCCTTCAAGCCAAGCATTGCCCTTTTTACTATAATTGTCACTGAGTAATGAATAATGCTTCCCCTTGAAAAATCACCAAAATGTTTAGCATCACTAGTACAAGTAATATTATTGTTAGCAATGTGTAGTTTATTATTTATTTCTCTCTTAAGACCATCACAATCAAAATAGCCCTCCTGTTTTGCCTTCTCTGCATACGAATAAACAATATCGTTTACGCCCATAAGTCTAAAGCTATTAATTTGGTCTAAACTAACTTGCATGGCCATAATTAATAGCAAAGGCAATACTGCACACATTACAATAAACTGTTCCAAATGATAACTTTACATTACTATGTAAATCGAAACTCTATTAAAGTACTTTTACAAAGTCCCAACGTTTATAATTTGTACTTTCCAACTATTGAAGTAAGAAAAGTTTCAATTTCATATTTAGCATTATTTGGTATTTTCTTTTCTAATAGTTGCTTTGGAATAATTACTCCAGATTTTCCGTGTACATTCTTTCTAAATACAATTTTATGTTCCTCACGTCTCAACCTTTGAATAATATATCCTTGGCTTAACCATGCATCTGATATACAGCACTCATCATAGTTGTATTTAATAGCTCTTTTGGGAATATCAGCATCCCATTTTTCTTTCCATTCCCCAGGAGCTGTATCGTACCAAAATGCATCAGTAAAATAAGCTGTCCAATCAAGATTATCACCAATTATTTCTTCTATTTTTTTAAAGGTTAAAGTTACAGGCGATTTATTACATGTTCTAAAGAATTCCCTTAGCAAGTAGTATGGATCATCTTTTGTATTTTCCTCACTTATATATGTTTCTAATAATCCTAAGGTATTAATTCCTTCACCGCCATACCATGCACTGCTATCAACAGCAATATTTGAGCATCTTTTGTGTACATATGCTAAGTTTTCAGCATTTATACCCTTATCTGGCCTTATTTTTACAATAGCAAGTTCCTGATCAGGAAGCATCCTCTTTTCACATGCAAAGCAAATACCCATTTGTCTTCGCCAGATTGCTTTATACTTATCTCCGGACACTCTGTTTATTTCTCTCTTATACTCAAGCTCATCATAATAAGCTTTGTCTAAATAAGGATTTGCTTCTGAACTTGTTGGAATCTGTCTTATTGGAGCCATTTCAGTTAACGATATTACTTGATAATCCCTATGGTCTGGATCTGAAAACGCATAACCATTACTTGTTTTTATCCAAAACTTCTTTCTGATTTTTTCTTGTTCTCGCCTTGGATACATTTTCTTTGTTTTTGTTAAAAGAAGAGCATTTACAGCAACGTCTATATGCCTAAATGCTTCATATGCATCACTAATTCTTTGATAGTAACCCCATCCATAAAGCTTTCTATTAAGTCCTTGTATAAACGATTTAATTGAGCCATTGTTATTCAAAATATACTTTTCAAGATTGCTTTCGAATGTTTTAATGGCATCATCTGATGGTCTACTTTTAATCTGTCCATTATTCTTTTCGAAATGGTACGAAAGAAAATCAAAACCATCTTTTAGGTTTACTATTTTGCTTTTTTCTTCAGAAAGCTTTAGGCCACGAATTTCTAAGAAGTCTTTTAATATTTTAAGTATATTTTCCGCCCTTTCTTTTGAATCTGCAGAAATAACAATATCATCTGCGAATCTAACAACCTTACCATCTGAATGAGCTTTCAATAATTTTTCATCAATATATTGTTCAAGCCCATCCAAAGTCATGTTTCCAATTACAGGCGAAATACTTGAACCTTGAGATATTCCGGCATCAGTTTCTCTCATAACGCCATTTTCTAAAACTCCAGCAGTTAAAAATTCTTTAAGAACGTGCTTATCCATTAAAATATTCTTCATTATCCAGTCATGGTTTATTTCATCATAATAATGTCTCACGTCTCCGTAAATAGCCCAGTCTGGTTTATCATATCCATTGAACATTTCCTTAACACATTCATGTGCATCAAATATTGATCGTCCTTCTCTAAATCCAAAGGAATGTTTATCAGCAGTGCTTTCAGCCAAAGGCTTTAATGCAAATGAATAAAGAGTTTCCATTGCTTTATCATATTGTGTTGCAACTTTTATTATTCTTACTTTTCCACCTTGCTCCCTTAATTTAAAATTATAAAATGGTCTATGATGATAATCTTCTGCAGTTAAAGATAATACCGCCTTCATCTTTTCCGCATCCGTATTCCATTTAACATTGTCTATTCCAGATCCAGAATTATTATTAATTACCTTTCTTACTGCTAGTAGTTTTGCTGGCATAGAATTTACAATAATTAATTGCCATTCCAGGCATTTATCCCAATGTTTTAAACTTGCTTCAGTAGCAAGTCTATGTTGCATATTACTAAGCTTTCTTTCCATGATTGCCCAGTTTGTACTTGTCCACATCTCTGCAGCATTCTCATCATTAAGTAAATTTTTTTCTTTTGGTTTCCAAAATTGAATTTCCATTTTTATCGGACAGTGATCACTGCCATATATTTTGTTAAGGTGTTCTACGTCCTTAACTTCTCCAATTAATTCTCTTGAAATTAAAAAATAATCAAGGCGCCAGCCTCGATTCTCCCACCTTTTATTTAGTCTATTTGACCACCATGTATATGTTCTTGCCTGAGTCGGATAGTACGCTCTATACACATCAATTAAATTACATGTTTGAATAAGATCTTTCATCCCAGTTCTTGTATCTTGATCAAATTTTGCTTCATTAATTTGGTTACGCTGGTTTTCTGGGTATATATCTATGCTCTCAAGTGCAACATTAAAATCCCCACATATAATTACTGGTTTATCCAAAGCTAAAATGAAATTTTTTAAGCATTTATCCCATCTAATTCTTACATCTAGTCGTTCCAGACCACTTTCAGCATTTGGCACATACACATTTATGACGTAATACTCCTGAAATTCAAGGCATATCATTCTGCCTTCAGCATTTAAATCAGAATCTCCTATATCTGTTGTCACGGCTAAAGCTTTTTCTTTAGATAATATTAATGTTCCTGAGTACCCTTTTTTACTTGTGCATAGATTCCAATATTCCTCATATTCATCTAATCTTAGCTGTATCTTCGACCTAACTTCTTGGCAACAAAAAAAATCTGCATTTTGTTTTCTTACCACTTGCTCAAATCCTTTTAATTTGCATGCTTTAATTCCATTAACATTCCAGGATACTATTTTCATGATGCCTCACTTCCATTAAAAAACGGCTTTAAAGAGCTGCAACTTTATCTGTAGCTCTACAAAGCCGATCATTTTATTAATAAATAAGGATGAATATCAACTTTTACAGCTGATAGTAAATTCTTATCTTATTCTTAGTTGCCTCTGCAAATAATTGATTTATTAATATTTCTTTCATAATAAAGCCAGATTCCTTCAAACTATAATACAAACATTAATGATAAATCTTATACTATTTGCTACTATTGCTTTTGTGCCTTTGCAATTTTCTTATCAGCCTTAACCAAACCTTTAAGTTTTGTAATATATGTTGTAAACGTGTTTTCTATATCAGCATTGTAACCCGTTATACTTGAGAAACCATCAGGATTAATCTTTTCAAATAGTAGCGCTTCTAATTTTGCGAAGATATTAAGCTTAAAATCAACAAGCTTCTTATCATCAAATACAACATATTCCAGCATATTTAATATTTCTTCTGGGCTATAGGAATCCCTTGGCAACAAATCTTCAACAGCTTTATTGTACTCATCAAGTAAATCTTGCACATAATCATACAGATTACTGTTATTTTTTAGTATTGCATCCTTTTGCTTTGTAAGAACTTCTTTTTCTTGGCCAAGTGCTTCTACTTTATCAACCATATCTCTGGAATTTGTTAATAACAAAGTTTCAGCAGCATTATCCAGCATTATGTTTACTTGAGTTAATCTTTCATTTATTGGTCTTACTGCTTCCAGGGCATCTTCTTCAATGTTCATTTCAATTGCAGCAACAATGAATACAATCAAGCGTTCATATATTTCTTGCTTTGCATGCTCAATATCAGCATTAATAACCTTGCCATCCTCAAACATTTTCAGTTCATCATCAATATATTTTTCAGTAATGTTTTTAGAATGACACTTTTTTATTCCGTAAGTGTGCTTGGTAGAACAAAGATAATAACGTTCCCCTTGCTTGTTTTTTTGCGAATGGAAAAATGCCCCACATTTTGCACATCTAATTTTTTCTGCATATTTTGTAACGCCACAGTAAGCAATACCTTTTTTATTATTAACATACTTTGTGTGGGCTTCCCTAACTTGTTGACACTTATCAAAAATTACAGGATCAACTATTGCAGGGATTCTATCACTTGGTTCACAAATATAATGCTCACGTGTGCGCATGTAATTTGGTTTATTTTCAAATACATATCCCCTTGTATGCTTCTGCGGATTATTAAATCCCTTATACTTTTCATTGGTAATCTTCTTTGTTATATCTGAAGATACCCACTCTGTGCGTTTGGTACTATTTGGCAAATTGCTTGGACGTTTTCTATAGCCTTCTTCATTTAAAGTATTGGCAATTCTTCTACATCCAAAGCCTTGCGAATATAATTCAAACATCCTTCTAATTGCAGCAGCTTCTTCTTCAACAATTTCTAAACTGTTTGTTTCTTTTACATATCTATACCCATAAAGCTGACCCGAAGCATATATTTTGCCCTTTTTTGCACCTTCTTCTCTACCAAATCTAACCTTTTGGCTACGGTCACGGCTTTCATTTTCATCAAATGTTAAGAATATCTGGATAAATGGCAAGTCATCTGACAGTCTTGTAGATTTATTAATATTTAAAAAATATACAAATACATCTTTTTCCCTAAGCCTATTAATAATGCTCATTACTTCCATGTTCCTTGCAAATCTGGAAGTATTCTTAACAATGATATAATCAAATTTAGGCTTACGTTTGGAAACAGTATAAGCTTCACCTGTTTTTCTACCAGAATCTTTATCTTTAATTTCAATTACATCAAGCCCGGCATCTTTAATCATTTTTGTAAATTCCGGCCTATTCAACTTGGTTCCAGTAATACCACGCTCAGGATAGATCTTTATTACATCAGATGGATCTTCTTTAAGTTCACGCTCAAAATAAGATCTCTGATTTTCCAATGAATTAAGCTGCGATTCTTCTGTTGTAGAAACTCTACAATAAGCAACTGCTTTTGGCCGCCTGCCAAACTGTTCTTCAAATCTTCTAAATTCTTCTTGTACGCCTGAATGCATATCAATTACTCCACTAACATAAGAAGTTGTTTAATTTACGTTTTTATTATACCAGAAAAATTAATTTGTGTAACCCGCTTACGAACTGTATATATCACGGCATAATGAAAAAGGTCTCAAAACCTACAAGTTATGGGCAAATTTTAATGCCAACGTAAAACCAAGTATTTTGGCAGTTCCAAAACATAGTTTCAAAAATAGAGGTTAAAAACAATGAAATGTTGTATCTGTGGATGTGAGATTACACATCCGTTAATTAAAAATTATCTTGGTAATAACCCTTGCCCTGTTACCACAGATCCTAATAAACGCTGCTGCGACAAGTGCAATGCTGAAGTAGTTATTCCGGCAAGAATTTTGCTATATGAAAAGCAAAGAACTGGAGGCAAAAAATGATCTATGGATATGCCAGAGTCTCAACCAAAGGTCAAGCCAAAGATGGGAACTCTTTAATAGCCCAAGAGAATGCGCTTAAGAGAAATGGTGCAACAACTGTAATGTATGAGAGTTTTACCGGAACCAAGTTGCACCGACCGGTTCTTGATGAACTTCTTAATAAGCTGCAGTCTGGGGACACTCTTATAGTTACTAAATTGGACCGTATCGCACGAAATGCCAGAGATGGAATTGATATTATTAATGAAGTACTAAACAAGGGTTGTAGTATCCGAATTCTTAATATGGGGCTATTTGATAATTCCCCGTCTGGTAAGCTTATGAGAACTGTCATGCTTGCTTTTGCTGAATTTGAACGTGACATGATTGTGCAGCGCACTCAGGAAGGTAAAGAAATTGCAAGGCAAAATCCAAGCTTTAGAGAAGGCAGGCCCCGGAAGTTTAGAAATGAGCAGCTTGTTCACGCCGTAGAACTTTTTAATTCCGGGAAAACATACAAAGAAGTTGAAGCACTTACCGGAGTTTCCCGTAGCACCTTGTACAGATCTCTCTTAAATCAAGAAATCAAGGACGCTAAATTGTAGTGGAAGAGGCAAATTATAGGCGATTCTTGCAAGCAACCAATACTCTCATAGCCTTTTCCTTTGTATTACAGGGGCTTGTAATTAATCATAAGACGTCTGTCCAAAGCTGGGTAGACGTCATTTTTTTAGGAGAAACCACAATGAAGGAAATTATACCATTCAGTCAGGAAGAACAAGAAGCCATTAAAGCAATTATGCTTGAATATCTTACCAACTGCCAATTAGTAATCCTGTGCAGTACTGAACCCCACGGGTTTTATACACTCAAAAGAAAACATTGAATGGATTTTATCCCAAGATTTGAAGAATTGCTTAAAATCTACAACATTACAGAAGATAGAATCATTGAGTTCGTTGAAGCTGATTGCTGCACTCCATTTATCTGAAATCTTATTAATAATAATAGAATTCCATATTACAATTCTTTAGATGAAGTAGATATTAATCTTTTATATTAAGCAATGACCTTGGCCAATGTGGTAAAATAATATAAATAATTAGGTGTTAATATGACTTCTGGATATAAAGAAAAAACGTTATTCAAATACTTGCTGTACTTATATATGGTGCTTTGCCAAAGGGGATTTAAGCCACCTTTTATTAATGTTGGGTTGGGCGATACTAACTTGGAAAAGCAACTGTCAGTAAGTAGAAAAACACTAATTCAAGTTCTAACTCAATTAGGGATAATAGTTCGCAGTACAAAATCCTATGCCTATCATAAGATTAATATTTCATATAAATATTTTATTAACATAGATATGTATTTAGAATGTTTTAATGAAATTGTTGCAACAAAAGATATTATTGGATTTTTAAAAGATTTTCCTGCTGATGTTCCAAATACTAATATTCAATCATTAGTATTACTAAGCAAGAAGATATGCAAAACAAACTGGACAATACTAAATAAAGATCAGAAGATATTGCTGACAACAAAGGTAAACAACTTATTAAATAATACTATTATTTGCTTTTTCCTTGGAGATTCAAAATATGCAAATATATCAGACGTAACAATGCTTACTGCAGCTTTTGATGACAATCAGCCACAGTTTAAAATTAAAAAAACAACACTGGATTGTATTAAAAATAATACCAATAACAGTCTTAAGCCTTTTGTTGTTCATACAAAATATAACTGGACAGAAGATCAAGAAGCTTATTATATAAACTACTACAAAAAAATGTTGTCAGAAACTACAATAATGCAGAATCTGACGCAGTCAGTCCAAGAAGTAAGAAGCCACGGAATTGCTGTAAATTGCAATATTCATGTCAGCCTTTCTAAGCTTAAAGCCGGGTATAAATTTAAAGTATCATGTCGCCAGTATAACCCATACTGTTCTCTGGAAAAAGAAATTCGGACACGAAGCTTTACACAAGAAGGAATTACTGGAAATTATGATTTACACAGCGCAATTTTTGCTGTAACAAGATTAATGAATACTGGGGCATTTGAACCTGATTGGGATATTAAATCTGAAGTGTTAAAGCTAAATCCTGAAACTATTGATGGTATATGTTTAACTAAAGATGACTTAAAGCCCTTACTTATGAGGATGTTTTTTAAAAAAACTGATGCTGATGCTTATAACCATTATAGATATGCCTTATTACAGGATAGTGAGTCAGGTTTACCTAATATAAGCAAAGAAACTTTTTATAATATACTTGATAAATGTGAGAAACTGACTGGTGGGGTAAAAGAATATTATCATAATATTTTTGAATTAGAGTCAATTATAGAACTTAGAAGTGTAAAACGTATTGCTAAGCAAAATAACACAGTAAGAAATATCTATGACTGTTTCTACTTTAAACCAGAAGAAATAACTCAAGAAGAAGTTAAAAAAATAGTAAAGGAAGAAGCAGCAAAACTATATGCTATAATGAAAATGGCATAAATTGGTAGAAAAATTCAGAAATGCCCACATTTGTGGCAAATATATATATATTTATTATATTTAAAAAAAAATATATAAATAATAATCAAAAAAATTTTGCAAAATTTTTTTACCCCCTTTTTTGCAAAATTTTATTAAAAAAACACAGAGAATTTTTATAAAACTCTGTGCTTTTTATTTATATAATTATTCTTCTTCACTATTAATATTCCAAAGATCAATTTGCCTTAATCCATCATCCACAATTTCTTTTTTTATCTTTGGCTTTTTAATTTTAAACCCATTCTTTTCATATTGCAGATATGAATAAACTTCATCCATTTCTTCTTTACTAACGCAGCCCCTTTTCCACTCATCTAATCTGTATTGAACTTCTTTATCATTGATATAATCATTGTACTTTTCAATTTCACATATTTTTTCACATAATTTCACTGGCACAAAAAAGTATTCTTCCCTGCCAATTTTTACTGCATTCAATTTATACCATACAGATCTGGCATACCTATATACCCCTTTATTCTTCCCCATAATTACCACAATGTCATTATCACCAGTTCCTAATTGATACTTTTTTCTAACCTTATAAAAAGGTCCTTCCAGTCCTGCATTATCAAAAATAACCGGGGTATAAACTATGTCAACATAATCTGGAACACAATTTGATCTTTCATACCTGTATTTAGGCATCTCTATAAGATTTATATTATCCCTATTTACATCTGTTATTGAGTAGCTATCATTTGTATCTATAAACTCTTTCTGTCCCTCTGATAAAAAAGCCCAACCATAATTAAAAGATTGAATTTGATTATTAATCTGTTTAATTATTTTTTCTACAATGCTTTCAACAATTTCATCATCAGCTTCAAGTCCAGTAATCTCTTTATATTTCTCTACTGTAAGATCAGTTAACTTGCAAACTCTCATTTTAGCAGGAATTGGAATAGATAACATAACCGTCACATATTCCTGATAGCTATATTTTGTGCTAAATGCATTGTCAAATCTCATTCCCCCTGATTCCATTTCTCCACCAATATATCTGTAAACTCCATTATAAATTCCTGCACAAGTGACAACAATAAAATTGTATTTAACAGAGCTCTGATATTTCAAATCTACAACGGCATGCAGGGCTACTTCCCCATTTTTAATTTTAATAACTGGTGTATATACAAAACTCCAATTAGTTGGTAAGTTTCTTACTCTTTTTGGCTGATATCCAGATACAAGTAATTTTACAGATTCAAAACCAGTATTTTTATATATTTTTGAAAGCATAAGCAAACTCCTTTTTTAATAATATAATTATATAAAAAAAGCTGCCAAGCTTCAATTAATTTGGTCCCCTTAAAATGCAAGCTAAATCGGGCTGCAAAACAACCTTCTTTTTAAACAGCTCATCAGCAAGCCGATCCAATTTATCTCTGTTAGAAATTAACATTAACTTTGCTTGTTGGTAGAAACGTTCCATCTCACTTGCAACCATTGTTTCTTTTCTGTTAAGAAGTGCCTCTGATGATGCAGAACAAATTCCTTCCCAGTAGTTAAATCCCATGGCTGCATAATCATCAACAAATCTGGTTACAATAGCATAAGCCCTATGCAGATCATTATTACAGCCTACATCTGGAACACCAAATACAATTTCAATTGCAGCTTTTCCGGCAAGTAATGTCACAACCCTGTTTTCCATTGATTTTTTATTATAAAAATAATATGGCTCTTGAGTATGGTTTGTCATGCCAGCTGGGACTTCAGGGTGTGGATTACAAACAGTAACTATATTAATTAACCCCGGTGTTAACAACTCACTAACAAGTGCATGTGCTGCCTCATGATAGCAAACATGTATTAAGTACGGATTATCATTTTCATTAAAAACTTCTGGATCACTATAAAGATACCTTAAACAAGCTTTAATCATATCATCCATATCAATTGCTTCTTTGTCTTCAAAACCAGCAAATATACCGGCTTGATTAACCACTTCCTGAAGCTGAGCACATGAACTGCCTTGCAAGATTCTTGCAATAAGCGGTGCATCAACATTTGAAACATATGGCAGCTTTGATAAATAATGTCCAACTATTGCTTCAACATCATTGCTTCTTGGTTTAGATATATAAAGCTGCTGTCCAAATCTACCAGCCCTAAGCAATGAGTCCGGCAAACATTCTAAAGAATTTGCTGTAGCAAGCACAAAGATATCTCTATCACCAATTTCATCTATGCATGTTTGAACAGTAATATATTCTTCAGCATTTGGATGCCTTCTGTCTGTATTAGCATATCTATCAAGATCATCAAGCAGAATTATACACTTGCCATTTTCTTTATAATAAGCCTTAGCTTCTTCAAATACTTGCTTTATATAATTTACAAACTCACCATCAGGCTTATCTTTTCTGCAAACAAAAACTTTCCTACCAAGTTCTTTTGCAATACTCTGTGCAATAACTGTTTTACCAACCCCTGGATCACCATGAAGCAAAAATGCCTTTGGTGCCTTAACCCCTAAAGCCTGATACTTTTCAGGATTATTCAACATATCACAGATATAATCAATTTCATTCTTTTCTTCTTCATACCCAATAATTTCATCAAAGTATTTCAGCATAAAAGCCCCCATCATTCTTAAATCCAAAACTACTTGCCACTTTTGATATAGTCACGTTCTTTTATAAAAGCCTTCCCATTTTTGAACTCGTAGTAAGTTCTTAAAGCATTTTTTAAATCATTGTCTGCTCTGACATTTCCGGTATCAATCTGCTGCAGTGCACTAAACATCTGACTATCATCAGCAACAATTTCATCAGGATCTTTAACAAGCAATTTTTCAACTTTTACTAATCGGCACAATCTGCTGTTGGATGAGTTACTTGTGTATTTCTCATTCAAGTAATTCAAAAATTCTGTTTTATCCATTTGGGGCTCCTTTCTTCTTAGCGTGCACATATTATGCCGTGTTTCAGGCAGTTTGCGAATGCCCTTTTTTCAAGCACGCAAAAAGGACTCATCTGGGAGTCCTTTTACTGTCCGTTAAGATATTTCTATTAAAATATCAGTTTTGTGCGACCACGGAGACAAAACAAGCCTTAATTCTTGTTATAAACTAATTATTATAAATAGATGCTTAAAATTACAAATTCTTAAACTCATCAACACAAGCTTTGCAAAGATTTTCTCTAGAAAAACCTATTTCTTAGTTCTTTTTACAACAAAATCTATTTATTTAAATTAATTGCTTTTATTATTTCTTGTGCAATTCTATTAATTACAGATACACACACACTGTTACCGGCTTGCTTATAGAGTTTTGCATCACTTAAATCGTCCGGTAGTTTATATTTCTTTGGAAAACCCTGTGTATTAAAACATTCTTTTGGTGTCATTTTTCTAATACCATAATCAGTTTTTATCAGGCAAACATTATGCCCACCTTCCCCCTGATTTGCTGTTAAAGTTGGCACCACACCGGATTTGTTTTTTCTAACATATTGGCGCCTCCATTGGTAAACAGCACGATCATCATCCATAGCTTCTACCAATTTGTCATAAATATCACCCTTATATTTTCCTTGTGTATAATAATACTTGTCATCAATTTTACTATGAAAATCTATAATATCCTCTAAAGATTTTGTGAGTTTTACAGGCTTAGGGAAATTAAAGCTCTTATTTGTCTCTTCATCAAGAAATCCAACTATATAAATACGTTCTCTGTTTTGCGGAATATTACCATATTCCATAGCATTTAAAACCATATACTTTGGATTGTGATAGCCACGTTTTTCAAGTTCATCAATGATTACTCTGAATGTATTCCCATTATCATGTCCCACCAGATTTTTCACATTTTCTAAAAATACTATCTGTGGCTTTTTATTCCCCTTTTCATCAATAATGCGCATTAACTCAAAGAATAAAGTCCCCCGACCTTTTTCATCATCAAATCCTTTTCTATATCCTGCAACACTAAAAGCCTGACATGGAAACCCAGCAAGCATCACATCAAAATCTGGAATCTCACTTGCTTTGACTTTATGTATATCTCTCACATCAACTTTTATATTAAAATTTTGTTCATATGTTTTTGCCGGAAATGCATCAAATTCATTAGCATAGACTGTTTGGAAAGCTTTGGTCATTTCAAACCCAAGATCAATTCCTCCAACTCCTGCAAAGAAAGATGCACATTTTAAATTATCCATGATACCTCCTATATGTATATCACCATTTAGTATATTATATCGTAAAATCGCGGCGCGCTGCAATTCATTTCCCAAAATTAAACACGCGCTTTTTTATGCGCGTGCTTAGTTCTACTGTTCTTCCAGAGCTTCACCTACTTCAGAAATAATGTTCCAGTTTTCTTTATATTCTGACAACTCAGTTAGTGGAACACTTTCTCTTCCGGCATCAACCCATTCATCAATCTTAGTTGTGGGTATAAGATAACAGATACCAAAACGCTTATCCACGGCTGCATAAATATCACAATCTTTAGAGGAAATAAACTTTCCACGATTTCTTGCTGCCGTTGGATCAATTCCAGCACCCCCACGGTCTCTATCTTTTAGTGCAATTGATGGCTGTGTCGTACTTGAAATATCAGATAATATGCCTTTAATCTGAACTCTTAATAACCGGCCATTATAATCAATAAATGCATCATATCTACAAGACCTTACATCTACATTTGCACACATAAATCCGGCAAGTATTGCTCTTGCAAGAAAAATGAACTGCGCAGCATCTCCCTCATTGGCAACCATGACACCAGTATTAATACTTGTCATATTCCTGACAAAGCCATTTGTTAAACCCAAAAACAATGAATCATCCAATAAGTGTCCAAGGCTTTTCTTAATATACGTTAATTCAGTATCATTTATGTCATCATCAGAATATTCATGGAAAGATAAGACATCATTAAAAACTAAATCTTTAAATCCAGTATTTGTAAAATATGTTTTCTTAACAGAATTAAGAATCATATCTTCATAATAATTTCTAACATCCTTCCAGGCAAAAACTTTACTATTTGCATAGCTTTTAATTTCTCTTTCAATAGCAGCTTTTGAATTTCCTTCAATATCCCGCATATCAGCAGATAATTCATTAGGATTATTCTGTGCATACTCTTTAAATTTTTTGCTCAGATACGGTGTAATGTCTGTCTGCGTATATTGCGGATCGGCTTCCCTAAATTCATTAGGGAATGCATTTATTAAATTTTTCGCTGTAAATCTTGTTGGATGATCATTAAATTCAACAATATTATCTGCAACAAATTGTTCTAAATCATCTTTATGTGTAATTACTATAGCCATCTTTTCCACCACTGACAAACAAAAAATTGATTTGCCAATAGTATAACAGACGTGTAACTTAATTTCCAGATGCTCTATCTTTCATATTATTTACTTTAATAATTAACTGCCCATGTTTATATTGCACATCAATTGGAGTCCCTGGTATAAATCCAATGTTTTCAAGCCATCTTCCCTTCAATCTAATCATTGCAACAGGCTTGCAATGATAATCACTTGAAGTATATACCCGCATCTTATGTATACTATTATTTTCCATGTTCAACCTCTGTAATAATTGAAATTTCAACTATTACTACTATTTTTATCATTTGAAACAGTCTATTACTATAAACTGCTTCATAGCTTGTTATACCTCATATCCCTCAATTCTACTTCTTTTTGCCATAAGTCCTGCATTGAATGTAGTACGCTGTCATCTTTAAAGATCAGGGTGTTAACAATACAAATTCCAAGTACTACGGATGCAACCAGAACTATCAGCTGTTTCATTTTTTAATCCCCAAAACCTTCAGCAATAGCTGCATCAAACGCTGTATCAACAGCAGTAACAGCCTCACCAACATTGTCGGCTAAAGTTGTTGCATTATCTCCTAAACCAATAACTACGCCACTAATTGAAATTCCAAGTATTACTGTAGCTACTAAAACCATCAATTGTTTCATTGAATTTCCCCTTTCAAAACATTTGCTCAAATAACTTCTGTTGCTCAATAAAATACGCAACATATACAAAATCAAACATGACTAGCATTGCGTTCATTACGACTGGGAAGTAAATAATGTCCGAGATAATTTCGTTGTTTTGTTGTTTTCGTTCTAAATTATCTTCTCGCAAACTGTCAACGTATATATCAATGGTTCCAAGCAAGTCCTCAGAAGCTATATCTTCCCACCCTGCGAGGACTCTTCCTAGATCCTTTGAGAACCCATTACCAAAATAACCATAAAGAACATCTGCTGCCTTTTCTTTATCATTGATATGTAAATATTGTCCCATACTTTGGAATGCTGGCTTAAGCTTATCTGAAATCTCAGCAAGTTCTTGCATCAATATTTCAGAGCTCACACCAGAAACCTTGCCTAATATTACATTATTTCTGATAAATGCCAAAGCCTGCAGCAATTCCTGTTCTAAAGCAGCCTTTTGTCTTTCATTTTTTATACTTTTAAAAAACTCTTTTATACGCATTTTTAAATATCAAGCTTTCCACTACCTACTACCGCTAAAAGTAATAAATTAATGAGAAAAAGGAAAATGTTTACGAGGAATAGCATAAATCCTGTTGGATTAAAGAATTGATTCATAAAAAGGGTTTCGGGATCTAAATCCAGATAAAAAATAGCAACAAGAATGCAAACAATGTACATGAAAGGAACAAGCAACAAGGTCATTCGAATTGCTTCCCCATTCAGCATTCTCCTTTTTTCTTCCAATGTATTAGCGTCCTTTAATTGTTTAGCGATATCGGCCAAAGCAGCAGACACATCTGTACCACTCTCAACAGCAATCCTTATGCATTGTCCCAACATCTTTGCCCAATTAGTACCATATGTAAAAACAAAATCGTTTATTGCAAGAATATTTTCCTTATGTCCCGAACTTGATCTTAAACGAATTAAAAGCATATATAAACTTTTTACAGAGAGCCTATAATCGCCTCCGGCATCAATGGTTTTATTAATAGCTTCGTTCATATTCAAGTTATTAATCCTATATTGCCTATAAAGCTCAGTAACAAGACTTATTCCTTCGTGGCTAGCCCTAGATCGATTAGTTTCAAGTCTTGCAGCCAATAAAAGAATAGGTAATGCAATAAATAAAAAAGATATAAACATTGCATAAATTGGGCCAAAGTTATGAAAACTTAGAATATAAGAAATCATAAATAGTACTGTTTCCATTAAAATAAAGAACTTTCTGACAGAATCTTTCATAAAGCTAACTGTAAGAAGCTGTTCTACATATCTCAAAGGCTTCGGCAAATCTTTTTTAGGAGCTTTAAGAGCTCTAAGCCTATGTCTCAGCTTAATTCTTCTTCCTATGAGTTCAATCTGATCCCAAATGAGAAGCATGAAGCCAAATACGAAACAAAAATATACACTTGTCTTAATTAATAACTCCAAGCTCACTTAGCTTTTTAAGTTCCTTTCTAAAGCTCTTGAAGGCAAGTTCATCACTTTCAAGACCATACTTTTTCTTATCATCAGAAATAGTTTTACTCACAATTTTCCATTTATCACTACTTGGATCATACGCTAACATTTCATTAATTCTAAGTTTTCCTTTTGAGTCAATACCCATTTCATATATACCCATAAGTCTTTTTTGACTCTTATCTTTCAGCTGAACAAAATGGAAAATATAGTCAAAACTATTTGCAAATTTATTCATTATCATTTCGACATTTCCTCCAACAGCATTTGATATTTCCATAGCAGCCTCCAAAGGTAATTGATAAGGATTTCTTGAATGTACTGTTAGTTTCATTCTTTTAGTTCCTTTATTTGCAATTCTCATTGCAGTATCAAGAGCTATGCCATCACGCGCCTCAGCCATAATAAGATAATCTGCATCGCTTCGCATCAAATTTTTTGATATTGATGACAGGTCTTCGCCATCCGCAATAAGCTGAATGATTGGTGAATTTGGCAAGATTTTATGAAGAGGAATTTCAGGATCTGTTTCCACCATCACTCCCTCCAAACTTGGATCTTCATATGACTGCCATGTCGAAAGAAACGTTGTCTTAGCAGTTCTTACAGCACCCATAAAAATAACGTTATATCCAACAGCAATCATAGACTTTAGCATCGGAATAATTGCTTTAGGTATTGTGCCTCTTCTAGCTTGCTCCTCGAAACTTAAGGAAGGGATAATATATCTTCTAAAGACAATTGATGCCTGGTTCTTCTTTGCCATAGGCTCAGTAAATACAGTTACACGAGTACCATCAAGCATGTACATTTCGTAATAATCTTTATCCATTCTTTCTTCAGGAGTCGCAAGCATTATAGCTTTAATAAGTTGATTTTTTCGTTCTGATGAAATTTTTTGCGGCATAAGTTGCATCTTCCCGTTTTGCATGAAGAAAATATTTTCTCCAATAATTTTTGCGGAGCTGCTCTCTGAAAAATCATCACTAAACCATTGGGACATGCCAGCAAGCCCCCAAAGCTCCTGATAAATTGCATCTACTAAATCCTCATAATAGCTTGGACAGGTCGTATTTAGCATATTAAACTCTTTTAGAAGTTCATAAATTCTATTCTTGAAAAAATTCTTTTCTTTCTCATAACCAATTATGGCTCTCCTCTGAATCTCTAATGAAACACTAGAGTTATCTTGATTCTGCCAATCATCAAAGAAAGCTGTCTTAATCTTTTCACAAGTCTCAAAAAAACTTTTTGCCTCTATATTACTTTCTTCTTGCACTCTATACTGTTTTCTTCTTATATATTCATCAAGCTTTGATTCTTGCATAATCGGTTATCACTCCGGCAATCTTGCCAATTTCATTTACAATTCGCTTAGTTGGTTTAAGATTAATTAAGCTTTGAGCCTTCATTTCAGCCACATCACCCATACTATGTTCATGCACAAGCATCAAATCATTCTTATCAATCGAAAGGCGATCTGCTATATATGACGTCTCATACGCGCTATTTCTGTTATATTTATTGATAATAAACTTGTCGAAAAACAAATCAATTCTATCAAATAAGAATTCATGCCACTCATATCTCCCAAGCGAGCTTTCTCTTTGATTTAGAACCATAAAGACTTTATCAGCAGCTAAAGTTGCCCCAAGCGATAAACCATCTTCTATGTTGCAACCTGAATCAAGAATCACAAAATCAAAGGCATCTTTTACAGCTTTGATTAACTTTTCTGACATATCTGGAGTCAAATATTCAGTCATACCTGGTTGCAACTGACTACCGATAATATACAAATTATCTTTATAATTTGATTTTTCTTTAATTTCATCTACATGAACAATAGATTGAGCCAAAAAAGGTCTAATTCTTTCAACACTTTCTCTGACTTTTAAGCAATATTCAGAACCTCTTCCTCCATCGCATTGAATCAGTAAAATGTTTTTATCTGGACAACTCCTTGCAAGAAGTTCTGCCGTACACTGTGCAAGTTGAGTCGTTCCAACTTTATGGTCAGATCCCAGAAAAGCAAAAACATTATTCATTTAAAATCTCCATAATTCGTTAATATAGATTACATACGCTGCTACGGCCATAATTCCTAACCCAAGCAACCTTCTTAGCCATTTCACAATTAACATTTTCTCCCTGTAATATTTTTACATTTATTTTACTACCTAATTTATGTTTGTCAATACATTTTTTACCATTTTTTAATAAAAAAAATAACCAAAAAAAATAACCAGGCCTAAAGACCTGGTTAAATATTTTGTTTAGAATTCTAAGCTCTTCGCAATATAATTCTTTAATTCGGAAATTGGCATACGAATTTGTTCCATCGTATCTCTATCACGAACTGTTACGCAGCCATCGTTTTCACTATCAAAGTCATATGTGATGCAGAATGGTGTACCAATTTCATCCTGACGTCTATAAAGCTTACCAATGCTTCCGCTCTGATCGTAATCAACCATGAAGTACTTAGAAAGCTCCTGATAAAGCTTTGTTGCTGGTTCAGCAAGTTTCTTAGAAAGCGGAAGAACCGCAGCTTTAAATGGCGCAAGTGCTGGGTGGAAGTGCATTACGACACGACTATCCTCCTTGCCATCCTTGCTTAAATCCTGAAGTTCATAAGCATCGCAAAGAAAAGCGAGTGCAACACGATCAGCCCCAAGTGATGGTTCTACTACGTAAGGAATATATCTCTGGTTTGAAACAGGATCAATGTATTCCATGTTCTGGCCCGAAGTTTCTTGATGTCTTGTTAAATCGTAGTTCGTTCTATCAGCAATTCCCCAAAGTTCACCCCATCCAAATGGGAAGAGATACTCGAAGTCGGTTGTCGCACGGCTATAGAATGAAAGTTCTTCTGGAGAGTGATCTCTAAGTCTAAGCTTATCCATGTGCATTCCTAAATCCTCAAGGAACTTTCTGCAATATTCTTTCCAATATGCAAACCACTCAAGATCTGTATCTGGCTCGCAGAAGAATTCAAGTTCCATCTGTTCGAATTCTCTAATTCTAAAGATGAAGTTACCCGGAGTAATTTCATTTCTGAATGATTTACCAATTTGAGCAATTCCAAATGGAATCTTCTTTCTTGTTGTTCTTTGCACATTCTTGAAATTTACAAAGATGCCCTGAGCTGTTTCAGGACGTAAGTATAATTCTGATTTTGAATCTTCGGTAACACCTTGATATGTCTTGAACATAAGGTTGAACTGACGAATATTTGTGAAATTGGTCTTACCACAGTCAGGACATGGAACCTTATGTTCTGCAATCCAGTTTTCCATTTGTTCATTTGACCAACCATCACAAGATTCACAACCCAAATCAATATTATTATCATGAGCAAAGTCTTCAATTAACTTATCAGCTCTATGTCTCGCGTGGCATTCTTTGCAATCCATTAATGGATCAGAGAAACCACCAACATGACCAGAAGCTACCCATGTCATAGGGTTCATAATAATAGCAGCATCAAGACCGACATTGTACGGTGATTCTTGTACAAACTTCTTCCACCATGCAGCTTTTACATTGTTCTTAAAAAGGACTCCAACTGGGCCGTAGTCCCATGAATTTGCTAAGCCCCCATAGATTTCGGAACCAGGATATAAGAAACCTCTATTTTTGCATAATGCAACAATGTCATCCATGCTAAATTCTTTACTCATCGTCATCCTCCAACTCGCTAAAATCTACGTCTGATAAGTCAAGATTCTCTAAATCTTCGGAATCAATGATATCTCCGTCAATTGTCTTTTTAAAAGCTCCAGCTTTTTCTTTTGCGACATCCCAAGCCTGTTTGCCTTTTTCTTTGGCAATGCTAATTGCATCTAATCCTTTATCTTTTACTTCGTCAAATACAACTCCGCCCTTTGACTTTGCCTTTTCGAATGCTTCGTTTGCTTTTGAAGATACATCTATAATCTCTCCGCTGTCCTTTACGATTTCAATTTGGCACTTTGTCCCAAATGCGGCAATTATGCTTGCGACAGCCGCCCACGGGAATAAGACTGTACCAACAATACCGATATTAACAGGAAGATTAAGAAGAACTTCCCCATCCTTCTTAATTAAAAGTTTGTTAATATTACCCTTTTTAATAGTGTCCTTGATCACATCAACAGCAGCTGAAACTCTTGTTTCAGATGTGCTAGCACTCTGATCAATATTGTCTTCAATTAAAATAATTGCATCAACAACATTGCCTTCAGTTTTTTCAAGGGCTTCTTTTGCCTCCTTGTAGCTAACACCAGTTCTGTCTTTTACTAACTCAATTTTTTCAAGTGTAATTTCCATAGCTGTTCCCTTTCTAAATCATTAATCCTTCGCTCTTTAAATTATCTAAACCCAAATACGTTGCGAAGTACTCTTTTAATAATTGCCTAATTTTATTTTCTATATCTGACTTTAGGGCTAAATTTTCAAGCTCTAAAAGTTTATGGTCTTCTACAAATTTTAATGTTTCTATTATATCAGCGCTAACGTTACTTTTCAAACCCTCGCTAGCTGTAAGCCCTTGTAGCTTTAGCAATTTTAGTTGATAACCGATAACTAATGTATCATAGGCCTTCTTTCGGTTTTCAAGCATTTTCAAGAACTCTAACAAAAGCATAAAAAGCTTTGGCTGAGGTTGTTCTTCCATCAAGGCTTTATCAGTTAGCTCAAGTACATAGCAAGCAGCCATATACTTATCAACATCTTCGCCAAGTGCATAATAGCTTTTCAAGGTTTCAGCCCCTTGTATATTGTAGCTGTCACGTCCTTTAAGCAGTTCGTACTTTCCATAAGTAAATGGCCTAAGTGCCAAAGCTGTCTTATTCTTTCCTCCTTCGCTAAAAGAAGATCCACAAGAAATCTTTCCATAGTTCTTAGAGAAAACCGTAATCATTCGGCGAGAATTTATAGTTTTAACTTGTCTTAATACTATTCCTTCGGTCTGAATATACATTAATCTTCTTTATGATATCCAAAATTACTAATAGCAATTTCGTTATCACGCCAGTTTTCCTTAACTTTTACAAAAGTCTCAAGATAAACCTTAGTCCCAACTAAGCTTTCAATCTCTTCTCTAGCGCTCTTTCCAACGCCCTTAATCTTCTTGCCGCCCTTACCAATAATAATTGCTTTATGTGATTGCTTTTCGCAATAAATAACAGCATTGATTCTTGTAAGATTATCAAGTTCCTGATACTGCTCAATCTCTACAGCAACGCCATGTGGAACTTCTTCGTCTAAATATAGGAGAAGCTTTTCTCTAATAATTTCTGATACTAAAAACCTCATTGGGTTATCAGTAATCATATCGTCTGGAAAGAACTGAGGACCTTCATCTAAATAAGGCTTAATCTTCTCAATGACAACATCAGTATTTTTTGCCTCAAGTGCATTAGTTCCAATTATTTCTTTAAATATTCCAAGCTCTTCATAACTCTTGTAAATCTGTTCATAGACTTCAGGCTCTATTTTATCAATCTTGTTAATGATAAGAATCTTTGGCGTATCTATAGCTTTAAGCTTTGCAAGAATAAAACTGTCACCTCCAGCACGCTCTTGCATAGGAGAATCAATTAAGAATAAGACTACATCAGCTTCTTTTAAGCTACCAAGCGCCATATCTGTCATATAGCCACCAAGTTTATTCTTTGGTTTGTGAATTCCAGGAGTATCTACAAAAACTATCTGATATTCGCCAGGTTCTGTATATATTCCGCGAATTGTATTTCTTGTTGTTTGAGGCTTGTTAGTAGCAATCGCAATCTTCTCTCCAAGAATTGCATTCATAAGTGTAGATTTACCCACATTAGGCCTACCAACAATACCAATAAATCCTGTCTTCATTTAGATTTAATTCCTTCTTTTCAACCTATTTTTCGAGTTTAGAAAGATTGTAAAGAGCCATCACCTTTTCTTCCTTGGCACGCATAATTTTCTTATCAGCCTCTTTTATATGATCATATCCAAGAAGATGAAATACTGAATGAGTGAAGAGGTACATTGATTCTCTCTCTTCACTGTGACCAAATTCCTTTGCCTGAGCCCTTACCTTATCCATGCAAATAACCACATCGCCAAGTTCAAGCTCGGGAACATCAGGAAACTCTCCCTCATACATAGGGAAGGAAAGTACATCAGTCACCTCATCGACATTTCTATATTTTTTATTGAGCTTTTTAATTTCTTCTTTACTTACAAATGAAACTGAAATGGAAATCTTTTCAGGATTTAATCCTTCCTCGCAAGCACAAAGAACCGCAATTGTGTACATAGCCTTTTCAGCTGTCGTTTTTTCATTGAAGTAGATTTTCATTATTTTTCTTCAAATCTTTCTGCAAATTTATCGTATGCATTAACAATTCGTCTTACTAGCGGATGTCTTACAACATCAGCATCTTTTAACCGGCAAAACGCAATGCCTTCAACATCTTTTAAAATATGCATTGCATCTGTAAGTCCACTTGCCTTACCTATTGGCAAATCAACCTGAGTAATGTCCCCAGTAATTATCATCTTCGATCCAAATCCCATCCTTGTGAGGAACATCTTCATCTGCTCTTTTGTAGCATTTTGTGCTTCATCAAGAATGATAAATGAATTATCAAGGGTACGGCCTCTCATATATGCAAGGGGAACAACTTCAATCACTTCCTTTTCCTTCAGTCTTAAAGCTGCATCTCTTCCCAGCATTTCGTAAAGTGCATCATACAAAGGCCTAAGATAAGGGTCAACCTTTTCTTGAAGATCTCCAGGGAGGAAGCCTAAACGCTCACCTGCCTCAACTGCAGGTCTTGCAAGAATAAGTTTTTCAACTTCTTTATTCTTCAAAGAATTAATTGCCATTGCAACTGCAAGATAAGTTTTACCTGTGCCGGCAGGACCGATGCCAAAGCAAACATCATGGGTCTTCATAGCATTAACATAGTCCTTTTGCCCCAAAGTCTTAGCCTTAATTGGCTTACCCCTATGGGTAAAGCAAACTACGTCCTTTGAAACATTACTCTTTGTGTAAGAAATTCCATCCTGCGATAAAGATAAAATGTAATCTATCTTTTGTTCATCCAAAGTCTGCCCTTGGTCGACTACAGCAAATAATTCATTAATTACACTTACTGCCCTATCCACCTCTTCGCCTTTAACTGTGATTTCGTCTCCGCGATAGAGAATTTCTACGTTGCAATCTTTTTCTATAGCCTTCAAATTAGCATCCAATGTTCCGAAAACCAATGCTGGTTCGGTTATGCTTTGGGGACTAAATTTTAGTTCGTTCATTAAGCCTCCTAAAAGTACACAACTTGACACTTTATTATACTCTTTTTTTAGGCATTAAAAAAGCCCGAAAGCATATAGCTTCGGGCTTTTAAGGAAAAAGACAATTCTAGAAAATTGTACTATTCGTAATCAGCAACATTGCTTGCATCAATCCAAACGCTGTCTACGATAAGAGTCTTTTCAGTAAGTGTTTCACCCTTTACGACCTTAACTGCAGCTTCAAGACCATTAGCAGCCATAGCACCGCCGTCCTGAGCTACTGTACCAGCAATACGGCCATCCTTAATAGCTTCATAACCATCTGGAGTTCCGTCAAGACCTGTGATAATAATACCACTATTTGCGCCAGCAGCATTACCAGCACCTACAGCCATACCATCGTTTTCGCAAACGATTGCATTTAAGTCATAAGCTGAGAGCCAGCTTTCAACTGTTGCCTGTGCCTGAGCTGTATCCCAAGCGCAATCAGCAGGAGCAACTACTTCTTTGATATCAGGATAGTTTGCAATAATGTTTCTGTATCCTTCAAGACGATCTGTAGCATCTGTTGAAGCTGATGGACCTGTTAAGATAGCAATGTTTCCTTTGCCGCCTAAGAGATCAGCAACATGCTGCATTTCATTTTCGCCAGCCTTAACATTGTTTCCTACAGAAACAGCTGCGATTCCTGCGTTTTCCCAATCTGAGCAAACAGATACGATGTTAACAACTACAACGCCTGCTTCTGCAGCAGCTTTAGCAGCATCAACTAATCCATCTGGATCAACTGGTTCGAAGAGGATTGCATCGAATCCTTCAGAAACACACTGCTCAATCTGTGAAATCTGTGTTGCTGCATCCTGGTCAGCACTTAAAATTGTAAGGTCTACACCAAGTTCAGCAGCTTTTGCCTGAGCTGATTCTGTAACTGCAATCTGGAAAGCATTTAACTGGTGCTGCTGAATTAAAGCAACTTTAATCTTTCCGTCATCAGCTGCGTCGCCTTCTTTTTCTCCGCATGCAGCAAGGCAAAATACCATTGCTAATGCTAAAAGAATAGCTAAAACTTTTTTCATAATAAATTTCCTCCTTAAAAGTTTTTTTATACATAGAAGTTAGACATGAAGCTAACTTTTTAAACAAATTTAATTCTTTTTAGTCTTTCCCTTAAGGTCAATTAATACTGCAACAATAATAATTAAACCTTTAACAATTCTTTGCCAATGGTCAGAAACACCTAAGATATTAAGGCCATTCGCAATAACGGTAATCAGTAAGCAACCAATAACAACTCCTAATGGCTTACCAACGCCACCTGTCATGGAAACTCCACCAACAACACAAGCAGCAATGGCATCCATTTCATATCCTTCTGCAGCTGTTGGCTGTCCGATTGTTACACGCGACGTCATCAGGAAGCCACAAAAACCAGCAAGCATTCCAGCAATAGCAAATGTGGAAATACGCATTCTTACGGTATTGATTCCGGAAACTTGTGCAGCTACTAAATTACCTCCGCATGCATATACCCTGCGTCCATATACGGTCTTTGATAATACAAATGAGCAAATAATTACTACTATCAGCAAATAAATTGCAAGCATTGGGACTCCAAGGAATGAAGAAGCTGCAACAGCTTTATATTCCGAGCTAAGACCAATGATTGGTTTTCCGTTAGAAAGTAATAATGCAAGTCCTCTAACACCTGTCATGGTTCCCAAGGTCATAATGAATGGAGGAAGATTTCCAACAGCAATACCTACACCATTTAAAATACCAACAAGCAAACCTGCGATTGTTGCAGCAAGCATTGGAACAATAATTGGGAATTGACCCTGCCCAAGCATAGCCGCAATAATTCCAGTAAAAGCAACCGTTGAACCAACCGACATATCAAAACCTCCGGCAATAATTACAAACATCATGCCAAAAGCAAGAATGCCGTTAATGGAAGCCTGTTTCAAAATATTAACTAAATTCCCCAAGGAAATAAAGCTCGGTTTTAAAGCTGTTAATATTGCAACAAGTACAATAAATATAATGAAAATAAAATATTCACCTATTAAGCTTTTCAATCTTGTATTTTTCATAAGTATTGCTTCCTCCTAAACACTAATGGCTGAAGCCAATTCCATAATTTTTTCTTGTGTAAAATCTTCACGAAGGACTTCTCCAGAGTAATTGCCTTCACACATAACCATAACTCTGTCGCAAATTCCCATTAATTCTGGGATTTCAGATGAAATCATAATTATAGCTTTACCCTGTTGAGCAAGCTGGCCGAGTAATATATAGATATCTCGTTTTGCTCCGACATCAATGCCTCGTGTAGGTTCATCTAAGATAATTACATCTGGTTCATTTAATAACCATTTTGCTACTACAACCTTTTGCTGGTTTCCGCCAGATAGATTTCCGACAATCTGGTTAACAGAAGGGGTTTTAATCTTCAATTTTTCAATATATTCATTTGAAGCAACTGTAGCTTTATTCCTATTATATAAACCATGGCTTAATAATTTTTCTATTGCTACCATAGAAATATTATCATTGACTGATCCTGTTAAGTTTAAGCCTGTGGCTTTTCTATCTTCAGTAATTAATGCAACGCCCTTCTTTATCATATCTCTCGGGCTTTTCACATTAATCTTTTCTCCTTTAACAAAAATCTCACCATTAGACAATGGATGAATTCCAAATATGCCTTCGACTAATTCGCTTCTACCAGCTCCAACAAGTCCGCCGATGCCAAGAATCTCACCTTTTCTGACAGAAAAACTAACGTCTTTAACTTTATTATCTTTTCTTACAATATTCTTTGCTTCAAAGATAACTTCGCCCATTTCAGAGTCAATCTTAGGATAAACATCCGCAATTTCTCTGCCTACCATCATCTTTATTAATTTAGCTTCGTTCATGTTTGCGACATCATCGCAACCGATAAACTTGCCATCTCTAAAGACGCTAACACGATCGCAAATCTCAAAGATTTCTGCCATTCTGTGAGAAATATAAATAATGGCCACACCACTTTCTTTCAGCTTACGAATGTGTTCAAATAAAATTTCTACTTCACGCTCTGTAATTGCAGATGTAGGTTCATCCATAACAACTACTTTCGCATTCATAGAAATTGCTTTAATAATTTCAATTAATTGGCATTGAGCAACTGTAAGATGTCTAAGAGTTTCCTTTGGAGAAATATGCAGCCCGCTATCATCAATCAATTTCTGAGCTTCAGCAATTTCAGCATTTTTATCAACTAAACCATTCTTTTTTAGCTCACGTCCAACAAAAATATTTTCATAAACAGCCATATCAAGAATAGGATTTAATTCTTGATGAATCATGGCTACGCCATAATCCATTGCTTCTTTAGGATTAGATGCATTATATGGCTTTCCATCAAAAAAGATTTCTCCGCCATCATCCTTGGTGTAAATACCCATAAGTATCTTCATCAATGTTGATTTGCCGGCGCCATTTTCACCCATTAAAGCGTGTACTTCTCCAGGACGTATCTGAAGCTGAACATGATCAAGCGCAACTACACCAGGGAAGGTTTTGCTAATATCTTTCATCTCAAGTATGTATCCCATGCAAAACCACCTCCTTATCAAAAAACTAATTGCTTGCACAAAAACTTGCCAAATAAAGATTACTCATACCAGACAAGTAAATAATTCTTATTGATTATACTACTTTTCAATAAAAATAGAACAAAAAATTTCAGCCTGGCGGCCAAGACATCTTTCTCTTTCCGAGAACATGAAAATGAAGATGCTGAACTGTTTGGTCTCCGTCTTCTCCGCAGTT
The DNA here is from genome assembly GCA_045616685.1 of Anaerovoracaceae bacterium. Taxonomy (GTDB): domain Bacteria; phylum Bacillota; class Clostridia; order Peptostreptococcales; family Anaerovoracaceae; genus UBA1764. The sequence continues at coordinate 27,758 of JAZLHF010000002.1, forward strand.
TACTGCAACCCTGTAACCATTAGTAATACCTTGAGATTTAGCAATTTCCTTAATCTTAATTAAGATATGAGCTAAAACTTCTGCATCTTCAGGACTTGTTGCGTCTAAAGAAGCAATATGCTTCTTTGGAACTACTAAAAAATGCACCGGGGCCTGAGGATTAACATCATTAAAGGCATAGATCAAATCATCTTCATACACCTTTGTTGATGGAATTTCGCCTGCAATAATCTTGCAGAATAAACAATCTTCCATTATTGCTCCTTTCCTAAAACTCCGTCTTTATAAACGTCAGTTATAACAACATCAATGAATGTATTAATTATATCATTTTTATTGCTCTTAAAATACACATCTGTATAATTTGAAGCATGCCCATGATAATAACCATCAAAATTTTGTTCAATAAGCACACGCTGCACGCTGCCAATCATTTTCTTCCTAAACTCTAACGATACTCGATTTCCCTCTGCGATTAATTTTTTGTTTCTTTCCTTTTTAATTGCCGGAGAAATTTGTCCGTCCATCATAGCTGCATTTGTAAACAATCTCTTAGAATATGGAAAGGCGTGAACGTGTAAAAATTCGGCCTTATCAATTAAATCTAAACTGTAATTAAAATCATTTTCAGTCTCACCTGGAAACCCAGCAATGATATCCGTTGTTATTCCAAATAACGGATCAAATTCTCTGCAAGTTCTGACTATGTCTAAATATTCTTTAGATGTGTAGCTTCTATTCATAGCTTTGATAATTTCATCGCTACCACTTTGAACAGAAAGATGAAAGTGGTGACAAAGCTTATCATATTTAAGAAGAGATTTAACATATGTTGCATCAACTATGGTTGGTTCAAGCGACCCAAATCTGATTCGGAAGTCTCCAGGAAGTTCATCCAAGGCCTTAATCACAGGTTCTACGCCACCTTTATACAAGGCAGTATTTATACCAGTAAGTACAATCTCCTTATATCCAGCTACTATTAAATCTTTTGCTTCGGCAACTATTTCCGAGATTGGTTTATAGCTAATTTTATTTCGCGCATATGGGATGACACAGTACGAACAAAATCTATTGCAACCAGTTTGAATTTGAATCATAGCTCTTGTTCGTGACTCAGGATCAAAAGCAAGGACTCTACATGAAGCAGGTCTAGTTATATTTAGTAACTCGAACACTTTTTCTTTATCATTAGTACCTAGAATAAAATCTACTTCAGGAATAGTTTCCAACTCTTCTCTATTTGTTTCTGGATAGCATCCCATAACAACAAGTTTAGCATCAGAATTAAGCCTCTTCATTCTTCTAATGTATTGACGAGATTTTCTATCAGCCAGTCTTGTTACAGTGCAAGTATTAACAATATAAACATCTGCTTTTTCTTCTTCAGATACAACAATCCAACCTGCAGCTTTAAACTCTTCTGCAAGCTTATATGATTCATATTGATTTACCCTGCACCCCAATGTGAAGAATGCTACTCTTTTATTTTCACTCATGCTTAAATTATACAAAAAATTGCTTGAATATGAAAGAAATAACGATTATAATAGTTGCTGTTATAGATGAATTGCCTATGGCATTCACGAAGTGAGGAGGTGAAACCAGAATGGCACAGATCATCGTTAAAGAAGGCGAAAATCTTGAAAATGCTCTTAAGAGATTCAAGCGCTCTTGTGCTAGAGATGGCGTTATGGCCGAACTCAGGAAGAGAGAATGCTACGAAAAGCCAAGCGTAAGACGTAAGAAGAAGTCAGAAGCTGCTCGTAAGAAGGCTACAAAGAGATACTAATCGCTAAATAAAACCGAAGGCCAATGCCTTCGGTTTTTTACTTCTTCTAGCTAAACAAATCTTTTAAAGTTTCTGCAAAAGATTTTCGTTTATTATATCCTTCTAATGTTTTTGTTTCTCCAAACTGTTTAATTAAATTCTTTTGTTCTGAACTAAGCTTTGTCGGAACTTCCAAATTAATCTTTACATATAAATCTCCCGGACGACCAGATCTAACATTCTTAATACCCTTTCCTTTGATTCTAAGAACTGTGCCTGGCTGTGTTCCAGCAGGAACTTTACATGAAAGTTTTTCGTTAAGTCCTGGAACAGCAATCTCGTCACCTAATGCAGCCTGACTAAAGGTAATTGGAACATCAATCCAAATATCGTCGCCCCTTCTTTCAAAAAGCTTAGAAGGCATTACATTAAGAACGATATATAAATCGCCTACCTGCCCACCATTAAACCCTGGTTGGCCTTGGCCTCTAATTGGAATTACAGAATCAGTGTCGACTCCGGCAGGAATAGTAACATTAATATTTACAGTCTTGCGAACCTTTCCATTTCCATTACAGCATGTACAAGGTTTTTCGATTATACTACCAGTACCACCGCAGCGAGAACATGTCCTTTGACTTTGGAAAGTTCCAAATGGAGTCTGCTGATTTGTGAATACACTTCCCTTGCCACCGCAGTCTGGGCAAGTCTTCTTACCTGTGCCCTTTGCAGCTCCGGTTCCACCACATTCATCGCAAACAACATCCTTAGTAAGTTTAATTTCTTTCTTACATCCAAATACTGCTTCGTCAAATGAAATATTCATGGACTTTTGAATATCAGCGCCACGTCTTGGGCCGTTTCTTCTTGCAGAACTGCCGCCGAAGCCGCCAAATCCACCACCGAACATGTTGAAAATGTCGTCGAAACCAAATCCTTCTCCGCCAAAACCACTAAATCCACCACCGCCAAATCCTGCATTAGGATCTATGCCTGCGAATCCAAAGCGATCATATTTTTCTTTTTTCTCTGGGTCTGACAGTACAGAATAAGCTTCATTGACTTCTTTAAACTTTTCTTCGGCTTCTTTATCACCTGGATTTCTATCTGGATGATATTTCATTGCCATTTTCCTGAAGGCAGATTTAATTTCAGCCTCTGAAGCTCCTTTTGCTATACCTAAGACTTCATAGTAATCTCTTTTATCTTCAGCCATTATTTATCATTAACTACTTCAAAATCTGCATCTACAACGTTGTCAGGGTTTGGACCACCAGCCTGCTGTCCTGCGTTAGCGCCCATACTAGCTCCCATGTCTGGACCTGCGCCAGCAGCCTGCTGCTGAGCCTGAGCCTGTTCATATAACTTTGTAGAAATTACATGGAACTCTTCTGTAAGAGCCTCTGTCTTTGATTTGATTTCTTCAAGATCGTTTCCTTCAAGAGCTTTCTTAAGATCATCCTTGGCAGCTGTAATCTTGCTTACTTCATCAGCGGAAAGTTTACCATCAAGTTCTTTCAGATTCTTTTCTGTTTCATATACAAGGGTCTCAGCCTGGTTACGAGCTTCAATTTCTTCTTTCTTCTTCTTATCAGCTTCAGCGAACTGTTCAGCTTCTTTAACCTTTTGCTGAATTTCTTCTTCAGAAAGCTTGGATGAAGAAGTAATTGTAATGCTCTGCTGCTTACCTGTTCCAAGGTCCTTTGCACTTACACTTACAATACCATTAGCATCAATATCGAAAGTAACTTCAATCTGCGGAATTCCACGTGGGGCTGCTGGGATTCCTGTAAGCTGGAATCTACCAAGTGTAATGTTATCAGCTGCCATCTGACGCTCACCTTGCATTACATGAATGTCTACAGCTGACTGATTATCTGCAGCTGTTGAGAAAATCTGGCTCTTCTTTGTAGGAATTGTTGTATTTCTTTCAATAAGTCTTGTGGCAACCCCACCAAGTGTTTCGATTGAAAGTGAAAGTGGAGTTACATCAAGAAGTAATACATCCTTAACTTCGCCTGTTAAAACGCCGGCTTGAATTGATGCACCTACGGCTACGCATTCATCTGGATTAATCCCCTTAAATGGCTCTTTGCCTGTAATGTTTTTAACTGCGTCCTGAACTGCTGGAATTCTTGTAGAGCCACCAACTAAGATTACCTTGTTGAGGTCGTTCATTGTAACTCCGGCATCTGACATAGCCTTCTTCATAGGTTCGATTGTTCTCTGAACGAGATCAGATGTTAACTGATCAAACTTAGCTCTGGTAATGTCCATGTTAAGATGGAGAGGACCATTTGCATTAACTGTAATGAATGGAAGATTTACATTTGTTGTCTGGCTTGATGAAAGTTCCTTCTTAGCTTTCTCTGCAGCTTCCTTAAGTCTTTGAAGTGACATCTTGTCAGCTCTAAGATCTACGCCATTTTCTTTTGCAAACTGATCTGCCATAAAGTTCATCAGAGCATTATCAAAGTCATCGCCGCCGAGTTTTGTATCGCCATTTGTAGCAAGTACTTCGAATACACCATCGCCAATATCCAGGATGGATACATCGAATGTACCACCGCCAAGGTCATATACCATGATTTTCTGGTTTCCAGCTTCTTTATCAAGGCCATATGCGAAAGCAGCTGCTGTTGGTTCGTTCACGATTCTCTTAACATCGAGCCCTGCGATTGTACCAGCATCCTTTGTTGCCTGCTTTTGAGCATCGCTAAAGTATGCAGGAACTGTAATAACAGCTTCTGTAACCTTTTCGCCAAGATAGCTTTCAGCATCGGCCTTTAATTTTGCAAGAATCATCGCTGAAATATCTTGTGGTGTATATGCCTTTCCATCAATATCTACTTTATAATCGCTACCCATATGTCTCTTAATAGAAGAAATCGTTCTATCAGGATTTGTGATAGCTTGTCTTTTAGCTGTTTCGCCTACAAGTCTTTCGCCAGACTTTGTGAATCCGACAATAGAAGGAGTTGTTCTATTTCCTTCAGCATTAGCAATAACAGTTGGTTCGCCGCCTTCAAGTACTGATACGCAGCTATTTGTTGTTCCTAAATCAATTCCAATTACTTTTCCCATTTTTTATACCTCTTAACTACTGTGATACTACGACCATTGCAGGTCTAATTACTTTACTATTTAAAACATATCCCTTTTGAAGGACTTTAGTTACAACACCAGGTGCGACCCCTTCGGCAGCCTCTGTCATAACTGCATTGTGAAATGCCGGGTCAAAATTTTGATTAAGCGCATTGATTTCTTTTACATTATTTTTATCAAGGACATCTGTCAGCTGTTTTAATATTAGCTGCATTCCTTCGGCAAATTTATCTTCTGCCGGAGCCGTTTCCATAGCTCGATCAAAATTATCAATTACATCAAGCACTTGAAGAATAATCTTCTCATTTGCATAAGCATATATATCGGATTTTTCCGCCTCGCTTCTGCGTCTAAAGTTTTGGAAGTCAGCTTGAAGTCTTAAGAACTTTGCTTGTAAATCTTCTTCGTCTTTTTTTTCTTCTTCTACTTCAGGCTCGCTTTCATGCGGAGCATCATCCTTAATGGCTTCTTCTACCACTTCTTCTTTTTTAATTTCTTCTGTCATCACTCATTAGGCTCCTTAATCTCAAAAGTCTCACTTATATTTTCAGAAATGTATTTGATAACAGAGCTTATTTCACCATACTTCATTCTCTTAGGGCCAATAACGCCAAGCTTTCCAACGAGTTTGCCGTTCACCTTATAATCTGCAGTAATCAATGAAACATCCTGCATATCATCTGAGTTTTCATCACCTATTGTTATAACCAAGCCCTCTTCTCTGTTAACAATTATATCTTTAAGATGATCTTTGTTTTCGAGAAGTTGTAAGAAGTTCTTACTCTTTTCTAAATCTGAACTATACTCTGGAAGCTCAAATACGTTTGAGTAACCATTCATGTACAAGTCAACGTCCAGCATCTTTTCCAAAGTTTTCATGAAGCTTGGAACAACATCTTTTGCAAGTCCTGCAAGTGAACTCATGTCATTTTGGAAATCTGTAATGATATCAGCAGCCATAATTGAACTAATAGTCTTACCCTTATAGTTATGCGTCATAACTTTTGACATCAACTCAAGATTTTCTTCTTTATACTTCTCTGTTAGACGAATCGCTTTATTAAGCACTTTACCATTTTCAGCAACAAGCATAAGCACTACAGTTCTTTCATCAACCGGAAGGAAATGAATATACTTTAATTTGTTTTCGTTTACGCTTGGCGTAATTGCGAAAGACGTAAGATTTGTCATTTCAGAAAGAAGTTCAGCAGCATGTTCGATTGTACTATCAAGCTCTGTTCTTGTTTCAGCAAGCTTCTTTTTTATAGCGGCCCGTCTTTCTTCTGGAAGATCTGATGTATCCATGAACTGGTCTACATATAACCTATAAGCTTTATCTGACGGAACACGTCCTGCAGAGGTGTGAGGATGGGTTAAATACCCCATTTCTTCTAAATCAGACATCTCATTTCTAATTGTTGCCGGAGAAATGCCCATATCATGGCTCTTGGAAAGCGTTCTGCTGCCTACAGGCTCGCCCGTTGAAATGAAATCAGCAATGATAGCCTGCAGTATTTGAAGTTTTCGTTCGTTTAAATCCATATCTCCTCTTTCTTGTTAGCACTCAATCAAATGGAGTGCTAACACACTTATCATTATAGCCTATTATTCTCCAAAGTCAACAAGTTTTCTTACATTATGTTATAATTATTTTGGAGAATTTTATGGACAATCAATTAGATAAAAAATTACTATACCTCTTCAACGAGGGAAAATATTATAACTCTTATAACCTCTTCGGCGCTCATTTAGAAAATGGTGGTACACGATTTACTGTATGGGCTCCTGGGGCTAAATCCGTTTTTGTCGTTGGAGATTTTACAAAATGGCAGGAAAATAAAAAGTACCAGCTCTATCCCGTTGATAATTCTGGTGTTTGGACCACTTTTGTAAATAAACAGCTGACCGGCAAAACCTATAAATATTCCATCACTTCTGCAAAAGGAAAGAAGCTTCCATTAAAAGCTGATCCTTATGCAGTCTATGCCGAGAAGCGTCCTAACACTGCTTCCATAGTTCATGAGCTAAAATTCGAATGGACTGATGATGCTTGGATTGAAAAGCGCAATCAAAGTAATCATTTTAAGATGCCTAAAAACATTTACGAAGTGCACTTCGGCTCTTGGAAGAGAACAGATGGCGAAGATAAAGAAAATAATTTTTATTCATACAGACAAATGGCCAAAGAGCTTATACCATATGTTAAGCAAATGGGATATACCCATATAGAGATTTTGCCTATTATGGAGCATCCATTTGATGGCTCTTGGGGATATCAGACAACTGGCTATTTCGCTACAACTTCAAGGTATGGCAAGCCTGAAGATCTAATGTACTTTATAAACAAAGCACATAAAGCTGGAATTGGAATAATTTTGGATTGGGCTGCTGGGCATTTCTGCCTCGATGACTTCGGGCTCGCAAAATTCAACGGTGAGATGCTTTACGAAAATGAAATACATCCAAATTGGGGTACTGGAAAGTTTGATTTTGGAAGACCAGAAGTTAGAAGCTTCCTATTATCCAATGCGATGTTTTGGCTAAAAGAATTCCATGCCGATGGAATTAGGGTTGACGGAGTTTCCTCCATGCTCTACCTAAACTTTGGCGTCGACGATCCAAAAAAGAGAAGGTTTAACAAAAATGGCGACGAAAGCAATCTTGAAGCAATAGAATTTTTCAAAGAACTATCCGAAATGGTTGGCAAATATTGCCCTGGCGCAATGATGATTGCTGAAGAATCTACAGCATGGCCAATGGTTACCTATCCGCCTAATGCTGGAGGTTTAGGATTCCATTATAAATGGGATATGGGCTGGATGCACGACACACTAAACTACATCAGTGCGGACTTCCCTTATAGATTCAATTGTCACAATTTACTCAACTTCTCAATGATGTATGCATATAGTGAGAACTTTATACTTCCAATCTCTCACGACGAAGTTGTTCATGGTAAGTGCTCCCTCATTGGCAGAATGCCAGGAGATAATTGGCGACAATTTGCTGGTTTAAGAGCCCTCGCCCTTTACCAGATAACCCATCCAGGTGCAAAACTAAACTTCATGGGAAATGAGTTTGGGCAATACATAGAATGGAGATTTTATGAAGGCCTTGAATTCTTCCTTACAGAAAGATTCGAAGCACATAAAAAACATCAAGACTATATCAGAGACCTAAATCATGTTTATACTAAAGAAAAAGCACTTTGGCAGCTTGATACAGAATGGCAAGGCTTTGAATGGATAGATGCTAATAACAGCGAACAACAGATTCTCATATACATGAGAAAATCTGATAATGCCAAGGAAAAACTTATAACAGTAATTAACTTTGGCATCAATCAATATGATGAATATCGCATTGGCGTTCCTATGAGAGGATATTACAAAGAAATATTCAATTCTGACAAGGCAGAATATGGGGGCAACAATCTGCTTAACAGAGAAAGAATTAAAGCAGAGAAGATTCCGTATCATGGACAGCCTTATTCAATCAGTGTAAAAATACCAGCACTAGGTGGAATACTAATAAAGAAAGTGAGCAGATAGCATTATGGCGCAATTTAACAAGGAAACCTTTAAAGAAGAGTATAGAAAATTTATTTTAGAACAATACAACAAAGAAATCGAAGATTGTTCTAATGGCGAATTATATGAATCATTAGCAAAATGTGTTCTTAACAATACAGCTGAAAAACGAGCAGCAACAACTCTTAGACATAACGAAAACCACGAAAAAAAGGTTTATTACCTTTCTATGGAATTCTTAATTGGCAAATTACTTGAGAACTATTTAATTAACATGGAAATTCGTGATGAAGTAGTATCAGCTTTATCAGAAATGAATATCGATTTTGAAAAACTATGCCAATGCGAAGCTGATCCTGGCCTTGGTAACGGCGGCCTCGGAAGACTTGCTGCATGCTTCGTTGATTCCATGGCTGCAACCGGAGTTCCTGGCGTAGGCATGGGTCTCAGGTTTAGATTTGGATTATTCCGTCAAAAGATTGATAGTGGATATCAAATTGAAGAACCAGATGATTGGCTTTGCCATGGTTATCCTTGGGAAACACAAAAGCCAAATGAATCAGTTATTGTTAGATTCGGAGGAGAGATTGAAAAGAGCTTCGAAAATGGAAAGCTTAACTTTACACACAAAAACTATGAATCCGTTTTAGCAGTTCCTTATGATGTTCCTATAGTTGGATGGCAATTCAAAGATGTGAATAACCTTCGTCTTTGGAGAGCAATGCCTCTTCAAGAGACTGTTGATATGGATGCATTCAACCATGGTGATTATGCAAGAGCTATGAAAGAACGTGCAGACATTGATGCTTTAACATGCATACTTTATCCTAATGATAATCAAGAATCGGGAAAAGTTCTTAGAGTTAAGCAAGAATACTTACTCGTCGCAGCAAGCATTGAATCAATACTAAAAAAGTATGTTGAGGTATATGGCGAAAACTGGACAGACTTACCAAAACACGTATCAATTCATACAAATGACACTCACCCTGCCCTTGCTGTTCCAGAACTTATGAGAAGACTTGTGGATGATAAAAATCTTGAATGGGAAGACGCATGGGATATTACTACTCAAGTAATTTCATTTACAAATCATACCGTAATGCCAGAAGCACTTGAAAAATGGCCTCAGGAGATGCTCAGAAGGCTTCTTCCAAGAATTTATATGATTATAGAAGAAATAGATAGAAGATGGAAAGATTCACTCCATTACATTCCTGGAAACTGGCAAGAGATGGTTTCTGCAACTGAAATCTTCCATGATGGAGCAGTGCGAATGGCGCAGCTTTCAATTATCGGATCTCATTCTGTTAATGGAGTGGCCGCTTTGCATTCTGACATATTAAGGAATTCGTTGTTCAACACTTTCTATCAAATAAAACCAGAAATGTTCAACAACAAGACAAACGGAATCTCGCAAAGAAGATTCTTAATACAATCAAATCCAGGCTTAACTCATTTAATTAGCGATGCCCTTAATTGTGATGATTGGAAGTATGATATGCAAAAGATGGAGGGCCTTCTTAAACATCAAAACGATTCATGCTTCTTAGAAAAATTAGGAGAAGTAAAAAGAAAAAACAAGGTTAGACTTGCAAAATACATTGCTGATACACAACACATTACAGTAGATCCGGATTCAATCTTTGATATTCAAGTTAAACGTATCCATGCATATAAGAGACAACTTCTTAATGCATTTAAAGTTCTTGAACTTTACAACGAAATTAAAGAAAATCCTAACAAAGAAGTTAGACCATACACATTCATATTTGCAGGAAAATCTGCACCTGGATATGAGTTTGCAAAAGAAACTATTAAATTCATTTGTAGCGTTGCAGACCTCGTAAATTCAGACCCTGTAGCAAGCAAGAAAATTAAGGTAATATTCATTGAAAACTTCTGTGTGTCAAACGCTCAGATTATTTATCCTGCTGCTGAAATAAGTGAACAAATTTCAACGGCAGGAAAAGAAGCCAGCGGAACAGGAAATATGAAGTTCATGATGAATGGTGCAGTAACCTTAGGAACATTGGATGGGGCTAATGTTGAAATCAACAATCTCGTTGGTAACGACAATATGATGATTTTTGGCCTTAGCGCTGAAGAAACCGAAAACTACTATCTACACGGTGGATATTCATCTAAGGCAGTAATGGAAAACGACACCAGATTAATAAAGCTTGTTAGCCAACTCGTTGATGGAACATTTGATAAATCAGGCAAACAATTTTGGAGAATCTACGATGCACTTCTTCAAGAAAACGATGAATACTTTGTGCTCAAAGATTTCGAAAGCTATATGAATGCATTTAATACGCTCGGAGACATTTATAGCGACAAGGAAAAATGGAACAGGATGTCGCTTATAAATATTGCTAAATCATATTATTTCTCAAGTGATAGAACAATCAGGGAATATGCTAATGAAATTTGGCATACCCCATGCAAGTAGCTTAAGGAGGTAAGCTATGAGAAAGAAAGAATGTATCGCTATGCTCCTCGCCGGAGGTCAAGGAAGCCGTCTATACGACCTCACCAAGAATAATGCAAAGCCTGCTGTTTCTTTTGGTGGGAAATATCGTATCATCGACTTCTCCTTATCAAATTGTGTCAACTCTGGGATTGATACAGTTGGCGTACTTATTCAGTATCGCCCTCTCATCTTGAACAGATACTTAGGCACCGGAGAATCATGGAACTTAGACTCATCAGATGGGGGTGTCCATGTATTACCTCCATATGCTACAGAAGATGGAGGATCTTGGTATGATGGCACTGCAGATGCTATATATCACAACATAGACTTTATTGATTCTTATGACCCTGAATATGTACTAATTCTCTCTGGAGATCATCTCTACAAGATGGATTACAATAAAATGCTTCAGTTCCACAAAAAGAACAATGCTGATCTCACAGTATCGGTAATGGAAGTTCCTTGGGAAGAAGCAAGTCGTTTCGGAATCATGAATGCAAATAAGAGCGACAGAATTACTAAGTTCTCTGAAAAACCAGCAAATCCAGAAAGCAATTTAGCATCCATGGGCATTTATATCTTCTCATGGCCAGTTCTTAGACAAGCTCTTCTTGATGATCACCAAGACAAAGAATCTGAAAAAGATTTCGGTAAAAATATTATTCCAAAACTTCTCAAAGCTAAGAAGAGATTATTTGCATATCATTTCGAAGGCTATTGGAAGGATGTTGGAACCGTTGAAAGTTACTATGAAGCTCAGATGGCTTTAATGGATGAAAACCCAGCGTTTGATATTTTCGATGAAAACACACACATCTTCTCCAACTCAAACATCTACCCTCCTCAAAAAATTGGTAGCAAGGGAGAAGTTAACGGGGCCATTATCTGCAACGGTTGTTTCGTAGGCGGCAAGGTAACAAACTCTATTTTAGGTAATGGTGCAATTGTCGAAGAAGGCGCAGAGGTGAAAGACAGCATCTTGCTTCCAGATTGTCACATAGGCAAGAACACAAAGGTTGTTCATGCCATCGTAAACGAAGGCGCTCAAGTTCCTGCAAATAAAAAGCTTGGAAGCGCTAAAAAGATTGAGATTATCAGTTAGGAGGTAAGAAAAATGAAACATACAATGGGACTTATCTCTGCAAACTATTCTGTTAAAGAACTTGAGCCTTTATCAAAAAGCAGAATAATAGCAACAATTCCCTTTGGCGGCAGATATAGACTTATCGATTTTCCTCTTTCAAATTTAACGAACTGTGGGATCACAACAATCGGTCTAATCACACCATATTACTATCGTTCAATCATGGACCATGTTGGAGCAGGAAAACCTTGGGGCCTTGCAAGAAAGATTGGCGGATTGTTTATTCTTCCTGGTACTGTTTATGGAAATAGAAGTGCGGGAAGCCGAGTACTCCTTCGCGACATCATTAGAAACCATCGAATTTTAGATCGTTCACGTTCAGACTATGTTTTAATCTCAGATGCAAGCACAGTTATGAACATCGATTATAACGAATTCATTAAAGCGCACGAAGAAAGTGGCTGTCCTATCACTCTTATGTATAAAAAAGAAACTGGTAGACAAAACAGAGCCTACCTAAAGATTAAAAAGAACGGCCACGTTGAAAAGATTGTAAGAAGCGGATCCTTAGAAAACCTCTTCATGGGCATATACATTGTCAATAGAGATTTCTTAATCAACTTCCTTGAATGGTATAAAGCATTTGATAATTATGATTTTATGGAAGTACTTTCCGAAAATCTTGATAAATACGATGTCAACTCTTATGAATGCACAGACTATTCAGCAATTATTGATAGCGTAAATGATTATAAAAAAGCAAACAAAGACCTTCTTGATCACGAAGTAAGAGTTGAATTGTTCGAACAAGATCGACTTATTTTCACAAAGACACAAGACGAAACTCCTACAATATACAAGCCATCAGCGCAGATAACAAAGTCACTTGTTTCTGCAGGCTGTGTAATTGAAGGCTCTGTTATAAATTCAGTCCTTGCTCGCTCTGTTCACGTAAAAAAAGGTGCAGTTGTAAAAGATTCTATCATCATGCAAAGATCAACAATCGAAGCTGATGCTACAGTAATTAATGCAATTTGCGACAAATATGTGCACGTTGGACGTAAAACACATATTGAAGGCGGAGACAGTAAACCAATTGTTATAGAAAAGAATACAAACATTTAATGAACACTAAAAAAGAAAAAGTAAGTATATTATTAGCAGCTTTTGAAGCAACACCTTTCTTTAAGTCTGGTGGACTTGGCGATGTAGCAGGAACCCTTCCACGCTACGTTGTATCAGACAATTATGATATTAGGGTCATACTTCCAAAGCTTGGAAACATTCCACAAAAATATGTAGATAAGATGGAATATATGGAAAGCTTTTCAGTTCCCCTTGGCTGGAGAAACCAATACTGCGGTCTCTTTAATCTAAAATTCATGGGGGTTACCTATTATTTCATCGATAATGAATTCTACTTCCGCAGAAGTCAAGCATATGGCGAATTTGATGATGGTGAGCGAATAGCATTTTTTTCTAAGGCTATTTTGGAAAGCATTATGCATATTCCAGATTTTATGCCTGATATTCTCCATTGCAATGACTGGCACACTGCATTAACTCCAGTTTATCTTAGAGAGTACTATATGCAGATTCCTGGATTTGAAAGAATTAAGACAATCTATACAGTCCACAACCTTAAATTCCAAGGCATGTTCTCTGATACTTTAATTGGAAACATATTAGGGCTTGCTGGGACCCCTGCAGAAAATCAAATTAGAATCGGATCAGCAGTTAACTACATGCAAGGTGCATTAAAATACAGTGATATTCTTTCAACTGTATCCCCTACCTATGCAGAAGAAATCTGCACACCATATTATGGCGAACATATGGACGGCATTTTTAATGCAAGAAAAGCAAGCTTGGTAGGCATTTTAAATGGCATCGATTACAAGGAATTTGATCCATTGCATGACAAGTATATTGACTATCATTACAGCATTCAAACTGTAAAGAATAAGGTCAACAACAAGCTCCAGCTTCAGAAGGAGCTTGGGTTTGAAGTTAACCCAGATATCCCAATGTATGTCTTAATTAGCAGACTTACAGAACAAAAAGGCTTAGATCTCGTTACCTACATCCTTCCGCAACTTATGGAAAGAAGGATGCAACTAGTTGTTCTCGGTATAGGAGATCGTCAATACGAAGAAGCCTTCGCATGGCACGCTTCGCAGCATCCAGAAAAGATGGCAGCCCTACTTAAATTTGATGCTACTCTTTCCAATAGACTCTACGCTGCCGGCGATGCAATTCTTATCCCTTCAAGATTTGAACCATGCGGATTAACTCAAATGATGGCTATGCGTTATGGCAACCTACCTATTGTTCGTGAAACAGGCGGATTAAAAGATAGCGTAATTCCATATAATGAATTTACAGGTGAAGGCACAGGTTTCTCATTTGCAAACTATAATGCACATGAACTTCTTGCCACAATTGATAATTCTCTTACCGTTTGGTACGAAAATCCAAAGGCTTGGGCAAAAATGCAAAAACAAGCAATGAAGAAAGATTATTCATGGCATTCGTCTGCAAAACAATATAGAAAATTGTATAGAACATTAGCAGGTAAGTAAAAATGATTTATCACAATTCCTATGACCCCGATTGCCGCTCTCCCTTTGGAGCAGCCGAGGTATCAACAAAAGTTAAATTAACTGTCACGGCAGATTATGCTTGCGGAGTAACGCTACGTACATGGACTGAAGAACATGGGGAGGCACTTTACGAGATGCATCACATAGATGGCGACGACTTCTCAGTTGAGTTTCGTATGCCAGCCTATGGCACACTGGTTTGGTACTATTTTATCGTGAGATATCCAACTGGGGAAACCTGTTTATATGGAGCTCCTCAAGATCACCAAGGAGGAATCGGACAAGAATATCAAGTAAATCCTGAATCCTACCAAATTACAGTTTATAAACCAACCAAAACTCCGGAATGGTTTAAGAACGGAATAATGTACCAAATCTTCCCTGACAGATTCGCAAGAGGTTCTGATTTCGAAGAAAGGGTTAAAACTTCAGGGAAACATATTGTAAATGATTGGTATGACAAACCATATTACATTAGAAATGACGCCGGAGATGTGACAGAATGGCATTTCCACGGAGGCACTTTAAAAGGCATTGAAGAAAAACTTCCTTATCTTAAAGAACTTGGCATAGGCATAATTTACATTAATCCTATTTTTAAAGCAAACTCAAACCATAGATATGATACGGCAGATTATATGTCGATTGACCCACTTCTTGGTGATGATGATAGCTTTAAGTCCCTTTGCGAGAAAGCAAAAAACTTAAATATTCACATTATTTTTGATGGCGTTTTCTCTCATACAGGAAGAAACAGTATCTACTTCGAAGAAGGATCCCCTTACCGCGAATGGTTCAAGTTTAATGATGATGGAACTTATAAATGTTGGTGGGGAGTGAAAGATTTACCTGAAGTCGAAGAAACAAATCCAAATTATCTTGAATACATCTGTGGAGATAATGGCGTAATCAACAAGTGGATGAATCAAGGTGCAGACGGCATTAGGTTAGATGTTGCCGACGAGCTTCCAGATTCATTCATCAAAGAAGTTAGAACCAGAATCAAGAAAGAAAACAATGACAGTGTTCTCATTGGAGAAGTTTGGGACGATGCTTCTAATAAATATAGCCATGGGGAAAAAAGAAAATACCTTATGGGGGAAGAATTAGATAGTACTATGAACTACCCTCTAAGGAATATCCTTATTGATTTTGCTTTACGTAAAAACGATAGTTTCTTTACATCAAGGTGCATAATGCATCTTCTTGAAAACTACCCAAAAGAGCTGATGTATTCGGCAATGAATATTCTTGGAACTCACGATAGAGAAAGAATCTTAACAATTTTAGATTCTAACAAAGAACTAGTTAAAATGCTTTATACATTAATGTTCTATTTACCAGGAGTACCTTGCATCTATTATGGCGACGAGACTAGCCTCGAAGGAGAAATGGATCCAGAAAATCGTAAGCCTTATCCATGGGAGCGCGAGGACCAGAATATGATAGGTTACTTTAAAGAACTTGCGAAGGCATATCATGAACACAGCGCTTTAAAGGATGGCAATTTCTTGCCATACTTCCTTAACAACGATGTATTAGCCTTCACAAGATGTAATGACAAAGAAAAATTATTAATTTTAGCAAATAGATCAGACGAAGATATAACAGTATATTTGGAAGGAAATGAATATGAAATCCCTGCCTTTAGAACAGTATGTAGAACTCTTTAAACCAGAAAAACTCGATAACATTAAAAGCTATATTTACCCACCAGAAAATTGGCCAACAGATTGTGAAGTAGTGGCAATGGATATGGGTGGAACAAATTTCAGAATAGGTCGCGTAAAATTTGACAGAAGTGGTAATGCTGAAATTTATGATTTTAAGAAGTTCAAGATGCCAGGCGTTGTTGAAAAAATAACATCAGATGAATTCTTTGATTTCTTCAATCAAATGAAAGAAGAATATCATGCTAAAAAAATTGGACTCTGCTTCTCCTATCCTGCAGAAATCTTACAAGACGGAAGAGCCAAGATTATAACTTTCTCTAAAGAAATTAAAATTGAAGGTGCAGAAGATAAAGTTATTGATGCTAAGGTCGTAAATGATACAACAGCTGCGCAGCTTGGAACAAAAGGTGCAAATATGGGACTTATCCTTGGCACAGGCTTTAACATTTGCTACAACTATAATGGGGTTATTATTAACTCCGAAGCAGGTCGTTGCACTGATTTTCCAACCGAAGATTTTGACTTTGGACCACTTTCCGAAATGCAGGTTAGTGGAAAATATTTAAAGCCTCTCATCGCCAAAGGCGTTGCCACAGCTGAAGAAATCTATGAGCGTGGTGCTAAAATCGTTGCAGCTGAAATTTATGGCATTGCTAAGTATGCAGGGCTTGAAGAAGTGCGCATCGCAGCAGAAGGTGCAGTATTTTACAATGTGCCTGAAATCCAAGATTTAATCAGAGCAAACCTTGACACGCTTGGGCTTAAATATTCATTCCTAGATGGAAGAGATAAGACATTAATCGGGGCAGCACTTGCAGCCTTAATATAGAAAGAAGGACAATAAATTGATTAAAGTAAATCTTGACGGATGCAAGGTATCCTTAGATACAGAAAAGGCTATAAAAGCCGTAGAAATGCTAAACAGCAAAACTGGAAAGGGAAACGACTTTCTTGGATGGACAACGCTTCCATTTGATTATGACAAAGAAGAATTCTCAAGAATTAAGAAAGCGGCCAAGACAATCCGCGACAACGCAGATGCTCTGGTAGTAATTGGTATTGGTGGGTCCTATCTTGGAGCAAGAGCTGCAATTGAACTTATTAAATCAGCTCGCCATAACGAAACTGAAAAGCCTGCCATCTATTTTATCGGAAATGGTATCGACGGTGCTGACCTCGCTCAAGTTCTTGAACTTGTTAAAGGCAAGAGTCTTTATCTAAATGTGATTTCAAAATCTGGCACAACACTTGAACCTGCTCTTGCTTTTAGAATCTTTCGTGAATACATGGAAAAGACTTATGGCAAAGAAGAAACTTCAAAGAGAATATTTGCAACAACAGATAAAGCACGTGGAGCACTTAAATCACTCGCAACAGCAGAAGGATATGAAACATTTGTAGTGCCTGATAATATCGGCGGACGTTACAGCGTTCTTACTGCAGTTGGCCTTCTCCCTATCGCAGCAGCCGGAATCGACATTGATGAGCTTATGGCTGGCGCTCAGATTGGAATCAAGGAAGCATTAAGTGGCGATGCAAATGTAGCTGCAGTTCAGTATGCATGCACACGCCAGGCTTTATATGGACAAGGAAAGAAAGTTGAAATCCTCTCCTACCCTGGCGAAAATTTCCGCTTTATGGCTGAATGGTATAAACAGCTTTATGGCGAAAGCGAAGGAAAAGATCATTTAGGAATCTATCCTAGCTCTTGTGAACTTACAGCTGATCTTCACTCACTTGGTCAATATATTCAAGATGGTGAAAGAATGCTTTTTGAAACAATCTTTCACTTTGAAAAAGAAGCCATCGAAGTCGAAGTCCCATTTGATGAAAAAAATGGTGATGGACTCAATTATGTCGCAGGAAAGAAATACAGCGATGTATTTAAAGCTGCGGCTGCCGGAGTCAAGCAAGCCCATATTACAGGGGGCGTTCCTGTAATTGAAATAACAGCTACAGACACTCGCGTTAAGAGCCTCGGAGAAATGATTACATTCTTTGAAGCTGCATGTGGAATCTCTGGATATATGCAGGGAGTAAATCCATTCGATCAACCTGGTGTTGAAGAATATAAGAAGAACATGTTTGCATTGCTTGGTAAGAAATAAGGAGTAAATATGGGCTACAAAGAAGTTTATGAACTATGGAAAACTAATCCTTTCTTTGATGAAGAAGATCGCAATGAACTAGTTAAACTTACAGATGAAAAAGAAATTGAAGACAGATTCTATAAAGATTTAGAGTTTGGTACTGCAGGACTTCGTGGCGTCTTAGGCGTTGGTTCAAATCGAATGAATAAATACAACGTAAGAAGAGCAACCACAGGTTTCGCCCATTATCTTTTAGATACATATGGAGAAGAAGCTCAAAATCGCGGAATCGCAATTGCTTATGATTGCAGAAACTTTTCCAAAGAGTTTGCCAAAGAAACCGCACTTACAATGTGTAAGAATGGAATTCCAGCATATCTATATGAAATGATTTCTGCCACTCCTCTCCTTTCTTGGACAGTAAGAGAACTTAATTGTGTTGGAGGCGTAGTTGTAACAGCAAGCCACAACCCTGCAGCATATAATGGTTATAAAGTATATGACGAAACAGGATGCCAAATTGGTGAAGAAACCGCAGCCGAAATCACAAAAATTATTGAAGCATTAGATATTACTAATCTTGAAACTTCCTGTGAAGAATGCGCAACTAAGGCTGGTCTCCTTCATATGATTGGCAGAAACGAGCAAACGCGCTTTATCCACGACGTAGAAAAGCAGGCACATAATTTATCAACTGAAACTAAAAAAGCTCTTAAAATCGTATATACACCGCTTCACGGGGCAGGTAAAGAGCCGGTTCCTCAGATGTTCGAAGAACAGGGCTTCACAAACTACAGCCTCGTTGAGGCTCAATGCATTCAAGATGGAAACTTCCCTACTGTTAAGTCTCCTAACCCAGAAGAAGCTTCTGCTTTAGCAATGGCTATTGAACAAGCAAAAAAGGAGGATGCTGATATCGTAATCGCTACTGATCCTGACTCTGACCGAGTAGGTATCGCAGTTAAACATAATGGCGAATTCATCCTCTTTAATGGCAACCAAACAGGTTCAATGATGACAAACTACATCATCGAACAAAGGTCAAAAGATCTTGATAAAAATTCATTCATGATTAAGACAATCGTTACAAGTGAAATGGCCGCAGACATCGCAAGAAAGAAAGGCTATAAAACATTTGATTGCTTAACTGGATTTAAAAACATCTGTGCAATCATGAATCAGGAGCTTGCTAAAGGTCATAAATTCATCATCGGGTACGAAGAAAGTTATGGGTACCTTGTTGGCGAACATGCCAGGGATAAAGATGCCGTTCTTGCAAGTATGATTATTGCAGAGATGGCCGCATTCTATAAAGCCCAAGGTAAAGATCTTGTAGAAGTCAAAGAGGATTTATATAAAGAATACGGATTCTATTTTGATAAGTGCGATTCTTACTATCTTGAAGGCAAAGAAGGTGCTGAAAAGATTAAGACAATAATGTATAAGCTTAGAGAGATTGGCAAAGATTTTGCTCCAAAGATTGTTGATATTAAAGACTACTCTCTTGGAATCGATGGAATTCCGAAGTCAAATGTTCTTAAATACTACTTCGAAAGTGGATCCTGGCTTGCAGCCAGACCTTCAGGTACAGAACCTAAGATAAAGTTCTACTATGCAATTAATGAGGCCGATGAATCGACAGCAAAGAAGTCATATGAAGAGCTTAAGCAATTAGTTGAAAAAATTGTTAAAGCATAAAGAATGCCCTGCATTAGCGGGGCATTTTAAATTTCTTCCAACAAACTTTGCATAACAGGGTTTGTATAATCAAGACCTTTTCTAGTAAACCGAATTCGACCATTTATCTCTTCTAACAGGCCTTCCTCTATCAACTTAGGATAGCTCAACTTAAACTCCTCATCAAAAGTGATTCCAAATCTATTCTCGTATTCTTTCTTTTCAAAGCCATCAATAAGCCTAAGCTTGGTAAATATAAAATCTCCTTTTGAATCAGGAGCATCTTCCCCAGTTCTCTTACCATCAATATAGGAGTGCGCCGCTTTACCTATTCCAAGATAGTCTTGCATAGACCAGTATTTCATATTATGCTTACATTCAAAACCAGGTTTTGCCGCATTTGATATTTCATAATGAACATAACCTGCACATTGCAACATATCTAAAGCAAGGTGATACATTGCTCTATTTTCCTCCCAACTAGGAAGCTCTAAATCACCGTATCTATAGCTTTCATAAAGCGATGTACCTTCTTCAAGTTGCAGACTATAAAAAGATATATGACTTGGGTTAAGTTTAATTGCTTTTTCTAATGTAGTTCTCCAAATATCTAGATTTTGCCCTGGAACACCAAACATTAAATCTAAATTGGTGTTAAAACCAAGCTCAAGTGCCATTGAAACTGTTTCTGAAGCGTTCTTTGAATCATGAATTCGTCCTAGGGTATTAAGTATTCCATCGTCAAAACTTTGAACGCCTATACTAATTCGATTAAACCCAGCATCTTTAAGATTTTGAAGTTTTTCTTTAGTAATAGTTCCTGGATTGGCTTCAAAACTAATTTCGAGGCCATCACAATTATGAAGCCCAGCCCCACAAGTTCTAGCATTTATACATCCAACAACAAAACTATCACCAATGCAATCAAGAATTCTAATAAGCTGATT
Source organism: Anaerovoracaceae bacterium (assembly GCA_045616685.1). Classification (GTDB taxonomy): domain Bacteria; phylum Bacillota; class Clostridia; order Peptostreptococcales; family Anaerovoracaceae; genus UBA1764. The sequence goes on from JAZLHF010000002.1 coordinate 48,717, forward strand.
AGCTTCTAAGGTTGTTGGGGTTCCGCCACCAAAGAATATAGTATCAACATAGTATTTCTTTTTTAGCATAGAACCTTGCCGTCTAATTTCTTCACAAATCTTCTGAACATAATCCTCTTTTTCTTCACAAGTTTTATCTGCATAGGAAACAAAATCGCAGTATTTACACTTGCGAATACAGAATGGAATATGTACATATATGCCTAATGGGGCATATTCTGCCCCATTAGTATTATTTATCTTCATCATATTTTAAAACAGCAGTGAATGCTTCTTGAGGAACTTCTACAGTGCCAAACTGACGCATCCTCTTCTTTCCTTCTTTCTGCTTTTCAAGCAGTTTCTTTTTTCTAGAAATATCGCCACCATAGCATTTAGCAAGTACATCCTTACGGTACGCCTTTACTGTTTCTCTAGCGATAACCTTTTGTCCTATTGCAGCTTGAATTGGAACTTCAAATTGATGCATAGGAATAACTTCCTTCAGTTTCTGACAAACAAATCTTGAACGATAATATGCTTTTGATTCGTGAACAATCATTGAGAATGCATCAACGACTTCATGATTAAGCATAATATCAATCTTCTGAAGATTAGATTTCTCATAGTGATCGAATTCATAATCAAGCGATCCATATCCACGAGTTTTTGATTTTAGCGCATCAAAGAAGTCGTAAATAACTTCATTAAGTGGAAGCATGTAATGAAGAGCTACTCGATCTTCTGTAATGTACTCCATATGATTCATTTCGCCCCGTCTGTCCTGACAAAGTTCCATAATTGATCCTACATATTCCTTTGGAAGCATAATGGTGGCTTTAACCATAGGCTCTTCTAGATGGTCATACTGTGTCGGGTTTGGAAGGTTTGAAGGATTTTCAATAAACTCTTCAGATCCATCAAAGTTAACAAGTTTATAAATTACTGATGGGGATGTAGTTATAATCTCAAGATTGAATTCTCTTTCAAGTCTTTCAACAATAATTTCCATGTGCAAAAGACCTAAAAACCCACATCTGAATCCGTATCCTAAAGCCTGCGAAGTTTCAGGCTCGAAAATGAACGCTGCATCGTTAACCTGAAGTTTTTCAAGGCAGTCTTTGACATTTTCATATTTTTCATCCGGAGTTGGATATATTCCGCAATATACCATAGGTTGAACTTTCTTATAGCCTGGTAACTGCTCTTCCGTTGGATTGTTAGCTAAAGTAATTGTATCGCCGACTCTGGCATCCCTAACCTGCTTGATGCTTGCACAAATATAACCTACACTTCCAGCTGAAAGTTCTTTAACCGAAGTCTGATATGGAGTATTTACCCCCACCTCTGTTACATCATAGGTCGCGCCAGTGTTCATCATTAAAATCTTATCTCCAGCCCTTACACAGCCATCGATAATTCTGGCATAAATTATTACGCCTTTATAATTATCATAGTAAGAATCGAAAATAAGAGCCTTAAGAGGTGCATTAATATCACCATTTGGAGCTGGCACCTTAGCAACGATTTCTTCTAAAACACCATCTATATTAATGCCTTCTTTAGCAGAAATAAGTGGAGCTTCCTGAGCTTCGATTCCTATAACTTCTTCGATTTCATCTTTACATTCCTGAGGGCGAGCAGATGCCAAATCAATCTTGTTAATTACAGGAACTATTTCAAGATCTTCGTCTAAAGCAAGATATACATTGGCTAATGTCTGAGCTTCAACGCCTTGAGTAGCATCAACTACTAAAACCGCTCCTTCACATGCAGCCAAACTTCTTGATACTTCATAGTTAAAGTCAACATGACCTGGAGTATCAATTAAATTAAGAATATATTCGTTACCATCTTTGGCTTTATATACGAGGCGACTTGTTTGTAATTTAATAGTAATACCACGTTCGCGTTCAAGATCCATGTTATCAAGGAATTGCTCCTTCATATCACGATGGGCAACTGAACCGGTATTTTCAAGCAAACGATCGGCAAGAGTTGATTTGCCGTGATCGATATGAGCTATAATACTAAAATTTCTGATAAATTTCTGATAATCTTCCATAGATAATATTTTAGCAAAAAATACAAAAAAGTAAAAGAACCAGCGAGACAATCTGGTTCTTTAAATTTGCATTTAACTTATGCAATTGTGGGGGACGGGTGAGATTATTCAGCTTTTTTAGCTTCTACAGCTTTATTATAAGCCTTAGTTAATCTGGAAACCTTTCTGGAAGCTGTGTTCTTGTGGATAGTACCCTTTGCACCAGCCTTCATGAGTTTCTTTTCTGCGAGACCAAGTTTTTCCTTTGCAGTTGCGAGATCGCCTGCTGCGATAGCTTTGTCAAATGCCTTAAGAATAGCCTTGAGGTTGTTCTTAATACGTCTGTTTACAGCTGTCTTGTTCTGAATTACTGTGATTCTCTTTTTTGCAGATTTGATATTTGCCATTTTAGTTACCCCACTTTCTTTTAAATATCAACTCATTAACTTTATCATGTATTCCCAGTATTTTCAAGTTATTTAAGCAATTCTTTAAAATCTTGGCACCGTTTAATTACGTCTTCTGCGCCAAACACTGCGCTTCCAGCTACAAGAATGTCGACTCCGGCATCTTTAAGCATCTGACAATTATCAAGATTTACGCCACCATCAACTTCAATAACGAAATTAAGGTCATTTTCTTTTCTAAGTTCGTCAAGCTCGCAAACCTTAACCACTGTACTTGGAATGAACTTTTGTCCACCAAAACCAGGATTTACTGTCATTACAAGAACAAGGTCAACATCGCCTAAAATAGGCTTAATTGAGCAAACTGGAGTTGCAGGATTAATTGCCACACCAGCCTTAACTCCAAGGTCATGAATCTGTTGAATTACTCTGTGTAAGTGTTTGCATGTTTCCTGATGAACAACAATATATTCTGTCTGAGGCGTGACGAAATCTGCCAGACGATATTCTGGATGCTCAATCATAAGATGAACATCTAGTGGTAGATTTGTCTTGCCGACAAGTGCTCTTACTACAGGACCTCCAAATGTTATATTAGGAACAAAATCTCCGTCCATCACATCACAATGAACATAATCTGCTCCGCCCTGTTCGATAAGATTTACATCGTGTCCAAGATTTGCAAAATCTGCGGATAAAATTGATGGTGCTAATTTAGCCATAATTAATACCTTCTATTTTCAACAATAAACTTATATAGGTCTTTATATGAATTATAACGCGATTCAGAAATTTTTCCATCAGATAATGCCTTTCTGATTGCGCAATCTGGTTCTTCAAGATGCCTACAATCATCAAATCGGCACTTTCCAAGATATTCTTTAAACTCGGGGAAAAGATTTTCTAATTCGTGTTCATCATCAAGGTTAGCATCAAAACTTGTAAATCCCGGAGTATCAAATATCTGATATTCTTCCGCCTTAAATAGCTGTGTATGTCTTGTGGTGTTTTTCCCGCGAAGGCTCTTTTGGCTTATCTCGCCTATTTCTGTTTCTAATTTATCTAAGAAAATATTCGTAAGGCTTGACTTGCCAACGCCTGATGGACCAGCCAAAGCAAACTGCTTATTAAGCATTGCTTCTTTGAGTTCTGCTATCCCTTGCCCCGTTTGCGCACTCACAAAATAAATTGGATAAACCAGTTCATATATAGATTTAAATTTGTTTAATATTTCATCTGATGCTATATCACATTTATTAATGCATAAGACAACATCAGTCTTTAAGCTTTCTGCTGTGACAATAAACTTGTCAAGGATTTCAAAGCTTGGATCAGGCTCTGCCGCAGCCATAACAATCACCAATGTATCTACGTTGGCAACCGGCGGCCTCGCAAAGGAATTTTTCCTTGGGAGTATTTTATTAATCATGCCAGGTTCGAATTCAACATAATCTCCAACAAGAGGTATAATGTCGCGATTCTTGAAAATTCCACGAGCCTTGCATTCATAAACCTGTCCATCGCCTTCTACATAATAGAACCCCGATATTGCTTTAACTATAATTCCACGCAATCGTATTCTCCTGTTTGGAAATTAACATGCATTAGTTCAACAAGGACCTGATTATCATACATTATTGCAACGGATTCATCGGTGCCAGCACCTTGCACATTAATTGTCTGCGAACCATTTTCTACAATGCAATTAACAGGAATTCTGCGACTACCATTTTGATCATAAATAACTACTAAAGCTGTAAATGCATCTGTCTCGCAATCAATTCCAGCATAGTTAAATACATATGATATAGAGCCTTCAACAACTATTTCTCCGGTACCAGAACCACCTCGGCCACTGCTTACCCAAAGATCAACTCTCTTGCCGCTGATGTTATACTTGATGATGCATCCTTCTTCGACTTCATCACTCTGCTGATTTGTCTTCGCACCAATTGTATATTCTGCAGCATTAATGATGTCAACAGCTTCTGAATAGCTCTTACCTACGATATCAAGCTCATCAACTTCAGCAGCACCCGAACTAATAGTAATACTAACCGATTGACCCTGATTAAGGGTTGAACCCGCTTTAGGATTCTGTGTAATTACACAACCCTTTTCCATAGAATCACTTTGCGCATATCCTGCTACGATAACATTATATCCATAGCTCTCAAGAACAGTCCTAGCATTGCTTTGTGACTTACCTACTACATTAGGAACTTCACCTGGAACATAGCCTTTGCTGACATTAACTCTAATTGCCTGATTTGACTTTACTATAGAGCCTTCCTTCGGAGTTTGGCTCATAATAACGCCTGCTTCTATTTCTTTACTTACCAGCTCAAGTTCAACCTCAAGTTTCAAGCCTTCTTTCTTTAAAAGCTTTGTTGCCTCATCAACAGTTTTGCCTTCAACACTAGGAACTGTGATTTCTTGAATCGGTTCAACCTTTTCTCTAGTTGCAAGCTTAAAGATTCCGCCACTAAGAGGAATAGCAAGTGCTATAGCTAAGATAACCGCAATATATCTTTGAGGACTAAGCCAGAACTTTTTCTTACCATTTGCATTAGTCTGTACTGTAGCAGCCTGTTTAGGTGTCTTATCTTTTTTTATCTTTGCTTTCTTAGTCTTTTCTTTCTTTACTCGTTTTGACTCAGAAGAGCCAAAGCTAACAGCCACAGGAACGACTTCGTTTGCTTCAGTTCTAGATTCTTTCTTAATTAAAAGGTCATCACTAGATGATTTTACAGCAATTCCAGTAAGCTCCTCGAATTCTTCTTCAGCAGTTGATTCGCTGTGATGCTTGCCATAGGAAACGAAGTTTAAAGCAGTAATCATTTCATCCATTGTCTGGAATCTGTTAGCAGGATTCTTATCAGTAGCTTTCATAACAATATCTTCCAAATCCTGTGGAATGTCAGGATTAAGCTGCTTCGGAGGAATCATCTTTTCGTTCATATGCTTAACAGCAACTTCAACGGCTGTTTCACCATCAAATGGAACCTTTCCTGTAAGCATTTCATATAAACAAATACCTAAAGAATAGATATCAGATTTTGCATCTACATATGCACCACGAGCCTGTTCTGGGCTAAAGTAGTGCACAGAGCCCATAACATTTTCTTTTTTTGTTTCTGTTGTAACTAAAGTTTCGCCAGTAACCTTCTTAGCAATACCAAAGTCAGTAATCTTTGCAGCGCCGTCAGCAGCGAACATAATATTATGTGGCTTAACATCTCTATGGATTAAGTTATTCTTATGAGCTGCAGAAAGACCAGATGCAATCTGTCTGGTAATTATTGCCGCTCTATGAGGTTCCATCGGAGCTTCCTTTTTAATAACTTCTGATAATGGAGAGCCTTTCATTAACTCCATTACGATATAGTAAATATTGCCCTCTTTACCCACATCGAAAATATTAACGATATTAGGGTTAGAGAGACCTGCTGCCATTTGAGATTCGCGCCTAAAGCTCTCAATAAATTGAGGATCCTTAGTAAACTCTGGTCTTAAAATCTTTATTGCGACAAAACGATTAAGCAGTCTATCTCTTGACTTAAAAACAACTGCCATCCCGCCTTCGCCTATCTTTTCAAGAAGTTCATATCTTCCGGCTAGAATTCTACTTGCCATCTTTTACTCCTATAGCACTTTAATACAAATTACAGAAATATTGTCTTTCCCGCCATTCTTGTTGGCTTCATCGACAAGAGCCCTAGCCAAGCCATGCATTGACTTAGTTCTATTTACGATTCTTGCCATCTTCCCTTCGGTCATTTCTCCATATAAACCATCTGTGCAAAGAATAATAATATCGTCAGAACAAATTTCAAAAGTAAAGAAATCAGGTTGAATAGTTTTATCTCCGCCAATTGCTCTAGTAATCATGTTTTTATCTGGCCTATCCTTAGCTTCTTCTGCCGAGATTAGACCAGATTGAATCATTTCATTAACATATGTATGATCTTCTGTTGCTTGTCTAACAATTCCATCGCGAACAAGATAAGCCCTACTATCACCAACATTAACAACATAAGCTAAATTATCTCGAATGTAGCAAAGCACACTTGTGGTTGCCATGCCACTATTAACTGTCTCTTCATTTGACTTATGATATACAAGCTCGTTTGCGCCATCAAAACATGTCTTAAAATATTTCATAAGATTTGCCTGAGTCTTTGCCTCTGAAATAGGATGTAATGAGACATATTGAGCCATGTAACCTACAGCCATACGACTGGCAAGCTCTCCAGAGTTATGTCCTCCGACTCCATCGGCTACAATATAGAGGTTTTGCTCTGGCATAATGAAGATAGAGTCTTCATTTCCACCTCTGAGCTTACCCTTATCTGTTTTAAAACCTACGCTGCTAATCATATTAATTCCTTTTAATTATTGATATATAAAATCCGTCGAATTCATCATGAGGAAAAATCTGTTCCTCTGAAATTAACGAATATTCGTCACCATGTTTTTCCAAAAACGCTTCTATCTGTTTAATATTTTCTTTAGGATTAAGCGTACATGTACTGTAAAGAAGTCTTCCGCCGTTTTTAAGATACCTACTTGAAGTATCTAATATTTGAGCTTGGATATCATAAAGTTTTGGAAGCTCATTACTTACACCCTTAAGCTTAATCTCTGGCTTTTTAGCAATTGTTCCAAAGCCACTGCAAGGAACATCGCATATAATTGCATCAGCAGTTTTTTCTAAAGATGAATCAAATACTGTTGCATCTTTTACTGCAGTTTTTATGATACTTATACATAGGCGTTCAGCTTCTTTTTCAATTAACTTTACCCTGTGCTCATACAAGTCAAAGGCCAAGATTTGACCCTGATTATCCATTAAGTCTGCTGCATAAAAACTTTTCCCTCCCGGAGCCGCGCAAACATCAATGATACTTTCACCAGGCTTAGGAGCTAAAGTTTCTACGGATTTTTGACTGGATTTACCTTGGATAGAAACCAGTCCATTTTTATTAGTTCTTTCTGTAAGCTTAGGCGTCTCAAGCGAATGAGCCAAGATTTCAATTGTCTTAGCTTCTCCATAGGCTTTAGTAAAAAGTCCAACTATACTTTCATGACAAGAATACTTTGTAGATATTGAATCATATTGAAGTTCCTTGCCATCTCTTATAAAGTTTCTAAGAATTGCATTAATAAAGTGCTTGTTGCCGCGAGCCAAGTTTACAGTTTCGTTAACTGCGGCATAATCTGAAACAGAGTTCATATAGCAAAGTTGGTAAAATCCCATTCTAAGAATTACTCTGTCCGCAACCTTAATCTTCTGAGCATACCTATCAATGTTGTAGTCCAAAAGCATCTGATTTCGTAAAACGCCATATACGAGCTCTCTAATAAAAGGCCCATTACACTCAGGGTTTTCTGAAATTAAAACATTGAGGGCAAGATTAGAATAAGCTTGCTCTCTTTGAACATCTAAAAGCGCCTGGTATGCAATTTGTCTATCATTATATTTTACTGCAGAATGCATCCTTCTTCAATCTTATTCCCTAGCAGGAAAGCATCAATATTCATAGCCTTTTTGCCCGGGATTTGAATGTTTTTAAGCAAAATACTGCCTTTTCCACATGCAATTTCAACATTTTTCTTATCAGCGCGAATTACAGTGCCCGGAACACCACTACCATCAGACTCTTTAACCTCATGAAGCTTCACAACTAGACCATTCCAAGTGGTTTGGCAGGCTGTGCCGCGTACTAGGCAAGCAATTTCATGCGCTGATTTTGTCCAGTCAATATCCTCTTTAAATACCATTGGCGCGAAAGTTGCCTCAGTATCGTTTTGTTTTTCTCTTGGAGCAGTTCCGTTTTCAATCTTTGGAAGATATTCAAGAAGCAGATTAGTTCCGATTTGTGAGAGCTCAACAAAAAGTTCGTTAGCTGTTTTTTCGCCGACTAATGTTTCAGCTTTCGCAATCATATCTCCAGTATCCATTCCTTCTTCCATGTACATGAGGGTGACTCCGGTTTTTTCTGCGCCTTCAATAACAGCCCTCTGAATTGGCGCAGCACCTCTATATTTTGGAAGAAGCGACCCATGAATATTTACACACCCAAGTCTTGGAATACTTAAAACCTCAATTGGAAGAATTTTTCCGTATGCAGCAACAACAATAAGATCCGGATTAATATCCTTAATTTTATTAATAAACTCATCATTTCCTTTGATCTTTTCTGGAGTTTCAACAGGAAGCCCAAGTTCAATTGCTTTAAGCTTTACTGGGCAACTTTGCATCTTCTTACCACGATCTTTGGCTCTATCCGCCTTAGAAACAACAAGAGCTATTTCATATCCAGCCTTATACATTGCTTCTAATGGAGTTACAGCAAATTCAGGCGTGCCCATATAAACAATTTTCATTATTCGAATTCCTCGATTTCTTCTGCTTTATCTATGTACAAAATTCCGTCAAGGTGATCAATCTCATGGCAAAACGCTCTAGCCAGAAGTTCTTCTCCTTCATAAGTAACCTTGGTGCCATTTCTATCTAATGCTTCAACCTTAACATAAGCCGGTCTATGAACCTTGCCCTGCTTACCTGGGCAAGAGAGACAAGCTTCATCATCGAATTGATCGCCATCAGTCTTAAGAATAACAGGATTAACGAGTTCATAAAGCTGACCATCAACTTCTACAACAACAACTCTTCTGAGAATCCCCACCTGAGGAGCTGCAAGACCGACACCTTGAACACTTCTCATTGTTTCTGTTAAATCGTCTAATAGTTCTCTTGTTCGATCATTAACTTCAGTTACTTCTCTGCACTTTTTCCTAAGCACAGGATCTCCTTCTTTTCTAATTTGTCTGAGTCCCATTTTTCCACCTACAATAAAGAATATGGATTAATATCAACCGTAAGAAGAGCTTCTTCTTTCCAGTTCTTTTTAACATTATTAAGTAAATTGCTAAGTGTTTTTCTTTGTCCTGCCGGAGCCTTAACAATTATCTGATACCTAAATTGATTTCCAGCTTTGTTTAAAGGCGCCTTACACGGCCCTAAAATCAAATAACTGTCATTTAAACTGCGTTTTAAAATTTCCGCGCAAAGTTCTGCAGCCTTAGCTGCGTTTCTTTCTTTTTCATGGCTAAGGATTATCTGGCAGATGTCTGCAAATGGCGGATACATTGCAAGTTCTCTAAGTCTAATTTCTTGTTTGTAAAAGCCTTGATAATCTTGATTAGCGGAACATACAATTGCAGGATGTTCAGGCGCGTAAGTCTGAATGACAACTTTGCCCTGTTCGTCTCCGCGTCCAGATCTTCCAGATGCCTGAGTCGCTAACTGAAAACTTCTTTCAGCTGATCTAAAGTCAGGGATATTTAATGTAACATCTGCGCTAATGATTCCAACAAGTCCAACGTTTGCAAAATCTAAGCCTTTGGCAACCAGTTGAGTCCCAATTAGAATATCGGTTTTCCCTTTAGCAAAACGCTTTAGTATGCCTTCAATCGAACCTTTCTTTGAAACAGTATCCAGATCAAGTCTTTCAATTGTCTTATCAGGGAAGAGCTCCCTAGCCTTTTCTTCAACCTGCTCAGTGCCTGCACCAAAACGTCCTATTAATTTACTGCCACATTCTGGACAAGTTTTAGGAACTGATTGTCTGCGTCCACAATAGTGACAAATCATTGCTCCGGCACCTTTATGGTATGTCATCGCAACCCCACAATCTGAGCACTTCATTGTGTAACCACATTCACGGCAACTTACAAAGCTTGAATACCCTCTGCGGTTTAAAAACAAGATGACCTGCTTACCGTCATCAAAGCATTCTTGCATCTCTTTACAAAGCATGCCAGAAAACAAGCTACGGTTTCCTGCCTTAATTTCCTTGCGCATATCTACAACAGATACCTTTGGAAGTGGCACCTTGTTGTATCTGTTTTTCATCACAAGTTCTTTAAAGATTTTGTTTTTACTTCGGTAATAATCTTGTACTGCCGGAGTCGCACTACCTAAAACTAAACATGCATTATGTGAAATTGCTCTTTTCGTCGCAACTTCAATCGCATCGTATTTAGGACTTTTATCTGACTTGTAACTCGTTTCATGCTCTTCATCAATAATGATGAGCCCAATATTTTCAAACGGAGCAAAGATTGCAGAACGAACTCCTATCACAAGTTTAACTTCTTTGTTTTGGATTTTTTTATATTCTACATATCTTTGCTGAGGTGTCAGCTTGCTATGAAGAATCGCAATCTTTTCTTTGCCAAATCGATTAATAAATCTTGATACAATCTGTGGTGTCAGCGAAATTTCAGGAACAAGTACAATGCCTTCCCTGCCTTGTTTTAAGCATTCAGCCATAACCTGAAGATAAACTTCAGTTTTGCCAGATCCCGTCACACCATTTAGAAGGAAAATCTCATGTTTATTTGAATCAATTGATTTGCAAAGCGAATCGCAAGCTTTGGTCTGTTCTTCGTTAAGCTTAATAGCTTTAGTTTTTTGCTCTACAATATTTTCAAATGGGTCCTTAGTTTTTCTTTTAGCCAAAGTGTTCGTTGGAAGAAAACATCTTACAGCCTCAATATATCTACAGATATATCTTTGATGCATCCAAAGTGCTGTATCAATCGCTTCTTCACTAAGAGAAAAGTCAGGGTCAATTGTTCTGATTTTCTTAAATCCGTATTTAGTCTCAGGCATTTCATCTGAAACGCCTGCAACATATCCATCGATAATTCGATTTGATCTCGCAAACGGAACAGTTACTTTGTCACCGATCTTAATATCATTAAAATCAGAAATATATGTATATAAATCGTCAGTTGCGTTTGTATTGTTGTCTACGATTACAGAAACATATTTCATTCTTCGTTTCCTCTTCTAGAAAATTCACATCCGCAAAAATGCTGGCGATATAAGTTGTACTCCTTTGAAAGCTCAATGGACCTTTGATATCCATTTTGCTTTTTGTAATTACCAGACAGATACTCTACGCCATATTTCTCAGATAAATGAGATGCAATAGCACTAATATTATCATAGTTTTTATATGGGCTCACTGTAAGTGTCGTATCAAAGCAGTCAAATCCATGTTCTTTAGCATAAATTATCGTCTTTAGTAATCTAAGTTCAAAACATTTAAGGCATCGGGCACCACCTTCGGGCTCGTTCGCAAGACCTTTTACGCATTCAATATAATTTTCCAGGTCATAGTCAGCCTCAATATAGTTGACTATTGCACCAGTATTTTTATTATATTCTTTAATGAATCTTTCTTCTTCAGCTTTGCGATGCTGATACTCAGCCTCATCTGTAATATTAGGGTTATAATAAAATACTGTCACGTCAAAATTTCCTACCAAACGTTCAATGACGGCGGTAGAACAAGGTCCACAACAGCTATGTAAAAGTACTTTCTTCTTAATTTCACCCATACATAGTTATTTTACCATAAAATGTACTATAATGCTCGGGCTCAAGGCCGATAAAATAAAGAAAAGCGTGGTTTTACACGCTTTTTACAAGGCTTTTCCCTGGAATGTATCTCTTATAGAAAATTTGTGCTGAATCGCATTAAGCACGTCATGTTTATGACTTGTCCACTTAGGAGCAATCAATTTATCTTTAGGAGCATCTCCAGTAAGTCTATGTATCGTAATCTCTTTTGGAAGTCTTTCGACAATATCAATTACAGAGTCAACGTACTCTTCTTGACTAAGAAGTGGCCATGGATTTTGTTTATAATCTTCACCCATAGCAGTTCCTTCAAGGATTTGAAGCATCTGTAATTTTATACCAAATGGCTTAAACCTTGAAACGTAATCTGCTGTATTTAAGAACTGTCCTTTATCTTCACCAGGAAGGCCTAGAATAAGGTGCACGACCGTTTTAATTCCGCAAGCGTTAAGTATTTTCATTGAATTCTCAAACGCTTCGTTTTTGTAACATCTATTAAAGCTATCTGCTGTAATTTCATTGGCAGTTTGAAATCCAAACTCAAGCCATAACAAACAGCGCTTATTAAAATCACATAGTGCATCAAGCACTTCCCCATCAATGCAGTCAGGTCTTGTTGCAATAGCAAGACCGATTATATCTTCATGAGATAATGCCTCGTCCCAAATTTCTCTCAAGTATTCTGCATCAGCATAGGTGTTCGTATAACTTTGAAAATATGCAATAAACTTTACAGGCTCATTCCATTTTTCTCTGGCAGCTTTTATTTGCTCATCAATGCTATCAGTAAATTCTCCACTTCCACCTAAACAAAAAGTACATCCACCATATGCTAATGATCCATCTCTATTTGGGCAAGTTAAACCTGCATCCAAAGATAGTTTTACTATGCGTTGTCCAAATTTATTCTTAAGATAATTGGACATTGAGTTGTAATGTAAATCTTTAAAATTATCCAT
>JAZLHF010000003.1:0-67857 GCA_045616685.1 Anaerovoracaceae bacterium
ACATCACTTCCTGTAATGTTTGCAGAAAAGAGAGGCTTAAGTTATTCCATCACTGCAAGTGGTAAAGATCCATTTTCAAATTACAGAGGTGAAGATGTTTTGATTATTGATGATATCAGACCTGACAGTCCATTTACTTTCCCTGAATTGCTTAAACTTCTTGATCCTCATTTCTTAACCCCAGTGCATGCTAGGTACAGGAATAAAGTTATTTATTCTTCGTACATATTTCTTGCGAACCCATATCCTCCAAATCAATTTTATAAGATGATGCCCGATAAAGGGTTTGATGATCCAGGGCAGCTATACCGTCGTATTACAGCTGTATGGGAACTTACAACAGATCGAATTATTTTTTATAAATACAATGACAAAGAGAAAACCTTTTTATCAACCGGGTATGCTCCGAATCCTGTTTTAAGTAGGGTAAAGGAATTACCAGAAGAATACTTAACCCCAGCTAATGAAATACTATATTCAATGATTCCTGATGAGACGAAGCATCTTTCTTCAGATAGTATTTCGGGATTTACCCCTGTTGATGATGACGAGATAGATTTTTAGAGAGGAAGTGAACGATATGATGGATATTCCATTATGGGAAAAAGCGTTGCTAACTCTTGAAGAAGCTGCCGCTTTAACCGGAGTTGGCATTAATAAACTTCGAATTCTAAGCGATTCAAAAGATTGTGATTTTGTTGTTTGGAATGGTCGAAAAAGATTACTGAAAAGAACTAAACTAATCACTTATTTAGAGGAATGCTATTCAATTTAGTAAACCGTATTATTGAGAAAAGGTCTCTTTATGGTATAATATTTCCAATGAAGTGACCTTTTCTTTGGGAAGGATTTCTTTATGGAGAAAAGGTTTGATAAGGACAGAATTGTCCTGAAAACAGGCGAAGTACAATGCAATAATAGAGACCTGTATAAATATCGATGGACTGATTCGGATGGCAAGAGGCATACAATATATGCAAGTACCTTAAAGGATCTTCGTGCTCAGGAAGAAAAGATTGCTCTTGATCGTCTGGAAGGCATAGCTTCGGATGGTATGTACAAAAGCTTGAATGACATGTTTGATCTTTGGTGTGAGTTAAAGCGAGGACTAAAGAGAAACACTTTTGCAAATTACAAGTATATGTACAACACTTATGTGAAGCCTTCTAAGTTTGGACATATGACAATTTCAAAAATTCGAAAAAGTGATGTCAAAACTTTTTATAATCGTCTAAAGGATGAAAACCATTTGAAGAATTCAACTATCGATGGAATCCATACAGTTGTGCATCAAGTTTTGCAGCTTGCTGTTGAAGATGATTTTTTAAGAAATAACCCCTCTGATAATGTACTCAGGGAATTTAAGAGAGCACATAATTGTGATTCTGAAAGACGAATGGCATTGACTGCTCCGGAAGAAAAATTATTCTTAGATTATCTTAAGAACACTCCACAAGTTAGGCATTGGTATCCCATCTTTCTTGTAATGGTGAAAACCGGAATGCGTGTTGGAGAAGCTACAGGACTTCGTTGGCAAGACATCAATCTTGAAGAAGGAATAATTGATGTTAATCACACATTAGTCTATTATGCGCATGAGCTTAAAAACGGTTGCTATTTTGCAGTTAACTCTACAAAGACTGTTGCTGGTACCAGAAAGGTCCCTATGTCTAAGGAAGTTAAGGACGCTTTTATCGAAGAACGTGAATTTCAAAAGCAAGTTGGGCTAAAATGCAAATCGACCGTTGATGGCTATACTGACTTCATTTTTATCAATCGCTTTGGCGAATGCCAACATAATGGAACTTTGAATAAAGCTCTAGTAAGAATTATTAGGGATTGCAACGATGCAGTGCTTGATAAAGGCGAGGATAATCCTGTTTTGCTTCCACACTTTAGTTGCCACAGTTTGCGCCATACATTCACAACTCGCATGGTTGAAGCTGGACTGAACCCAAAATTTATTCAGGATGTGCTTGGGCATGCAGATATTACGACTACTCTTAATATCTATGCTGATTGTACTAAGCAACTTAAAACTGAATCTATGAAGCAGCTGGAAGCATATTATTCATCAGTAGATCTTGTAGACCATGTAGACCAATTTGTAGACCAACAGGCACAAGATTTATGTAGAATTGTAAAGAGTAGTGTGAATTAATAGTTTAAGATTGGTATACAAATAAAGGATTGCAAAGATTTATGAAGATAAACATTATTGAAACGGAGCAAATCCCCACAATGAAGCCGGAAGTATAGGCTGAAACGGTACTTGCTTGAAATTTCAAGCTTGGCTAACGCAAATCTCATAATTTCGTGCACCATGTGCACCAGTTGTGCACCCAAATATGTTGTATGATTGAAAGCGGTGTTTAAAAAAACAAGGATTCAATTCTCTTTGAACTGAACCTTTGTTTTTATTTTTTGAATATATCAGAATGTGTACCCGTATCAACACAAGTAAGAATAAGTATCTCTTTTTCGATAAGATAGATTAATATCCAATCAGGTTGAATATGACATTCATTAAAACCTTTATAATTTCCTGTTAATGAATGATTCTTATATTTGATATCAAGCTCTTGCCCCTGCATTAATTGATTAATAACATCGTCAAGTAGACTTATATCATAGCCACGCTTTTGCATCAGCTTGTAGCTCTTTTTAAATGATTTAGTGAATTTAACTTGATACATTATTCTTCAAGAGCCGCTTTTAATTCTTCCATAGTTGAATATGCTTTTGCGTTTGTGTCTTTTGATATTTCTTGTGCTTCTTTCATAGCTGATAAAGTTTTTTCGCTATACTGAGGAATTTCAACAGCAAAAGGAAGTCCTCCACGAATTATACATTGGCGAAGGAACATATTTACTGCCCCAGACATATCTAAACCAAGCTTATCAAATAAAGAGCAAGCTTCTTTTTTTACATCTGCATCTATTCTGATTTGAGTTGGAGCTGTTGCCATAGTTTTTATCCTTTCTAATCACATTTACATTGTAAACTGTTTGGTTTACATTGTCAACAACAGAATAAAATTATCCCTTATAAGCAGTATTCTTCGTGCAGGCCGTAAGGCGGGCACGAAATATATATTTTGTGTTAATTTGAAGTAAAATAGTAAGAATTACACAATATATGATAAAATAGAAAGGATAAAATTTAAAATATTTAAATGAGGTTTAAAAATGAAAAGATTCTTTAGTGTTGTTTTGACAATTATTATGGCAATGTCACTTTGCGTTCCGGCATTTGCGGTTGAAAGAGATCCGAAAACAGATGAACTGTACGAAACATTTACATTTGATTTCGATTTGGCAGGCTGGCAGATTACAACTGTTGAAACGGAGAATTTCATGCTGGAGACATGCGTTCCCGCGTGGACGGCAGTTTGCGGCGGAGATGAGAATTACTATACTAATATTTGGGTAAAAGAGGGCAAGAAAGCCACTATTACACGAATTGAGGCCCGCGTTTTGGGTTACGAGTATCAATATGCAGGTGTAGGAGTAACAGCAGGAACTAAGAGAGAAAATACAAATGTTAAAAAGGGGACATGGGTTCATGTCGATGATATTAACAGCAGTGAATTTTCTTTTAACGGAGGCACCGGACACTCAGAGTTTGACATAATCAAAGTTTACTATACATGCGATGAGCATTATTGGGGAAATGATGGCTATTGCGAACTGTGTGGTGCGTTTATATGTGACACAGACGGACATACATGGAAAGATGATGGATATTGTAAGTATTGCGGTGTATTTAAATGTGATGTGACAGGTGAGCATACATGGGATGACAACGGACATTGCGAGTACTGTGAAAAATTCTTGTGTGATGAAACCGGCGAACACATGTGGAAAGATAATGGACACTGTCAATACTGTGATGTTCTTAAATGCGATGTAACTGGTGGGCACGACCATATAACTGAAACAAAGATTCCTGCCTATATTGTTAAAAACACTTGTGATTATTGCGGAGAAACGATTTCCGAAGAGGTTGTTGAAGCGAATAATAATACAGCTTCAATCTTTGGAGATGGTAATGTACTGATTATTTCCAGTATAATTTGTATTTTACTAGGCCTTGGTGGTGGTTACTTTATAGGAAGAGGAAAGAAGAAAGAAAATTAGTACGAAAAGAGTTTAAAAAAACATAATGCTACTGTATAACATTTAATACATAATTCGGCATTAAAGAAGGCTCAAGATTGAGCCTTCTTTCTTCGTTTAATTATGATGATTGTTATTGGTATAAAGACGAGACTTGGAAGTAGTAATCCAAAAAACAAGAATTTATCAGATTGAACAAGCATATTGTAAATCCCATGAAAAACCATTGCTCCAATTAGCATTGCGTATGTTCCTGTAATGAAAGTCTTTTTTCTAACTTTGCAAAGCGATATGCCATAAGAGACTATTAAGGATGTTGTTGCGTGCAGCATAGCAGCTCCGAGGCCTCTTGAAAAGGCTTGGGAAAAGCTTATTGCACCTGAAGCACTTATCAGTATATATACGTTTTCGATTGTGGCAAATCCAAGCCCTAGCATAAGAGAGCATTCCAGAAGACTTTGTCTATCAATTTCAAAGCCGAATGCCAAAAGTATAATAGGAATTGTTTTGACAATTTCTTCAACAACCGGCGTAACCGAAGTTGTTAATGTATAAGTATCAAGCTGTGTTATTGATCTAAGCAGTCCATTTATTTGCCCTGCAAACATACACATGAAAATTCCTGCCAGGAAAAATACTATAAGTTTTCTTGCTTTGCCCTCAAGAACGAAAAGAGCCATCGCAAGAGGAATAAAAAGACATACAAAGATATTAAGCATCAAGCTTTCCATTGTCTATGACCCCTTTCTGCTGTAAAAATTATTAGCACAAAAAGAAGTGCAATAACAGTTTCACATATTCTTGCTGCATGTATATGTCCCAAAATAGACAAAACATCAGACGCTGTATCAATTGTTATCAGAAGTAAGCAAACTGCATTAAATGGTCTAAGTGAATCTACCATAAAGTGCATTGCATCAGGCAAGATAAGATGCTTTAAATGATAATAAGCAGCAAAGAAGAGTGGCAGTTTCGAAATAACAGTAAGCAAAACGTATAAAATGCTGTTGTATGTTTTTATGCAATATATAAAAACGAGAATGTAAGTTATTATCAATACTATTGGCATTACGAATGCAGCATTTTTCGCTTTTTTACATTGCTTAGAGCTGTCATCTACGAAACTGTCAAATTGTCCATAGTTAGCAGAAAAAAGAAATGCATAGCCAGCTCCGGCACTAAAGGATGCAAAGCTGGAAGTGTTTTGCCATATGCCCGTGCAGGCATAGCCAACCAGATAGTATAGATTCTTTAAAAAGAAGCATACTACTGCAGAAAATATCAGTTTAAAATATAAAGGGCTTTTGTTTATAACAAAGAACTTAAATCCTAATATAATTGCTATTAAATATAAAATTACTTGTAAGACTATTAGATATTCCATATTTATAATTTTACTATTTTCAATGGTAAACGTAAAGAATAGCGAACAGGACCGCGTAAATTTACTGTAGGAAAAAATTAAAAAAATCCCGTTTTCCGGTGTTAGAAGTTAAAAAACATTAATATAGTTCCACTTTACTCTGTTTTAACATTTAAGGCATGTTCCAAAAGCCTTCCTTATATACTTGATAGCATTAAAAGAATTCACAGCGTTAGGATATATGAATTTACAGCGTGGTAATATTACATTTTGCATTGTAGTATACTTGTTATTTTACTGCTTGATATACAAAGCAGATTGCCATAGCTCTTGTGCAAGTGCTATCTAGTGGATAAGATTCATCATAGCTTAAAGTTTTTCCGCTATACTTTTCAACTAATTCGATTGCATCTCCTCTTGTAAGCGTTGCATTCAAATCATATTCATCAGTGATTTCAATTTCGAGGGCTCTGCTTAAAAATGCTAATAGTGTGCCAATTGTTGCAGTTTTATTTGGCGCAAAATGATTGGCATCAACTCCACTTGTAATGCCTTTATCAAGGGCCCATTCTACGGCTTTGTAGTAATAGTCTCCCCATTTTACATCTTTAAGTAAATAGTGAGTAGGGATTACAAGT
Organism: Anaerovoracaceae bacterium; assembly: GCA_045616685.1. Lineage (GTDB taxonomy): Bacteria > Bacillota > Clostridia > Peptostreptococcales > Anaerovoracaceae > UBA1764. The sequence continues at coordinate 6,120 of JAZLHF010000003.1, forward strand.
TTGTCCATGCACAGCTCTGGGTAAACAACAGCCGAGGTTATGTTGTGTAGCCATGTTGTTCCGCTAGCTCTTCTGACGGTTAAAGGTGTAAGCAGTACTGAATAAGCATTATAGACATTTAGTTCTCCTTCACTGTCTGAAAGCATAGCAGTATTGCTGATTACGTACGGAGTAGTTTTATCTATACCGACGTACATCATTGCGTGCCCTGGGAAATATAAACCACTTCCTGCAGGTAGTTGCTTAATCACCTGGAGTTTTTCATCATCGCTCATGTATGAAATATCAACAACGGTTCCCGGTGTTGTTTGCTGCCAGGTAGTGTTTCTTTGAATATTAAGGCCAAAGCATCTGTAGATATTTCTAATATATCCTGAGCAGTCTGTTGCTCCAATCATGTTGCCCCATCCATAAGTATCACCAAGGCTTGCGAATGCAAGCTTCATGATATTTTCTTGCGTCATTGGCATAAAGCCAATTGATATTCCGTTATTCTGGGCAATAAGTGCGATTTCGCGAACTAGTTTGCCATCGTTTCCGCGTGTTGGGATATATACTACATGGTTGTACCATGTTCCGCGACTTGCTACAGAACTTGGGATTAAATCTTGTGGAACAAGCTGCAAGATAGTTCCTTGCTTGAGTGAAAGTCCTGATATATCCTTTGCGAATATTGATTGCTCAAGTGTAAAGCAGTCATCAGTTACAACTAAAATGTTTTTTTCACTTGCACTAAACTTCCAATAAGAAACCCAGTCTTCTTTACTGTCTACAAGTGCAAGATCTTTTGCGTTAACCCATCCACTGCAATTGTTCGTAAAACCATAATAGAATGTTTCGCCTTTAAATGTACATTTCTGCTTAATGAGAAAAGCTTCTCCGATTAAAAGCGAAGAAATTTGATTTTCATAATCGGTGTCTGTTAATGAGTAGAAAAGTATATCTGGAGTAGGAATATTAAGTAAAGCGGCTAGGTGAACTGCTATTGCATATTGATAATTCTGCTGTGATGATGAATAGCCAGTAGATACAATTGCTTTGTTAACAGAGTTATAATAGCTTGCTTTATCTATTCTTTGTCCGTTGATATATACATCTTTTGCAGGAGCTTCATAATTCGCTAGAGTTTTTTTGTATGCGTAAGCATCATATGTATCAGGGAACTGATCAAGTGCGTATAGATATGTTCCTTTTCCATCGATTCCTGTTTGATTTAATTTGTCTATTTCATCGGCAGTCATTAGGAGTGTATGGTTTTTGTAAGCAGTTTTGTTATTCCAAAATTCCGGATTGGTCATTTGATCGTTAACTGCTGTAGGTTTTCCGCCATTTGCTGCGAAGCTTTGAGCAGGGATGATCCCTAATAGAAGAATCAGAGACAAACAAATACAAATAACTCGTTTCATAGTTTAAAACTCCTTTCGCTTAAAAGATAACATGTACAATTATACTACTTTTATAGCCTAGCAGATAATATTGCATCAATTTTCGGCGAAGGTAACGTAATAATAATTTCAGCGATAGCATGCATTATCTTTGTCGTCGGTGGTTACTTTATAGGGCGAGGAAAGAAAAAACGCAGTGCTAATGAAATGGAGAAGGTTCTCTTTGCAGCAGATGCTTTTCTGCGGATGCGATGCTTATAAGATACTATGACGCTTTTTATGAGCAACTATTTAATTGTATGTTTAGCATAATTATGATAGAATTATGCTAAAGAGGTGACGAAATATGGCAATAATTAAACCCGTTTCATATTTAAGAAATAATTTTGCAGATGTTTCTGCAATGGTTCATGAAAATTCGGAGCCAGTATATTTGACCAAAAACGGTTATGGGGATATGGTCGTCATGAGTATTGAAACTTATGAAAAAACTTTATATGATGCCGAAGTCTATCTTAAGCTAAAAGAATCGGAACTTGAAATGAAATCAGGTGCTCCATTAAAAACTCATGATGATGTCTTCGGGGATCTTTATTCACAATATAAAGTTGAAGGAGGCAAATAAGATTTACACATTAGTATATCAACAACTTGCCGAACAAGATCTCGAAACATATGCAAAAAGTATTTTCGAACATACTGGTCATGTTGAATCTGTATTAAGGTTCTTGGAGGAAATTGAAACCGCAGCTTTGCAGTTAAAAGATTTCTCATATTCATGTTCAATTTATATTTCAGAAAGACCTTTATCAAGGGAATATCGTTTTATGCCTTGCGGTAAATATAATATATTTTATACTGTTGATGAAGCAAAGAAAGAAGTGCTTATTGTGAGTATTATTGCTTCAAAAATGAATGTAATAGATGTGACGTAACTACGCCATATATGCCGATTGTATGCAAGTAAACATACAATAAATATAGCCCGGATAGAGATATTCGGGCTCGTATAGTACAATACGAGTTGATAAGTTTTAAATTTTGAGGTTGACAATGACAGAGCTTGGCATGAAAATTTTTAGCAAGCAAGCAAGCAAGCAAGCAAGCAAGCAAGCAAGCAAGCAAGCAAGCAAGCAAGCAAACAAACAAACAAACAAGCGTAGCTATGTTACGCGATTTTGCCGAACAGTTCTGTTGTCATGACTATTATGATATAGCCACGATTTTTTAACCGTGGTTTTTTGTATGCTTTTTTACGGATATAATCTGCTGACATAGATATTTTTCGGAAAGGATTTTACACTATGAAAAAACGAATTTTAAGTATTTTAATAGCGCTTGCAATGGTGCTGACTTTAATGCCAGAGGTGGCATTTGCTACAGATGAACATGAACACAGTTATACAGATGGGCTATGTTCCTGTGGCGAGCACAATGGAGAACATACGAGTTGGATAAATTGGGGCGATGGTTCAGAAGAAAAAACTTCGCTGCCAACAACCAATGGCAACTATTATCTCTCATACGATGTAACGCTTTCATCAACCTGGAATGTTCCGAATGGTGAAACCAACCTGTGTCTGAACGGACATACTATTAATGCTAATGGTAATAACTTTAGCGTTATCACTGTTGGAAATGACGCAACTCTGAATCTATACGATTGCAATACATCGACCTCACATGCAGGATATGTTGATTTGAACGGGCTATGGCAGATTGGTACTGGTGATGGCACTGAAAAGACCATCACTGGCGGCATCATCACTGGAGCTACTGATATTGCTGGTGTGAAGGTTTCAGGCGGTATCTTTAACATGTATGGTGGCACTATCGCCGGTAATAACGGTGGATATGGCGGCGGTGTTCTTGTTAATTTAGGCAGCTTTGTCATGAATGGTGGTTTCATCAGCAATAATACAAGTAGTAATGGTGCCGGCGTTAGTATTGATACCAGCTTCACTATGAAAGGTGGCAAGATCAGCGATAATATTGCGACGAATTACGGCGGTGGCGTGTATAATAAAGGCACCTTCAATATGGAAGGCGGCGAGATTAAAAACAACAACGCAACTGAAAAGGGCGGTGGTGTGTTAGTTCATACACCGGGTAACTTCACGATGTCAAACGGCACTATTGTTGGAAATGATTCTTATTCAGGCGGTGGTGTGGCTATTCTTGAAGAGAATGCTCTATTTACTATGAATGGTGGCACCATTAGTGGTAATACGGCGATCTATAGCGGAGGCGTGCTTGCTTCAAGCGGTAAATTTGACATGAGTGGTGGCACAATTAGCCTTAACAAGGCAAATATTCAAAGCGGCGGAGTAGGGGTTGATTCTTGTACTTTTACTATGATAGGTGGCGAAATTTGTGACAATACCGCGGCGAATTACGGCGGAGTAGGTGTTAAAGGTCCCGTCATTCTCGGTGGAACAGCCAAGATTAAGGGTAATGTTAAAGGCGGCACAATCAATGACGGTGTGCTTTCAGGTGGAACCTCGGAAAATGTCTATCTGGATAATGGCAAGACCATTACCATCGTTCAGAACGAAAATGCACCAAAGGAAGGCATGGCGGTCGGCGTGACAAAAGGTTATGATAATGGCCTTGGTGCTTTTACAGGCCTCGATGTGGCACAAGGGACAGAAGCGTATTTCACTTCGGACAACCCGAATTATTGTGTAGTGTATCAAGATGACATCTTAAAGCTCTCCGCTGAGTATCCTCTTCTGGTCGGCGAAATGGCGGTTACTCTCGCTAACAAGGACGACGTGCTGGGAGATGCGGATGAAGGCGCTTCCGTTACGTACGACAGCACAACGCATACACTGACACTCAATAATGCTTCGATCGAGAGAACCGTAGGTATTGCAGGTGAAGATCGACATCGCGCGATAGAGTTCAATGAAGATTTAACCATTAATCTTATCGGTAATAATAAGATTGGCGGCGTTGTTGCTGATGAGCATCGCGAAGATATTTCTTATTATGAATACACAGAGGGTATTTATTCAGTCAATCACGATGTTACATTCACAGGCTCCGGCAATTTGCAGATATATGATACGACGGATGGTATACATGCACACAATGTTACTTTCGCAGAGTCATTTACAGGTACATTGACTGTTTTTGACGGCGGCGGTCTTGATCTGCCTCAGCCGCCTTGTGCAATCCATGCAAACAGTAATGCTGCAATTTATGGTGGAAAATTTAATCTTACCAGCATAAATGATCATGGTATTTATGCAGGAGAAGCTCTTGAGATCAAAAATGCCGATGTGAAAATTTCAGCAGGCAAGATAGGAATCTACGCTGATAAGGACATTACGATCGAAGACTCTGAGGTAGATGTTACTGCCGTAGGGGGCGGAATTTCGTCAAGCGATACAAATGTCAGCATAAAGAACAGTACTGTAGCTGTCGTGTCCGGTGAAACCGGTATTGCTGCCGACATGGATGTTTCTATCAATAACAGTACTGTTAAAGTAAAGGTTGACTCGTCGAGGGATGCAATAGAAGCATGGGGGAATATTAATATTGATGAAGCACTTGAGATGATTAACGGAAAGATTGAGGTCCGTTCCATCAAGTTGGTTAGTGCAAATGCAAACGACGGCTATGTAACCATTCAGCCGAAATCTGATCCGGAGCCAACCCCATCAGGCGGCGGAAGTTCTGCAACTGTAATTATCCCAGTTTCTGGCGATGCAAATAGTGTTAAGGTTGAAGTTACAGTAAGTGGCAGCACTGCAACAGTAAAGCCGATTAAGGATGCAGACCTTGCAAAGGTTGCTGGCGGAAGTGTAGAAATTGACCTTTCAGGATTAAAACAGAATGTTGATACAGCAAAGATTCCTACAGAAACAGTAGAAAAGATTGCTGAAAAGAGTGCAATGACTGTTAAGCTTCCGGTTGCTACTGTTGAATTCGACAAGACTGCAACTGAAGAAATTGCAAATCAGGCTAAGGGCACAAATATCGAACTTGTTGTAGATGATATTAAAGAAGTATCTCTTAACGCAGTTCAAAAAGAAGCTGTAGGAAAGCTTGATACAGCAATTATTATTGATGCACATCTTGCGTCTGGTGGCTCTAAGCTTTGCACAGAAAAAGATGGTGGCTTTGGCGGCGGTACTGCAAAGCTTATTCTTCCTTACGAAATTAAGAATAACAGAACTGCTGCAAACTACAGTGTTTATTATGTAAATGATGCCGGAAAACTCGAAAAGCTTGTTTCAAAGTATGATAATAATCTTAAGGCATTCGTATTTGAAATCGAGCATTTCTCTGTATATGTTGTAGCATATGATGAAAATGCAGTTTCATTCGTTGACGTTAAGGAAAGTGAATACTACTTTGATTCAGTAAAGTGGGCCGTAGCAAACGGAATTACTACCGGCACTGATGCAACTCACTTTAGTCCTAACGGAACAACAACTCGTGGACAGATGATTACTTTCCTTTGGAGAATGGCTGGCAGTCCTGTATTTGAAGATGACGGCATTAAGTTCACCGACATCAAGGAATCAGACTACTTCTACAATGCAGTAGTTTGGGGATGGAATATTGGAATTGTCAGCGGTAAATCAGAAACCTCATTTGCTCCGGACGATAAGGTAACACGCGGCGAAGCTGTAACATTCATTTATAGATATGCTAAGGTTGCCGGAGGCGATCTCCCAAATCCATTTACTGATGTTAAGTTAGGCGACTTCTATTACTACCCAGTACTTTGGACAGCAAATAATGAAATTACAAGCGGCACATCAGCAACTACATTCAGCCCAGCTGATAACTGCACTCGCGGCCAGATTGTAACCTTCCTGTACAGATACAATAGTCAGTATGGTATTGAAAAATAAAGTTTAAACTCCATTAATAATCATGCGGAAGAGCTCCTAAAATTTGGGGCTCTTTTGTTGTATACCACGTATGCCAATCTGTATGCCAATGCAAGTAAGACTTACGTAGAGTTATAAAGACTTTTGCAGTATACTATTTTTATAAACTATAGCGCAAATCTCATAAATTCGTGCACCATGTGCACCAGTTATGCACTCAAATATGTTGTATGATTGAAAGCGGTGTTTTAGGAAAACTATAGACGGCAGGGCTCTTAGCTCTGCCTTTTGATTACTTCCTTGGTTCGTTATATCCACCAGCATATGCTTTAGTATCGCGTATGATAATGAATGCATTTGGATCGAGCTCCTTGATTTTAGCCTTAAACTTTTCCACTTTCTTTTTATCAACATCACAAATAATCATGTACTTTGGATCGCCAAATTCTGATTCATTGACATTGATAACAGTCAATGGATATCCTTTTTCTCTCATTCTATGTGGTATTACATCTGATCTATTTGATGTGATAACTTCGACAGTAACATGTCCAGGGACAAGTGCTTTGGCCAACTTACCACCTACAAACGTTCCGCAAGCATATCCCAAAGCATAGGCTAGGGCCAGATATGCAATTGGATAATCAGAGTTTAGAGCGTCGCGGACTACTAAAAACCAGATAAATACTTCTACAAAACCTACACAAGCGGCTAAGCCAGATTTTTCCTTTACAGTTAGAACTGTTTTCACAGTTCCTAAAGATACATCAGCTATTCTTCCAAAGAATAGTATTAAACAACTAGTTATTAATCCTTCCATTTTGTACCTCCGTATCTACATGGAACAAATATTATACCACAAAACAACTATTGTACAAGTAAAACCCAATTACCATCCTGACTTTTCGTTTCTTTGATAGAGAATATAAAACGCAATGCGGGCCGGATAATAGTTCGTAAAACGCAAGCCAAATTGTAAGCCATTATATATAAGCCTAAAGTGACTAAAAGTAGGCTTTTGTAGTATACTATTTTTATAAATTATTGCATTTAAAGACTTATGGAGGGTTATAAAGAAATGTGCGAAAATCGGACAGAGCGCCCGACAATGAAGCCAGAGGCAGTACAAGCAAAGGCTACTCCGGAAAAGAAGGGCGCATCACTTACATCCCCGCTTACAAGGGACGAAGCTTTAGAGCTTTTTAAAAAATATAATAAAGATCCGTTCCATATTCGTCACGCACTTACAGTTGAAGGCGTTATGAGATGGTATGCTAAAAATCTTGGCTACGCAGATGCAGAAGAATTCTGGGGGCAGGTAGGACTTCTCCACGATATCGACTTTGAAAACTGGCCAGAAGAACATTGCAAGAAGGCACCTGCACTTCTTAAAGAAGGCGGCGTTTCCGAAGAAATGATTCATGCAGTTTGCGCGCACGGCTTTGGCCTTTGCAGCGATGTAGAGCCAACTCTTGAAATGGAAAAAGTTTTATTTGCAGTAGATGAACTCACAGGGCTTATTTGGTCTTATGCTCTAATGCGTCCAGAAAAATCTTGCGAAGGAATGGAGTTAAAATCACTTAAAAAGAAGTTCAAAGACAAGAAGTTCGCAGCAGGTTGCAGCCGTGATGTCATCACAGATGGCGCAGCAAAACTTGGTTGGGAACTTGATCAACTTCTTGAAAAAACAATCAGCGCAATGCAGTTTTGCGAAAAGACGGTAGAAGAAGCTTGTAGATAAACTTGTAGAACTGATTGTTGATTCTATGTTTGTGATTTATCATTAGTTGGTTGTGGAACAAAACCTATATTTAAAGAGGGAGAATAATGGGAAAATATAAAAACATCCTTGTAATACTAATATTGTGTACTCTTTTGCTTTGCATGCTTTCCGCATGCGCAAAAAGTGAAGAATCTCTATATGAATACAAGGGATCTATTGCACCATATTTGCATGAAATAGCATATAAAGACTATATTTTTGATAGCGAAGGAAAGACCTATAAGATTGATAGTCTGCCTGCTTGCTCTGTCGTTCGCAATGGCAATTACGTAGGCCGAAATTTCGATTATTTTTATGATGAAGTTCCTAGCATTGTTGTTCATATGGAAGCTACCACAGGACGTTATGCATCCATAGGGCTGTCATGTCCAAGCAATATTTGCGAAAAAGATTTATTAAGTGGAAATGTTAGCGAAGAAGATTTTTTGCTTATTCCAAACATGATGACAGAGGGTATAAATGAAAAAGGTGTTTTTGTATGCTTTAATGTTGTGTCAGACGAAGGCGTTATCATGACGGAAACAAATCCCGGCAAAGAGGATTTGTGCATATGGTTTGTTGTTCGCGAAATATTAAACAAGGCTGCATCTGCAGATGAGGCAATTGAAATATTAAATGATCGAAATGTTTATGGCAGATTTTACGAATATGAAAACTTCCATTATTTCATTGCAGACAAAGAGAAAACATATATTGTCGAATTTATAGACGGGAAAGTGATAGCTCAGGAAAAAACAGGCAGTAATCAGATAATGACCAATTTCTATTGCAACTTGCCTGAAATCAATGAACACGCAGAAGGAGTAGAGCGTTATCAAATTTTAAAATCTAATTATGCAAACTCATCGACTTTTACGGGAATGCAAGATTTGATGAAAGAAGTGAAGTTTTCTGAGGCATATAACCCTGATGCCGATCCGTTAAGATTAAGTGATATCGGACTTTATACTCAATCTCAAATTCAAAATGAGGATATCACAGAAGAAGCTTTGGGATATATCAAAGAATTCCATGATGAATTTGAGAATATGTATGCAAATAATTTGCGTCCGGAGCCAGCAATTGACGGATGGTGGATCACAGTAACTAGCAGTATTTTTGATCTTCAAAATCGCAGTTTTTCAATTTTTGTTCAAGAAGACTTTGAACATGAGTATACTTTTTCTTTGAATTAATGACTAAGTTGTGTCTAAAAGAGGTCTTTGGTCAGTCATTATGCAAAAGACTTGTGTAGAGTTATAAAGGCGTCTGTATTATAATAGATTAGTAAGGTGTTTTATGAAAGCGAAATATGTCAACAAAATAAAATCCATCAATACTGTCATTGTATTTTCAATTGTGTTGCTCTTTGGCATCATATTTTTAACATTTGCTGTTAAGCTTACGCAGCAGACAATCCCGGAAAACTATATTGAGGTTGAGGCGAAGATTATGCGAATCGAAGAAACTCTTTCGCCAATGTATGTTGATTCAGGCGGTACTCCTGATGCGAGCGACTATGAACACCATGTGTTTGTCAAGTATAGCTACTACGGAAAAAACTACAGTGATCTGGAATACGGAAACTACAGTTCATCGATGCAGGAGGGGGACACAGTTCTCCTTTATATCGACCCTGATAATCCCGCCGAGTTTATTAGCGATCCGTCGGGTAATATTATGTTTATAATTATTGGCATCGTCGTCATTCTAATCGGCGCCGGGGGCCTCGGTTACCTTATTTATAAAAAGAATAGGAGAGAAAAATAATGGCTACTTATCACGCATTTCATTACGGCAAGAAGAACCAAAGTTTTAAACTGGAGAACGAGAACAACCAATCTCTTTATGAGGCAAACCTTGTGAACTTTAAGCTTCTCGGAGCAAGTGACTATGATTTTGTCAACAAGCTTACATCCGAAACAGTTTCTCACAAGGTTGGCAAGACTGTTAGCGTTGAAAAGGCGAAAGTCGGTATAAGCATGACAACCGCCTCTTATTTCAATCTGGATGGCAAAAACTGCTTTGAAATTTTAGAAGAGATGGGTTATAACTTCAAGATTCATCTAAAGCTCGATATTCTTCATCCAGAGTTTGCCCTTTTGGATAAAAACGGGTCGCAGGTTGCTGTTTACAAGATGAATGTCGCAGGCCCTAAGGAAGAGAATGTGACAGCTATCGGCAACAAACAGAGTAACATCGTTATAACCACCGAGAGTGGCGATATGGATGCAATCTTTCTTGGCGCCTTCATTATGAGCAGAGTGAATTTTTCGCTCTATCTTGTGTAACAAAATTTACAAAATACTGCACAGGCCGTAGGCTAAAATATTTTTAGGAGGACTTATGAAAGTCGCTATTTTGGAATCCCTTGGAATTTCCAAGGAGGAACTTAAATCGCTTGAAGCTCCATTTGAAGCACAAGGCGTTAAATTTGCTGAATTTGATAAGACGTTAGATAAAGAAACTTTAATTGCAGAAGCAAAAGATGCTGATGCAATGATTATTGCAAACATGCCGATGCCGAGAGATGTAATCGATGCATGTGAAAACCTTAAGTTCATTGATGTTGCATTTACCGGAGTTGACCATGTTGGCCTTGATGTTGCAAAAGAAAAAGGGATTAAGGTTAGTAATGCTTCTGGTTATTCTAACGAAGCTGTTTCAGAACTCGTATTTGGGATGGTTCTTTCAATTGCGAGAAACTTGCGCGAAGTTGAAGCAAGATGTCGTGACCATAAGGATAAGACAGGTCTTGTTGGCTGGGAAATTAAAGGCAAGACAGTTGGTATTATTGGCCTTGGAAAGATTGGTACACGTACAGCTGAATTATTCCATGCGTTTGGGGCAAACGTAATAGCGCATAGTCGCACAGTACACTCTGACGCTCCAAACTATGTAGAGCAGGTTGGACTTGATGAACTTCTTGCTCAATCAGATATCGTAGTGCTTCATTGTCCGCAAAATCCATCAACAATAGGTATGATTAATAAGGATAAACTTGCCCTTATGAAGAAGAGCGCAATCCTTATCAATGTTGCTCGTGGTCCAGTTGTTGTATCTCAGGATCTTGCAGATGCGCTTAATAATGGAGTTATTGCAGCAGCAGGCATTGATGTATTTGACACAGAGCCACCTCTTGGTGATGATGTCCTTCTTACAGCAAAGAATACACTTCTTACACCTCATGTAGCATTTGCTACAAAGGAATCTATGACATTAAGAGCTGAGATAGTATTCGACAATCTTAAGTCATGGATGGAAGGCAACCAGAAGAATATTATTTTATAATAGGTGGTGAAAAAATGAAGTTTGAAGATTTGCAGAAAGCAATGATTGATGCTATGAAGGCGCACGAATCAGATAGAAAAGAAACCATTTCTCTTTTAGTTGCTGCCGTTAAAAAAGCTGCAATTGACTCTGGCAATAGAGACGATATTTCTGAAGAAATGGTTAATAGTACAATCCTTAAGGAGCTCAAATCTGTTAAAGAGCAGATTGATACATGCCCTGAATCAAGGCAGGATTTGCTTGAAAAATATAGGGCTAACCTGAAAATTGTTGAGGAGTTCGCTCCGAAGCTTCTCTCTAGCGACGAAGTTGAAAAGATTCTTACCGAAAAATTCTCTGATGTCCTTGCAACAAAGAATAAGGGTCTAATTATGAAGGCTGTAATGTCTGAGCTTAAAGGCAAGGCAGATGGCAAAGTTATAAACGAAATCGTTGCGAAGCTGACAAAATAAAGAAACAATCAAAAAGAGGCGGGAAAACCGCCTCTTTTTCGTATATAAAGCGTAAAAAGTACATGAATTCGTGGTAAAATAACTGTGTATGCAATAATAGTGGTGTAGAGTAAATTTTTCTCTAAACCCGTTTTTAACAGATCTGTGGCGATCTGGGTCTTGACGTGTTTACAACAAATAATAAGCATATAATTTTAAATATTAATTTTTAGGAGAAATTTACGATGTTAGATAGAAAGGCTTTTGATGAGGAAATGCGTGAAGCGCGCAAAAATCAGCTCAGAGAAATTGAAAACAGCCTTAATCAGTTTTCAGAATGGACTGATGGAATTAGAGAGTTCCCTCCATATACACAAATCAAAGATGAAGATATTAATGAATTAAATTCAATTTCAATTCAGACTAAGGGAAGAGATCCAAGAGATATTGCAACAGAATTGCAGAAGCTTGTATTCAATCCATCTATTGGTCTTAACAATCCAAGATGTTTCGCATTCGTAACAACTGCAGTTTCCCCATATTCAGTTGCCGGAGCTTTTCTTACTGATATTTTTAATCCAAACTTAGCTGGCTATCAGTTATGCCCAGGCGGGAAAATAATTGAAGAAAAACTCATTCAATGGATGGGTTCTCTTGCAGGTTTTGATGATAATTGTGGCGGCTTATTTACATCAGGTGGCTCAATATCAAGTCTTACCGGCATGATTGCAGCTAGGCTTAATGTTCTTAAGGAAGACGAACTTCCAATCGCAGTTGCATATACATCAGACCAGGCACACAGCTCAATTCGTAAGGGCATGAAACTTCTCGGTCTTCGCAAAGATCAAATTAAGATTATCCCATCTGATGACTCTTTCAAAATCAAGATTGATTTACTTGAACAGGAAATAGAATCAGATGTTAAGGCTGGCAAGAAGCCATTCCTCATTGTAGGCAACCTTGGCTCGACTAATACAGGGTCTATTGACCCTCTGCCAGAACTTGCAGCTATAAAAGAAAAATACGGTATGTGGCTTCATGTAGATGGTGCTTACGGTGGATCAATCCTGTTGTCAGACATTTATAGAAATCTTGCAAAGGGATTGGGTCGTGCAGATTCATTCACCTGGGATCTTCATAAGTGGGCACTTCAGACTTATAGCTGCAGCGCATTAATAGCAAAGGATAAGAAGAAGCTTATCAATGCGTATGCAGAGCACCCAGAATACTTGGCTGACATTATTGATAGCGAACATACTGATGGTTGGGACCTTGGTATCGAAATGAGCCGTCCTGCAAGGGCAATTAAGTTCTGGTACACGGTTCAGGCTATGGGAACTGATAAGATTGCCGACATCATTGACTACGCTTTCTATAACAGCCATGTTGCAGAAAAGAAATTTAAAGAGATGGAGGGTTGGGAAATATGTTCCGCTCCAATGTGCGGGGCAATTAACTTTAGATATGCACCTAAAGATGTCGATCCTTCAAAATATGATGAGCTTAATAACGAAATCTCTGAAGAATTAATCAAGAGCCAATTCGCATACATCGTTACGACAGTAATCAAAAATCAACGAGTACTCCGTATGTGTATGATTAATGGGAATACAACAACAGAGGATGTTACCGATACGATTGAAAAGTTGAACGAAATTGCACTTGAACTTAAACTAAAATATTCCCGATAAGTGTGTTTGCATTAGAGCGCTCATCAATTGAATCAACAGTATTAAAGCTTGCAAATAATAATTCAAGTAAAGCATTGCAATTAGACAGAAGGACTTAAGAAATTTACCATATGCAATATTTAATCATAGCTTTAGTGGCTATTATTCTGCTTGTTATTTTCCTTAAGAAGAAGCCATATAAAGACGAAAACAGAATACGTAACGAAGAGATGATTGAGGCTCTCAATGCTAATATTGCTCAATTTACAGACAAGACTTTAGAAGATAGCATCATATTGGACTACATTCCATCAGCTCTTGCTGAAATTAGACTTAGCGATGTTGATAAGAGAAGAATAGCCCTAGCTCTTAAAGGAAAGGTCCTTTCTAGCGATGCCTCATATATTGGAAGTTCGTATAGGCTTAAACATTCTAAAGATCAATACAAATGCCTTAGATGGGTAGAGCAGACTCTTAATGAACACGGCGTTCACGGAGAGTATAGGATTAGTGACAGTGTTAATGCCAATGATATTGGCGTTGCTTTAGATACTGAAGTTCTTAAAGGACTTCATACATTGCATTGGTATTTTGATTAAAGAGGAATCAAAATGAGTGAAGTTAAAGTTGATCACAATGAAAAGATGCTATATCAGCACTTGCAAGGTGTTGATGGAAAGATGACTTCGGAAGAACAGTATGCCATCAAAATGGAAGCACTTCAAGAGATTAAAGATAGTGGAATCGATTACTGCTCGTGCCCAGAAAGCTGCCCGCACCATGGCAAGTGTTGGGAATGCGTATTAATTCATCGTGGGCACAGAGACCATCTTCCATATTGTTTCTGGGATATGGTCAATGAAAAACTTTACGATGCACAGAAACTGACAGAAGGTTCGTTAAAAAATTATAAAGAAGAAAAATAGAAATGAGTTTTTTGGTTTTACCAATTTCATTGGCATATTTTGAATTAGTAAATATCATTTGGTCAGGTTTAACAACCAACTGGTTTGGAGCAGTATTTTGCGCCTTTGCTATTGGTTTTGTTTTGGATGTAATTTGCTTCGTATTAAAGCGCAATAAATGGCTTGTGCTTGCGATTATAGAGGCCGCAGCATTCTTCTTCCTGATTGAATACTTTACTAATGCATCTTATGCAGTATATATGTCTCCGATGGCTATTCTTAAAGGTGCCTCCGGAGTTGCGACTGAATTTGGAGATGCGGTTATTGACGTAGTAAAAGGTGGAATCCTTCAGATTTTGGTTATGCATCTTGCTCCAATCTTTGTTCTTGCAATGAATCTTAGGGGAGACAAGTTTAATATTAAAAGAAGTGATTCTACTGTCGCAGCACTTTTGCTGGGGGCAGTTTTTTGCCAAAGCATCGGTACAGAGTCTAACATAAACGCAAATCAGGCTGCATATACATATCTTTATAGTTATGATAATGCAGTTAAAAACTTTGGCGTAGGAACTGCAGTTAAGCTTGATGTATCTTATGCATATACTGGCGTCCCATCTGCTCCAGAAATCGAAGAGCAAATTGAGATAGAAGGAAGCGACATTGAAACTGGATACAATATGCTTAATGTGAAGTACACAGATTATGCGCAGTTCACAGATCAAGATTTGTACAAAACGATGCTTACGTATGTAAACAATGTTCAGCCTACAAAGAAGAATGAATACACAGGGCTTTTCGAAGGTAAGAACCTCGTCCTTATCGTCGCAGAAAGTTTAAGTAAAGAGGTAATTAGAGAAGATATTACTCCGACCCTGTATCGCATGATAACTAAGGGGATGCTTGTTGAGGACTTTTACCAGCCTTATTGGGGAGGCAGTACAACTTCAGGTGAAGCCGCAGTTCTTCTTGGAAGAATTCCAACAGAAAATACGAATTCTTTAAACTGCATTCAAGATAAGGATAATTCATATTCATTGGCTAATATGCTTAAAGACGAAGGATATAGTGCAGTTGCAATGCATCCTGGCGAATATGATTATTACGATAGATACATTACATATCCGACTTATGGATTTGAAGAATTCTTAGCAAGGGGTCATGGCCTCGACATCGGTTACACCTGGCCTGGTGATGATCTTGCTGCTATGGAGGCTTCGGCAGATTATCTTATCAGTGATAATCCGTTCTTCCTCTATTTCATGAGCTATTCTGGGCATGGCCTTTATAACTTCACTGGCAACCAGATGGCTATTAAGAATAAGGAATATATTGATTCATTAGGGCTTCAGGGATCAGATCAGCTTTTAGGATATTTTGGTGCAACACGTCAATTTGATCTGTCGCTTGAATATCTTTGTGAAGAGCTCGAGGCTCGCGGAGAACTTGAAAACACAGCATTTGTAATAACAGGTGATCATTATCCATATGCACTTCAACGAGGTGACGCCTGGAAGAATCCAGAAGATCACTTAATAGAGCTTTGGGGGTATTCAGTTTCAAATGATTTAGATCGTGACCATAATGCACTTGTAATTTGGTCCCCATGCCTTGAAGAAATGGACGAACAGATTGTTATTGATGGGCCAAGCTATTCAGTAGATATTGTTCCAACAGTTCTTAATCTTTTCGGTATCGATTATGATTCAAGACTTTATGTTGGTCGCGATTTGCTTTCAGATTCTGATCCACTTGCAATTTGGGTTAATGGATCATGGAAGAGCGAGAGGGGCTATTATAATGCAGCAACGAACAAGTTCACCCCAAATGATGTGAATGCAATTGTTGATGAAGATTATGTTAATAAGATAACTCTTGATGCATCAAGACGTATAGATTATTCGAGACAAATCTCGAATCACAACTTTTTTGATTTTTTAAAACAGGCGAAACAGCAACTCGAGGAAAGTTTGAGAAACGATGATTAAAAATTTATTTGGAAAAGAATTATGTAACACAGAGCGCCAAATTGAATTCGATATTGCGAAAGTTGTTTGCATCTTGGGCATGGTATATGTACATTGCTTCGAATACCTTACGGCTCCGGAGATGGAAGAAAGTGCAGCGTATTTTGTAGTAGCAATTGTGCTGGATGCATTATTTGGAGCTGTTACTTTTATGAGTTCGATGGGCATAGGCCTTGCATATACTTGGAAAGAAAGCGTAGATAACGCAACAAAAACTATGAGACGTGGTTTGCAGATTTTCTTGTTTGGATATTTGTTGAACGTCTTAAGATATGGAATTCCAGAATTGATTTTCGCAAAAAGCATTCCTGATTTCACTTTCAGTAAATATGTTATTGTAGATACTTTTCAAAATGATATCATGCAATTTGCCGGCTTAGCTTTGATGTTGTTTGGGTTCCTTAAGAGAATCAAATTATCAGATAAAGCCATTGCCATCGTTGCGCTTGCCATGTCTTTATTTAGCAGCTTTGCACGGTTTATTTATATAGATAATATCTATGTCGCATTGTTCGCTGGTTTGTTTTTAAATGTTGAAAGTCCGTTGGGTATAGACTATGGCGGAGTATTTTCGCTGACTACATGGTTCATCTTTGTAGTAGGCGGTTATCTGTATGGTAAAGTTTTAAAACATTGCAAAGATAAAAAGAAGTACTATTCAATTGCTTTGCCTGTTTCGGCAACAATTGCTGCTATATATATGCTTATCGCAATTCCAAATAAATTTGGAATGATGAACGGTAATCTGTCCTACTTTTACCAGATGACAACATTTGAAGCGCTCATATCCTTTTGTTGTATGATATTTGCTACAAGTATGTACTACTTCATCAGTTTGGCACTAAAAGATAAGGCGAAGAGAAACATTACAAGAATGAGTTCAAATATAAATCGAATCTATTGTATTCATTGGATATTTGTTGGGTGGACCGAGATTATTTTCCTTGCCAAAGGCGATGGGGATTCATTGTCAACTCTAATGGTTTTCATTTATGGAACTATAATTTATATCGTTTCAAATATCCTTGCGGAAATTTATGCAAGATATAAAGAATCAAAGAGGCTTGCACAGCAAAATTAAGGAGGGCAAAATGCAAGTTATTAAATCAGGAAGTGAAAGAGAAGTGACATTATCTGTTATTGGTACTGTTGATACTGTTAGCTCTGATATCCTTAGTCAAAGCTTATTAGAGCTTGATTATTCAGATTTGGATTTAACTATCGATTTCTCCCAGACAGATTACATTACATCAGCGGGGCTTAGAGTCTTACTCGTGGCTAGGAAGAAATTATCTGAAACTACGATGAGAATAATTGAAGCCAATGAATCTATAATTGAAGTCTTCAAGATGACTGGGTTTGACGATATGATTAAAGTAATACCAAAGGTTCTTGACCTTGATGGTGAAGAAGATCCATATCGTTTAAGCTTTCCAACATTATTTAGAAAACGTGTGAAAACAGATGCAAATCGCGCTGCATTTATATATTTAAATCAAAGCTATACTTGGGCAGACCTTGATAAAGGATCTCAGATTATTGCTCACGATTTAGCTTTAAAGGGAGTAAAGAGAGGAACCCACGTTGGTATTTGCTCTGTAAACTCAATCAACTGGGTATTCACCTTCTATGCTATTCAGAAGTTGGGTGGCATTGCAGTTCTTGTTAACCCGGGGCTCAATTCAAATGAACTTGCTACTATGGCAAGAATTGGCGATATAACTCACATGTGTTACGGTGAGGTTCCTGGCACTACAAAGTTTGGAGTATTCCAGGAGGCTCTTCTTGAAGCAGATTGCCCTGTAGAAGTTGTATATAACATTAGTTCTTCAGAGAATGTCATGGCACGTTGCGATGAATACGATGCAATCGCGGGTCTTTACAAAGAAGATTTTCATGCTGATGATGCAAGCGTAATTATTTACTCTTCAGGATCAACGGGGCTTCCAAAGGCAATTTTAGATTCATCGTTTAACCTCCTTACATGTTGTGAGCCACTTCTTAAGGAATTTAAGCTCACTAAGGAAGATGTAAATCTTGCATTTCTTCCATTGTTCCATGTATTTGGATTTGCGACTTGCATAGCACTTGGTGTTATTACAGGATATACTTCAGTTATTCCAGAAAGCGCATCTCCAGATTTAATCATTGGATTAATTGATAGATATAAAGCAACAATATTTAATACAGTCCCAACGATGTTCTTAGCAATGTGTCAGGCAAAGGCATTTGACCCTGCAAAACTTGCATCACTTAGAGTATCAGTTCTGGGTGGTTCTGCAACAACAGATGCGCAAATGACTATGCTTAGAAAGCTCATGCCAAATAACCACTTCGGCAATATTTATGGAATGAGCGAAAATGCCGCAGTCAGTATCACTCGTTATGAAGATACGACAGAACATATCACAACAACTGTTGGGGTTCCTGTTGAAGGGCTTGAACTTCAAATTCGAGATCTTGCTACTGGAGAAATTCTTCCAGATGGGCAGCCTGGTGAAATCTATATTAAATCAAACGCAATGGTAATTTGCTATTATCGTTTACCAATTGACAGACAGCCTGTTGATGACGAAGGTTGGCTTGCTACAGGAGATATCGGCATAAGAACCGAAGACGGATATATTAAGATTGTTGGTCGTTGCAAAGATTTAATTATTAGTGGTGGCGAAAATATTTCTCCGGGCGAAATTGCAGAAGTAATTGCCAAGCTGCCGGAGGTTGCAGACGTTAAAGTTATCGGCGTTCCTGATGAAATCATGGGTGAAGTTGTAGCAGCAGCAATTATTCTTAAGCCGGGCGAAGTTTGGAATAGAGATGCTGCTGAAAGCTTCTTACTTGAACATCTCGCAAAATATAAGATGCCAAAGTATTACTTCATTTTGGACAAGTTCCCGCTTCTCGGAAGTGGTAAGATTGATGCTATCACACTTAAAAAAATGCTCGTTGAAAAGATGTAGCCTTTGGTGAAAAATGTACTATTGCTATTGAATAGTTTTAAACGTATTTCAAAGAAAGGACGTGCAAATAAATGATTTACACAACAGAAATTGAGCATATGTGTCCAGTTGCTAAGGGCGCATATCATGGGCCTGCTCCAATTCCTGAAGAAGGGAAATGGGTTCAGGCAAAAGAAATTAAAGATATCAGTGGTCTTACACATGGTATCGGTTGGTGTGCACCACAGCAGGGAGCTTGCAAGCTTACATTAAACGTTAAGGAAGGCGTTATTCAGGAAGCATTAATCGAAACACTCGGTTGTAGTGGCATGAGCCATTCCGCAGCTATGTGCAGTGAAATTCTTATCGGAAAGACAATTCTCGAAGCTCTTAATACTGACCTTGTATGTGATGCTATTAACACAGCTATGAGAGAACTCTTCCTCCAGATTGTTTATGGCAGAACGCAAACAGCTTTCTCAGAAGGGGGACTCCCAATCGGTGGAGGACTTGAAGACCTTGGTAAGGGAATTAGAAGCCAGGTTGGCACAACATATGGAACATTAGCTAAGGGTCCAAGATATCTTGAACTTGCTGAAGGATATATCACAAAAATTGCTCTTAACGAAGCTGATGAAATTGTTGGTTATGAATTCATTAACCTTGGTAAGATGATGGATGCTATCAAGGGTGGTATGGATGCTAACGAAGCATTAGAAAAGAACAAGGGCCACTATGGTCAGTTCGAAGATGCTGCTAAGTACATCGATCCAAGAAAGGAATAGGAGGCAGCATTATGGCATTATTTGAAAGTTATGAAAGAAGAATAGATAAGATTAACGGCGTTATAGGCAAATATGGAATCAACAGTATTGAAGAATGCCGTGATATTTGTAAAGCAAAGGGCTTTGACCCTTACGAAATCGTAAAAGGTATTCAGCCAATATGCTTCGAAAATGCTGCTTGGGCGTATTGCGTCGGCGCTGCTATCGCAATCAAGAAGGGGGCAAAGACTGCTGCAGATGCTGCAGAAGCTATCGGAGAAGGGCTCCAGGCATTTTGTATTCCTGGTTCAGTAGCTGAAGATAGAAAAGTAGGGCTTGGTCATGGTAACCTTGGCGCAATGCTTTTAAGAGACGAAACAAAGTGTTTTGCTTTCCTTGCTGGGCACGAAAGTTTTGCTGCTGCTGAAGGTGCTATCGGTATCGTTAAGAATGCAAATAAGGCTCGTAAGGAACCTCTTCGCGTTATCTTAAACGGACTTGGCAAAGACGCTGCTCAGATTATTTCAAGAATTAACGGGTTCACATATGTTCAGACACAGTTCGACTACTACACAGGTGGGCTTAAGGTTGTAAAAGAAATTCCTTATTCAAAGGGTGAAAGAGCTCTCGTTAAGTGCTTCGGTGCTGACGATGTTCGTGAAGGTGTTGCAATCATGCATCACGAAGGCGTAGACGTTTCCATCACAGGGAACTCAACAAATCCAACAAGATTCCAGCACCCAGTAGCTGGTACATATAAGAAGGAATGTATCGAACAAGGTAAGAAATACTTCTCAGTTGCTTCTGGTGGTGGTACTGGTAGAACACTTCATCCAGATAACATGGCAGCTGGTCCTGCAAGCTACGGCATGACAGACACAATGGGAAGAATGCATTCAGATGCACAGTTTGCTGGTTCTTCATCAGTACCTGCTCATGTAGAAATGATGGGTTTTCTTGGTATGGGTAATAACCCAATGGTAGGGGCAACAGTAGCAGTAGCTGTAGCTGTTTCACTAGCAAGGTAGGCTAATATGAAAAAAGTATTATCAATTATTTTAGCTTTGGTAATAGTAGTAAGCTTAGTAGCTTGTACTCCTAAGTCTACCAATGAAGAAAAACAAGAAAATACTGCAAAAAAGTATACTGTCCTTTACAACGAATCTGATCCTGTGGTTGGCGTTCACTACAAAGGTCTTGATTTAAATGGCCTTGAACTGGCTAACGAATTGTATGGCAGCGAAAAGTATGGAACTTCTACAGCTAAACCTGCTGGATGCTCTATTACATTTGCTGATTATCAGAATGGTATTGTAGGGGCTGTTCGTAACATGGATCTTCAAGCAACACCATATTGCTCTTATGAGTTTATGGTAGAAGAAGGTAACAATGTTAAGTATCCTTTCTGGGGACTTGCATACACCGGCATGGATGAACAAAGTTATCATCAAGTTCTTGAGGGAGACCTTAGTGACAACGTTTATGCAATGCTGCCTTATACAGCAACAGATACAATGTCTTTTGGTATAGATGAAAAAGGGAATAAATGTTCTCTTTATTGCGCAGTATTAATGCGTACTGGTCAATTTGATGAAAATCGTCAGAATATATGGAACTGCTCTGGAACATATCCTGGCGCAGAAACTCGTTGTTGCACACAATCGCTTCCTTCAGTCTTAGCATCGCAAAACATAAAGATTGATGATGTTCTTAAACGTGTTGGTGCTGTAGACGAGGATTATAATAGAATCTTCCCAAATGATGAGCCAACTATTGATGTTTATACGTTTAATATGCCATCACTTATGTGGTTTGAAGTTGTCGCAATGGAAGATAGTACAGGAAGACACGGGGTTCTTGAATTTATAGACAACTATGCAATTTGGCATGAAGGAATTGATTACAGTTTCAACTTCTTCCTCCAAGAGGACTACCTTTATAACGAAGATGGAACATATAAAGAACAGTATGGAGCAGGCGTTGGTAGATATCAGGCAACAGTTCCTTACCTTGATTACATCAACACAGTATCTGATCATGTTTCATTAATGGATACAATTCGTTATTCATACATGACATACTATTCAGAAGCAGAAGGATATGTTGGATTCGATTTGCTCGGTAATCCAGTTGACTGGAGATCAGAACTTACAGGCCACGATATTTGGGATGACTATATTAAGTATCAATCACTTGGACTTGATGTTAAAAAGGCTTTTGAGAAGTTCCCAATCTATGCCTATTACACAGATACCAATACCGGAGATTTAATTCTTATTGATAGTTTGGAAAAATATCATGCTAACAGAAACCATCTCCATCAGTGCTGGACAATGAATTATGTCCTTGATGATGCAAATTTTGATGAGGTTATGACATATCTTAGATGGTCAGGATATCTTATGGGTATCAGCACAGCGGATCAGGTTGAGAGCACCGGATCTGGCTGGGAAACATACTTTAAGGTAATAGCAGACCCTATGGAATGTAAGGTAACACGCTGGTTTAACGAAAACTACAATACAGCAGCTACTATTACTTGGGATATGGTAGTTAAATAAAATTTATAGACAAATTAAAAGAACCGCGTTACTTATGCGGTTCTTTTTTATTTGCAAAGGTTGTATTCAAACATACTAAAAATTTTCCAATTACAGACTGGATAAAATAGTTTTTTCTCTTCTACTAAATCGAAGCCGCATTTGCTATAAAGTTTGCGCGCGGGATCATTGCCTTCAATAACATCGAGGCGAATTACTTTAAGGCCTTTCGCTTTACAATAATCAACTGCAAATTTAATCATCTCGCTTGCAATATGCCTATGAAGATTTTGGGCTGAGATAGCCAAGACGTGAATGTAAGCTATTTCATTGCTTGATGCATCAACTTTCCAAGCGATGTCTTTATAGCCATCATTACCGAATTGATTGACAATCATTGCTCCAACAATCTTGTCACCTTCAAGTGCAAGAATCATTTCATCATTTTCAACGGACGATTTTAAGAGCTCGTAGCTTGGATGAACGCCTAAAACCCAAAGTGGATTAAAATCATAATTATCTATTTGTAGAGATATGATGAGGTTACTATAAAAGTCAACAACTGTCGCATATTCATTTTTTTTGGCAGTTCTAATTTCCATAAAAATCTCCTTAATATATTTATATTATCTCACATTTCGCTGGAGCATGATATATAATATTAATATGAAAATTCAAAATGATAACAATCAAATAGACGTAATAATTGACGAAGGAAGTACGGTTGCTGCAGTCCTCATTCCTATTGTAGAAATTGATGGTGAGCAACATATCCTCTTCGAGGTTCGCTCAAACAAATTGCCAGATCAACCCGGTGATGTTTGCCTTCCTGGCGGAATTATTGAGAATGGCGAGACTGCGCTTGAAGCTGTAATTCGTGAAACATGCGAAGAGCTTTGCATTAACGAAAATCAAATCGAAGATATACAATCGGCAAAAATTTTTCATATGCCAAGTCTTTGCATGATTCCATTTGTTGCGAAGATTAAAGCGTACGATTTTAGTTTTAGCAAAGATGAAGTTGGTGAGGTTTTTATTGTTCCACTTTCATTTTTTAAAAACAACGAGCCAGAAAAACACATAGTTGAATGGAAGAGGGCTCCGGGAGAAGATTTCCCTTATGACAAGATTGTCGGAGGGAAGAATTACAGATGGCGTAAACAAAGTCAGGTAGAAATATTCTATGAATATAGTGGTCATGTAATTTGGGGCAGTACTGCAAAGATTATTTATTATAATTTAGCAAAATAGTATGAACTTTTTTAATGATGCGGATGATTATCATATCGCCGATGCGATAACTGAAAGATTGGAAAGTCTGCCGTCTGGCACGGTCACCACGATTGGGAACCTTTTTGACGTCGTAGCTCCGGGGTATGAGGACGAAGACGTTGATTTATCGGCAATTGATGCTCATGTGCGTAAAAAAGCCTTGGAAAAGCACATTTCGCTTGTAACCCTTATGGAATTTAGGGAAGGGGCTATGGGGAAGCCGTATAACATACCCTTTACAATTGTAAAAAGATAACAAAAAACACTTTACTTTAGCGCATGTATGTGTTAAAGTATATGCATTATTTAAGAAAGGAGATAGGTACATAATGAGAAATCTTATGAACTATGGTTATTATTATGGCAATACTCAGGTGGATCGTTGTTGTACTTCGCTCGACTAACTTTTAATGTTTAGTTAACAATGACCCACCGATTTTCGGTGGGTTTTTTAATTGTAAAAAGGAGTTTATCATGAAAAAATTATTAGCACTTATCTTCGCCCTCGTTATGGTCTTTAGTCTCGCCGCTTGTGGCGATTCAGGATCTGGTTCAAATGAATCAAGCGACGTTATCAAAATTGGCGTAATGCAGTTTGGGGAATTCACAGCTCTTCAAAACTCATTCGAGGGTTTTAAAGCCGGCCTCGAAGAAGCAGGCTTTGTAGATGGAGAAAACATCAAGATTAATTATCTATCCGCAGCAGCAGATACAGCAAACTGTCCAACAATTGCAGATACACTTATTAATGATGGTTCAGATTTAATCTTTGCTATCGCAACACCATCTGTATCTTGCCTTAAAGAAAAGACAACAGATATTCCAGTTCTTTTTACGGCAGTTACTGATCCTATAGCATCCGGCATCGTTGCAGATGCAAATAATCCTGGTGGCAATATCAGCGGAACATCTGATATGAACCCTGTTGCAGAACAGATTGATTTGCTGAAAGAAATTCTTCCAAACGCAAAGACAGTTGCAGTTATGTACTGCTCATCAGAATCTAATTCCGCAGCACAATTTGAACTTGCAAAAACTCAGATTGAAAAGCTCGGTATGACATGCATTCAGAAAACAGTTTCAGCAATCGATGAAGTTAAATCAGCAATTGAATCTCTTAAGGGTCAGGTAGATGCACTCTACATTCCAACAGATAACACATTAGCTGATGGTATGGCTCTTGTTTCGGCAACAGCAAATGAATGTGGCATTCCAATTGTCGCTGGAGAGCCGGGTCAGGTACAAGGTGGTGCAACAGCAACATTTGGAATTGATTACTTCCAGCTTGGAAAACAGACAGCAGCGATGGCAGTTGAAATTCTTAACGCAGAAGATCCACTCGCAACAGTTGCAGCAATGCCTGTGGGTTTCCAGACAGAAGGATGCGAAACAGCAATTAATCAGGCAAGTGTAGATGCCCTCGGCCTCGAACTTCCTGCATCAGTAAAAGATAGAGCAACAATTTACTAGGGAATAATATGTCATTAGCAACTATACAATCAGGCATAGCGCAAGGTCTGATGTGGGCGATTCTTACGTTAGGAATCTATCTTACATTTAGAGTCCTTGATATTGCCGACTTAACAATTGAAGGAGCATTTCCTCTTGGCGCTGCAGTCACGGTTGTTCTGATTAACAAGGGACTTAATCCATTTGTTTCAATGCTTATTTGCATTGTCGCAGGCTGCCTTGCAGGACTTATTACAGGAATACTTCATACAAAATTTAAGATTCCAGCAATCTTGTCTGGTATCTTGACTCAGATAGCTTTGTATTCTGTAAACATTAGAATACTTGGTGATAAGGCGACAGTAGCTCTTGCTGGTAAGTCACTAAAAACAATTGTCGCAGGATTTCTTCCAGCAGGTCTTAAGTCCAACACTCTCTCAATCATCGTTGGCGTTATCGTTTGCGCAATTATCGTTTTAGCTCTTTATTGGTTCTTTGGGACCGAGCTTGGATGCGCAGTTCGTGCAACCGGAAGTAACGCAAGTATGGCCAGAGCTATGGGAATCAATACAGACAGCATGACTGTTCTTTGTCTTATGGTTTCCAACGGACTTGTAGCTTTATCAGGAAGTTTGATTTCACAGTTTGACTACGGCTCAGCTCTCGTAAACATGGGGCAGGGCACAATCGTAATTGGACTTGCATCAGTAATCATCGGTGAAGTTTTGTTCATTCATAAAGAGCAGAACTTTGCATTCAAAATGGGCGCAATTACACTTGGTGCAATCATCTATAGAACGATTATCGCTTGTGCACTTACACTGCCATGGATGAAAGCAACCGACCTTAAGATTATTACAGCTCTTATCGTTGCTATAGCTCTTGCCGTGCCAGTTTGGAAGGATAAAGCAAATTTTACTAAACAAAGAAAAGCTTATGCTTTGGAGGATGAATTAGATGCTTAAGATTGAACATTTAAGAAAAACCTTCAATGCAGGAACAATAAATGAAAAGAGAGTATTCATCGATTTGAATCTTGAAGTAAATAAAGGTGACTTCATCACAATCATCGGATCAAACGGCGCAGGAAAATCTACAATGCTTAATGCGATTGCAGGATCACTTCTTCCTGATGGTGGAAAGATTAAGCTGAATGGTGAAGACATTACATACATGTCAGAAGTTGCTCGTGCAAAATATATCGGCAGAGTATTTCAAGATCCAATGATGGGTACAGCTCCTAATATGTGGATTTCAGAAAATTTAGCTCTCGCATATAGACGTGGAGCAAAGCACACACTTAAATGGGGAATGCCACGTGGTGGGGAGTTAGAACTTTACAAGAGTCAGCTTGCACGACTTGGTCTCGGTCTCGAAGATAGAGTAGAGTCCAAGGTAGGGCTTCTTTCCGGAGGCCAGCGTCAGGCAATCACTCTTCTTATGGCAACTGTTAAGAAGCCTGAAATTTTACTCTTAGATGAACATACTGCAGCTCTCGATCCAAAGACTGCAACTACAGTTTTAGACCTTTCAGACAGGATTGTAAAAGAGGAAAATCTGACCGCTTTAATGGTTACCCATAATATGCAAAATGCCATTGACTATGGCAACAGACTCGTAATGATGCATAACGGAAGCGTCATCTTTGATGTAAAGGGCGAAGAAAAGAAGGCGTTAACCGTTGAAACTCTATTGCATAAATTTAATGAAGTTGGAGGCTCTGTCTCTGATGCCGCTATTTTGGGGTAGCGGGGGATATAGACCACAATTTATAGATAGACAGAAAAATGCCTATAATAGTTAAAAATCAAGGCTTGGTATATTCACCAAGCCTTATTTTTATGGTATGATTATATGTGCGGCTTTGGGCCGATAAATCGAAAAGAAGGATAGAATATGATAGATTTAAGATTAATATTTGCTAATCCGAAAAAGTATGAAGGTCCTGTAGAAGTAGAGGGCTGGATTAGAAATAATAGAGACTCTAAACAATTTGGTTTTATCGAACTGAATGACGGAACATATTTTAAGTCAGTTCAGATTGTATATGAACGTGAAATAGTTTCTAACTACGATGAAATCGCACACCTTCCACTCTCAACAGGATTAAGTGTAAAGGGTGAATTAGTTTTGACTCCGGAGGCAAAACAGCCTTTCGAAATTAAAGCAAAAGAAATTGTAATCGAAGCTCCATCTGATGCCGATTATCCAATTCAAAATAAGAGACATACAATGGAATACCTTCGTACTCAAGCTCACTTAAGACCAAGAACAAATATGTTCTCTGCAGTCTTTAGAGTTCGTAGCGTTGCAGCATATGCAATCCATAAATTCTTCCAAGAAAGAGGATTCATCTATGCACACCCACCACTTATCACAGCAAGTGATGCAGAAGGTGCTGGAGAAATGTTTCAGGTAACAACACTTCCACTTGAAAGTGTTCCTCTTACAGACAAGGGCGAAATTGACTATGACAAGGACTTCTTCGGAAAGAAAGCTAGCCTAACAGTAAGTGGCCAGCTCGAGGCAGAAATCTTTGCATTAGCATTCAAGAACACATATACATTTGGCCCAACATTCAGAGCAGAAAACTCAAGCACAACAAGACATGCTTCCGAGTTCTGGATGATTGAACCAGAAATTGCTTTTGCAGACTTAAACGATGATATGAACTTAATTGAAGAAATGGTTAAGTTCATCATCACCTACACTATGGAACATTGCCCAGAGGAAATGAAGTTTTTCAACAGCTTCGTAGATAAGGGCCTTCACGAAAGACTTAACCACGTAGTTAACAGTGAGTTCAAGCGTCTCACTTACACAGAAGCAATTGAAATCTTAGAAAAAGCTGTTAAAGACGGACACAAGTTCGAATACGAAGTTACAGGCTGGGGTATGGATCTTCAGTCTGAACATGAAAGGTATATTACAGAACAAGTATTTAACGCACCGGTATTCCTCATCGATTACCCATCCGAAATCAAAGCATTCTATATGCGCGAGAACGAAGATGGCAAGACAGTTGCAGCATGCGACCTTCTTGTTCCGGGAGTTGGAGAAATCGTTGGTGGATCACAGCGTGAAGAAAGATACGATGTACTTCTTGATAAGATTAAAAGACTTGGTATGGATGAAAAGACATACTGGTGGTATCTCGAACTTCGTAAATACGGCGGCGTAAAGCACGCAGGTTTCGGTCTCGGTTTTGAAAGGATGATTATGTACTTAACTGGCGTTGGTAACATCAGAGACGTACTTCCATTCCCAAGAACGCCGCGCACAGCGGATTTCTAAGTTATAAACTTAAGTGTTGATAAAAGTTTTCAAATTTTTTAGGAGGATAAATTAATGAAGGGCTACACAAGCGAAACAATTAGAAACATCGCTCTGGTAGGACATGGTAGCACAGGTAAGACAACATTCCTTGAAGCTGCCCTGCTTGCTACAGGAGTAATCAGCAGACTTGGCAAAGTTGAAGACGGAAATACCGTTTCTGACTTTGATAAGATGGAAATTGAAAAAGGTTATTCCATTGGCCTTTCAATCGTTCCTGTTGAATATAACAAGGTAAAACTTAACTTTCTCGACGCTCCTGGCGTTTTCGATTTTGCAGGCGAAGTTAACTCAGCTCTTAAGGCTGCAGAAGCTGCTGCAATTTTTGTAGATGCTTCATCAGGAATCCAGGTTGGTACAGAAAAGTGCTGGACTGCTTGCAAAGCTACAGGAACACCAAGATTCTTCATCATCAACAAGATTGATAAGGATAACGTAAATCTCGATCAGGTAGTTGCTGATCTTAAGGCAAAGTTCGGAACATCAGTTGTAACACTCGATGACAAAGACGCTCTTAACGAAGCTATTGCTGAAACAGACGAAGCTTTAATGGAAAAATTCTTCGATGGCCAGGAATTCACAGAAGCTGAATTTAACACAGGCCTCATGAATGGTATTAAAGACGGAAGCATTTGCCCAGTATTCACATGCTCAGCTCTTAACGGAACTGGCGTTAAGGAAGTTCTTGATGCTTGCATCAACTATGTTCCAAAGGCTGATGGCACAGTTAAGGCAGTTGAAGGTGAAGACGTTACATACGGTGCAGGTTCTACAGTTGCTTACGTATTTAAGACAATCGCAGATCCATTCCTTGGAAAGATTTCTCTTGCAAAGGTTATCCGCGGTAAGCTTGTACCAGGTAGCATGTTATATAATACAAATACAGAAAAAGAAGAAAAGCTTGGTTCAATGTTCTTCCTTAGAGGAAAGACTCAGGCAGACTCTGGTGAAGTACAGCCTGGTGATATCGTAGCTCTTGGTAAACTTCAGTTCACCCAGACAGGCGATACACTTTGTGACAAGGCAGCACAGGTTAAACTCGAAAAGATTACATTTGCCCAGCCAACACTCTTCACAGCTATTGAATCAAAGAACAAGGGTGATGATGCTAAGCTCGCAACAGGTATTGCAAAGCTTAAGGAAGAAGATCCATCATTCGTATTCGAAAGAAATGTAGAAACATCACAGTCGTTGCTAGGAACAGTTGGTGATATTCAGTCAGCAACAATCCTTGCTAAGCTTAAGGATAGATATGGCGCAGACGTAGAAGTGGTTCCACAAAAGATTGCTTACAGAGAAACAATTAAGGGCGAATCCGATGTTCAGGGTAAGCACAAGAAGCAGTCCGGTGGTGCTGGTCAGTACGGTGATGTTACAATCAAGTTCGAACCATCCGATCAGGAATTCGAATTCGTTGATGCCGTAGTCGGCGGTGTAGTTCCACGTCAGTTCATTCCAGCTGTAGAAAAAGGCTTAAGAGAATGTATGGAAAAGGGACCTCTCGCAGGTTGCAAGTGCCAAAATATTAAAGCAACACTTCACTTTGGTTCATACCATGCTGTAGACTCCGATGAAATGTCATTCAAGATTGCTGCATCACTCGCATTTAAGAAGGGTGTTGTAGAAGCTAAACCTTGCCTCCTCGAACCTATCATGAAACTTGAAATTACAGTTCCGGATGATTTCGTAGGCGCAATCATGGGCGATCTTCCAAATAGACGTGGCGTTGTAATGGGCATGGACCCAGCAGAAGGTGGTGGACAGGTTCTTCACGCAGAAGTTCCACAAGCTGAATGCCTTGACTATGCTACAGCACTTCGTTCAATGACTCAGGCCAAGGGTTCCTTCACAATGGAATTCAGCAAGTACCAGCAGGTGCCACAGGCTAACGCTGAAAAGATCATTGCAGCTCATAAGGCTGAAGAAGAAGCAGAAAATAAGTAACACTTATACGAATAAAAAAGAAGCTCTCTAATAATTGAGAGCTTCTTTTATGTTACTTATCCCGTGGATCTTGATGCTAAATTTACCACGAAGTTTTTCTGCGTTACGCTTTGGAATTAGGGCTTCTTTAAATCCCATGCGCTCGGCTTCCTTAAGAAGCTTCTCGCAGTTTTGAATTGGTCTAAGTTCCCCAGTCAGACCAAGCTCACCAACGGCAAGTAAATCATTTGGAATTACTTTGCCTGCTTTTTCCGACCAAATTGCCAGAGCGACGGCAAGGTCAGTGCTCGTTCCTTGTGGCTTGAACCCGCCAACTATATTGATATATACATCTGTTGAAAAGAGATTAAGCTTTGCTTTCTTTTCGAGAACAGCAATTATCATTGATAGACGATTGTTATCAACACCAACAGATCTTCTCATTGGAAAACCTGCGCTGCAAGGGCTTGTCAAAGCTTGAAGCTCTAAGAGTAGAGGCCGAGTACCTTCATATACTGCTGTTGCAACTGAGCCTTCCGCTTCTTTCATTCCGTCAAGAAAGACTCCGGAAAGATTATCAATTTCAATAAGCCCTTCTTCTTGCATATCAAAGGCCCCAATTTCAGAAGTTGTTCCAAAACGATTTTTAACAGCACGAAGAATTCTTAAATCTCCACTGCGTTCGCCAGTGAATTCCAAAACGGTATCAACCAAATGTTCAACAATCTTTGGCCCTGCAAGTTCGCCTGATTTAGTAACGTGTGCAACAATGAAAATAGGAATGTCGTTTGTTTTTCCTAAAGTCATTAATAGATTACCAACTTGTCTAACTTGTGAAACGCTTCCTGGTGCAGATTCTAATTCTTCTGAATACATAGTCTGAATGGAATCAATGATAAGAAGTTTAGGTTGCATTGTTTTGGCAGCTTCAAGTATTGCTTCTATATTTGTTTCGGCAAGTATGTATAAATCTTCAATACCTCTGCAAACTCTGTCAGCGCGCATTTTAATTTGTTCTTCAGATTCTTCTCCAGAAACATAAAGAACAGGACCGTGCTTTGCGATATTAGCAGCAGCTTGAATAATCAGTGTTGATTTACCAATTCCAGGTTCGCCTGTGATAAGACTCAGGCTTCCGGGTACGAGGCCTCCCCCAAGAACGCGGTTAAATTCATCGATTCCTGTATCGATTCGCTTTTCGCTACTTGCAGTGACATCTATAAGCTTATGTGGCAAAACAGTCTTATTTTGAGACGTGCTGCGGCGGCGTGTGTCCTTCTCATCTAAATCGACAATTTTTTGTTCGAAGAATGAGTTCCATGAGCCACATCCCGGACATTGTCCAAGCCATTTTTGACTTTCAAACCCACAATCATTACATACAAAGATTAATTTGTTTTTTTTCATTGATTTCTACCAATATAGGATACAATTAATTTATGAGATTACCGCTTGGGGTGCGGCGATAGGCCGCTGATTAATCGGCGGTTTTCTATTTTGCATTTAAACTACTAATAGTATACCGAACAATTGTTCTTATGTCAATAATTTCCATAAATAAATTTCTCAACTTTGACTACTATATTATGGAAGTGTATAATATTGTCAGGGGAGGTCTGCGATTTTGCAGGCTAAATCAGAAACGGTAGGCAATATGTTTAAAATTGGAGATAAAGTCGTATACCCAATGCACGGGGCCGGCGTTATTGAAAAAATTGAAGAAAAAGAAATTTTCGGTGAAATGAAATCTTATTACGTGCTACAGATTCCTTATGGTCGTATGCAGGTAATGGTTCCTATAGATAAATGTCAAGAGGCAGGACTTCGCGGCATTGTCACATCCAATGAAATGAATGAAGTAGTAAAGGTCTTGAGTGCAAAGTCAACACCTATGGACGAAAATTGGAACAGGCGACTGCGCGATAACAACGAAAAGCTCAAGACAGGAGATCCTAAACAGGTTGCAGAAGTAATTCGTAATCTTGTTCGCACCGAACGTGAAAAGAAACTTTCTGCCGGAGAAAAGAAATTGCTTAACACTGCTATGCAAATTCTTTCATCTGAAATGGTTTTGGTAAACGGCATCACAGAAGCTGAGGCTGATGCCGCTATTAATAACGCCATTTAATATAAATTACAATTAAATATTTAAGGAGGACAAGATGCTAAGCAGAGTATTCCGTGGTCTTTTCACTTTGGCCGGAATGCTGTTTGGATACGGAGTCTCAACATTCCTTATTAGCGAGGATGTTTTGGGAAGATTCTGGGAGTTCGACTCGGGTGCAACCATGTTGGCTACAGTTTTCTTCGTTGGTTTATTCGGTATTATTTTCTTTTATTTATTTGCCAGACTTCGTAAATTCACAAATAAGACTGTTACATCTATCGAAGGCACTCTTTCAAAAGTTCCTGCAGTAGAACTCTTTGCCGGAGCTTTAGGATTGCTGGTTGGATTGCTAATCGCCTATCTATGTTCGCAGATTATTATGAACATAAGATTTTTACAGACGGCTTATCTTTCAACAGTAATCTGTGCCATCATGTACGTTTTGTTTGCTTATACATGTTCTGTACTTTCGAGACGACTGGTAAATAAGTTCGAAGACATCCCAGCATTTTCTATGCAGAACATTACCCAAATAGCAAAGACTAAAGGAAAAGTAAGCTCCGCCTCTCCAAAGATTCTGGACACTTCTGTCATTATTGACGGAAGAATTTTAGATATTCTAAAAACAGGATTCATTGAGGGCGAGATTGTAATACCTGAATTTGTCCTTGTCGAATTGAGACATATCGCAGACTCCGGAGATTCGCTTAAGCGAAATCGCGGACGTCGCGGTCTTGATATTTTAGACAAGATTCAAACAGATTTCGGTATCGCAATTTATAACACAGAATCTGAAAAGAGCTTAGAAGATATACCGGAAGTGGACGTAAAACTTTTAAAGCTTGCTCAGATTATGAAGGGAGTTGTTGTAACCAATGATTTTAATCTTAATAAGGTTGCATCAATTCAAAACGTGCCAGTTCTTAATATTAACGAACTCGCAAATGCAATTAAGCCAGTTGTAATTCCTGGTGAGGACATGGAGGTCTTCATTGTAAAGGAAGGTAAAGAATCAGCACAAGGCGTTGCATACTTAGACGACGGCACAATGATCGTTGTTGAAAATGGTCGTAAACTTATCGGCAAGACCGTGATGACTACAGTAACAAGTGTGCTGCAGACCTCAGCAGGTCGAATGATATTTGTTAAAGCAAAATAATGAACGTATCAGTAATTATCGCTGCTGCTGGATCGGGAAAACGTTTCGGCAGCAGCACACCAAAACAATATCATAGTATTGATGGCGCTACAGTGCTTGAAAAGGCACTGTGCGCTTTTTCAGGTTTTAATGAGATTATAGTTGTCACTGATGATTTATCAAAAGTCCCAGAAGGTTGCATTGCAGTTTTGGGCGGCAAGGAGCGTCAAGATTCAATTAATAACGCACTCGCTAAAGTTTCAGGCGACTACGTTCTTATTCATGATGCGGCAAGACCTTTCGTAACAAAAGAAGTTATCGATAAAGTAGTTGATGCGCTTAAAGAAAATGATGCCGCAGTCCCTTGCGTTCAACCAAAGAGCACAATTAGAACTGCTGATGAAACATTAGATAGGGGCAAGCTCTATGAAGTGCAAACTCCGCAAGGATTTAAAACTGAAATTCTAAAAGAAGCATATGCACTTGCTTATAAAAATAATTTTTATAGCACAGATGATGTCAGTGTGCTCGAGGAATTCTGGAAAGAAAAAGGGCAGCAGGGAAAACTCGCAATCACCGAAGGCGATTACAAGAATATAAAAATCACGACTCCGGAGGATATGCCTATGAAAATAAGAGTGGGCAATGGATATGACGTACATAAATTAGTAGAGGGCCGAGATCTGATGCTTGGATGCACAAAGATTCCTTATGACAAAGGATTGCTTGGGCATTCAGATGCAGACGTTCTTGCTCATGCAATTGCAGATGCAATGCTTGGCGCAGCAGCGCTCGGTGATATCGGTCACATCTTCCCAGACTGCGGGCCTAGGAGTGAAGAAACTTTTGGTATGTCCGGAGAAACAATTCTTCAGAAGACAGTAGCACTTATTCGCGAAAAAGGATATGAAATTGTAATGATTGATGCAACGGTAATTGCAGAAAATCCAAAGCTTGCACCATATATCCAGACTATGAGAGAAAGCACCGCCAAAGCCCTTGGCGTTGATGTTGATAAAGTAAGTATTAAAGCAACTACAGAAGAACATTTAGGCGAGAGAAGTCGCGAAGGCATCGCAACACTCGCCACATGTACACTGAAAGGATAAAACAAAAATGAAAGTATCAAAGATGTTTTTTAACACCTTGAGAGAAGTTCCGGCAGAAGCTGAAATTCCATCTCATGTATTCCTTCTTCGTGCTGGAATGATTAGAAAAGAAGTTTCTGGTTTCTACAGCTACATGCCACTTGGTATGCGTGCACTTCACAAGGTTGAAAATATTGTTCGTGAAGAAATGGACGCTGCTGGAGCACAAGAAATTCTTACATCAGCAGTTCAGCCTGCAGAGCTTTGGCAGGAATCTGGTCGTTGGTATGCATACGGCCCAGAACTTTGGAGAACAAAGGATAGAAATGAAAGAGACTTTGTTCTTGGCCCAACAGCAGAAGAAGTTTTCACAAATGTAGCAAGATCTAACATCACATCATGGCGTCAACTTCCAATGAATCTTTATCAGATTCAGACAAAGTATAGAGACGAAGCTCGTCCTCGTTTTGGACTGATTCGTTCGCGTGAATTCTTAATGAAAGATGCTTATTCATTCGATTTGGATGAAGATGGACTTCAGAAGAGTTATGACATCATGTACGATGCGTATACAAAAGTATTTACTCGCTGCGGATTATTTTTTAGACCAGTAGAAGCAGATACAGGTGCAATCGGCGGAAGCGGTTCACACGAATTTTGTGCACTCTCTGAAACAGGCGAAGAAGAAATTCTCTATTGCGAAAACTGCGACATGGCAGCAACAGCTGAAAAAGCAGAATTTAAAGATGAGGTAATGCCTGAAGAAGCAGAACTTCCAATGGAAGAAGTTCATACTCCGGGAACAAAGACAATTGAAGAAGTATGTAACTTCCTCAAGGCCGATCCTAAAAAGAGTATCAAGGCTATCATGTATGAAGTTTATAAAGAAGATAGTCCAGATCCAGATTTTGTGTGCTGTTTCATCAGAGGTGACAGACAGCTTAATGAAACAAAACTTATCAACGCTCTTGATGTTCCAGAATTTGCAATCAGAATGGCAGACGAAAGCAAGATGGGCCCAGCAACTGGATGTGTTGCAGGATTTACAGGCCCTGTCGGTCTTCACAATTGCAAGATTATTGTAGATACAGAGCTTGTTAATGCAAAGAATATGATTGCCGGAGCCTGCAAAGAAGATCACCACCTTATCAATGTAAACTATGGTCGTGATTATAAGGCAGACATTGTTAAGGATCTTAAACTTCTTCAGGGAGGTGATCCATGCCCATGCTGTGGTAAGCCAGTTAAGACAGCTCGCTCAATTGAAGTTGGGCAAGTATTTAAGCTTCACACAAAGTATAGTGAGAAGATGAACTTCACATACAAAGATGCTGATCAAAAGGATCAGTTCGTAGTAATGGGGTGTTATGGTATCGGAGTCTCAAGAACAGTTGCCGCTATTGTTGAACAGCATCACGATGAAAACGGAATCATCTGGCCAATGTCAGTTGCTCCATATCATGTAATTATCGATTTAGTAAATCTTAAAGATGAAGCGCAAGTTGCTCTCGCGAATAAGATGCACGACGAACTTACAGCAAAGGGCATCGAAGTTATTTTAGACGATAGAGACGAGCGCCCAGGCGTTAAGTTTAAAGACGCAGACCTTATCGGTATTCCAATCAGAATTGTTGTTGGTAAACTTGCAAGCGAAGGCAAGGTTGAATACAAACTCCGCCGCGACACCGACAAAGTTGAACTTACATATGAAGACGCTATTAAACAAGCAGTTGAATTAGTAGAAAAAGAGAAAAGAGGTTAAGAGGCGCTAAGTGGCAGCCCCCGCAAGAAGACAATATGGCAAAGATAGTACAAATAAC
This sequence comes from Anaerovoracaceae bacterium, assembly GCA_045616685.1. Classification (GTDB taxonomy): domain Bacteria; phylum Bacillota; class Clostridia; order Peptostreptococcales; family Anaerovoracaceae; genus UBA1764. The sequence continues at coordinate 42,808 of JAZLHF010000003.1, forward strand.
AATGGAAAATGGAGATGTAATGAAGGCTGAACTTTATCCTGAAATCGCTCCAAAGACAGTTGAAAATTTCATTAACCTTGTTAAAGAAGGATTCTATAACGGAACAATCTTCCATAGAGTAATTCCTGGATTCATGATTCAGGGCGGCGACCCAACAGGTACGGGAATGGGTGGCCCAGGACATACAATCGTTGGTGAATTTGCAAAGAACGGCTTTAAGAATGATCTTAAGCACACTGCCGGAGTCCTCTCTATGGCAAGAGCAATGGATCCTAACTCAGCTGGTTCACAGTTCTTCATTATGGTTGATGATGCACCTTGGCTTGATGGTGACTATGCAGCATTCGGAAAGCTCATTGAAGGCCTTGATGTTGCTCGTATGATTGTTCTAACTCCACGCAATATGATGGATAAACCAAACGACCCACAGGTTATGAAGACAGTAGAAATGATTGAAGAATAATTATGAAGATTTATAACACGCTCACAAGAAGAAAAGAAGAATTAGTGCCAATGGATTCAAACGAACTTAAGATGTATGTTTGCGGTCCTACAGTCTATAACTATATTCACATTGGTAACGCTCGTCCATTTGTAGTATTTGATACTATGAGAAAATACCTTGAATATCGTGGACAAAAAGTCAAGTATGTTCAGAATTTTACAGATGTTGATGACAAGATTATCAATCGCGCAAGAGAAGAAGGAATCTCGGCTCTTGAAGTAGGGCAGAAATATATTGACGAATACTTTAGGGATGTTAAGGCTCTTAACATTAAGATTGCTGATGTTCATCCAAGAGTAACAGAAACAATGCCAGACATCATCGCATTCGTGCAGGGCCTTATCGATAAAGGAATGGCTTATGAAGTTGACGGCGATGTTTACTACTCTACAAGAAAGTTCCCAAATTATGGGCAGCTTTCTGGTAACTACATAGAAGACCTCGAAGTAGGGGCAAGAATTCCTGAAGGCGAAAAGAAGGAAGATCCACTTGACTTTGCGCTTTGGAAAGCAAGAAAGTCAGATGATGAAATTGCTTGGGAAAGTCCATGGGGCTTTGGCAGACCAGGTTGGCATATTGAATGCTCAACAATGTCAAAGAAGTATCTTGGCGAAACAATCGACCTCCACTGCGGTGGGCAGGACCTTCAGTTTCCGCACCACGAGAACGAAATCGCTCAAAGTGAAGGACTATCCGGCAAGAAATTCTCTAACTACTGGATGCATAATGGTTTCATTACAGTAAATAACGAAAAGATGAGTAAGTCACTGAATAACTTCTTTACAGTTCGTGATATTTTAAAGGAATACGATGGCGAAGTTCTTCGTTACTTCTTGCTTTCAGCTCAATATCGCGGGCCAATTAACTTTAGTCATGAACTTATGGAAGAAGCTAAGACATCTCTTGGAAGAATCAAGGAATGCAAGCGTAACCTTAAGGCCGCAAAGGCTGCTGATGTAGATAGTGCAGAAAAAATCATTGCACTTGATCAGTATAAAAATAAGTATATCGAATGCATGGATGATGACCTTAATACCGCCGGAGCAATCGGAGCAATTTTCGAACTCGTTCGTGAAATTAATTCCGAACTTCGTGAATCTGTATCACAGGCTTACATTGATGCAGCACTAAAGATGCTTGACGAGCTTACAGAAGTTCTTGGCCTTCTTAGAAAAGATGAAGATACAGCAATTGATGCTGAACTTCAGGAACTCATTGACAAACGCCAGGCAGCAAGAGCTGCTAAAGACTGGGCAACAGCTGATGCTATTCGTGATCAGCTCGCCGCAAAGGGCATTACAATAAAAGATACAAAAGACGGTATTCAAATTATTAAAAACTAATGGATTATAAAAATGAGAACACAATTGCATTGGCATTTGTGGGCGATGCGGTTTATGAACTTTTCATTAGAGAGCACCTGTTTGATAAGATTAGCAAACAGCGTCCAGATCAGATGCACAAAGCATCTGTAAAGTTTGTAAAAGCAAGCGCACAATGCGAAAGTGTAAAGCGTTTAATCGCGGAAGAAGCTTTAACAGAAGAAGAGCTTACTCTTGTTAAACGCGCACGCAATCACAAGGTTGCAACCAAGGCTAAAAATGCATCGATGGTTGAATATAAATGGGCCACAGCATTCGAAGCACTTATTGGATATTTATATTTGTCAGGTCAAAACGAAAGATTAGAAGAAATTATGGAGGCTACATATGAGTAAAGCTGATACTTTATTTATCAACATGTGCCAGAGAGTTCTGGATGAAGGATTTTCAACAGAAGGACAACAAGTAAGAGCTATGTGGGATGATACAAAGACTCCGGCATATACAAAAAAGATATTTGGCGTAGTTAATCGCTACAATCTTCAAGAAGAATTTCCTGCCCTTACATTGCGTCCAGTTCCATTCAAGACATGTATCGACGAACTTCTTTGGATCTGGCAGAAGAAATCAAATAATATTCATGATTTGAAAGGCCATATTTGGGATAGCTGGGCTGACGAAAGTGGCAGCATCGGCAAGGCTTATGGGTATCAGATGCAAAAGAAGTACATCTTCAAGCAAGGTGAAATGGACCAGGTTGATAATGTGCTTTGGTGTTTAAAGAATGATCCATATTCAAGAAGAATCATGACAAACATCTTTAACTTTGAAGATTTACACGAGATGGGATTAGAGCCATGTGCGTATTCAATGACATTCAATGTTACTGATGGAAAGCTTAACGCAATTTTGAATCAGCGTTCACAGGATATCTTAGCGGCAAACGCATGGAATGTTTGCCAATACGCAGTGCTTGTTCATATGTTAGCTCAGGTTAGTGGGCTTGTTCCTGGCGAACTCGTTCATGTTATTGCAGACGCTCACATTTATGACAGACATCTGCCTGTTATTGAAGAGTTAATCAAGAGACCTACATATCCAGCCCCTAAGTTCTGGATGAATCCTGAAGTCAAGAACTTTTATGATTTTACTATTGATGATTTTAGACTTGACGATTATGAACATGGAGAACAAATTAAAGGAATTCCTGTAGCCGTATAAGGAGAATAAATGTCAAAGAGGGATAACCCACGTCTTAAGGCAAGTGCTGAAAAGAGTGGTAAAAATAAAAGAGCCGCGCACAAGATTGGCAAAGATGGTCGCCTCGCACCAGAGAAGAAAAAATCAACTGGTCACAAGCAGACCGTGACTTCACGCAAGCCAAGCGCTGCTAAAAAGAGCGCAAGATCTGCAAGCGCAGAAAAGGCTGTTGCAAGAGCAAAGGCTGCTCGTAAGCCAAAGGTTGCTCGCGAAGAACTCTTGGAAAATCCTAATCTTATCATTGGCCGCAATCCTGTCATGGAAGCAATCAAAGCGGGAAGAAGCATTGATAAGGTTATGATGCAAAAGGACGCAGAAGGTTCTGCAAAGAAGATTGCAAGTCTTGCTCGCGAAAAGAAAATTGTCGTTCAGTATGTAGACAAAATTGCGCTTGATAAACTTGCGCCAGGTCGCCCACATCAGGGAGTTGCCGCATACGTAGCAGCAAAAGACTATGTAAGTTTAGATGTAATTTTAAGTAACGCTAAAAAGCGCGGCGAAGATCCATTAATCGTAATTCTTGATGGGCTTGAAGATCCGCATAACCTCGGCGCAGTTTTAAGAAGCTGCGATGGCGTTGGTGCGCACGGCGTTGTCATTCCTGCAAGAAGAGCCGTTGGTTTAACTGAAACAGTTGCTAAAGCTTCTGCCGGAGCAATCGAATACATTCCTGTTGCAAAGGTAACAAACCTTGGACAGACAATTGATGAATTAAAAGAAAAAGGACTTTGGATTGCTGCTATTGATATGGACGGCGAAAACTACAGTGATGCAAAACTCACTGGTCCACTCGCGCTTGTAATCGGCGGAGAAGGGCAGGGTGTTTCTGAAATCGTTAGAAAGAAATCTGACTATATCGTTTCTATGCCAATGAAAGGCAAGGTTAACAGCCTTAACGCAAGCAACGCTGCAGCAATTATGCTTTATGAAGTTGATAGACAAAGAAGCAAAAACTGAAGAACTCTTAGAAGAGTATAAGGATTTAGTAAAGGCCAAAGCAGGTCTTTACTTTATGCTTGGTGCAGACAAAGAAGACATTGTGCAAGAGGGCATGATAGGTCTTTATAAGGCTATCCAAAACTATGATGAAAGCAAAGGGACAAGCTTTAAGACCTTTGCCGATCTTTGCATTAATCGTCAGATTATAACTGCGATAAAATCTTCTAATAGAAAAAAGTATTCAGCTCTTAATACGGCCGTAAGTCTTGATAAACCAATTGGTGGCGAAGAAGATGCGCAGACTCTAGGAGAAAGCCTTGCTGCAGGAGCTGATACAGACCCTGAAACTATCGCGCTATTAAACGAGATGACAGAATTATTGCTTGCTCCGGAGGCAAAGATACTTTCAAATGCTGAACGAGAAGTTTTAGAGCTGCTTCTTCAAGGCGGAGACTATCAAAGCATCGCAAAATATTTAGGTAAATCGCCTAAACAAATAGATAATACAATTCAGCGCATACGCGCAAAACTTAAGAAATTTTTTATTTAGTATGAAAGCATTAGCCGTAGTCGACAAAAACCTTGCATTAGGTTATAACAACGATTTATTATTCCATCTTCCAACTGACCTTGCTCATTTTAAGAAGCATACAATTGGGCAAACTGTTGTAATGGGCCAGAAAACATTAGAGTCAATGCCAAGAGGGAAAGCTCTTCCAGGGAGAAATACTTTGGTTTTAAACATCGATGCTCCAACAGGTAAGCTTTACGATGTTGAGCCAGGTTATGTTTGTTATACGTTTAATAATCTTGATGATTTTCATGATTATATTAAAGCTCACAAATCTGAACTTGGCGATATTGTTTTAAGCGGGGGTGCAACAATTTATAAACTGCTTCTTGATGAATGCGATGAACTTGTAATCACAGAAGTTGATACCAAAGCACAGAAGGTTGACGTATGGTTCCCTCAATTTAGAGACAAGTTTCATGTTGTTTCTGAAGATGGCCCATACTTTGATGGAGATTTACTCTACACCATAAAGACTTACAAGAAGAATGATTAGCTTTAGCTTTTTAATTACAAACCTTATCCTTGGCATCGGACTGGCAATGGATGCATTTTCAGTTTCTGTTGCTGACGGCCTTGGTGAACCAAATATGAAAAAGAGCAAGACCTGGCTTATAGCCGGGACTTTTGCAATTTATCAGTATCTTATGCCTATGATTGGCTGGGTTTGCGTTCATTATCTGGCTCAAAAGTTTGAAGCTTTTCAAAAGTTTATCCCTTGGATTGCAATAATTTTGCTTGGCTACATTGGTGGCAAGATGTTGATTGAGGGAATTAGGGGAGACTCTGGCGAAGAAGTACATAGCGGATTAAGCTTTGGCATGCTGATGGTGCAGGGAATTGCTACAGCAATAGATGCTCTGTCAGTTGGCTTCACAATTGCGAACTATAATGCGTTCCTTGCAAACATTGCAAGCATAATCATCGGACTCGTAACAATGGTAATTTGTCTTATCGGCCTTAAGCTTGGTAGGACTGTTGGAAATAGGCTTTCTAATAAGGCTTCAATTCTTGGGGGCGTGATTTTAATCCTCATTGGAATCGAAGTATTTGTAACTAATATGTTCTAGGGGAAGATATGATTACAGACAAAGCAAATATGCTCTGCATCCTTCAGGTACTTAAAGAGTATTCTGATGAAGCGCATATCATGACAATGAAAGAACTGCGCGAAAGACTTAATGATGAATATGATATAAAGCCAGACCGCAGAACCATCTACGGCGCAGTAGAGACTCTGTGCGATATGGGCTATGACATTTCAAAGTATGAAGAAAATGGAGTAGGCTATTATCTTAGAGAACGTGAATTTGATTCGGGTGAAATTAGACTTTTGCTGGATGCTGTATATAATTGCAGCTATATAACTCAAAAGCAGACTGAGGAGCTTTTATCAAAGATTCGCGGCTTTGTTTCAGTGCATGAAAGAAAAAAATATAGTTATACCAACATCGTTAATCCTGAAAAGAAATCTCCAAACCAGGAAGTTTTTTTAAATATCGAAGTAATCGATCAGGCGATTAACGAAAAAAAGCAAATCGGATTTACATATCTTAAATATGATGAGACTAAAACCCTCGTTCCAAGAAGAGAAAAGAAATATATCGCAAATCCATATGCAATGATTTGTGAAAATGAACACTACTATCTAGTCTTAATTCTTGAAGGACATAAAGAGTTGGCATTCTACCGCATTGATATGATGAAAGATATTGAAATCTTAGATTCAAAGCTTAGTATTTCAAAACGCGATGCAAATCTTGATTCAGTAAAGAAGGTAGTATATGCATATAGCGGCGAGCCAAAACAAGTTAAGCTCATGTGCGATGAAACAGGGCTTCGTTATTGCATTGAAAAATTCGGAACTGATATTATCATAATTCCAAAAGGAGAGAAGTTCGAAATCTTGCTTAATGTGCCAACAGAAGGGATGCTCTACTGGGCACTTCAGTACATGCAGCATGTAGAGGTTATATCACCAATCGAGCTACGCTCGAAAATTACGAAAGCAATAAAGGAGAGTAATTACTAATGAGTTTGTCATTTAGAAAGAGCATTCAGATTCTTCCTGGAGTAAAAGTAAATGTAAGTAAGAGCGGCCTTAGCCTTTCTGCAGGTGTGTCTGGACTTCATGCAAGCATTAATACTAAGGGCCAGGTAAGAGGCACTGCAAGTATCCCTGGCACCGGAGTTAGATATACAAAGTCTAAGAATATTAAGGGGCTTCTTGGCAAGGATGAAAAATCTAAAAAGACAACAAAGAAAGCTGAAGTAACTGAAAAGCCAGCGGAAACTAAAGAGGCTGCTAAGAAGCCAAAGAAAGGCGACCTTTCAAAGGCTATCATGGGTATCTATGCAATCAGCGACAAGCAGATTGAATGGCTTGCTATCAAGAATAGCTCCAGTAATCTTGGCTATGAAAATTGGGACTATTTTAAAGAACGTGCGGCCAAGGTTATTGATGGCGATATTGATACATATCTTGAAGTTATCAGCGATGTAAATCCATTTGATGAACTTATTGCACTTGGCAGCGAATTCGAATGCGGGACAGACAATCCAATGAAGATGTTTGTTGAATGCAAGATTAACGCTGATAAAGTTCTTGAAGAATATAAAACAGATAAAGATATTTACGAAGACTATGTTTCAGGAATTACACTTAAGGCAGCAAGAGACATCTTTGCATTGCTTCCACTTTGGCAGGTAGAAGTTACTGCGCTCGAGGAAGGGCAGACCATTCTTAATGCAAAATTCCAAAGAGACACATTTGAGACATTAAACTTTGATAAGCTTGATGCATCAGATACGATTAGAAAATTAGGTGGAATTATTTCAGTTCAATAATGAAACGCAGATTATTACTAACAACTTTATTATTGCTTTGCGCAACCACATTTTGTTTTGCCGACAAGACAGTAAACTGTGAAGAAGCTACCGCGGTCTATATGATTTTTGATCAGGCTCCGGAAAGCTATATGGTAAACGGCAAGGCTGTTGAGAATGCATACTTTATTCACCAGTATATAGAAATAGACCCGGCAACAACCATCGAAATCAAGGGCGCTACCCCGAAGGAAGTCTATACCTTTGATAAGAGCAACGTTCCAGATTGGGTGCAGAAGTGGGAAACCCCATGTGAGAAAGCAGATCTTTTATTAATCTCTTCACATGCAGATGACGAGCAGCTTTTCTTTGCCGGAATCTTGCCTTATTACACTGAAGTTAAAGGATACGAAGTTCAGGTTGTTTATGCGACTGATCATGCCGGAGAAATTACTCGCCACCACGAAAGACTCAACGGTCTTTGGGCTTGCGGAGTAAGAAATTATCCAGTATCAGCTGGATATGCAGATCTTTATTCTGAAAGCTATGACCAGGCTTTAGCTAACCTTGCCATGTATGGCGTAACAGAAGATGCTATTATTACTTGGGAAAAGAATTTATTAAATCAGTTCGAGCCACAGATTTTAGTTACTCATGATGTTAACGGAGAATATGGCCACGGCATGCACATGCTTGTTAATGGTACGGTTAGAAAAGCATTAGAAAATGCTGAAAGCGAATTTCCGTTCTTGAAGAAAGTTTACTTCCATCTCTATGATGAAAATCAACTTGTACTTGAATGGATGGACGAAGCATTTGATGAACTTGATGGACTTACGCCATTTCAAGTAACTCAGCAAAAAGGATTTGAAGAACATCAGTCCCAGCACTGGACATGGTTCAAGCGTTGGATTCATGGTTCTAATAATGAGATAACAAAAGCATCTCAAATTACAACATATAATCCAGCATATTATGGATGCTATTATTCTTCAATTGAATCTGACAGCGCAAAGAATGATTTCTTTGAAAATGTATTAAGCTATGAAGAGCAAAGACTCGAAGCAGAGCGCATAGCTGCTGAAGAAGCTGAATCAAAGAGACTTGCAGAAGAAGAGGCAAAACGCTTAGAGCTTGAAGCTGCAAAAAAGAAAAAAACAATTATTATTGTGGCAGCAGTTGCCGCAGCAATCATAATTGTCATCGTAATAATTGTTGCCTTTCGCAAAAAGTCAAGTAAGCATTCTAAACATTAATATGATATAATTAAGTCACCCTTGAGGTGACTTATTATTTTCCAACACTTGCTATATGGGACTCCGGATGTCTACTTTTTCGTTATGTCAGGCCTCATCAATATCAGTGGAAGACAGAGGACTAAGAGCAGGAAACCCACCTGTGACAAACAGGGAAAGCAAATGGTCATTTCAAGGTAAATTAAAAATAAATCCAGGACTATTTGTCCTGGATTTTCTTATACGCTCTTTTAACTAATTGTCCTAATAACCCTATCGAAATTGTCTCGCTGATTAGGATTGGGAATGCTACGAGATAGGCTTTATTTAGCCCATAGTCGAGATGAATTATAAAAGGTATAATTACCGCATTTGCTATAATTGGCGACGCTATGGCCCAAATTTCGCGCTTCCTTAGCCTCCAAGAGGCCGAGGCTCCTATCAAGGTGGCAAAGCTACCCAAAACGATGTCTAAAACCGTGCAACCTGATAAAATATTGCCAATCAGACAGCCTGCTGTAAGGCCAGGAATCGCCGCTGGTGTGTAAATTGCCAAAATGCAAAGCGCTTCAGATAGTCTAAGCTGAATATAGCTTGAAGAAAGCCCAAAAGCAGCTGAAATCATGGTCAAGATTACGTATAAAGCGGCTATGATGCTGGCTTCTGCCAGCATTTTTGTTTTGTTATTCATATTAATCCCCTGTAGTTTTGTTTTAAGTGAGGAAGGTTTCGAACTCACCAGGTTTATTGTACCATAGATTGCATATTATGGTACAATTATTATGTATGGATATCAAGAAAAACAACAAGGTAAAATTCGACGGAAAAATCATAGCTCAGATGTGCGTTGCACTTCTTCCTGTACAGATTTTATCCGTTGCTGTTTCATCATTTGGCGGCATAATTAATGGACTGGTAATTGGTAACTTCCTTTCACCAGAAGATTTGCTTGCGCTTGGTTTTGTAACACCGATGACAGCTATAATCGGAGCACTCGCAGCGGTAATTGCCGGAGGCTCACGAATTATGTCAGGCCGCTACATGGGCCGTAGTGAGGTTAAAAAACTCGACTATATTTTTACTATTTCAATTTTGTTGGCGGTCATAGCCGGCGCCATTTTAACCACCATCGGGCTTACGTTATCAAATCCAATCGCAACTTTGCTTGGCGCAAATGGTAGCTCTCAAGCAGCAACTGCAACTTACGTTAGAGGTATAGCAATTGGAATCATTCCAATGCTTATGAACCCAGCTTTAATGGTTTACCTTCAGATGGGCAACAAATCAACTTACTCGTTCATCTCAACAGTAATTCTTGCAGCTTCAAACTTAATATTTAGTTTATTAAACGTAACAGTGATTAACGGTGGCATCTTTGGGATGGGACTTGCTGCATCAATAAGCCAGATTATTACAATGATTTTCTTGCTTTTGAAGTTCTGCTTTGATAAACATCTAATGCATTGGGATATCAGAGGCACAAAAAAAGGAATGGCTATTAACATGATTAAGCTTGGCAGCCCAACCGCAGTTGCATCGTTATTATATGCAATCCGTAACCTTTATCTTAACGTGCTCGCACTTGAATGCGGTGGAGAAATAGCAGTATCAGCTCTTGCACTTGTTAACTCAGTTGCCGGAGTTTTCGATGCAGTTAATATCGGTTACGGGGCTACAGTTTTAATCATCGCAAGCCTTTACTTTGGGGAAAAGGATAAAGGCTCTCTTAAGACTTTGGCAAGAGTATCGCTTAGATATGGTTTAAGTCTTGCATTCGCAAAGCTCATAATTATTATCTTCCTCGGCAAGCCAATGTTTGGTCTATTCGGAGCAGAAGGTTTGCTTCTTGAAGAAACATATCAGGCATACATTATCCAGGGCTTAACAATGCCAGTTAATATTTTGACGCTGGTTGTTATAAATGAATATCAGGCATTTGGAAGAGCTAAATTTGCTAATGTATTTTATTTGGTAAATGCAATCATTGCGCCGCTTGGATATGCGTTACTTACAAAGAGACTTCTCGGCGTTTGGGCAATTTGGTCATGTATATTTGTTGCGGAAGTTATTGGACTAATATTTATGGTATATGCTGCATGGAGAAAGAACGGAAAGAAGCTCACTAGTCTTTATGACATTCTTTGCATTAACGAAGAGTTTGGAGAAATTCCAAGCATGAACCTTTCCATTTGCAATATGGCAGAAGTAACAAATGTTGCTGAAAAAATTCAGGCATTCTGCAAGGAACGTGGTATTGATAAAAGACGCAGCATGATGGCAGGCCTTTGCTTTGAAGAAATGGCAAGAAACGTTGTTGCTCATGGTTTCTCAAAGAAACGTCATCGCATCGATATTTATGTTGGTATTGATGGAGAAGATATTAAACTCAGATTAAGAAATAATTCAACAATTTATAACCCAATTCATACATTTAGACCATTTGATCCTGGAGATCCATTTAGAAACATCGGTATCAGAATGGTGAACGCAATTGCTAAAGATATGAACTATCAAAGTTCATTTGGAATGAATATTTTAAGTATTGATTTGTAATGAATAGTAAGTATGTGTTCAAAACTACAAATGATAGCAAAATTATCACGCAGATGTTTTGGGCTTTACTGCCAGCTCAGATTTTATCGTCCGCAACAGCCTCGTTTAGCAGCATTATTAATGGATTCGTAATTGGTAATTTCTTAAGCCCGGATGCCTTGGTTGCCCTCGGCTTTGTTACTCCAATTACTGTAATCTTAGGAGCTTTAGCCGCAATAATTTCAGGTGGTGGCCGTATAATGTTTGGCCGTCATCTAGGGCGTGGCGATAAAAAGAAACTGAACGAAATCTTTAACGATGCCATTGTTAGTGCAGCCATCATGGGCGCAGTGCTAACAATCATCGGATTGCTATTCTCAAATCAAATCGCATATATTCTTGGCGCAAGAGAAGAGTTTGTTGAAACAACAAGCCTTTATCTTAAAGGCATTGCAATCGGAGTTGTCCCAATGATGGTTGTTCCATCAATGATGGTCTTTCTTCAGATGATTGAAAAGGCAAATTATGCATTCCTTTCAACAATCATTCTTGCAGCCTCAAATTTATTGTTTGGCTTATTAAACGTAAAAGTGTTTAACGGTGGAATTTTGGGCATGGGGCTTGCATCATCAGTAAGTCAATTTGTCACACTGATTTTTCTTGCAGCTAAATTCGTTGCAAAAGATTCAACTCTTACATTTAACTTCAAACAATTTAACCTTGTCGACTCAGCCAAAATTTGCATCATGGGAAGTCCATCAGCACTTTCATGTGCTTTCTATGGTGTTCGTAACATAGTACTCAATACCATTGCTTTTGATATTGCTGGAGATGTTGCCGTTTCTGCAATGGCTATAGTTGGATCCGCAATTGGTCCAATCGATGCTGTTAGCACAGGCGTTGTCGCAGTAGGCGTTATCCTCGCTAGCCTTTATGTTGGCGAAAACGATAAGAAATCGCTTGATAAAGTATATTATTCGACCTGCAGAGTAGGCGTAATGATTTCTTTGATGCAAATAGCATTCATTGTATTATTAGGCAAACCAATTTGCGTATTATTCGGAGCAGAAGGGGAAGTCCTTAAACAAAGTTACCGTCTCTTCCTTGGATTTGCTGCAACTAAGATTCCATATACTGTGGGATCTGCTTATATAGATGTAATCCAGAGCCTTGGCAAAATCAAAATCGCAAACATCTACTATTTATTAGTTGCACTTTTGGGGCCAGTCGCATTTGCTAAATTCTTAAGTCCAGTATGGGGCATCAATGCAGTATGGGCATGCTATGTAGTAGCCGAACTTATCGGTCTTCTGATTCTTCAAATTTACTATATGAAGGAAAAGAGGCATAGAAAACTTACAGGAGAATTATACTTCAGCGGATTTAAAAAGAATATCACCATCACAAAGATGGAAGAAGTAGTAAACGTTTCCCAACAGATTAGTGTATTTTGCGAAGAACATGGCATCGATCAAAGACGCAGCTATATGTGTGGTCTTTGCATGGAAGAAATGGCGGCAAACGAAATAACACATGCCATTCCAAAAGGATGCTATATCGATATCTATGTTGAAGTAGAAAATGACGCTATTACACTTAGGTTAAGAAACAATGCAAAGAAGTTTAATCCGCTTGAAAGCTTCTCTCCATTTAACCCAAAAGATCCATGTAAGAACATTGGTATCCGCTTGGTTCAAAAAATCGCAAAGACAATTAATTACCAAAGTACATTCGGCATGAATGTCTTGATTATTGAATTATAAAATGAAAAAATTATTTGGCGAAACAAAGATGACATGGGCCAGAGTAATAATCTTCGCGGTTATTATTGGTGTTGTCGTTGGAATGATTTTAAATATCCCGGCATTAGACTCAACATCATTTCATGATATCGGAGTCTATCTCGACTGGTGGTTCCTGTTTGCAATTATTATTGTTGTGAATTGCAACAAATGGTACGAAGCAGCACTTAAATGCTTCGTATTCTTTTTAATAAGTCAGCCACTTATCTATCTTGTTCAGGTTCCATTTAATCCACTCGGCTGGGGAATCTTTATGTATTACAAAACTTGGTTCAAGCTTACAGTATTGACCCTGCCAGGTGCAGCCATAGCTTTTCTTGTAAAGAAAAAGAACTGGCTGTCAGCAGCAATCCTGTGCGTGCCAATTATTTATTATGCCAATGCTGCAGTATCTTACTTCGCATGGGCACTTAGAAGCATGCCAAACCATGTGCTTAGCGCAATCCTCGCAGCATTCTTTGGCATCGCATTGCCAGTAATATTACTTGATAACAAGAAACAAAAGCTGGCAGTATATGCAGTCGGATTCATAATGCTCGTTGGCGCAATTGTTGTGCCAGGACTTAGGGTGATATAGTATAGATTTTGTACTAGTCATCGATATGGGCGAGAATTGGTGATAGGAATCACTTTTCTTTCTTTGCTGCAGATTCGGCAGTCCAAAGCTTTAATGCATCAATAGCCATAGACATATTCTCAAGGGTATTTTGTATTGCGGTAAAATCAAGTTCTTCTTCATCTGATACTTCACCATCAACTGTGATTTCTACAAGTCGATCTTTTTGACTATTTAAAGTATTCAGTGTTGCAAGCATCTCTAGCGTAATTGTTGATAAATCTTTTATTTCGATTTCGGGAACATGCTTTTGACCATGTAGGAGGTAAAAAATGATCACATTTATTTAGTAATAGGTGTGCTAGCTATAGAACTATTAAGTATTGCTTTTGCCGGGCCACTTCTTGGAATAGCACTTCTTGTTAGTCTTGGAAGAGGGCTTTTAAAGGGTTAAAATCTATATAAGCAGATTTTTGCACAGGTTTATATCAGATAATGATATTATTAGGCGATAGTTAAAGGAGGATATATATGCTTTACGTAATTATTGCATTGCTAATTATCATAGCAATTGCTATTATCAGCTGCATTTGCATCGTTCCGCAAGCAAGTGCTTGGATTTTAGAATCATTTGGTAAATATAAAGAAACATGGAATGCAGGGCTTCACCTTAAGCTTCCTATCATTCACAAGATTGTAAAAAAAGTATCGTTGAAAGAACAGGTTGCCGATTTTGAGCCTCAACCTGTAATTACCAAAGACAACGTTACAATGATGGTTGATTCGGTAGTGTTCTTCTACATCTTTGATCCTAAGCTCTTTGCTTATGGCGTAGAAAGACCAATTGCTGCTATTGAAAACCTTTCTGCTACAACTCTTAGAAATATCATTGGCTCAATGACACTTGATGAAACACTTACAAGTCGTGATGATATCAATGGAAGAATTACTGCAATCTTAGATGAAGCAACCGATAAATGGGGCATTAAGGTTAGTAGGGTAGAAGTTAAGAACATTCAGCCTCCAAAGTCTATTCAAGAAGCAATGGAAAAGCAGATGAAAGCTGAACGTGAAAAGAGAGAAGCAATTCTTACTGCTGAAGGCAAGAAGCAGTCTGCTATTACTCTGGCCGAAGGTGAAAAAGAAGCTGCAATTTTAAGAGCCGAAGCATTAAAACAGCAAAAAATTAAAGAGGCTGAAGGCGAAGCAGAAGCACTTCTTGCTGTTCAGAAAGCAAAAGCAGAAAGTATCAAGCTCATTAATGAAGCAAACCCAGGCGATGGCTATATTAAACTTAAGTCATTTGAAACTGCTGAAAAGATGGCAGATGGACAGGCTACCAAGATTATAGTTCCATCAGATATTGCAAATCTTGCTGGGACAGTATCTGCTCTTAAGGAAAGTGTGAAGGAATAACTTTATGAGAAGCGTAATTACATGCTGGGTTATAGTGGCTGTGCTTGTCGCATTTGTTAATGCCAAAAAGTCTGGCGGGGTTAGGAATATAAACAAACAGGTAATAACTAAGCCTAAACCGATAAAAAAATATCATATTAAGGTTAACCCTACGCCTGATCATCAGACGGCAAGAACAAGAGAAGCTCTTGTTTCAAATATGATGGAAGATAGGCAAGGGGACTGGCTCGCAAGACAAATAAGAGAAGAAAGAAAGCTTCTTGAAAAAGGAGATCTTTTAGATCTTGGCGCAAGTCATAGCAAACGATGTGCTGCAAATGAAATCAAATATGAACACATCAAAGAGCATGATGACAGTATTGATAATGGAGAAGTATAAATTAAGCTGCAGCAAATGCTGCAGCTTTTTGGCGACAATAAAAAAATAGGGGCCGCGTTGTGTTATAATATTTCCATGGACGACAAAGAGAAACTTGAGTTATATAATAAGCAAAAGAAGCTTTTAGATAAATTCCTGTCGACTGGTGCAATTACCAAAGAGCAATATCAGATTAGTTTGGAAGGGCTGCAGGAAAAGATGGAAATTACTGAAAAGGTGAGATTATGAAAACAGTTTTATGCTATGGGGACTCTAATACTTTTGGGCATGAACCGCTTAGTGGAATGCGTTATCCAAAGGAACAAAGGTGGACAACAATTTTGCAAAAGAATTTGGGAAACGATTACGAAGTTGTGCCAGAAGGTTTAAATGGCAGAACAACTGCTTATGATAGAATTGAATGTGTATGGAAAAATGGTTTACCATATCTTGCTCCTTGCATGGGATCTAATAAGCCAGTTGATTACATTATCTTTATGCTTGGTACAAATGATTGTAATGCGGATCTTCATTTAAGTCCTTTAGATATTGCCGCTGGTATGGAAAGGTTGGTAGAAGAGGTTGAATCTCAGATTCCTGAGATGCAGGAGTTTGTTCCAAAGATGATAATTGTTGCCCCGGCAGCAATATTGGATGATTATCATAATTCACCTTTTGCTGATCAGCTTGATGATGATTCGATTATGAAGTCTCATGCGATAGCTCCGCTTTATAAAGAGGTCGCTGAAAGACATGGTTGCATGTTTTTAGACTGTACAGATAAGTTAGAAGTGTCAACGCTTGATTCAGAACATTTGACAGCCAATGGACATGCTAAGCTAGCTGAATTATTAACAAGTATGATTTTGAAATAAGACTCTGTAATGAGGGTAGGTATAAAGGAGTATACTATGAGACAAATGGTTATGGCTGGCCCTGGTAAGACGGAAATTATTGAAGTGCCAATTCCTGAAATCACAGATGATGAAATGCTTGTGCATGTAACTTTGACCGGAATGTGTCATTCTGAATGGTATCCTTGGAAGACTGCTAAGGCTGGAGACCTGTTAGGCCACGAATCCATCGGCGTCGTAGAAAAGATTGGTGCTAATGTTAAAGGATTTAAGGTTGGCGACAGAGTAACAGGTCTTGGTGGTGGAGCATATAAAGAATATATTGTAGTAGAACCTGCAAAGATGGCCCACGTCCCTGATAGCTTAAAGGATGAAGATGCAATTTCTGAACCTTTGGCATGTCTGCTTTCCGCAGCAATGAAGCTCCCGGTTCAGACTCTGGGCGACACAGTTGCCGTTGTAGGCTGTGGTTATATGGGACTTGGAACAATTTCTTTGTTTAAGGCTATGGGATATGGTAATATTATTGCAATTGATAAGCGCCCTGAGGCTTTAGAAAATGCAAGGAGATTTGGAGCAACAGAAACCTATTTGCCAGAAGAAATTCCTCAGAATTATATTTCTGACTTTGATACAATGGGCTTTGTAGATTTAACCAGAAATGGTGATAATTCTACACTGTTCGCGTTGGGCATTCCAACCGTTATGGAGTTTACTGGAACTGAAGATGGACTTCAGCTTGCAGGAAGACTTGTTAAGGCGCACGGAAGACTTGGCATTGGCGGATATCATAATGACGGAGATAGAACAATTGATTACAAGCTTTGGAACTTCAAAGCTATTACGACAATCAATTGCCACGAGCGCAGAATTGATTACGAAGCCGATCTTTGTCGCCGTTGCATGGACCTTCTTGATAAAGGGATTTGGAAGTTCACCGGAGTTACAAAAATTTATGATGTAAAAGATTTTGATAAGGTTAGTGAAATGATGATTAATCATACTGATGGTTTTATCAAAGCTGCAATTAAGTTTTATTAATTAAGAGATATGAATAACAAATTAGAAGTTTTTATTAAATCAATATTAGCAGGCATTTGCATCGCAATTGGCGGTGCGGTTTTCCTTGCTTTGGCAGGCGAGCACAAAATTGTCGGCGCCATCCTTTTCTCGGTTGGGCTGCTTACGATTTGTACACAAGGCTTTAACCTTTTTACAGGCAAGGCATGCTACATCTTAGATAACAAACCAAGTTATCTTTGTGACCTTTGCCTTATCTGGATTGGCAATGTGATTGGGACATTAATCATTGCGTTGTTTATTAGACTTAGCAGATTAGGATCTGGCATGATGGAAACTGCAAAGAGCCTTGTTGCGGTTAAGAACGCTGACACTTTGGTTAGTCTGTTTTTCCTTGGTGCAATTTGTAATATGCTTATTTATATCGCAGTAGAAGGTTACAAAAGCAATCCTCACGAATTTGGAAAGTACTTGTCGCTTGTGTTTGGTGTTGCCGTATTTATCTTAATTGGTAGCGAACATAGCGTCGCAGATATGTTCTATTACGGAGTTGCTGGTGAATTCTTTACGGGACAGGGAATTTTAAGGCTTGTTATTATCAGTCTTGGCAATGTATTTGGCGGATTGATTATCCCTGCTGGCAAGAAAATTTGTGCAAAGTAATGTAAATAAAAATCCGGAGCATTGCTCCGGATTTTTATTATTTATAGATTCCATTTGAAACAGCTTCGGTTAAATGAAAGCATTGTTAGTTTTTCTTTTTCTAAGTTTTCGATTACTAATGAGAGAACGTATTCTCCAAGTGACTTGACGAAGTCTTCAGATT
Organism: Anaerovoracaceae bacterium; assembly: GCA_045616685.1. Classification (GTDB taxonomy): domain Bacteria; phylum Bacillota; class Clostridia; order Peptostreptococcales; family Anaerovoracaceae; genus UBA1764. The sequence goes on from JAZLHF010000003.1 coordinate 60,830, forward strand.
TTGTTATATCAAAGATTTTTCCGTTGTCACGGAAGATCAATCTAATATCGTTTTCTGAAATTAGAATTGAAGCATCGCCATCAACTTTCTTTTCATTGTTCTTGTTAAAAACAACCAGCATCATTTCTTCTACAATCAAGCAAATCTCATTTTTAATCTTTTCGTCAACACCTTGCGCGGTTAACTGTTCATTAATCCTTGCGCTTGTAATTGGGGCTTGCTCTGGCGAAATTTTATATGCTTCATAGATTGTTGTTGTCTTCCAATCATCAAGCAGGTATGGCAATTTGCCTTTCTTGTATTTAATAAGCAAGAAGATGATAATTATGATTGCCGACAAGATTGGATAGAGCATATTTGAATATGCATAGCCTTTAAAGCCTCTTGTACTGATTAACGCAGTCGTGAGAATGAGAGGTGAAATCAGATATTGCACGGTTGCTGCGATGCTTGCATCAAGAATATAGTTGATGGTTGATGCATAGTGGCAAAACTCGCAGATAAACGATGTAAATATTGTGGCAAGTGCTGCTATGCGGATTGCATAAACGGTTTCGCCAACGTATGGTTCGCCGGTGATTCCGTAAAGCGCTGGGATAAATTTTGCGGTAAGCTCCATTCCAACTGTGATTATTATGCTTACTGCAAGGGCAGCTTTGTTAATCAGTCGCATTATTTGTCTAATACCAGCTTCATTCTTTTCAGCATAGGCAATTGAGATAAACGCAGCCCCTGACCGAATTGTGCAAGCTGCGCTTGTTGTAAATTGGATAACTTCGGCAACGGCAAAGCTAACTGCAATATATTGTGGCCCAAGGAATACAAGAATAATTTTTGTTAAAATGATATGCATCAGCGCGAGGCACATCATTGGTTCGCCGTTTAGGAATCCGATTGATAAAGACTCTTTCATATATTTGAAATTAAGTTTAAGTTTAAACTTAATGCCATTCTTTTTCTTTTTGAAATGAACGAAGAAGAATACGGCGCTAAGGCAGAGACATGCAATGCGGGACACTCCAATTGCGGCAATGCCAAATGGCTTTGCGAATGCGAGTGGAATAATAATCGATGCCAAAGTCGCAACAACATCTGTGCCGAATTGTTCGCTTTCGCCACCATCGTTAAGAACGAGATAGTAAACGTACCAATAGGTTGGGTAGAGTAAAACTATGCCGATTACATACTGATAATATATGCGCGCATAATATTCGATACCGGGTGAAGATGCATAGAATGTGAAGAAAAGCTCTTTCATTGCAAAGGTAATGAGTGCTCCGAGGATGCCAAGCGCAACGGAAATTATAAGGCCGGTTCCTGTTAGGCATGCCGCCTCTTTTTCCTTGAATTCACCTTTAAGTCTATTCACTACCGTTGGAATTCCGCATGAGATAATCATAGCGGCGAAGTAAGCGACTTCAAGTATAGGGCTTACGAGCGCAAATGCGGCAACAGCGTCTTCCCCAAAAATGAGGCCGGTAATGATGCCTGTAGCATTTTCTCCGGCAATATAGATGATGTAGCCGGTGAAGCCTATGATAAACATTCTATTATATTTTTTGCTAACTAAATTGCCTTTCATAGGCTTTTATTCTAACGGAAATGAGTGAGAATTGCAAATAGGAAGGGTATTTTCGTGGTATAATAAAAGGTAAACTGATTTTAGGAGATTTAACATGAAAAAATTATCAAGAATTCTTTGTTTAATTATTGCGCTTGTAGTTATGTGCAGCACTTTTGTTGCGGCAGACATCAATCCACAGTTTTACGAAAATGCCGTTCAGCAGAGTCTCGACGCATATCAAAATGCGACAACCGCAAACGACAAAGTTTTCTATCTTATAACTGCAATTTATGATTATTGCTATACACAAGACCCTGGCAGGGCAGTTGATCTTTTGGAAGAGGTTAAAGCTGCAGTTTTATCTGAACCAGAAAACATCGAAAAGAATGCAAAGCTTGCAGCCGACATGACTGATTCTGCAGGCAAGCTTCTTCTTAAGAAAGAAGAATATTCTGCCGGAGTCAAAATGTACAAAGCAGCAATCGATTTCTATAACCAATGTGGTGGAGACCAGGAAGCAATCGCTGCTTGCGAAGAAGGGCTGGCAAAGTGCCAGGCAGGGGCTAGAGTTGATAGGATTTTACTAATTTGCATTCCTGTTTTTGTAATCATTGTTATAATTATGTTCGCTGTTGTTAGCAAGCGCACAAAAAATAGCGGTGCCAGCAAAGTTGTTCATAAGAAAAAGCAAGAGTGATTATGAAGAAATTAATTTCAATGTGATATAATAACTAGGTATTAAATTTTAGATTGGAATAGTAATATTTATGAAACTTACTTTAAGAAACGAAGACATTGATCAAGCAAGCGCGAGCTTGCGCGAGTTTTTAGACAAGTACAGTACTGGAAGGCGTAAGAGCATTAGAACATGCCTCATGGTTGAGGAGTTTCTTTTAGCATATCAGGAAAAGTTTGGCCCAGATACTGAAATTTCAATTACTCACGAACGTCGTTTAAGACGTGATAGCATGGTTATTCGTATCCCTGGAATTAGTTTTGATCCATTCTCTGCATCCGAAGAAATGGCAATTACTCATAATTTGCTTTCTTCTGTTGGCATTGATCCAGCTTGGACTTATAAGAATGGTCAAAATTGCATTCAGGTGACTCCGGAACAAAAGAAAAATATCTCAGAGATTGTTTGGATTTTGCTTGCCGTGGCTATGGGATTCCTTCTTGGTTTCGCAGCAAAGTCAGTGCCTGGCAACATAACAGCTAATATTGCAAATAATTTTTTGGCGCCTTTTTCTGATACTCTTATGTCATTCCTTTCAGCAACGGCATCGTTCTTGATTTTCTTCTCGGTAATAATGGGAATTTGCGGAATGGGGGACATGGGTACTTTCCATCAAATTGGTGGAAAGATGATTAGAAATTTCATTTTTACATATTTCGCTTCGGCAGTACTGGGACTTTTGATTTTAGTTCCGATTTTCCCGCCTGTTAATGCAGGAGGCGGAGCATTTAATGTTAACGCGATTTATTTGATGCTACTCGATATAGTTCCTGATAATATTGTTGCGCCATTTGCAAATAGCAATACGCTTCAGATTATTTTTATTTCGGTTTGTTTTGGTTTGGGCATGTTGGTTTTAAATATTAAGGTTAACGGAGTCTTGGAACTTTTTCAACAGCTTACGCAAATCGTTCAACGCATTGTCGAGGTTATTGTAAAACTTCTTCCAATAACAGTATTTATTAGTATCTTCCAAATTGTTGCTTTGGACAAATTGTCAATGTTGTCAGCAGTTTATTTATTCCCACTGTTGCTATTTGTGATTTGTGTTGCAATTATATTGTTTGAAGTACTGCGAGTATCTGTTAAAGAAAAGGTCAACCCTAAAATCATATTAAAGAAGATGTCCCAGTCTATGATGATTGCGTTTTCGACAGCATCGTCTGTTGCGGCATTTACATCTAACGTTGCAACTTGTGAAAAGAAGTACGGAATAGACAAGGATATGGTCGAGGTTGGGATTCCTCTTGGGCAAGTTGTATTTAAGACGGGTTCATTTGCCGAGTATTTGACTGGAGGTTTCTGTTTGGCTAGTTTTTATGGCAAAACACTTAGCGTTCCTGAAATTGTAACTTTAACCATTGTCGCTATTATTCTTGCGATTGCGACTCCTCCAATTCCTGGCGCTGGCGTTTCATGCCACATGCTGATTCTATCACAGCTTGGTGTTACTGTTGAAGCTATCGCGATTGTAATTGCACTTAATGCTATAATTGATAGAATCGCGACAGCCACCGCCGTTGTGTCTTTGCAGCTTGAATTGATTAACGTCGCCGACAGGACAGGCAAGCTTAACAAGGATATATTGAGAAGAGAGATATAGATAAGGAAAAGAAAACTCCGGAGCAAATCCGGAGTTTTTTAATTTTGTTTTAATTTATTTAATAAATCTGTCAGCGGTACGATTAAGAATCCTAACACAAGATTTCCTGCACCGTGAATTGCATCGTACGGCAATCCGATGATAATCCACTCAATCATTTCTTGGAATGACATCCCGGCCAACAGTGCTTGCGCCGGAGAATACAGAGTCCCAAACGTCAGCCCATATAAACAACATACAATTGGATAAACGATATATTTCGTTTTCTTATTTATTTCGCGAGGCAACATCATTGTTACGGCCCATAGGATGACCCACACATATAGGTAAGGAATCCACCATATGCTAAATCCTACGAAGAGGCCATCCAACAATATATAAACGTAAATAGGGATCAACGCCTTTTTTCTAAAGACTAATGTATATGTCATTATCAGCGGGCCAAGCAAATTGATATTTGGCAGAGGTTCCATGATCTTTTTAGAAAGAAACATGATTGCTCCAAGCACCGCAAATAAAATCAGTTCTTTTGTAGTAATTTTTTTCATGAGTTAATTTTTGCAGAATAATCAAAGAATGTCAATGTAATAGAAGCTTTGGAGATTTTGATTAGTGCTGTTACCTAGATTCGAACTGGGATTTCGTTTTTACCAACATGATTTAAGATAAGACGACAGTATCAATCAGTATCATCCAATTTTATTCAATTCGGCCGGAGTCCTTGCACTGCAAGGGCTTTCGTGCTTTTTAGTGTCAGCTCGCGTTAACCAGTTTTAACCAATTCTCGTTCAAAAAGTTAGAAAATGGTTAGAAAAGTGGACCCGGTCCTAATGCCGGTTAGAAAATCTTGATCCAAATTCGGCAAATTAGCGTTTTGCCGAATTTTAGTGAAAATTCACTCAAAAAGTGAAAATTCAGTGAATTTTGGATTGGTGGTCCAATTTAAAGCATTTTTGAAAGATTTAATAGTCTAATTTATGGTATTTCTCGAAGATATGGTAGTCCTATTTGGGGCATTTTTTAAAGATTTAGTAGTCCAATATGTGGCAAAAATTATTGACTAACGCTCAAAAAATGTTGTAAAATCAAGTAAATAAAGGAGTTTAGTATGTTAAAACGAAAAGCATATAATTTTCTATTAGATTGGAAAGAACACAAAGAAAAAGAATGTCTGCTTATTAAAGGCGCTAGACAGGTTGGCAAAACATACCTTGTTGAAAAATTCGGTGAGGCTGAATATAAGTCATTTATCGAATTGAACTTTTTTGAAGATCCTCAATTAAAAGAGATTTTTGAAGGCTCGTTAAATTCAGAAGAAATTTTTAAAAAGATTAGTTATACAAAGCCTGATAAAAAATTAGTTCCAGGCAATACTTTGATTTTCTTAGATGAAATTCAAAGATGCTCAAAAGCAAGGACTGCATTAAAGTTTTTAGCACAGGATGATAGATTCGATGTAATTGCATCAGGATCTCTTCTTGGACTGCATTATGGAGCGGACGCAGATAAAGAAGTCGAAGAAGTAGAATCAATTCCAGTTGGATATGAGACTCAGTATGTGATGCACTCTTTAGATTTTGAAGAATTTCTCTGGGCAAATAATTATGAAAATGATGTTATAGAAGATTTAAAATTTTATTTCGATTCCGGCGCAAAAGTACCTGATGTATTAAATGAAAAATTTGAGCAGTTATTTAGAGAATATATAGTTGTCGGAGGTATGCCGGAAGTAGTTGCAGCTTATATTGCATCAAAAGATTTTGGAGTTGTAAAAAAGAAACAAAACAAAATACTTGCATCTTATGATGATGATATTTCGCAACATGCTAAAAAAGTGAATCAGGCTAAAATACGTCAATGTTATAAAAGTTTGCCTATGCAATTAGCTAAAGAAAATAAACGCTTTTCTTATGCGCAAGTTGAAAAGGGTGCAGGTTCTAAAAAGTATAGTGATAGTATCACATGGCTTTGTGATGCAAATGTTGTAAACCCTTGCTATAACGTTCATGAGCCATATTCGCCGCTAGTAGCTAATGCTGAATCAACGGAATTTAAATTGTACATAAACGACACAGGACTTCTTATGGCAACACTTGGCGATTTAGCAAAAAGAGATATCTTAAATAATAAAATGCTTGGAAACGCCAAAGGCGGAATATATGAAAACGTTGTGGCTGAGACTTTAGTTAAAAAAGGTTATCCACTGCACTATTACAAGCCTTCAGGTAATTCACAAGAAATAGAATTCGTTGTTGAAACAAGCTGGGGTGTTGTTCCTATTGAAGTAAAAGCAGGTAATACAGCAACTTTGTCTCTCAACGAATACATTAGAAAATTTAATCCCGAAGTTGCTTATAAATTAATAAATGGAAATGTTGGATTTGACGGAGAAAAACATAGCTTGCCACATTATATGATTATGTTTATTTAAATTGGTTGACGGAGAAAATTATGAGTTTAACGTCTAAGGCAAGCCCAAAATGCTTTCCTCTATTATTTTAGGCAGGAGAGGGACTGTCCCCCACACGCATATTAATACTTTTCATATTATCAAAAGCCCTTGGAATTTAGCGTTCCAAGGGTTTTTTTATGGAGCTGCTCGGCGGACTCGAACCGCTGACCCCGTCCTTACCAAGGACGTACTCTACCGACTGAGCTAGAGCAGCACGACTTAATCATTATACTGATTTCGTCTTTTTTAGTCAATTACGGATTTACATTCGTTTTGTTCGGATCATTCGGGTCGAGGTATCTGTCCTTTGCAGACAAATGCTTTACGGTCCGAAGTGCAGCAAAAAAGACAGCCGCAATAAATATTATAAAGGCTATATGTCGATATAACACCGAAAAGAACCAGTCTTGCAATAAGTGCAGGCGGTTCCGGTTCAAGATGGTCTGCCGTATAAACCTTCTTCAGAAGAATGATTGCAGGAATAACTGCTGCGGCGATCAATATATATGCGTAGGTTCTGAAGAAAAAAAACATGACTTTGCGGCGGCTCCTTATTTTTTTGGTGGACCTTAGGGGATTCGAACCCCTGACCTCCACACTGCCAGTGTGGCGCGCTCCCAACTGCGCCAAAGGCCCTTGTATTCTGCAAAATCACATGAAATGTAAAAATTAC
>JAZLHF010000004.1:0-153299 GCA_045616685.1 Anaerovoracaceae bacterium
TTCTTCGAAATTATTGTTTTTAGGAATTGTACAGAGAATCAATCTTACCAATTTGCAGATTGTTTCTTGTAAATTCAGTCTTGAGAAAAACTTAATTTTCTCTGTGACTCAATTTCTACACTATGATGTTTTCAAGGTTCAAGGGGTATTTGACCCCTGCCCACTCTCATGAGCGTGCTTTATTATTATATGGGCAAGAGACCTCTTTGTCAACCTTATTTTTCAACTTTTTTCGTTATTTCCAGACCTTTTTTCACCTCATTTTTTGACACAAAAAATCCCCCAATATCTTGGGGGATTTCTATAAGAAACTACTATTTTTTTACTTATCAAGAAGTGATGCAGCGTCTTCATCGAGATATACTTCTACGAATGGATGGAGCTGCAAAATGCTGGCAGGACATTTTGTTGTCACAGGGCCCTCGATAAATTCCTTAACGATTTTAGCCTTACTCTTACCAGTTGCAATAAAGATAATTGAGCGAGCATTCATTACCGTCTTAATGCCCATTGTGACAGCATGTGTTGGAACATCCTTAATTGATTTAAAGAATCTACTGTTCACTTCTCTTGTGTTCTGTTCAAGCTTTACAACATGTGTTAAGCTATCAAACTTTGTACCAGGTTCATTAAATCCGATGTGCCCGTCAACACCAATGCCAAGAAGCTGAAGATCAATTCCTCCAGCAGCCTTAATCATATCATCATACCGCTCTGGATTTTTTGTATCAATTCCTGATGGGACGAAAGTATTATTAATATCGATATCAATATGTTTGAAAAGTTGGTTGTTCATGAAATAGCGGTAACTTTGATCATGACTTCCATCGAGTCCAACATATTCGTCTAAGTTAAAGCTCTTAACGTTCTTAAAACTTACATTACCAGCTTTACATTGCTTAGCTAATTCCTTATAAAGAGGAATTGGTGTTGAACCTGTTGCGCCGCCAATGATTGCATTTGGTTTATTGTTAATTAATTGAACGTAACGCTGAGCTGCCATCTTTGCGATTTCTTTTTCAGAAGCAATATATACCTTCATGTCATTAACCTCTATTTCTTTTCAACGATTGTTTTATTATCTTTAACAATGCAATTATTTGGGACAACTCCTCTTACCCCTGTTGTTGGGTAGATATTAGAATGTGCACCAACGATTGTACCAGGATTTAAAACAGCATTGCATCCAATTTCTGCATAATCACCTAAGATTGCGCCAAATTTTCTTCTGTCTGTTTCTATTTCAGGCTCGCCATGAACAATAACGTTCTTTCTATCAGCTTTGACATTACTTGTGATAGAGCCAGCGCCCATATGAGCGTGCCAACCAAGGACACTGTCACCTACATAATTATAATGCGGGGTTTCAACATCATCGAACAAGATGACATTCTTAAGCTCTACAGAGTTGCCCACGGTTGCACCCTTGCCAACGATTGCAGATTCTCTAATAAATGCACAGTGGCGAATTGTTGCGCCATGATCAATGATGCAAGGGGACCCGATATATGCGCTTTCAAATATTGTAGCATCTTTTGCAATCCAAACGCCTTCCTTGGGATTATCAAATTCATCTTTTGGCAGTGTTGGACCAATCTTTAAAATAAAATCTTTAATTTCTGCAAGAACTTCCCATGCATAGGCCTTTCCTTCAAACAAAGGCGCTGCGATTGTATGGGAAAGATCTAGTAATTCACTAATTGTCTGAATATGCTTATCCATTATTTAATCCTCACAAGTTTGCCTGCATCTTTCATTGCAGCAATAATAGAATCAACAGATTCTTCTGCTTGTTCTTTAGTAGTAGCCTCTGCCATTACTCTTAAAACAGGTTCTGTGCCGGAGGCTCTAAGAAGCACTCTTCCTTCATCGCCTAATTTCTTTTCCGCTTCAACGACAGACGCTTTAACTTTTGTATCATTTAATGTTTCTTCTTTGTCACTTACAATTACATTCTTTAGTACCTGAGGATACATTGTAATATCTTCGGTTAATTTGGAAAGTGTTGTCTTCTGCTCAACTATACACTGCATAAGTTTAATTGCAGTAATAAGGCCGTCACCAGTAGTTGCGTACTTTCTAAAGATAATATGACCAGACTGTTCACCCCCAATTAAGTGGTTGTTTTCAGCCATATTTTCATAAACATACTTATCACCAACAGCCGTCTTTTCATAACCGATTCCAAGTTCATCAAGAGCTTTATAAAGGCCAAAGTTTGACATAACAGTTGTTACAACTTTAGTGTTGCCGAGATAATCGAGCTTTTGCATGTACTTAGCACAAACATACATAATCTCATCACCATTAACCTCCTTACCGTTTTCATCAACAGCAAGACATCTATCAGCATCACCATCAAATGCAAAACCAACATGAAGATGATTTTCCCTAACAAACTTCTTAAGGCCTTCGATATGCGTCGAACCACAATCTAAGTTTACATTAAGGCCATTCGGCTGATTGTTGATTACAAATGTTTGTGCGCCAAGCGCGTTGAATACATTTTGTGCAATCTGCCATGTGCTTCCATTTGCGCAATCAAGTCCAACTCTAAATCCTTTATAAGAGCAAGTTGCAAGCGACATCAGGTAACCGATATATCTATTTCTACCGGCAGAATAATCGATTACGCTACCGATGTTTTCACCAGTGGCAAGGGGAACCTGCCAATTCTCGCCCTTAAACCCCTCTGGCTTAAATTCGCCATCGAGATAACTTTCAATATCATCAATAACTGCATCCTGCATCTTTTCGCCAGAGCCGTTGATTAATTTAATTCCATTATCATAGAATGGGTTGTGGCTTGCAGAAATCATTACTCCGCAATCAAAGTTTTCTGTTCTTGCACAATACGCTACAGATGGAGTTGAAGTTACATGAAGAAGATATACATCTGCTCCGGCAGCAACAAGACCAGCTGAGAGAGCGTCTTCAAACATATAGCTTGAACGTCTTGTGTCCTTCCCCATTACAATGCGAGCTTTATAATCTTCTGATCTACCAAATTCAGGATTTTTAGCATAGTACCAACCAAGAAAAAGCCCAATTTTAAATGCATGTTCTGCCGTTAAATCTACATTGGATTCTCCTCTAAAGCCGTCTGTACCAAAGTATTTCCCCATAGAAAACCCTCCTTTTTCCACAAAAAATTGTAGCATTTTTTGTAAAATGCTACAATACATTTTTTAACATTTTCCTATTTACAATTTTTTACAAAATGTTAACTTTCACAAGAAGCTTTGATAAATCAGTCTTTACCTTAACATTATCGATGCTAGGAATTAAGATATCTGATATTAGAACATCGTGCTCTCCGGCAGAAAGTCCCTTTAAATTGATGCTAATAGACACATCATCCACTGTTAATTTAGCGGCGTCTTCAGTATATACGCTGAAGATTATATCAAAACTCTCAACCAAATTAGCACTAAGGCCTTCTGTGAGGTTCGTAAATGCTATATCGCCATCAGAGAAACTAAGAACCTTCTCCTCTCTGCCAATTACTTCATAATCAACTGACAGGTTTCTATAATCGTGAGCGACCTCAATCTGATCTGGCAAATTCAGCTCAAGAGGAATTGAGCAACTCTCAGTTACCTCGCTCTTATTAATTGGGTTAGCGTCAACTTGCCAAATGTCGGAAAGGAGCGCACTTGGGCCTTTTATGACAACCGATGCAGGAATAATTTCTGATCTGAGTTTTATATCCTCAGGAAGCTCGCCTTCAACTGGGATATTAAGAGCAACTTCTTTTATATCATATAATGTGGACTTAATTGCTAATGTATTTTGTGAAAGCTTAACGCCAACGACACTGTTTCCCTCAGAATCGATTGGACTCAAAACAAGATCTTCAGTAACAGTTTGATCTAAAGCCCTATCATTTGCATCAATTGTTGCCTGAACTGCGACGACATTATTAACTAAACTTTCGGCCCCGCTAACAGTAATGCTGCTTGCCTGGACTTCTATTGCCCCAAGCTCTTTTCCTTCAGGAAGGTTTGCAGTGAAAATCTTCAACTCTTTTTCAACTGCAACGGCATTATCAACATATACCTGAATCTTCTGAGTTCTGATTTCGTTTACAGTTAAATTGCTTGGAGCCTCAACTTCAACGGTAATATAATTCTGCCCAACATGAAGACCTGAAACATCAGCAGTCGCAACAAAGTCTTCAGGCTTTACGCTGTTTACTATTGATCTTGTGCCACCGATAACGAGGTCAACTGTATATTCTCCAGAGCCTGCTATAGCAAGCCCAGAACTTTCCATAACCTCAGTGTTAACAAGCTGTACTGGAACAAGCTTAACGGATCCAGTAGTTACAGGGTCCTTAACACCGATAACATATGCCCAAATTGCAATACCGACAACAATTGCAATAATCTTATCTAAAGTTCTACCTCTAGTCATTGCTCTCCTCCTTTTCTACCTTCTTTGTAAGAACAGGATTTAAGAAACGACGACTTCCTTCACCAGTTTGTTTACCCAGATAATGAGCAAGCAGAGTCTTTTCAACAGTCTTCATATCAAGGAATCTTGAAATCTTTCCATCTTCAACCATTGAAATAATTCCAGTTTCTTCAGATACAATAAACACAAGGGCGTCGGATTGTTCGGTAATACCGATCCCAGCTCTATGACGTGTACCTAAATCTTTACTTAAGTTTGGATTTTCGGTCAAAGGAAGCATGCACGCAGCTGCATAAACTCTATCACCACGAATAATAACAGCACCATCATGAAGCGGTGAACCAACATAGAAAATATTTTCTAAAAGTTGTTCACTTATTTCTGCATCGAGAATAGTACCACTATCAGCAATATCTGATAAGGCAGTTTTTCTTTCAATAACAATTAATGCTCCTTCGGAAATTGAAGAGAAGTATGCAATTGCTTTTGAAATCATATCTGCTGCGGCAACAGTTGTTTTAGCATTTTCTTCTTTAATTCTCTTAAGAGACCATGTCCCTCTACCAAGATATTCAAGCCCACGCCTTAATTCTGGCTGGAACACGATGATAAGAGCAATAAGACCGATGTTTAAGATTTTCTCGAGTACCCAGTTTAATGCATACAAATGTAAAGTGCCTGACAGAAAATAAACTACAATTAAAAGTAGAATACCTTTTGCCAGTTGCTCTGCGCGAGAACTCTTAATAAAGCCCAGCATCTTATATACTATGAATGAAATAATCGCGATATCAATGATATCTGTGAAGCTTATCATTGCTGTAATCGCATTAATATATTGGCTCATTTTGCCTCCTCATAATCCACAGTATATTTTACAATAATTGTATAAAAAAAGCGAGCACTAGGCTCGCTTTGTAATGTTTTTGTTATTCTGTTTTGAGTAATCCATAAGTACCCTCATCAGCACGCTTATAAACTACGCAAATCTGACCCGATTCACCATCTTTAAATACGAAAAAGTTGTGTTCAAGCAATTCCATCTGAAGAATCGCTTCGTCCGGAGTCATTGGATTCATCTTAAACTTCTTTGTTCTTACAATGCCAATTGGAGCTTCTATTTCAGGAGTTGCTTCTGGAATCTCTTCAAATACGATATCCTTCTGGTCATGATGCTTCTTAACCAGCTTTGTCTTGTACTTTGACATCTGCTTTGCCAGTTTATCAATAACCTTATCCAGGCAGAAATAAATATCGTTGCTTGATTCCTCTGCACGGAAAATCATGCCAGAGGCATAAATAGTAGCCTCGAGCTTGCAAAGTCCCGATTTAACCTCACTGCACATTACAGTAGCTTCAACTTCCTTGTTAAAGTATTTATCAAGTTTACCAAACTTATTTTCAATAGTTGCCTTAAGCTTATCATTAGGATTAAAGTTCTTACTTGTGATATTAATATTCATAAAAAAGCCTCCTTCTTTATATGTATATTATACTACTTTTCTTCCTCATTTCCTTTATAATCTACAGCTGCAAAACTAAGAATTATGACTTTGGTTGCTCCGGCCTCTTTAAGCAAACGGCTACAATAATTGGCAGTATTCCCCGTAGTCACGACATCGTCTACCAAAACGATATCATGGCCCGAAACTTCATCTTTTCTATCATCGTTTATGACCATACTGCCTTGCAAAGCCGTTAACCTTCCTTCAGCTCTAGCCATACGCATAGAATCTGTTGACTTAACCTTCGTTAATACGTCAGGTATATATCGATTGCCAGAAGCCTCGCTTGCGAACTTCGCCAAAAGCGCCGCTTGATTATAACCTCTTATCTTCTCTTTTTCTTTGAACATAGGAACCGGAGTAAACACCATACGTTCTTCATAATGTGTAATAAATAATTCTCCCATCAGTCGCCCTATCCCACGAGCCACATAGGGCTTGGAGTGAAACTTCAGATTGTGCACAATCATCTGGGCATAGCCATCATATTTTACAAGACTAACAACATCATTAAAAAAGAATCCTTCTAATTTATTTTTGAAAGGGTTCTTAGTTAACCACGACATTTTCTCTATACATGTATCACAAAGACCATGAACTCTAGTCGATTCCATGACGTCTCCACAGCAAGAGCAATAAATGTTTTCTGGATAAAGAAAATTAAGTGCTTTTTCAAATACTTTATTCATTAGCAAATCCCCACAGTCCATTTAGGCGAATTGCTAAAGCAGAATTTCGCCCTTCTATCGTATTGTTATCGACCATGGCATTTACTACTTGCGGATTACCCACAAGAACCGCAAGTTGTTTTGCACGCGTTACTGCCGTGTACAGTAAATTTCGCGTTGCAAGCATTGATGGGAAACGAGTCTGCGGCATTATTACTACCGGAAACTCCGAGCCTTGGCTTTTGTGAACCGTCATAGCAAAAGCAGTCTCTATCTCATCTAAATTAGAATAATCATAAGTAACAAATCGTTCGTTATCAAACAGAACGCTTACCGTCCCGGCGTCATTATCAACCGATTTAATTATTCCCAAATCTCCGTTAAAAACACCGTATCTTGTTTCGAAATCTTTGAGATCTTTCCACGCAAGATTATAATCATTTTTATTTTGCATCACCTTATCGCCTAAGCGATATATTCTGCCAGCAAAACTTTTCTCTGGCTTGTCTACTGCCGGAGGATTAAGCACTTCCTGAAGAGATTTATTCAGCTCTACACTTCCTAAAATTCCTTTTCGTGTCGGGGTCAGCACCTGAATCTTAGATACTGTCTCTTCATCATTTAAGTATGCAGGGAGTCTTCTTACGCATAAATCTTTAATCGTTTCAAGAATCTCAAGCTCACTTCCTCTTGGAATCATGAAGAAATCTTTATCTTTTTCGTTATAACTTGGATATTCGCCTTTATTAATGAGATGTGCATTTACAACAATTAAGCTTTCTTCGGCTTGCCTAAAGATTTCTTTTAGTCTTGTAGAATGAATACATCCGCAAGATAGCATATCTTTTAGCACATTCCCTGCACCAACGGGCGGAAGCTGATCTGCATCGCCTACAAGAATCAATCTGCACCCTGGTTTTACTGCGCTCAGGAGTCCATCCATCAAGAGAATATCAACCATAGACATTTCATCAATAATGATGCAGTCGTATTCCAAAGGATTCTCAGAATTGCGATTAAAATGCATGCTCTCACCATCATCAGCGTATTGATATTCAAGCAGCCTATGAATCGTGCTTGCAAACTGCCCAGTTGTTTCTTCCATTCGCTTTGCAGCGCGCCCAGTTGGAGCAGCAAGTGCGGTTTTGACCTGAGTAGCATTTAATATATAAAGGATAGTATTTATAATTGTTGTCTTTCCCGTGCCAGGCCCACCCGTAATAATCGAAACTCCATTTTGAAGCGACGATATCACTGCCTCTTTTTGTTTCTCGGAAAGCTCAATTCTACTTTCTTTTTCATTAGCCTTAATTAGCCTTGGATAATTTGTTGCAATAGGGATAAGCTCGTGATAACAAAGATTAAACAAAAGGCTTGCGACATGACGTTCCGCTAAATAGTAACGCTTAAGCATAACAATATCTTTGCCATCGAGGTTTTCAGCGTAAACTTTACCATCCATTACCATATTATATAGGCAATCGGAAATACTATTTCTTTCAACGTTTAAGATATTTGCTGCATTATCAAAAAGGTCTGTTTTCGTTAAATAAGTATTTCCTGATAATGCCGCTTGACTTAATGTGTATAAAATCCCACTAGATATTCTATATTCTGAAGATTTATCAAAACCCATCTTTGATGCAATTCCATCAGCTTTTGTAAAACCAATTGAGTAGACATCACTGATAAGTCTATATGGGTTTTCTTTTACTACTTCAACGGCTTTTGATCCGTAAACCTTAAACAGCTTCATGCATGCGCTTGAGCTTATATCAAAAGATGATAACTGCATCATTACTTCAGCATATTCTTGTTGAGCAAAATAGCTTTCCGCAATTTGATTAGCCTTAGTCTCGCCAATACCTTTAACTTCGCGAAGCCTTTCCGGGGTTTCTCTTATAATTTTAAGCGTATCTTCTCCAAACTTCTTTACAATTTCCATTGCCGTAGCAGGCCCAACGCCTTTTATTGTACCCGAAGAGAGGAAGGCTAAAATTCCTTCCTCTGTTGTTGGTTGTTGTTCCATGAAACTTGAGAATACGAACTGCTCACCGTACTTAGGATGTACGTTCCATTCGCCTACAAGAAGATATTCACGGCCTATTCTCGGAGTTGGCATGCTGCCTGTTGCAACAAATTCCTCCTCCAAACTTTCAAAGACCGCAATAGTATAGAAATTCTCGTCATTATAAAAGATGATTTCAGAAAGCTTTACGCTCTTTTCTTCTTTCATTAGAAATTACTTAAAGCTAGGTTTGTACAGCATGCGACCATCAAGTGTTCTAACTCGTTCAGAAAAGTCGCCAGGCTGAACTCCGGAAAGATTATCTTCAAAGTCGAACATCTTAGCATCGAGCATATCAAGATAGTGAAGAAGCTCTGCTTCTGGAAACATTGGTCTTATAGGACTTCCGTATTCTGGTTCATAGTGATGAGCCAAAATCATATGCTCGAGCATAAGAGCTTTTTCTTCAGGAATGTTTTCCTCTTTAGCCATTTCAGAGACCTTGCGAACACCTAAGACGATGTGTCCAAGAAGCTTTCCCTCTAAACTATATCCTGGAGAAACACCAAGTTCATTAGATAAAATCTCGGTAAGCTTTTCCATGTCGTGAAGAATTACTCCACATACAACCCAATCTTTATCAAGATTTGTATATACACTACAAGCTTTTTCACCCATCATAAGCATGCGCTTCATATGATATAAAAGGCCTGCCATTTCAGCATGGTGATTTCTCATTGCGCCTGGATAATATAAAAGCTTTTCTTTGTTCTCTGATAGGAATCTTACTGAAAGTTTTTTTAAATCAGCATCGCCAATCTCATTCGCTTTTCCAAGGATATAATCATACATCTCTTCAGGATTTTCTGGGGCAGCCTTAATATAATCTGTCATATCAAGCTTGTCTTCCTTTTGAGCCTTACGAACTTTGGCAATGCGAAGCTGTTTTGTTCCATTCCATTCAGAAACAGAAGCTTTAATCTTTACGCAATCCCCTTCTTTAATAGCTGAAATGCCATAAACTTCTTCATCTGCAAGATCCCATTTCTTTCCGTTAATCTCTCCGGTGCAATCACCCAAAGTAAGGTCAAGATACTGCTTGCGGTTAGAACCAACGCGAATAGCAATAGATTTTACAAGGAAAAAATCAGTAATTTCTTCATCCACATTTAAGTTGTTAATATAAAAATTTTTCATAACTGCATTATAAGTTAATTTCCATTATTTGTCAATATGTTACTCTGTTCTGTATGCCTGTTGATATATTTTGTCCACTCAATATAACCATAAGTCGTATTTGTTAAATAACCAAGTTTAAGGATAAGTAATACACTCTGGCCAGGGTGTCCTGCTGCGATTGCTATGATGTTAAGCGCAAGTTCTAAAATTGAATATGCATACCATGCAATCCATTGTTCTCTATATCTAAGCCAAATAAAAATTCCATTTGCAATCCCTAAAGCTGCAACACAGGCGTCAAGATAGCAAGTAAGCATCTCCAGATTTCTATTTCCACCAAAGAAGTCACTTGGCAAAATACTATCTGTTACATAGCATGTTACAAAACCTGCAACAATTGTCCACACTGCTATTGAACAAAGTACAATAATGTGTTGTTTTCCTGTTAACTTTCTAACTTCTGTTAGGTTCTTGGACGTTTGATCTATATGCTTATTCCAATTTACAAAGCTAATAATATCAATCGGAATCCAGAATAGTATCGTGACAGCAAATGTAGTCCAACGTTCTGCCATAACTACACATATTGCGATTTCCGCAGCCTCTACTCCTAAAGATACAATGAAGTTCCACTTGCTTTGCTTTGATATTAAAAGCTCGCATAAGACATTCAAAATTGTATCAGCAAGGTAAAGCGCCATTACAACCCAGCCATTTATCCCATTAATATCATTTTCAGGGAAAAGTATTGTGCAAAGTACGGCAAGAGTCGTGATACTTATAAGCCAAACCTTTTCATAAGTAGAAAAGTATTTGAATAATTTTTTCATATTCATATTATATCAAAAAAGAGAAGCCCTGTACGGCTTCCCCTTTTTAAAGTTTATTTAAACCTTTAATTACGCTTCTTGAAATAACCATTTTTTGTGCCTCGCTTGTACCTTCGTAAATACGAAGAATACGAGCATCGCGGTACATTCTTTCAATTGCGTAGTCTTTCATGTAGCCATAACCTCCGTGAATTTGGAGCGCTAAATCGCAGCAATAGCAAGCTGCTTCTGATGCATAGTATTTCGCCATCGCAGCTTCTGTTGTGCATGGCTTGCCCTGCTGGCGGAGTGATGCAGCTTTTAATGTAAGCATCCATGCTGCCTGAGCACGTGTGGCCATATCAGCCAAATACCACTGAAGACCTTGGTTGGCATTAATTGGCTTGCCAAACTGAACTCTTTCTCCACTGTATTTCACAGCTTCGTCGATAGCACCAAATGCTACACCGCATGCTTGTGATGCGATTCCTATTCTTCCGCCATCGAGCCCTTCAAGTGCGATCTTAACGCCTTCACCAACATTACCAACTATCGCTGTTGCTGGAACTCTTACATCTTCTAAAACAAGTTCACTTACTGCAGCACCTCTAATGCCCATCTTATCTTCTGTTTTACCACAAGAAACTCCTGGCATAGATCTATCTATAAGAAATGCCGTTGTCCCCTTTGCCCCAATACCCGGCTCTGTTACTGCAACACAAATGAAGTGGTTGCCTTCATTTGGGCCAAGGTTAGAAATAAAGCATTTTGTTCCGTTTAAGATATAGTCATTACCATCTTTAACAGCTTTTGTTTTTTGTCCTGTTGCATCTGTTCCTGCGCCAGGTTCTGTTAATGCAAAGCCTGCAAGCTTTCCTTTTGCTGCTTCTGGCAAATATTTTACTTTTTGTTCTTTTGTACCACGATTCATTAAGATGTCTGTTCCAAGATAATGAACGTCAACTATTTCAGCTGTTGATGCGCAGCACTTTGCGATTTCACTTACTGCTAGTGCTTTTGCTATTTCATCATCCATTCCTGTGCCGCCAAATTCTTCAGGAATTGTCAATTGCATAATACCAGCATCAAGTAATAAATCTATATTTTCTTTAGGAAAGACTCCATCTTTATCAACTTTTTCTGCATTAGCCTTAATTGGGCCTTGTGCAATTTCTTTTACAACTTCTTGAATTGCCAGTTGCTCATCGGTAAATTCAAACATAGCGCCCTACTTTCCAATAAATTCTTTTGGTTCACGTTTTTCTAAAAAGGCTGACATAGCTTCTTGCTGATCTTCTGTTCCATAAAGCTGTGCGAATAATGCCGCTTCAATTTGAAGACCTCTTTCAAGATCACATTGAAGACCATCAGCTACAGCAGTCTTAAGATACTTCATCGCAAGTGGACCCCAATGCGCAATCTTTTCTGCCATTGCCATTGCATCGTCCATTAATTTATCTGGTTCTGAAAGTTCATCTACAAGACCAATTCTATATGCCTCTTCTGCAGAAATTTTGTCGCCCGTGAACATCATTTCTAATGCCTTTGAACGCGGAATAAGTCTTGGAAGTCTTTGTGTCCCGCCCCAACCAGGAATTACTGCGAGCGTAATTTCAGGGCTACCCAAAAATGCTGTCTTTGATGCAAGTCTAATATCGCAAGCTAGTGCGAATTCAAGACCACCGCCAAGTGCATAACCATTGATTGCAGCAATTACAGGTGTTCTAAAGTGTTCAATTGTGTGAAGAATTTCATTGCAGTTACGGCTGAACTGATAACCTGTAATTACTCTTGTTGCTGATTCTTCGTTGATGTCTCCACCAGCGCAAAATGCTCTGCCTTCGCCTGTTAAGATAATGCAGCGAATGTTTTGATCTTTGTCAATTTCATCGAGTAGTTCTCTAAATTCATTAACTGTTTCTGTGTTCATTGCGTTAAGAGCCTGTGGTCTGTTAAGCGTAATGCGACCAATGTGGTTATTCTTACCGCATACTTCATATTTAATGCCGTTCATAATTGCTCCTCATTTATATCAATATCTGCCTATATATTATATATCAAAAATGAATATGAGTTTATTCCCATTCTGAAGAAGGCACAATTACTTCATCTTCAAATATTTCTTGAAGAATTTGTTCTTGAGCCTCTGGCTCTACTGGATTATCTTCAAACTTCTTCTTGAATGTAACCTTCATGCTGGCCATCTGAGCAGCTGCCAGTTTTTCTTCAATATAGTCGCTTCTCTCAAATACGAAAGTATCAAGGAATTCCCAAATGAAGAACCATAAAAATACTAAGAAAACTTCTCTGAATGGACCGCCAGCAGCAATATTGCCACCAAGCACAATGATTAATGTTGCAACGATACCAAAGACAAAGAGCAGTATGCTCTTTCTTGTATTCTTTTGAAGATCCATCTGCGCATTTGCAAGTTGCAATGCATAATAATCAGCCAACGTTTCTTCAATACATGCTTGTTGTTTTTCTGTAAAATCACATCCGCAGATCTCAAGTATTATTGGATATTCTGTAGGAACGAATTGGGCGTTGTCATCAACAAACTCCGTGAAATGCCTGTTTGGCCATTCATAGCCATCAACGGAATGCTTATTAATTATATCGCTATATTTTTCGGCATTACATGAAATATATGCCATGCCGTTTTCAACATACAGGTCTTTCACAAACTTTGCGTAATCAACGCTTTTCTTGCTAAACTTTAAAAGGTTAGTCTTTTGTTTGTGTTCTCTTTTTTGTAGCATATTATTACCTTTTATTTCTTTTTCTTTTCTGCTAAATAAATCGGTAGCTCTTTAGCGTAGTACTCATCCTTAAGCTTGACAACTTCTCCAGCCATGATTGCAAGAGCAATTAGGTTTGGAATAATGATAAGCCCATTGCATGTGTCTGCGAGATCCCAAACAAAACCAAGTGTGCTGTAAGAACCAATCATAATAAATGCAAGCCAAATTATCTTTGCACAAATTGTTCCCCTTGCGCCAAAGAGTGAAACCCACGCTTTTTCCATATAGTTATAGAAAGTAATAAGGCAAGAAAAACCAAATAATAGTGATGCCCCAAGTACGATGTACTGTCCCCAGTTACCAGGAAGCATCTGTTTAAAAGCTTCCATTGTAAGAGCGGTCCCATCAAGTTCACCGTTATATAAGCCAGAAAGAACAATAGTAAGTCCTGTAATTGTGCAAACAACTATAGTATCTACAAATACTTCAAGTGGTCCCCAAATAGCCTGTTCAGCTGGGTGATCAACCTGAGCGGCACCGTGAGTAACAGCTGCAGATCCAACGCCCGCTTCGTTACTGAAGATACCTCTTGCCATGCCTTTGCTCATTGCTGTGGCTACTGTTATACCAGCAGCACCACCAAGTGCAGCCTGTGGATTGAATGCAGCCTTAACAATAAGGCCAATTGCTGCAGGAACCTGTCCAATATTTGAGAAAATAATGAAAAGCCCAAAGAAGAGATAAGCACCAGCCATGAATGGGGAAAGAACTCCGCAAACTTCGCCGATTCTCTTAATTCCACCAAAGATTACGATTCCTGTTAACACTGTAAGAACAACCCCAGTGATAATTGGGTTAAGATTAAATTCTGCTTTGAAGGCTTCTGAAATTGAGTTTGTATCAACTACAGCTGAAATAATTACGCTGTAGAATAAAAATAGAACTGATACAATTTTCCCAAGCCATTTAGCCTTAAGTCCTTTTTCAATGTAGTACATTGGTCCAGAAACCATTGTGCCATCAGCAGCCTTTTGGCGATACTTAACGCCAAGTGCAATTTCAGAAAACTTTGTAGCCATCCCAACAATAGCGGCAATAATCATCCAGAATAATGCGCCAGGGCCACCGGCTACGATTGCAGTTGCGACTCCGGCAACATTACCAGAGCCAACTACTGCAGAAACAGATGCCATAGCAGCTTGAAATGATGTAATTTCCCCATCTTTTTTTTCAGCTTTAGTGTCTTCAGCCTTGGCCTTTTTAAATGCCCCAACATAAGTCTTTTTGATTAAGAATCCCCAATTTCTAAACTGGACACCTTTTAATCTAATGGTAAGATAGAGACCAACTCCCATAATAAGGATGATGGCAGGAACGCCCCATACAAAATCGTTAACGGCGCCATTAATTGTGTTAAATAGTTCCATCTTTTTGTTCCTTTCTTAAAATTAATCAACTACCAAAACAGTATTTAATTCTGGATCCGATGGGCCATGCATATGACCATTTCTAAGTCTTACTGCTTCTATGTATTCCCAAACATCATCAGTCATTCTTTCGCCCTGATAAATTAGTGGGATTCCTGGTGGATATGGAGCTATCATTTCTGCCATAATCATGCCCTTACAATCCTTCCAATCCACTCTCTTCTTATGACCTATGTAAGCCGTCCTAGGAGTAACTACGAATGGTGGCTGAGCCGGAAGTCCAGGTGCTAGAGCCAGAGGTTTTCCATCTGTGAAACGCTTTGCAATATCAGCAAGGGCATCAACCAATCTATCTAAGTCTTCCTTTTCGTTTGCAAATGTGACAATAGCAAGTGCGTTTCTATAGTCAGCAAGCTCTACATCACAGTTATATTCATCAAAAAGCATTTTCTTTAAATCGAATCCTGTAATACCAAGCTCTGCTGCGCTGAATGTTAATCTTGTTTCATCTAATTTATATATTCCAGCTTTTCCTTCAAGATCTGCCTTTGTTGCACATTTAATTCCATTTAACTTATTAATCCTTTCTCTGGCATCCTGTGCAAGACTAAGAGCTCGATCAATCATTTGAGAGCCTTCCATCGCCATATAATTACGAGCCATATCAAGAGAAGTCATCAGCACATAATTTGGGCTTGAGCTTTGAACAAGGTGAAGATTCGATTCAAGTCTTGCCCTACCAACAAGCTTACTCTTTACATGAATCATTGAACTTTGCGTGAATGATCCTGTTACTTTATGAATACTTTGAACAGCAATATCTGCTCCAAGGGCAATAGCTCCGCCTGGAAGTTTATCCGAAAAATAGCAATGAGCACCATGTGCTTCATCTACCATTAATATTGCATCGTGTTTATGACAAACTTCAGCTAAAGCCTTTATATCAGAAGTCACACCATAGTATGATGGGCTTACTACCATCATGGCTTTGCAATCAGGATTTTCTTGGAACATCTTTTCAGCTTGCTGCGGAGTGATGCCACCCTGAAGTCCCCAGATATCATCTATTTGAGGGGCAATATATACCGGCTTTGCTCCGCCGATAATAAGACCATATAAAGCAGATTTGTGAGCGTTTCTGGGGATGCATATTTTCTGGCCTTCATATGCTGTTGACATAACAGCAACCTCGTTTCCACAGCTGCTTCCATTTACAAGAAAGTGGGTATAATCAGAACCCCAAAGTTCGGATGCCAAATTTTCAGCTTCCTTGATTGCGCCTGATGCATTATGAAGGTCGTCACACATAGGAGTTTCAGTAAGGTCGAAACCAAAAATTTTATCTCCTACAACCTCTCTCCACTTTGGATTTATACCCTTTTCGTATCGGTGACCAGGAATTCTAAAATATGCAGGACGTTTGGAATCGTACTCCATTATCGCATCAAATAAAGGTGTCTTATTTTGATCCATTCTTGGCCTCCCCACGAAAACCCTTTATAGAATTAGAAAAAGCCCAACAGTATTCTGTTAGGCTTTTTGATATATACACTAAAAATATTCCAACAGCAAAGATTGCTGCGGAAACATTACCAGATGAAAATACGAAAAATGATGTGGTCAAAATAAGGCTGCCGGCTATCACACTAATAGCCTCACCTGCGGAATTCCTCATACCCGCATTGGCCATAACGTATTTTATTTTTTTCATCTTGGAACTATCAACTCCACTACGGTACCCCCGCGCTTGCCACGGGAACCTCGTCTTGTTTCAGGTATCGGCGCCTTAATCGGTCGTGCGCCCCTGAGAGAGTAACTCACTCTCCTTTGGACTGGTTTGCCAGGCTAAACTGGCCAATCAAGCATAGAAACGTGTATTAAATCTATGCCATCCAAAATATCTTTCAATTAGCTTTAATGGGGTAATTATAGGCTATAATCACCCCTCTGTCTATATGTTTTGCAGTATTTTTTAACTTATTTAATGGACTTTGTATCTACAGCTTTTCTTAATACCTTGATAAATTCATCCATACCCATTGCACCAAGATCGCCATCAACTCTATGCCTTGGAGAAACTGTGCCAGCTTCGATATCTCTATCGCCTACTACAAGCATATATGGAACTTTTTCCATCTGAGCATCCCGAATTTTACGTCCAGTCTTTTCATTTCTCTTGTCAACCTGAACTCTGAATCCAAGAGCTTCGAGATGTTCTTTGATATTATCAGCATAATCAAACGCTCTGTCTGTTACAGGAAGAACCTTTACCTGTACTGGAGCAAGCCATGTTGGGAAAGCTCCGGCAAAGTGTTCTGTGATAATACCAATAAATCTTTCAACTGAACCAAATACTACACGGTGAATCATGACCGGAGTCTGTTTCTCAGAGTTTGTATCTGTGTATTCCAGATTGAATCTGCCAGGAAGCTGATAGTCAAGTTGAATTGTACCGCACTGCCACTTACGACCAAGACAATCTTCGATTTCGAAGTCAAGCTTTGGACCATAGAATGCGCCATCACCAGGGTTAACTTCATATGTCTTACCAATTGATGTGATAGCATCTGCCAGAGCGCTTTCAGCCTTTTCCCAATCAGCACGTGTACCAATATGATCTTCTGGCATTGTCGAAAGAAGAATCCTGTATGGGAGTCCAAATACGCTATAAACTTCGTCAATCAGCTTTGTAATACGAACTACTTCATTTTGAATTTGCTCTTTAGCAAGAAGAATATGCGCGTCGTCTTGTGTGAAACATCTTACACGAAACATACCATGAAGAGCACCACTAAGCTCGTGTCTATGTACATGTCCCAGTTCGCCATATCTTAAAGGAAGATCCTTATAGCTATGTGGCTCTAATTGATATACAAGAATAGAACCAGGGCAGTTCATTGGTTTGATTGCATAGTCTTCCTCATCAATGACTGTTGTATACATGTTCTCTTTGTAGTGATCCCAGTGACCTGAAGTTTCCCAAAGAGTTCTCTTCATAATCTGTGGAGTTGAAATTTCGAGATAATCCCACTTCTTATGAACCTGGTGCCAATAATCAAGTAATGTATTCTGAAGAACCATTCCATTTGGAAGATAGAATGGGAATCCTGGAGCTTCATCCCTAAATGCAAAGAGCCCTAATTCCTTACCAAGTTTTCTGTGATCTCTTCTCTTAGCCTCTTCAATTCTTTCAAGATATGCATCAAGTTCTTCCTTTTTAGGGAATGCTATACCGTAAATTCTCTGAAGTGTTTCACGATTTGAATCGCCTCTCCAATATGCAGCGTTGCATGTTAAGAGTTTAATAGCATTACCCTTTACTCTACTTGTGGAGTCGAGGTGTGGGCCAGCGCAAAGATCTGTAAATTCGCCCTGCTTGTAGAATGAAATTGTTGCATCCTCAGGAAGATCATTAATAAGTTCAACCTTAAATGGTTCTTCCTTATCTTGCATAAACTTTATTGCTTCTGCTCTTGGAAGTTCAAAACGTTCAAGTTTGATTCCTTCCTTGCAGATTTTTTTCATTTCAGCTTCGATCTGCTCTAAATGTTCCGGAGTGAATGCGAACGGTGCGAGCATATCATAGTACCATCCTTCTTTAATTGAAGGACCTATAGCAAGCTTAACTTCAGGCCACAATCTCTTTACTGCCTGAGCCATAATATGTGAGCAAGTATGCCAATACGTCTGGCGATATTCCTCATTTTCGAAAGTGTACTTGTTGTCTTCTGACATGTTTTTCTTCCTTTCTTAGGCAACCATACCAAGGCGCCTACAATAATATATAACTTATTAATTTTATCATAAAAGAGCCCTCTTTAGGGCTCTTTTAATAAGTTATTTTAAATTAATTTTTACCAAGTCTTCTAGCTTAATCTTGTCTAAAGTGCCTTCTCTTAATACATCATCTATTTCTGCCAAAGCCTGATCGACTTCGTACTTAAGTTCGCGATTAGACATGCGAATTACTCCGGCTCTTAAAGCAGTAAGTTGGATAAGTCCATCAGAGGTTGCGACGCGCACCGAATAATTCTTACCAATCTCATGAACCAGTGACTCTATATAATTGTCAGCACTCTCGCCCTCCTTTGTATAGGCGACATGAATACCGTGAATATCTTCTTTAGTTCCAATATTATCTTTCAGTTTATATCCATCAAAGATTAAACAAACCTCATTACCACGATACGCCTTGTAATTTGCAAGCATATTGATAAGTTTAGTCCTTGCATATTCAATATTTTCTTTAGCAAGCTCTTTAAGATTATCCCAACCAAAGATTATGTTATAACCATCGATAATTAGATAATCTTTTTTAATAACCTTTGCCTTTTTCTTTTCATGATTACCAAAGTCCACCGTAACGCTCGCTATTTGTGGACGTTTAATTTCACCAAACTCTCTTTGCATAATTGCTTCGAGCTCTTTCTCATCAAAACTGATATTGCCAGTTTTGACTTTTGGTGAGTGAACTACTTCTATATGATCATCTTCAAATTTTATACCGCTATCAAGATGCACAAATTCGGGAACCTTATTCCATTTAACGTTGACCCCGGCACCATGCGAACAAAATACTGAATCAGCAGTGTTTTCAACATCTCTATCAGCTTCATAGCCAATCTCTTCAACAACTTTTTCGGCATTGTGGCAAGGGAAATGTCCTGCAAACTTGCAAGAAAGTCTACCCTGCCCTTTTGTATATGAAAGCAACTCAACTAAATAATTCTGAAGCTCCGAGACAGGGCCGCGACCTTCAAGTTCAATGCTTATTCCAAGATTGATTGGAGAACCAAAGCTGCATGCCATTGCTTTTAAATCACTTATTGCTCTTCCAATATATTCAGATGGAACCTCGAGCGTATAATCATAATAAGGTTCAAGAAGAACGTTCTCTGCAGACATAAGGCCCTGCCTTACTGCACGATAAACGGCCTGCCTAAAAT
The DNA here is from genome assembly GCA_045616685.1 of Anaerovoracaceae bacterium. GTDB lineage: Bacteria > Bacillota > Clostridia > Peptostreptococcales > Anaerovoracaceae > UBA1764. Next base: position 19,703 of record JAZLHF010000004.1, read on the forward strand.
CTCCACCTTCAGTATGCTTAAGATGAGCACGTCCAGCGACAATGGTAATCCTCATATCTGTAATTGGAGAACCCGTAAGAACACCAAGATGAGGCTTCTCCATCAGGTTCGTAAGAATAAGTCTTTGCCAATTCAAATCCAAATCGTCAGTGTTGCACGCTGATGTAAATATAAGACCTGTTCCTGCTGGAAGGGGTTCCATCAACAGGTGAACTTCTGCATAGTGACGCAGTGGCTCGAAATGTCCCATGCCTATTATAGGCTTAAGAATCGTCTCCTTATAAACAATCTTTCCTGTATCAATATCTACATCCATGTTATAGCGCTCTGAAATAAGCTGCTTAAGAACGTCGATTTGAACCTCTCCCATAAGCTGAGCTTGAATTTCTTTAAGTTGGCTATTCCATACGATTCTAAGCATAGGGTCTTCTTCGGAAAGAAGGCTCAACTTTTGCATAGCTGTAATATCATCGACGCCTTTCGGTGGAATAATTCTATATGAAAGAACTGGTTCAAGAATTGGCCTTGAAGCGTTTTTTTCAGAGCCAAGGCCTTGCCCTACATAGCTATTATTAAGACCGCAAAGAGCGTAGACATTGCCAGGCAGAGCTTCATTTACAGCATCATATTTGATTCCACTGTAAGCTCTAATCTGGTTAACCTTTTCTTCCCCTATTAAATCTTTAGGCTTGATGCTGCCACCAGTAAGCTTAATCCAAGTGAGCCTTTGCCCATCATCACTATGTGTAATCTTGAATACTTTTGCCTTAAGTTCGTTTGGATATTCTCTAACTTTAATATAGCGTGTTAATGCAGATAAGAATTCCTCGACGCCATCAAGTTTTAATGCAGATCCAAAGAAACAAGGGAAAAGTTTTCTTCTTAAAATTAAATTAGAAATTGTATCATCTGATAAGGAACCAGAGAAAAATTCTTCAATAGCAGCCTCGTCAAGTTCAGCAATCTTTTCCAAATCAATATTATCAAAGTCAACAAAACCTGGGCCAAAATGATTGATTAAATCAGACAGCACATCTCGATCTGTCAAGTCCATCTTATTTATCCAAATAAATGTTGGAACATGATATCTCTTTAAAAGTTCCCACAATGTTTGAGTATGAGCCTGCACTCCGTCAGGCCCACTTATTACCAAAATCGCATAGTCCAAAACTGACAGAGTTCTTTCCATCTCAGATGAAAAGTCCATATGCCCAGGGGTATCCAGCAGGTTAATATGAAGGTCGCCCACATCAAAAATAGCCTGCTTAGAGAAGATAGTGATTCCGCGCTGTCTTTCTATCAGGAAATTGTCCAAATAAGCGTCTTTATGATCAACACGGCCTAAACTGCGTATCTTGCCGCTCTTATAGAGCATAGCCTCGGACATGGTGGTTTTTCCTGCATCAACATGTGCGAGTATGCCCATAACTACTGGTTTCATGCTATAATAATACCATAAACATAAAGCTCTAATAAAGAGGTATAACTATGTTCAATAATTACAATGAAGTTCAGGACAATGCAAGGAAGGTTTTAGATGGCACATGTCACGTATGTCCTATTTGCGATGGAAAAGCATGCATAGGCCAAGTTCCTGGATGCGGGTCAAAAGGACGCGGAGCTGGATTCATTGATTGCAGAAAATATTTTGATTCAATAAAAATTGCAATGGATGCCGTTCATGAACATTTCAATCCAGATACAAGCGTTGAACTATTCGGAAAGAAATTCGCCCTTCCATTTTGCGCTGCTCCAACAGGCGGAATGAAATTAAACTATGGTGGCAAACTTGATGAAGAAGATTTTGCAAAAGCCGTAGTCATAGGTTGTAAAAATAATGGAACATTCGCATGGACCGGAGATGGCCCAGATGAGAATATCTTCATTAAACCGCTTGTCGCTGTTAAAGAAGCTGGTGGATTTGCGGTTACAGCAATAAAACCTTGGGGTCAAGAAAAAACGTTCGCGAGAATTAAAGAACTTGAAGCTGCTGGCAACATGGCATTTGGTATGGATGTCGATGCTGCTGCACTTATTAATCTTAAACTTGCAGGAAAACCTGTTTATACAAAATCTGAAGCCGAATTAAAAGAAATTGTTGAAAGCACAAAGATGCCGTTTATCGTAAAAGGAGTGCTTACACCAAGAGCTGCAGAAAGATGCGCAAAAGCTGGATGCTATGGCATCGTAGTTTCTAACCACGGAGGAAGAATTATTGAAGACGCCCCCGCTCCAATCAGCGTTCTTAAAGACATTAAAGCGGCAGTTGGAGGTAGCATTAAAATTTTCGTTGATGGCGGAGTAAGGTCTGGCGCAGATATCTTCAAATGCTTAGCTTTAGGTGCTGATGAAGTAATGATTGCAAGACCGTTTGTTACAGCAGTACATGGTGGCGGAGAAGAAGGCGTAAAACTTTTAATTGAAAAATACGCAACAGAACTTAAAGAACTTATGCTTATGACCGATTGCAAGACAGTCGATGATATAGCGATTGATAAAATTATCTTATAGGAGGTATTCTTATGTATTTTATGAAAGATGAACATGAACATGTTATCAAGTCAAACCTTTGCGGTGGCGTTGGCGATCTTGATTTCGAATTCATTTTCCCGCCAGAACACATGTATGGTGCTGGCAAACAGGTTTGCAAAGTAACATTCAAGCCAGGCGAATCTATTGCTGTTCACAATCACGTAGATAATGCTGAAAGTTATTACATTCTTGAAGGCGAAGCTACAGTAACAGATGATGACGAAACAAGGATATTAAAGCCAGGCGACACAGAGCTTTGTGCTAATGGACATTCTCACTCAATTAAGAACAACACAGATAAGCCAATGGTAATGATTGCAATTATTCTTAACAATTTTGAAAAGTAAAGGCAAATATAAAAAGGGCGCAGGGTAACTCCTGCGCCCTTTTGGTTTATATCATTTAGAATAAATTTTCAGGGTTCACATACTTAAGATTAAGCGCCTTTGCTACATTTTCGTTTGTGCATTTGCCCTTATAAATATTAAGCCCTTTGAGAAGTCCTGAATCTTCCTTAACTGCCTGAAGAAGTCCCTTGTTTGCAATATCCAAAGCATACTTAATGGTAGCATTTGCAAGAGCAACAGTTGATGTATATGGAACTGCGCCTGGCATATTGCCAACACAATAATGGACCACCCCATCCTTGATAAATACTGGATTATCATGCGTTGTTGTATGTGATGTTTCACAGCATCCGCCTTGATCGATAGCTATATCAACTATAACACTGCCATCCTTCATTAATTTCAGATATTCTTTTTTAATAAGCTGTGGAGTTTGTCCGCCAGGAATAAGTACAGAGCCAATTACTAAGTCAGCTTTAGCAAGCGATCTCTTAATATTTTCTTCAGTGCTATATAAAGTTGTCACAGAGGCTCCAAAGATATCTTCCAAGTAAGCTAATCTATTTGCACTAATGTCAAGTAAAATTACGTTTGCATCAATACCCACTGCAGCTTTAGCAGCATAAGTACCTGCGGTCCCACCACCAAGGATAACAATAGTTCCTCTTTCTACACCTGGCACGCCGCCAAGTAATATTCCTCTGCCACCGAAGCTTCTTTCAATATACTTAGCACCTTCCTGAATCGAAAGACGCCCAGCAATTTGAGACATTGGACGCAAGCAAGGCAAATTGCCCTGAGCATCTTTGATTGTCTCAAACGCAACTGATTGAATATGCTTCTTAAGAAGAAGTTTTGCGAACTTTGGATTTGAAGCAAGGTGAAGATATGTAAATAGAATCTGCCCTTCATGAACTAAATCAAATTCTTCAGGCTCAAGTTCCTTTACCTTTACAATCATATCTGCAATATCAAAGACCTCATTTGCGGTCTGCTTTATTGTTGCACCTGCTTTTCTATAATCGGCATCAAGAAATCCTGCTGCTTTGCCCGCATCCTTTTCTATATAGACTTTGTGGCCAGCATTAACAAGCATGCTTACTCCATCAGGCGTAAGTCCAACACGAAACTCATTATTTTTTAATTCTTTCGTACATCCTATAAACATTCTTATCTCCTCCAGGTTTAAAACCAATTTACATGCGCACAGCTTCTAAACTGAGCACTCGCATCTCTTCGCATTCAGTAATCACAAAATGTAAGTTTTTATAATCAAAGCTGTCATTAACTTCAGGGTACTTTTCAATCTTTTCCATAGCCCAGCCACCGATAGTAGCACTATCATCGCCAAGCTCATCTTCTTCGTCGTCCATATCAAGTTCATCAAAGAAGTCTTCAAGTCGCATGTCGCCATCGACTTCGAATCTATCTTCTGCAAGCTCCACGAACTCTTCATCGACAATATCTTTTTCATCGAAGATTTCACCAACAAGCTGTTCTAAAACATCTTCCATAGTTACAAGTCCCATAGTTCCACCATATTCGTCAGTTACGATAACCATGTGACTTGACTTACCTTGCATCATTTCAAACACGTCAGCAAGCGGCGTTGTCTTATAAACAAACTGCGCGTCCATCATCATTTCTTGGATATTCAGTTCTATTCCTTGTGTAAGGTCCCTTAATGTCTGCGTTGTATGAATAATACCTATGATATGATCCGGAGTTTCTCTATACACAGGAAGCCTTGTAAACTTACTCTTTAAAATCTTCTTTAGAAGTTTCTCTTTATCATCTTCGATATCCAAAGCTTCCATGTCTACTCTTGGCGTAATAATTTCATATACCGGAGTATCGTCAAAGTCTAATGTATGTTGAAGAAGGTCGGCCGTATTTTCATCAACCACTCCCTCTTCTTCTGCTGTATCAAACATTGTTTCTAGGTCATCTTCGGTAACAGCTTCATCAACAACACTCTTCTTCCAAAGATTCGCAACAATTGATACAAAAGCAGATGCAACAATTACCAAAGGTTTAGTAATTATCATCCAAATTCTAATTGGAAGTGCAGAGAATCTTGCAAATCCTTCTGGATTCTTACTTGCAACCACCTTGGGGCTAATTTCACCAAAGGTAATGATAAGAATTGTCATGATAAGCGTTGCAAGCCATGCTCCATTATCACCAATAAGATTAATTGCAATTACAGTCGCAAGCGAAGACGAACCGATATTAACAAGATTGTTCCCTATTAATATGCTGATTAATGCAGTTTCATAATTTACAAATATTTTATGAGCTCTCTTAGCATTAGTTTTTCTAAGTTTAATTTCGCTTGCCGATGCATAGGCGATTTCCGAGCCCGAAAACAGCGCAGAAAATGCTATGCAAATTACTATCGCTATGTAAGGAAGTATCTTCATTGTTGTACCTCCTCTTCATCATGAATATCTCCGACAAGTTCTTCCAAAATATTTTCAACAGTAATAATACCTATTACCTGGCCGGCGCCATTCTTTACAAAGGCCATATGTGTCCTATGCGCAGAAAGGTCTGGTAAAATATCATCAATTGGAAGGCTAGCAGGAATGTAATATGGCTTATCAAGCATAGAGTTTGATTTAAGCATCTTTCTTCCTCTAACCTTTGCCTTAAGGAATTTTCTAATGTGTAACACACCTTTGATATTTCCATTGGCATCCATAACTGGAAATCTTGAATAGTGATGCGTGCTAATTATTTCATCAATTTCTTCTTCGCTCATAGAATCACTTATTGTTACCACTCTATCCCAAGGTTCTAAAATATCCTTAGCTGTAGTCTCTGTGAATTCCAACGCTGACTGAAGAAGTTCTGTTGTCTCTTCGTTTATTTCATCTTCCTCATCAATATTTTCAATGATATCGTTAAACTCTTCTTCTGTAACCGTTAAATCTTCATCTTCTGCTGCAGGAAACAGTTTTGCAATCAAAGATGTAATCGCTGTGAACACAAAACTGATAGGTTTAAGCAACTTCATACAAGCTATTAATGATGGTGCAATAATTGGAGCTAATTTTTCACTGCAAGCCTTTGCATATGATTTAGGGATCATTTCCGCGAAGATAAAAACAATGAATGTGATAACAAAGGTAGTAATAGTGACTCCTGTGTTACCCCAGATTTTAGAAGCGAAAAGCGTTGCAACTGCAGAACATGCAATATGCATGATGTTATTTCCTATTAGTAGAGTTGTCAGCGCATCATCAAAATTGTCCAGAACAAACAACACCTTTTGTGCACGCTTATCTCCATCATCTGCATCAGAGATCATACGTATCCTATTAACGGACGCAAGACTTGTTTCTGCTGCCGCAAAATACGCTCCTCCTAAAAGAAACAACACTATATAAATCAAATATGATAACGGAATTGTGGAAATACTTCCAGTGTCCATTTGGACAAAATCACCTCTTTCTTAAGTTTAATGCATCTATTGTACCACAGATTTGTATTTTGTGTGTACCACATAATAAACTACCATGCCGCCACTTGCCAAAGCCCAAGAGATTGGATAGCACCACGAAAGACATGTCAGTGTAGGTCTTTCAACAAATATTGTATACAGCCATATTGTTCTAAATATGCAAACACTGAAGAACACAATAACAAACGGAACTTTCGTGCTTCCTTCGCCACGAAGAGCTCCAGATAAAATTTCATTAATAGTCCAAATCCAATAAATTGGGCCGAAGAAGTATACGATATCAAGCGTACATTCAATTACATCTGGATTAGAATCAAAAAGTGGAATTAAAGCTTCTGAAGTAATCAAAAGTAGCCCGCAAAACGCAAAACTAAGACCCATGAATAATACAAATGAAATCTTAACGCCTTTCTTCATTCTGTCAAAGTCACCCTTGCCATAGTTTTGCCCGACAAAATTGCATATTGTCGTATTAACTGAACTCATAAGGCCCCAGAAGAATGCATCTAGTTTACCCTCAACCGCCCAAGAAGCAACAACTATTGTGCCAAGAGAGTTTACTCCAGCCTGAGCAATAATATTTGTTACACTGTACATAAGGCTTTGAATGCCGATAGGAATACCAATTTCGAGAATTCGATGCAAATAATTTCTATCAATCTTAAGTTCACTAATTCTTACACCATAGTTCTCGTCTTTAGACTTAATTAGCTTATAAAAAACGAGAACACAGCTAGCGCCCTGAGCTAAAACTGTAGCATAAGCTGCTCCGGCAACGCCCATATTAAACGCGCAAACAAATAAGAGATCCACAAAGATGTTCATAACCGAACTGATTGCAAGATACACGAATGGGCTTCTGGAGTCGCCTACTGCTCGAAGAATACTAGCGCCCATGTTGTACATAATTTGGAACAATACTCCGATAAAGATTATGCGAAGGTAAGTAATTGAATCTGGCATTGTATCTTCCGGAGTCTTCATCCAAGTTAAAAGCTGCGGAGTAAGAATAAATCCAATTATGCTAATAACGACTCCCAAAATTGTTGTAAATACAATAGAAGTATGGACGGCTTTACCAAGCGCGTTATCATTGTTTGCACCAAAAAACTGCGCGACAAGAACAGATCCGCCGTTTGTTAAGCCTATAAAAAATGTAATTAGGGCATAAGCAATTAAGGATGCTGATCCACCTACTGCAGCTAATGCAATCGTGCCAACATACTTTCCAACAATTAAACCATCTACTGCATTGTAAAGCTGCTGAAAAATTGTTCCTGCAGCCAGCGGTAAAAAGTACAGGATAAGCTTTTTCCAAATATTTCCTTGTGTAAGATCCTTGCTATTTCTTTGCATCTTTCTTAAGCAGAAACATGGATGTTTCTTGCGACATACTTTCTAAATACAATTGCAGTTATTACTGCACCTATTAAATCGCCAGCGGCCTGAGCCCATGCAAGCCCATTTGCCCCAATAAAATAATTCAAAACATAAAGTGCCGGAATACAGAATCCTACATATCTAACAACTGACAGCCAGAATGTGTGTTTACCTGAGCCAACTCCTTGGAAGAAATGAATCATATAAAAGTTCAAAAACATAAATATTGAAGCAACTGCCCTCCTTCTAAGGAAGGCTGCTCCAAGAAGCACTGTTTCAGGATCATTAATAAAGAATCTTGTAAATGCTGGAGCAAAGGCTTCATATAAGGCAATGCTAATTGCACTGATAACAAGGCCTCTTCTTCTTGCCACCTTAACATAGTCAAGCATTCTATCATAGCGCTGAGCAGCATAGTTATATGCGACAAGTGGAGTCATGCCCATACAAAGACCTACGCATGTATTAAGCGAGAATCTTTCAATCTTTATTGTCATGCCAATAGCAGCTACTGCTTTGTCTCCATATGGAGCCATGAGTTTGTTAAGCAGCATATTGTTAATATCAAATAGTAATGTTGTTGCAGCAGATGGGAAGCCTACAGCAAATATCGTTGCAATGTTTCGTTTGTTTGGAAGCCCATCCTTTAGGCTGAAGCCAAGAGGGGTAGAATTTTTGAGCTTAAGGTAAGTAATGATAAAGTAAACCACTACCACACAATTAGAGAACATTGTTGCGACCCCAGCGCCAATAACTTCCATTCCTTCAGGAAGAACAAAAAACATCAAGATTGGGTCTAAAACGATATTGATGATTCCGCCCATAGAAACTCCAAATCCAGCTTCTTTAGAGTGTCCAACGCTTCGAAGAAGATTAGACATTGTGCTCATAAGAACCGTTGGAATTCCTCCAAGAACAACAATGCACATCATATACTGTTTGGTGAACAAATATGCATCTTCGCTTGTTCCGAGAAACTTGAGCAGTGGATTCATAAAAACAAAACAAAGCATCGAATAGATGAATCCCATAATAAGCGCAATATAGACGCTAAGAGACGCAACTTTCCTTGCTTCGTCTTCTCTATAGACCCCCATTAGACGAGATACTAAACTTCCACCACCCGTACCTGACACAATGGCTACCGGAGCAGTCATTGCAAAAATCGGAAAAGTAAGAGAAGTTGCAGTAATCATCAATGGATTATTAACTCTTCCAATAAAGAAAGTGTCTGCAATATTATAAATTAAAGTGATTAGCTGGCCTGCAATTGCAGGAAGAGCTAATTCTGTCAACGATTTACCTATTGGCAAATCTTCGAATATTTCTTTTGTACTATATTTTGACTCTAACATACTAAAAAACACACCCTAGCTGACTAGGTCTTTGACCCCACACTCGCCTTTATCGGATTTTCCGAGGACTTACTTCTAAGCTATGCCATGATCACGCATGCCTCTTGCTATGCGCTTACGTGGGTCCTTTTGCCCATAGCTGGCTTGGACTTGCAACCTCAGGCCTAGAGTGTATTTACCTATATAAATGAATTAGTAACCTAATTCCTCATCTACAATAATAATTTCAAATATCTTAAATGATGTTGGTTTCTTCCAAAGAACTGATAAAGACTTGCAAATTCTTTCGGGGCTATTACAGTTATAGCATTTGTCAGCCTTCGCAGCACAAGGAGTCTTTCTGTTTAATCTTTGTGCATTCTTTGGAGCAGCAATGTTCCTTGCTCTCCAAAGTGCCTTGTCATAATCTTCGGCAATTTTATTTAAACCAACAATCATATAATATTCATCATGGCCGAATGACATTGAGGCAACTCTATTTCCCGTGCCGTCAATGTTAATAATCTCACCTGTTTCTGCAATCCCGTTTGCTGAAGAAATATAAACTTCAGCTTTTGCAGCATCAACAGTTGAACCATCATGCCAATGATGACAAATTGTATTATGTGATCCAAGCAAATCGATAAGTCCGATTGCTTCAACAGTCATTGAACCACCAAATCCAACAGTTTTTCCATCAATCTTTTTGTTTAAATATTCAGCAGCTTCTTTTCCTGTAGCAAAATGAGATACTGTAAAACCATTGTTCGTAAGATTGGCAGTAAGTTTTTCTAAATCGTACATTGCATCCTCCTGACAATATCATCAAACACTCGAGTCTTTGAACTCGAAATAAACTCATCTTCCTCTGCTTTATGTTCTGCGAGTAAATTAGCTTCAGTTAAAACCTGCTTTGTCCTTTCAGCCAAAGCTTCAGCAGGATCTATAATTGAAAGACTCGGATAAAGTCTTTTAATATCATCTTTGATAAATGGATAGTGAGTGCACCCCAAAATTAATGCATCTAAGTCTTTTACAAACTCATCCAGATTGTTTTTAATAATTTCATCTGGCACTTTCCCATCTCTTTCGATAAATGGCACAAAGTCCGGAGTAGCCTTAGCCTTAAATGGATATGCTCTAGATTTTACAGTTGCCTGAGTCGCGATCAACCCAATCTTCTTTCCGGTATAATTTTTATTAGCAGTTTCAATCGCAGGTTGAATAATTCCGATAATAGGAACATCGAATCTTGCCTTAAGAGCTGGCAATGCTACAGCAGTAATTGTATTGCAAGCAATCGATAAAGATTTACATCCTTTTGCTATCAGTACTTCAGCGACATCAATTGAAAACTCTATAATTTGTTCTGCATTGCGGCTACCATAAGGGGCACGTGCAGTATCCCCAAAATATATAATTTTTTCATTTGGAAGTGCTTTTTTAATAGCAGGCACACAAGAGAGTCCGCCTACTCCACTATCAAACACTCCAATTGGGTTACTATTCATCTTTTGTACTTAAAATACACCAAATTGTAACTGTGACTATAACGATAACTCCGCCAATTATGCTAAGAATCCCCGGAATTTCATTGGCAAAAAGTGCAACCCATACAGGATTCAAAAGAGGCTCCATAGCGCCAAGAAGCGAACATGCAAATGGTGGGCAAGTCTTAGCCGAAAGATTCAACAGAATATAAGGAATTCCAAGTTGCACTACGCCTAATATTAATAGGCAAATAAAAGCCCTTCCATCAAGATGATTCTCTGTAAATGAGAGAAAAGGAATTCCTACCATTGCTGTTAGAATGTGACCCATTAATGTTCCGTTGATTCTATCTATATCACCGCTATTGCCAAGGCATATATACATTACACCCATCATAAGGCCAGCAAAAATGGCGATAAAGTTTCCAAGAAGTTTTCCGCTTTCAAGACCGTTAAAAAAGCAAAGCGCAATTCCGATTAAAGTCACTAATGCAGCTAATGCATCTCTTCTCTTAAGTTTTTCTTTAAAGAGGATCCAATTTAGAAGCATAATCCAAACCGGAGTTGTAAATTGTAACACAATTGCATTTGCCGCAGTTGTTAGTTTGTTTGAGACAACAAAGGCAAAGAATAGCATGCTCATGAACATTCCTGTAGTAATTACAGTTTTATTCACTCTAAATTTGATTCCCGAAATCAGCATATATATTATTGTAGTTATAGCAGCAAATAATCCTCTAAATCCTGCAATAACAAAACCGTTGCCGTCAACAAGTTTAATAAATAAACCCGCGATGCTCCAAAGGCTTGCACACAACAACATCTCAAATATGCCAACTGTTTGAGGTTTTATATTTTTTAGTGTCATATCAAGCTATTTTCTACCATACATATCAGTCAAGTAAGCAATCTTTTCTGATAATTCTTTTGTGAGCTGATCCTTAAGAACTCTAAACGTCCAATTGCCAAGTGCTTCGCCTGGCATATTAGTTCTCGATTCTTTACCAAGGCCTAAGAAATCTTGCATCTGGGCAACAAAGAGACTAGCAGTTGATGCCATACCAACTTTAATAATTCCCCAGTTAATGTTTTCTTTATCGCAATTGCAATAATCCATTGCAAATTTTAGTTCTTCTGGTTTTGCTTCATCTGCCCACTGCATAATTGGAGCGTTGTCATGCGTTCCAACATAGCAAATGCAGTTTTGATCGACATAGTTATGTGGAAGATATGAACTTCTTGCCTCTGGATCAAATGCAAATTCAAGCACTTTCATACCTGGAAGACCAGATTCTCTAAGAAGGCTCCTTACACTTTCGGTTAAAATACCTAAATCCTCTGCAATAAAGTGTTCCTTGCCAAACCAATTGCAAACAACATCAACAAAACTCATCCCTGGGCCTTGAATCCAGCGTCCAGTCTTTGCCGTCTTAGAACCATACGGAACAGCCCAAAAGCTATCAAAACCTCTAAAGTGATCGATTCTTACTACATCAAAAAGACGAAGTGTTCCATCTATTCTTCTAATCCACCAGCCAAAGCCATCATTTCTCATAGCATCCCAGTTATAAAGTGGATTTCCCCAAAGCTGACCCTCTTCATTAAAATAATCAGGCGGGACTCCGGCGACTTCTGTTGGAACGTTTTTCTCGTCAAGCAAGAAATACTGTGGCTCTGCATAAACATCAGCAGAATCAAGTGGAACATAAACAGGAACATCACCAATAAGTTTTATTCCTTTTGTATTTGCATATTCTTTAAGCTTTTCCCACTGCTTGTAGAAATGAAACTGAACGAACTTATAGAACTCTTCCGGCTCGCCTTCTTTATTAGACATAAATTTTGCATAAGCGTCGAGCCAAGGCGCATCAAAATAGTAATCATCGTTGTTACATTCGAATGCATATTTTAAAGCTTTCATTCTTCCGTCATAAAGCTTTACATAATCAATCTGCGAAGGATTGTTTCCAAAGTCAACAGAATTTAAATCAAACCCATCAAGAAGACCTTCTTCTTTTAATATGTCTAAATCAACAAAAACAGGATTACCTGCAAATGATGAATAGCAATAATATGGGGAATTGCCATAGCCCGTATGGTTAATCGGCAGCATCTGCCAATAGGTCTGTTTGGCATCGACTAAAAAATCTATGAAATTGTAAGCTTCTTTACCCAAACTACCACATCCATAATTTGAAGGAAGGGAGAAAACAGGAAGAAGTATTCCGCTTGATCTTTCCATTATCTTAATAAGTTCTCATCAATATTCATGTAATTTAATTTCTTTAAAAAGCTCTTAGCATTCCCAAAGCCAATGCCCAGTTTCGCGCCAAGTTCTTCACGTCTTTTAGCACTATCAGGACCGCCAGAGAGCCCAAGCCTATCCATGTCTGCCATAGTATAACGATTAGTCCCACCAACGCTTGCAGCCGCAACATTTAAAGACGCCACTATGGCCTCCGGCTTTGCATTTTCTATTCCAATATCGCCATCTTTTAAGGCTTGCTCTTTAGTTAAAAAAGCTTGCTTTGCATTAGGACAAACACTTAATATTTTTTCTCTAATCTTTTGCCCTGCATGGTCTGGATCAGTAAACACGATTACGCCACACGTTTCATATGCAGTTTTAATTTCGTCTAAGGTTGATTGCTTTATTCCATAGCCGTGCGTACAAATCACATTTGCATCGACTGCAGCAAGAATAGCCGCCTCATCATCTCTGCCTTCGACTACTATTGTTTCTTTAATTCTAGTCATTAAAACTTATATTAAGATCTCTAATACTTTGGAGCGATTTCTCGTTATATGGCATCAAGTCGATAGGAGTAAGCGTGATATAACCTTTACGTCCAACAACACAATCCCAATCTTTATCATCTTGATTTTTATAAATTTCTTCGCCATCAAATTCCATGTTAATTCCGCATGCATTTGAAAGTGTCTTTTTATATTCAAGCCCATAATCCATCGGGCCTTGCTTACAAACCCTTGTTCCTTTGACTTCTTCAATTGGAAGGTCCGGAACATTAACATTTAAAATTGTAGTGTACGGTAGCTTCTTATATGCCCTTTTGATTACTTCTGGAACAATTATCGAAAAGTATTCAAAATGAGTTGGATTGTTGTCGCACACGCTAAACGCAATAGCTTGAGTGAAGCATACCGTTGCCTCTCTAGCAGCTGCAATTGTGCCACTATAGTAGACATCACTACCCCAATTTGAGCCATGGTTAATTCCAGTGCAAACCAAATCTGCCGGAGTCCCTGCCTCTTTAAGCATATAAATGCCAATTCTTGTACAGTCAGCTGGGACACCAGTGCATTCATAAGTCCACTTTACCTTTGAATTAAACTCCATTGGATTATGTGCTGTTAAATGAACCGGATCAAACAATGTTAATCCGTGTCCACAACATGAGCGCTCTTTGTCAGGTGCAATAATATAAATATTTACATCATCAAGCTGAGCAATTAAATCAGCGAGCAGTTTAAGTCCGTATGCATCTATACCATCATCATTTGCAAGAAGTATATTCATTATTCAGGTTCCTTACATACATCAACCCAAGTGCCATCCGTTGCAGCTTCAAGATCTGCGATTGTAAAGCCTACTGCAGAATTAGTCGTTCCTGCGGCAGGAAATACCATTTCATATTTTTTTAGACTTTCATCAAGATATACTTTAACTCCCTCAGGAAGCCCGAATGGACAAACTCCTCCAACGGGATGTCCAGTAACTTCAAGCGTTTCATCAAAGCCAAGCATTTTTGCTTTGCAACCAAAATATTCCTTGTACTTGTGGTTATCAATTCTTGCAGTACCCATAATGACAATTACGATATTGCTTCCATCTTTGAGTTGAAGAGCCATTGTCTTTGCAATTTCGCCAGGCTCTCTTCCAAGAGCGGCTGCGGCGAGCTCTACTGTCGCAGTACTTTCTTCATGAAGAATTATTTCATTCTTAATCCCTTTTGCAGCGAAGAAATCTTGCACTTCTTTAAGTCCCATTTAGTTATCCCTCTCAAATTTCTTAAATACCATAGGATAAATACCAAGTGTTACGAAACATCCCACAGCATATCTAAATACTCTAACTATATGTCCTTCACCTAAAACAAATTTAAACCCCTGAGCAAGGCCTAAAAATATTCCAAGTCCAATTAAAGATCTAACAATCACTCTAACAACTTTCTTTGTTGGCTTGAAGTTGACATATTTTCTTTCAACCATGAAGCCAAAGCATGCGCCTAGCATTAGGCCAAAGCCTGTATAAAAATCATCTGACTGACAATAGAATAATCCAGGAATTCCTGTTGCGAGAATAATAAATCTTACAATGTCTTCGTTCTTAATTTTGTTATATAAGAATGGCATAAGAAGAAGCACAATTAAACCTACGCCCCATCCTGCCAACACATCTGTTGGATAATGTGCGCCAACACAAAACCTTGAAACGCCAATTGCAATTGGGATGATTACCCCCAGCACTTTGGCCCATTTCTTCCCAATGGCTTTGCCAAGCATCGGATATGCTGCTGCAGAACATGCGGAATGTGCACTTGGGAACGAATATCCCTGAGCCATCATATCCCATGTATCCTCACTCGGATACGGAGCCAGTAAAATCTTCACATCATCATGAACGAAATAAGGTCTTACTCTAAAGGCTATGTTCTTAAGCATTGGAATCCACACCAACGCTGACATAAGATTAAAGCAAATCTTTTTTCCGACTTCTTTATTTGCCGAAAAATAAAGAATCATTACTATTGCAACTAATGGATATTCCTGGCCAAGCAACGACAAAAATTGGGATACTAAAATCCCAAAGCTTCCGAAGTGAGCTTGAATTGCTTTAATTAATGTTAATTCCCATTCGAAGTAAAATACATTTGCTGTCATTCTTTAAACACCCATTCTCTTTGAAGTGTGTAGCTTGCAATGAATAAGCATGTGTCAACGATAAGTTTAATTACCGTTCTAGCAAAACCTGTTGATCCAAAGATTAAGCTGATTATTGATACACATATTGTTGACGCTGCTAAAACGCAAAGCGCGGCAGCATAATATTTAACAATAGTCATCCTTGCATTAGGCCTATCCTTAAATACCGCATGTTTGTTATACATGTAATTAAACAGTGATGAACCGATACGTGCAAAAAAACCGGCCCCAAACACAGAAGCTATAATCGTAAGAAACTCTGCATTATTTGAATTCTCAAAAAATTTAGTAATAAGCCAGGTAAATAATGTAAAGAGTCCCAAGTCAATGACCGTTGAGAGCAATGACCCACACATAAACTTTAAAAGTCTTGGGCCACCATATTTTAGCAACGGCTTATATATCTTTACCGAATCTTCAAAAACTCTGAAGTGCGATCCGTCGTTACTATCCTCTTCATAAACAGTTTTAATAGGAATTTCGCTAAATGCAATATTCTTATCTTTCATGTAAATAAGTACATTGGTTTCGTATTCAAATCTTGTTCCTTCTACATTTACATATTCGCTAAGATATCTGGTAGGGATGGCTCTAAGGCCTGTCTGTGTATCAGATAATTTGATACCACAAAGGAAGTTATATGCAAAGATACTTATAGTGTTTCCAGTCTTGTTACGTTTTGGAACGCTTGGGTCCTTAAAGTTCCTGCATCCTAATACATTTTCATTTCTTTCGAGCATTGCCTTAGCAACGGTGAGGCAATCTTCAGGAAGATGTTGCCCGTCGCCATCAGCTGTTAAGACTCCGGCAGCGTTTGGATAATTATCAATCACATACTGAAATCCATATTTTAATGCATAACCCTTGCCATGATTCTCTTCATAGCCAATTACTTTTACCTCTGGAAGAACACTTAATTCTTCAAAAGGCCATATATTTTCTTTTTCAGAACCATCATTGACCAATAAAATGTTAGAAAAGCCGACAGAAATCATCCCTTTGACGGTTCTGACCAGCTTTTCATTAGGATCGAGCGATGGTATTAAGATTACAATGTTGTCCATTTCTAAAGTTTTTCTTTTTCTCTATTAAGTCTAAACTCTACAGATCTTTGCAGATATGAGAGGTAGTCATCATCCGAGCACATAGTTTTGTCAGGGCTGTCTGAAAGTTTTGCAACAGGTCTATCATTTACAAACTGAAGTTTAATAACAATATTCAGAGGCTCAGCACATGTGTCATTTGAACAGAATGTTCCAATGCCAAAGGCAACCTTTGTCTTATTCTTAAAATACTGATATAAATCTTCTGCTGCATCAAAGTTTAAGCTATTACTGAAAAGCAATGTCTTTGTCTTTGGATCAATACCAAACTTTTCATAATGCTTAATAATTTTTTCGCCCCACTCAAACGGATCCCCACTATCATGGCGAACACCAGAATAATTATTGGACATTGAACGATCAAAATCCAACAAAAAGAGATCTGTCGTAAGTGTATCTGATAAGGCTGTTCCGTTATCGCCACGATACTCAGCATACCAGTCCTTCATAGCATAATAATTTGTATATGCAAGAGGGATTGAATCAATTCCCTGATACATTTGGACAAATTCGTGAGCATATGTACCAATAGGAATTAAATTGTATTTCTTTGCTAAATAAACACATGATGTACCGATGCAATTCTTAGTTTCTGTTGCAAGTCTTCTAACAACTTCATCTTCCCATTCTCTTGAGAGTCTACGACGACAACCAAACTCAGCAAAATTAAATGTGTATTTGCCATTGTTGAAGTCTTTAATTTTTTGATTAAGTCTTGCTTCAGCAGATTTCTTAAGTTCTTCATAGTCATACTTCATACGGAAGTAAACTTCGTTTACAATTTCAAGAACATAGATTTCAAACTGCATACAAGAGAAAAGCGGACCATGAATCACAATCTTTAGCTCGCCAGAATCAAGAAGTTCGATATCAATATAATCTCGCATTGGATGCCAGAGCCTTAAAAACTCTACATAGTCTTCTTTGATGAAACGAATACTCTTAAGATACCCAAGCTCATCCGGAGTAAATCTTAACGAGCAAAGATGATCAATCTGCTCATTGATTTCGTCAAGCATTTCTTGGGTAAACTTAACATTTTCGTTACGACACTTGAAATGGTACTCTCCCATTAAGTTTGTATGCTTATGAAAGATGACTTGGTTCATATTAAATTTATAAAGGTCGGTATCTAATAGTGAAATAACAATAGGATCAAATTTCATTTCTTTACCTCTTATAAACTGAGCGTTTCAAGATTTCCTTGAGACTTTAATGCAAGAGCTCTTAATTCGCCATATTGTGGATAGAGTCTTGAATCAATATATTTTCGCCACTCTGATTCTTCATCATTAATTAAATATTGAATCATCTTTGTGGCTGAAATATCAATTGTCTTTGGGATGAAAACCTCGTCAATATGATCGCTCTCATCGAACCAACTACTTCTGCGCCCTTCTTCACCAGAAATCATAACATCAGGGTATTTGCCTAACTGTTTTTGAACATTATCCAGCACATAGTCGCCCCACGCGCAGTTATTGCCAACACCTATATCTGGCAATGGAAAAATTTTTACCTTATCGCCAAACAAGCATTCAATTATTTCTTTTCTCTTTTCATATGTTAAAGGATTTTTTAACGTATTGCTCTCTTGAGAAGATCCAATAAAGATTGCAACCTCATCACAAATCTCTATTGCTTTTTCTATCATTTCAACATGCCCAAGATGCAGCACTTGAAATCGCCCAACAAGCAATCCAAGAGAATATTTTTTCTTACTCATTACTTTATCGCAGTTTCAATATTAGGATTGAACGAAGGCATAAGCTGAAGCTTGAATAGATTCGCCCTATGTCTTCTGTCAATATTAGCCTTCTTTTCGGAATCATCCATTTTACCTGTCCTGATGTAAACGTCAAGTTCTTCATAGGTGAATCCTAAATTTTCCTCATCAGTCTTTCCGCAAAGCCCATCAATTGGAACTTTATCAACAAGAACGCTTGGAAGTCCTAAAACTCTTCCAATCTGTCTCATTTCAGTTACTGTAAGATGTGAACACGGGCTGAAGTCCCCAACAGAATCGCCATAGCGGGTTGAATAGCCCACCCAGTCTTCAGAAAGATTGCAAGTATTTGCGACTCTGCCGTTAAATGATTGTGAAACAGCATAAAGAGTTGTCATTCTAATTCTTGGAGGAAGATTAATTTTTGACTGCTCGGATAATTCAAAATCCATTGCAGACTTAATTCCATCAAGTGCATCTTTAATATTTACAACATAATGTTTAATACCAAGATGATTAACAAGAAGCTCTGCCATATCAATGTCTGCTTGAACTCCACATGGCATAAGCACGCCGATTACTCGATCCTTGCCAAGAGCCTCAACGCAAAGCGCAGCAACAATAGAGCTATCTTTTCCGCCAGATATTCCAACAACAGCATTGCAGTCTGGGCCAGTTGCTTCAAAGAAATTTCTAATCCACTGGACACATTCGTCCTTTACTTTAACAGCATCAAACATTATAGTTTCATGTCTCCTTTTTTAACCCATCCAAGTTTTCTTGTGATGAAATCAAATAATAATGATAAAACAGCAGGAAGAACAAATGCAATTAAGATTAATGCAACCCAATCTATAGTTCCGATAGCAGTACGTGCGCCTGCTTCGATTTCGTTCATCCAACCTGTATATACGCCAATAGGACCAACCATCCCGCATGTTCCCATGCCTGATGATACCGGAGCCCCATTCATTTCAAGTCTAAATACACAAGTAGCAATTGGGCCTGTTATAGCTGATGTCAAAGTTGGGGCAATCCAAATTTTTGGATTCTTAATTATGTTGCCCATCTGAAGCATCGATGTGCCAAGGCCTTGTGAAACAAGACCACCCCACTTATTTTCTCTAAATGAGATAACAGCAAAGCCAACCATCTGAGCACAGCACCCTGCGAGTGCAGCTCCTCCGGCAAGACCTACAAGTCCAAATACCGAGCAAATAGCTGCAGATGAAATTGGAAGTGTAAGTGCCATACCTACAAGAACTGAAACCAAAATTCCCATAATAAATGGCCGAAGCTCCGTTGCCCACATAATAAGTGAGCCCAACTTCATTGCAATCGTGCCAAGTGGAGGCGCAATCAAAGCTGACAGTATAACACCAACAATTATTGTTACAAGAGGTGTGACAAGAATATCGACTTTTGTTTCCTTTGATACAGCTTTCCCAACTTCTGCTGCAATGATTGCAACAAAGAGTACAGCAAGTGGACCACCTGCTCCGCCAAGTGCGTTAGCAGAAAAACCAACGGTGATAAGTGAGAATAGTACCATCGGTGGGCAATGAAGTGCATACCCGATTGCACAAGCCATTGCAGGGCCGCTCATAGCTGAAGACATAGAGCCAACCGTATACTCGACTCCGCTAACAATTGCAACTGGTGAATTAAGCCAAGCGATTTCGAAACGCTGACCAATCGTACTAATGATAGTTCCAATTAACAGCGAGCAGAATAAACCTTGGGCCATAGCGCCTAAAGCATCGATGAAATATCTTTGAACGGATATCTCAATATCTTTTCTTTTCAAGAATGCTTTAACTTTCTCCATTAGTCTCTTAAAACAAAATAACTCATAGCTGCATATGCATAAAGCGGATAAAAATGTCCTTTTGTGTCGCGTCCGGATTTAATTAAAGCTTTTGCCTCATCTTTGCTAAGCAGAATAAAATCCCCAAAGAGTTCAGTCGCTTCGCAGAAGTTATGGCTTAAACTTGATAAATCATCAAGGGCTATTTCTGCAACAACAAGTCCATTGCACTCATCCGTAAACCCAGGAGTGCTAAATACCAAATCGTTTATAACATAAACATTATCAGTATCTTTTACCGTAATGCCAGTTTCTTCTTTAATTTCTCTTTTTGCAGCAGTAACCAGGGGAGCATCTGTTTCTCTGTCGCCAGGATCTAAAATTCCTGCAGGCGGGCACATCACATATTGTCCAATTGGAAACCTATATTCGTACTGAAGAAGAAGTTTTTCTTCTTCTCCCGGAAGTTTAATTATTATGTAACATGTAACAGCATCAGGGAGCATATTGTCTATATCTTCCATTGATTTTGCTGCAGTCAAATTATCCAGTCCTCTTCTGGTCGCAATATAATAATGTGCGCCCGGAGCGTACTGCAAATCATAGGTATTTAAGTATTTTGTTTCGGATAGCGTCTTTGCGCATTCCTTTGTTATTTTAGGCGTTTGCATACTTATTTAATTATACCACGAAATTGCATAAAAAGGGCTCTAGCCTTACGCTAGAGCCCTAATTTTTAGTGTTTTTGCACATTTTGAGGACTATTTGTCCATATCTACTTCTTTCATGCCTTCAACATGGCTTGAGAAGCCATCTTTAGAAGGGGTATCATCACTTGCTCCTGTAATCTTTCTTGTGATAATACCAACAACTAATGAAGCTGCAAGAGCTGTAAGAGAAATGAGTGATCCGCCTGTTGCTGCACTATGACCGAAGTTAAAGGATAATCCACCAATACCACAAACAAGAATTGCACTTACTACATAGAGGTTTCTATTATCTCCAAGGTCAACCTTTGAGAGAAGCTGAAGACCTGATACTGCAATAAGACCATAGAGTGCCACGCAAGCTCCACCCATTACACACTTTGGAATTGAATTAATAAGTGCAACAAATGGTGTGAAGAATGAAAGAATCATGCATCCGATAGCTGCAGTCTGAATTGTATAAGTTGAAGCGTTCCCTGTGATAGCAAGACAACCGATAGATTCACCGTATGTTGTGTTTGCGCAAGAACCGAAGAATGTACCAACGATTGATCCAATACCATCACCAAGGAGTGTCTTATCAAGACCAGGATCTGAAATAAGATCTCTTTCAATGATGTTTCCGAGATTCTTGTGGTCACCAACGTGCTGAGCAAGTTCTACTACAGCGATTGGAGCGTAGATAAGAATTAAGTTAATAATTGCTGTTCCGTTAAGTGGAAGATATTCGCCCTGTGTCTGGATTCCTTTGATAAGGTAGATGCCAGGAATGCTAAAGATTGATTTTATTGAGAATGTCCCAAATGCATCGATGAATGGCTGGAAGCTTAAAATTTGAAGTGTTTCAATGCCTGTTGCTCTTCCGATAAGTGTAAGGATAAGTGAGAGGACATAGCCTGCACCAACGCCCCAAATGAATGGGAAATATCTTGTTGTCTTAGGACCTCTTACTGTTGACCATACAATAGCAAAGAATGTTACAAGACCTACAAGAATTGTTACGAGGCTATATGTGTCTCCACCGTTTGTCTGAAGCCAACCTGTGGCTGTGCCAGAGAGTGAAAGTCCAATTAATGTTACGATTGGGCCTGCAATTACGGCAGGCATAAGTTTGTTAACCCAACCAGAACCTGATGCTTTAATAATTAAAGCGAATACTACATAAACAAGTCCTGCGATGAGAACACCAACCATTACGCCCCAGTAACCATAGCCATAGCCAATGGAAGCTTCATATGCTCCAAGGAATGTAAATGTACTCCCAAGGAATACTGGGCTCTTCTTCTTAGTGAAGAAGATATAAACAAGTGTACCAAGGCCAGCACCGAAAAGTGCAGCTGCTGGATCTGATGGAAGCCCGTACGCTGTCATGATGATTGGAACTAGCAGTGTAGCTGCCATAATTGCAATCATCTGCTGGAAGGCATAGAGTAAATTACCTCTCCAACCCGGTCTGTCTTCAACATTGTAATAAAGTTTCATGAGAATTTCTCCTTTTAAAAATGTAGATATAAGTACTCACAAAACACATAAAAATACCTTGCCATAAACTTATGGCAAGGTAAAAATCTTCAATAAAAGTATTATACATACCACCTTGCCAATCTCTCTGTATTGGATTAAAGATTCAATGTATTTTGTCACCACATATAGTACCATAAGTCGCCCTTATGGTCAATATGTGCCGCTTTTATTTTTTAAATTGAAGCTCAGATTTTACTGGTTTATAGCTGCAAGTTCCACATACACGGTCCCCGGCGTCTCCTGCCGCTGTAAGGATATAACCTTGCTCGTTCAAAGGATCCGGAGAATATCTTGCACAGTAAATTTGAATATCTGGGTGATTCTTATATAAAAGTTCAAGGCCCTGCCTTGCAGCAAAAATGCACATTACTTTAATGCGCTTGCAACCAGCATCTTTAAGATATTGGATTGCGGCATTAGCACTTACTCCTGTTGCGAGCGCTGGGTCAACTACGATAACCTGTCCATCAACAACATCTACAGGCAATTTAAAGTAATATGTTACCGGCTGAAGTGTTTCTTCGTCTCTATAAAGTCCAACATGACCAACCTTTGCTGTTGGGAATAAGCTTCTTAATCCATCAACCATGCCAAGACCAGCTCTTAGAATTGGAACGATTGTAAAATCTTCTGCGACTACTGGAGTAGTAATCTTCTGAAGCGGAGCCTGTATCTCAACATCCTTAAGCTGTAAATCTTTTAGTGCTTCATAACCCATAAGCATAGAAATCTCATTTACGAGTTCACAGAATTCCTTTGATCCCGTGTTAACATCACACATATGGCTAACCTTATGCGCGATAAGAGGATGCTCCATTATTGTTACATTTTTTAAGAAATCTTCCATTTTGTCTACCTCGACTTTCTTAATATAAGTATACTTGCGAAATTGATGAAAGGCAATTACAATAATAGTATGAAGAAAAAAGTACAACTTATGGATGATCTCGCTGTAAAGCGTGCCCTCACCCGCCTATCATTTGAGATAGTTGAAAAAACTGAAGATGTAAACAATATTATTCTGTTTGGAATTAAAACAAGAGGCATTCCCCTTGCAAAAATGTTGGCAGATAATATTGAACGACATACCGGTATTCGTCCACCACTTTGTGATATTGACATTTTCTATTATAGGGATGACTTATCCAGAGCAAGCGATATTCCAGAAGTTAAAACAAAGGAATTTCCTATCAACATCACCGGCAAAGAAGCTATTATTGTAGATGATGTTCTTTATACGGGCCGCACTGCCCGAGCCGCTATCGAAGCAATATTTGCTCAAGGAAGACCTTCCAAGATCGGGCTTGCAGTTTTAATTGACCGCGGTCACAGAGAACTTCCTATTAGACCTGACTACATCGGGAAAAATGTTCCAACATCGCAAAAGGAAGTTATCAAAGTTAACATAGAAGAAATCGATGGTTCAACCAATGTTGAACTTTATGAAAAGGAGTAATCATGGCAAATATTTTAGTAAGCGGATGCTTAGTTGGCTGCACCTGCAGATATGATGCCAAACTTAAGACTTCAGAAAAGGTGCTTAAGCTTGCAAAAGAAAATACATTAATTCCTGTTTGCCCAGAGCAACTTGGAGGGCTCCCTACACCAAGACATCCAGCCGAAAGAGTTGAAGATAAAGTCATTAGAGACGATGGTGTAGATGTTACCAAAGAATACATGCTTGGTTCTGAAACTGCAGTAAATATCGCTAAGATGTGCAATGTTGATTACTGCATCATGAAAGCTGGAAGCCCAGCTTGCGGCGCAGGCCTAATCTATGATGGCACATTCAGTGGTAACAAAGTCTCAGGCTATGGAACAGCTTCAGAAAAGCTTAAAGAAGCAGGCTTTAAAGTAATAACAGACGAAGATTTATAAAAGAAAAACCCGGCTTAAAGCCGGGTTTTATCATGCGTATAATTATTGAAGCAGAAGCAGTGAGAATACTAATGTGAACAAAGCTACTGTTTCGATAATACCAATTACAATGAAGAAATTCGCCGTACCTTTTCCTGTCTCACCAAGCGCATCAGCAGAAGCTGCTGCTACCTTTCCTTGGAAGAATGCGGAAAGACCAATTGCAAGGCCTCCCATGATACCAGTGAACATTGCTAACGTTCCAGATGCTCCGGATTCAACAGCTGAACTGATGAAATTCATAAGAAGGAATCCATAAATCGTCTGTGTGAGTGGTGCGCCAGAAAAAGCTACCATAATAAATGGAGCTGGCTTACCATTTGCATAGCATTTTTTCCATGCGCCAACGGATGACTGAGCTGCGAATCCTGCGCCAAACGCTGATCCCATTGCGGAAAGGCCAAGTGCACATGCCATTCCGATAAATTCTGTACCAACCATTTTTCTCTCCTTTATTTCTTTATTTTATCTAACTTTTTGAACGGATTATATGCGATTCCGGACCATTCCATACCAAGCTGTCCGGAAAATTCTAGCAGATTAAGTCGTACGCCGTGGACCACTACCGAAAGAAGTCCCATAACCAAGTTGAGCGCATGCCCAATAATCATAATTGCTGCTCCGACAATAACAAGTGGACCATCAAATCCCATTGCCATATTGTTAAAGCTTTGTGCAATAGCAAGCGATGCCATACCTACGGCAAATAGTCTGATATAACTCATAATGTTTCCAAAAGCACTTATCGTGTTAAGGAAACATGTGAATGCATCTCCAAGGCCTGCTTTAAGTCCTTCGGCAAAGCTCTTTCCCGGGGCCATGCCACCAAAGACTACCACCATCAAGAACCCTGCAATTACGACTACAGCAACTGGCATCAGATTAACCTTTTCTCCGATTACCAAGAACAATACTACGAAGTACAATGCATCAATTGCGAGAAGCCAACCCACATCAGCCATAAGACTTAAGTCTTTTGCCTTCAGTTTTCTTCTAATATTCATGATACACGCTAAGGTTAGTTGAACTGTTCCTATTATGAAACAGAACTTCATAATCGCATTTTGCTGGTCTGTTGTAGAAACTCCAAAATATTGTGGATAATTAGCGAATGAAGGAATTACCAAATTCTTAAGAAGCGGAATTTTCATTGCACCTTCTAAACCAAACCAGGTTCCTGTTAAAGCGCCCCACACTACCGTGCCAACCGATAGAACATAAAGCAGCAATACCGCATCTGAAAGTTTCTTTCCCTTTACATGGAGTGCGATTGCAACAAGCAGAAAAATAAGTCCATAACCTGCATCTCCGATAATCATTGCAAAGAACAATGTAAAGAACCCTAAAAACCAGAATGAAATATCATACTCCCTATATCCAGGAACTGTGCCCAAAATATCAAATACCGGAGTCATAAGCCGGGTAAGCTTATTATATTTAACCTTAGTAGGAACCTTCTCATCGTCCTCATCAGGATCGCACATAGCATATGCAAAACCTTCTTTTGCCGCCAATTCCTTAAATGCATCAATGTCTGGCTCTGGAATATAACCTGAAAGCCAAACCAAACTATCCGCAGATTCTGCAGTATTACTCATTGAAGAATACTCTTCAACATTTTGAGCTTTAAGCATTTGATCATTAAAGCTTGGAATATCATATGCTGCACGTGTTAATACAACTTCACATTCTTTAAGCTTTTCATCGCAATATCTAATCTCTTCTTCAAGTTCGCCAAGACCCTTATCAGGAAGCACAAACTCGCTAGAAGCGAACTCCGAACCAAGTTCACCTAATACTGCTATAACTGGAGTCTTATCAATTGGAGCAAGACTGATATACTTGATATCTTCATCTGCAGATAAAATATCAACTGTCTTTTTGTCTATTTTATAAAAATGAAAATCAAAGCCATCATTTTTTAAGACTTTTACTTCAGCAGGAACAAAATCGCCCCATGAAACCAATTTATCTTTTGCCGCAATTGCATTACCCTTCTTAGAAATCAGTTCTTTCTTTAGATCAATTGCGTTCAACACTTTTGCAAAAAGTGATTCGAATTCTTCATCTATGAGAATATCGGCAGACAAAGTTTTTGGAGCATAATCTTTAAGAGCCATGACAGCCTTTGACAAATCATTAAACCTATCAATACAAGCTTTGTCGGCTCCTTTTTTTTCAGCAAAATGCACAACGCCTAAATCTCTTAACTGATCAAGAAGCTCTTCCTTCTTTGAGGCACTTGCTACGATATGAAGCACTTTCATTTTTTCTATCATACGCTTGCCTCCTGAAGTTTTTTCTTAGCAATCTTTCCTCTGACTACAGCAGCAGTCTGCTGATCACCAAGGTATATGCCTATCACCCTAATATTCTCTTTCGCTTCAGGTATTTTAACCTTTTCAAAAAGGTTAACCCTTTGTGCAGTAGAACGTAACTCCTTTTCAAGTAAATTTACTTGCTTTCTAAGAGTGCTTGCAAGAGCATCAAACTTTGCAATTTCTCTTAGTTTTACAACAGCTGTATCAACCCACAACGGATAATCTGCAACATCGTATTCAATATCTTTAAAGCTTAATTCTTTAAATACTGGAATTATGACGCCAGCAACATTCTCAGAATCACAGATAACTTTATCTGGCTGTACTAAATTCGACAGTTTCTTTTCCTCAGAGAAAAGGCTGTTTTCAGCAAATACAGCAATCCAATCATCTAAGTCGCCTATCATATTTTTACGTGCTGCTTCAGTATACTCAAGTTCTTCAATAACCTTTGAGATTACCGATTGCAGTTGTTGTTTTTTTAGCTGTAATGTAGGAAGATAACGTTCAAACTGCTTAAGCTTATCTTTTTGAACTTTAAGTTCATTTTTTGTAAGTTTAACAGCCATAATACTACCTTCTGTTAACTATTTTTCTTAGGCCATCTTTCGCTTAAGAGATTAGACTTAAGTCCTGTTTCGTTTGGTTCGAAGCATTCAGCTAAGATTTCCCAACCAAGGTCTAAAGCCTGCTCAAGCGGAATGTTTACACTAAGATCCATTAACTTTGACTCAAACAGTTCGCCATACTTAAGAAGTTTTTCATCCCACTCTGTCATAAGGAAGCCCATTGCCTTTTTTTCAAGACTTTCTTTGTATGAACTGTAAAGACGAATCATGCCATCCATGAGACTTCTATGATCACTTCTTGTAGCATCGTTAACATTCTGCTTTAAACGAGACAGTGAGCCAAACGGTTCAATACGTCCGTTCTTTAAATAGTACTGTCCTTCAGTAATATATCCTGTATTATCTGGCACTGGATGAGTTACATCATCACCAGGCATTGTTGTTACGCCAAGGATTGTAATCGAGCCAGAGCCTTCAAAGTCAACAGCTTTTTCGTACCTAGAAGCAAGACAACTGTAAAGATCACCAGGATAACCACGATTTGATGGAACCTTTTCCATAGTAATAGCCATCTCTTTTTGTGCATCTGCAAAGTTCGTCATATCAGTAACAAGAACAAGAACCTTCTTACCTGTTAAAGCAAATTGCTCAGCAACAGCAAGTGACATATCAGGAACAAGTGTACACTCTACAATAGGGTCCGATGCAGTATGTACAAACATTACTGTGCGACTCATTGCACCACCTTTTTCAAGCGTGTCTTTAAATGCTAAATAGTCATCGTATTTAAGGCCCATGCCACCAAGAACGATTACATCAACCTCAGCCTGCATGGCAATTCTTGAAAGCAACTGATTATATGGTTCGCCTGATACAGAGAAGATAGGAAGCTTCTGGCTTTCAACCAAAGTATTGAATAAATCAATCATTGGAATACCTGTTCTAATCATGTTCTTTGGAACAATACGTTTTGCAGGGTTTACCGAAGGGCCGCCAATTGGAATCATATTTTCCGTTAAAGCTGGACCGTTATCACGAGGAACTCCAGAACCTGTAAATACTCTGCCAAGCAAGTGATCAGAGAAAGATACCATCATTGGTCTGCCAAGGAATTTTACAGTATCATTTGTGCTGACACCCTGAGCTCCAGCAAAGACCTGAAGTGATACCAGATCTTTATCAAGTTTGATTACTGTAGCGTAACTATCGCCAACAAGTGCAAGGTCTCCATTTTTAATGCCTTCTGCCCGCACGGTTACAACGTTACCAACAATAGTTTCAATTTTTGTGTAAACTTTTTGCATCACAGCCTCCTTATTTAACGGCTTTGGATTTGTAAAGATCAGTTAATCTCTTTTCCTGATCTGCAAATTCAGCACTGCCCCAAACTGTGTTATGCCAATCGAGATATTCCTGTCTTACCTGATTAAAGAATGCACGAATCTCTCGCTTTTCTGTAAGATTATATTTAGTCATCAAAATATCATACAAAACATTAAATATATGAACCTGTCTTTCAGGGGAACATGCCGCATCAATTGGGTCAAATGAATTTTGCTGGAAATAAACAGCGTCTAAAAGTTCACCCTTTTGATAGATGACATAGTCTTCCGCCGTTGTTCCTTCTTCGCCAACAACCTTCATCATCTGATTAATATCGTTGCTCTGCTTAAGGATTGCTCTAGCCCTTTCAACCTTATCCATTTCTACAACACCCTGATACTTTGACCAAGAATCAATTGGATGGATTGATGGGTATTTGCGAGCATCTGAACGTTCTCTTGAAAGTCCATGGAACGCACCTACAACCTTAAGCGTTGCCTGCGTTACAGGTTCTTCAAAGTTACCACCAGCCGGAGATACTGTGCCTCCAATAGTAACTGACGCAACTTTCCCATTTTTAAGTTTAACTTTTCCGGCCCTTTCATAAAATGCCGCAATAACAGATTCAAGGTAAGCTGGGAACGCTTCATCGCCCGGGATTTCTTCAAGACGGCCTGACATTTCTCTCATTGCCTGAGCCCATCTAGAAGTAGAGTCTGCGAGAAGTAAAACATCAAGTCCCATCTGGCGATAATATTCGGCCATAGTTACCGCTGTGTATACAGACGCTTCCCTGGCAGCAACAGGCATCGATGATGTGTTACAAATGATAATTGTACGTTCCATCAGTGAACGACCTGTCTTTGGATCTTCAAGCTCTGGGAACTCTTTCAGAATTTCAACAACTTCGCCTGCACGTTCACCGCATGCTGCAACAATTACAATATCTACAGCTGCATTTTTAGCTTCCATGTGCTGAAGAACAGTCTTTCCTGCGCCGAATGGCCCAGGAACGCAGAAGGTTCCACCCTTTGCAACAGGAAGGAAAGTATCAATACAGCGAATTTTTGTTACCAACGTTTCATCTGGACGAAGACGTTCTTGATAGCATTTAACTGCTTCCTTAACAGGCCAGCTAAATACCATGCTAAGATCTTTGCTTTCGCCCTTCTTGTTTGTGATAGTAGCTATAGTTGAACAAACGTTATAAACACCTTTTTCTTTAATAGATGTCACTTTCCAATCTTCGTCACTTAATCCAAACGGAGCCATGATAATATGATTAAACAATCCTTCAGGAACACTACCAATTGCATCTCCGGCATTTACTATGTCGCCAACACTTGCAATTGGTGTAAATTCCCAGTCTTTATCAGGAATAGGGTTAAGATACACTCCTCTTTCCAAGAAGAAACCGCATTGTTTAGCAAGATCAGGAAGAGGATTTTGAAGGCCATCAAATACTTGAGTAAGAAGTCCTGGTCCAAGTTCAACGCTAAGAAGCTCGCCTGTGAACTCAACAGCATCTCCCACCTTAACACCGTCTGTCATTTCGTAGATTTGCATACTTGCATTATCGCCGTTAACACGAATTACTTCGCCCTTTAAACGAGTATCACCGCAAAGCACGTAAGCTACTTCATTCTTTCTAATGGAGCCATTAAAACTTACCTGAAGCAAGTTTCCGTTTACTCCAATTACATAACCGGTAATTTTATCCATAAATAATTCTCCAATAATTGTTACATGCTTAGAATTTGTTTTTGAACTTCAGTAAATAGATTCTTGAATTCGGACTTGCCATCATCATACTTAAATATGGTCTGTCTTTCTAAAAGCATCAATTTGATTGCGTACCCATAAAGATAGTACTCGTCAAAATTGTGAAGCCCCATCATTGAATCTATTCTATTAAATTCAAGTTCTAAAAGCATTTGCTCAGAAATGAGCGGATTTTTTGCAGCCAGTGCAGATGCGATAGTATTCACAACTTCTGCATCCCTATTCTCCGGAGCAGAACACTGTTTCCCAAGTTTCAGCTTTCGCTGATAATTAAGTTCATCCATTAAAGCATTATAAAAAGTTGACCACGCTTTAAGCATTGGATGACTATTATCTACATCCGAAAGATTGCATAGTGCATTATAGGTGTTAGCACTGACGCAAGATTTGCACTGCTGTAAAAAACTTTTCAAATCCATAGGTATGGTTCCATCGCTTTTTAACATCGGCAAACTTGAAATCAGATAATAGTATGAAGCCATAATCAACTCCTATAATGTTATTTCACGGAAAAATGGCATCAGCATATTTGTAATCTCTTCATCAGAGCAGTCAAAATATCCAGATCCATCTTTTGCTGCAAGCTTAAAGCCTGCATTAACGTTTTTGGAAGGCTTAATTTCAAGGCCATTTTTAATTTCTTCCGCAAGCTCAGACTTTAAAGCATCGCTTACCTCATTAACTTCTACAGCATATTTGGATATGTTCTCTCCTTCTACTGCAGCAAGAATAAGTTTTGCTAAAAATTTGTCATCTAAAGTTCTCTTTACATCATTAGATAGAAGCTTCTCGTACTCAGATTGAAGTTCAGTTTTAAATGATAGTACTGCATCTCGCTTTGCTTGCTCAGCACTAATCTTGGCGCTATCTTCAAAAACTTTGATTTCTTTTTTCGAAGCCTCTTGTATTTTAAAAGCTTCAGCTTTAGCATCTTCAATCATTTGTGCCGCCTGTTTTTTGGCATTAGAAAGAATCTCATCAGCCTCTCTTTGAGCGACTTCTAGGCCATCTTTCTTGATTGCAGAAACCAAATCATTAATTTGAAGTTCCATTTTGACCTCCTTTACTATATCAACTATTTTGTATCCAAAGTAACCATATCTAATAGGTACCAATATCCGTTTACATTTCCAAAGTACATGCGATTTCTAAACTCATCCACCCTTGAACTACCACGAACAATCATATTCTTATCAAATGTTACATCGCAAGATACCAACTTGTCATTATACTGAATGTAATTGCTTACACTCTCGTTAGTCCAACTTGTAATTGTGTGTGCACTTACAAAAGTGATATCAACATTGCTTGACCAGTTAACAGCAAGCTTATACAAGTCAGTTCCGTTTAAGAGTCTGCACCCGTTAATTACGGTGTATCTTCCGTGATATTCTCCGCCAACATCATCTGTCATGTATTTAGACCATAGTTTGCCGAGTTCAAGCGGATTGCAGAATCCATTAATAAGCATCATTGCATCTTCGCTGTCTTTATAGCCAGATGCGGCTGTATAGTATCCATCTTTATCTAATGTTAAATTAATTGTTTCGCCAACATTGTTTTGCACGGCTAAACTTGGTTCATAATACAAATCATCAATCTCGTATACTCTTCCGTTTGGCACTTCAACAAATTGTGACACATATTCAAACTCTGGAAGAATCATTTCAGAGCTTGCTGTTAAGTTTGAGGCTTCTTTTCCATCAATCAGAAAATTAAATCCATCAGGAACAATCGCTTTAACATTAATGCAATTATTATCATCTACACTAATATCAGACTCAGCATTTTTAGCTCTTACGATACAATAATCAATATCCCAATCAGATAAAGTCATGATTCCCAGTTTCGTTGTACTTGAAAGTTCTCTAATCGCCAAAGTCATCAGAGGTTTGCCATCAACTGTAATATCATACACAGGTCTTGCCGAACTATAACTTCCTTTGACAGCCTTAGCCTCGAACTTACCAGATTTAACTCTTTCATAAAAATCTGTTTTTCTGTCAGTCCCATCACTAAATCTGTTATCACTAAAGTTCTTTTCCTTAAGATATTTACCAAGTTGTGATGAATCACTAACATCCGTTGCAAGCCAAACTGCATAGTTATCAGGGCTATTACGTTCGTACTTAACCATCAATCCTCTTACATAAAAGAAGAGCACAATTAAACAAAGTACAATTACCACGAGATAAGTTAGATAAAACTTCTTAAATCCTGATTTTTTATTTCTGTATCTATCCATTCTTGCCATTACTGAACACCCCCTTTTACAACAAATGCTGTAGGAAGCCTCCATGATGCGTTGGCATAATAGAGAGTTACGCTAGTCATAAGATATTCATCTTTATAATACATGCATGATGAACTACCGCCATCTAAGTTGGCGGCGTTTACAGCTCCGTTTTCAAGCATAATGTCGATTAGGTCAGAAGCCGTTGCGCCTAAATGTCCTGCAGAGCCTCGTCCATCAGTTACAAGAAGAAGAACTGCCCCATCAGCTCTTTGTCCGATCGCCGTTCTTGGGTTTGCGCCAGAGCCAGCGCCCTTCAATTCACGAGCCTCACCATTTATTACGAGGGGAACAAAGTGATTGTTTGCATCAGAAAGCTCATCCTGAAATGCAACGGCATCCCTAATCCCTTCAGTTTTTACATATTCCTCAAATTGTGCCGGAGTCATACCTGAAATCGGTTCAACCTTTAAAATATTGTCATTATTAAAACCAATTAAATAAAGTCCAGCCCAACCTGACGGATCGTTATAAAGAATTTCACCGTTAGAAACACAAACTCCATATGGGCTACCACCCTTGTTTGCATCAGCCTTATAAAGACCACCGTTTATTCCAGCAATTGCACCTGCGCCAGTTACAATCTTGTCTAACTCTTTGCCATATTCTTCCCAAGGATATGTGCTCCCTACACAAACCTTAGAAGGATCTTTGACTATCATTAATGTCGCATAAAAACCACGACCATTGATTTCTTTAATCTCAATTCCGTTTTCATCAAAGTTCCCCTGAACGTCTGAATCAACATCGATCATTCCAGTATCAATATCTGTATTCATCTCGCCCATAGATGTTGAGTTAATAATTTCATTAATCTCATCCTCGGAAAGAAATACCGATGCTAGGAATTTAAAATTACCAGATTCGAGTACTGTAGTTACGAATGTGTTCTGAGCTGCTGGGGATGGGCCTTTAATAATAACTGCTAAGATAAGAACAATAGCAAGTATAATAGCAATTAGTGTCGTGAAAAACACTAGTGCAATTTTGCCGATAAGGTGTCCCGATTTTTTCTGATTTTGTCTACTCATATTATTTCCCATACCTTAAAGTATACCACTTTTGCTTAAGGTTTTGAACGGCCACATCCTTTTGGGTGCTATGCTTTGAAGGAGAATAAAATGGTAAAATATACAATTACTACCAAAGTTATCATTGTAGAGGATATCGCTTATACAACCTATGGAATAAACTGCACTAAAGATGGAAAATCTATTGAACGAATTGATGATATTTCAACTTACAGAGAAGATGTCGAAAAAACAGTTAAAGTATTTAACGATAACCAGCTCGCTCCAGAGCAATTTAAAGATGCGGTAGAAGACTCGATTATTTAAACATAATAAGCATCTAAATTTAATTTCTAAAACTGTCATTATTTAAAAAGTGCATAGCACCAATGGCAGTAAAAAATAGCCGGAGCATTTGCTCCGGCTATTATAAATATTCCTTATAAAGCTTTCTTATTATCTTCTACGAATCTTCTTATTTTTCTTGAAGTATTCTTTACAAATTCAGTATGACGAAGATTGATTCTCTTAATCATCTTATATCCTGGATTTTTTTCGTTGATTTGATCGACCAATGTCCAAAGATATTTTACAACTTCAGCATCGTCATCAGCTTTATCACCAAGAATCTTTTTCATCATTGCCCAATCGGGATATATACCAGCAACGATTACTGTATCATCTTTGCTTTCAGCGCTGTCTTCGAATACCATTGATTCAATGATTTCATCAAAGAGCGAAAGTTGATATTCAAGTTCTTCTGGGAAGACATTCTTTCCGTTCTTTGTGATGATAACGTTCTTCTTACGTCCTGTGATTACAATGTAGCCTTCATCATCAATATATCCGAGATCTCCTGTATAAAACCATCCGTCTTTAATAACTTCAGCAGTTGCTTCAGGGTTTTTGTAATAACCAAGCATAATGTTATCACCCTTTAAACAAATTTCGCCAACTCCATCTGCACCAGGCTCTGAAATCTTTGCATCAAAGCCTGGAAATGCAATACCGCAAGAGATTGACTTTGGTTTATATTCAGGATTTAGAGCTCCCATAGGCGCAGCTTCTGAGAGGCCGTAACCTTGAACTGCAAGCATACCGAATGCAGCAAAATCATCAAGAATCTGAGGATTGATTGCAGCACCGCCACAAATCATTACCTTCATCTTGCCGCCAAGAGTTTCTTTAATTTCTTTAAAGAATAAATTAGTCAAATCAATATGAAGCTTTCTTGCAGCATTAGAAATCTTCATTGCTTTTCTAACCTGCTCTTCCTTGCCCTTCGATCTAATGCCCTTCCAAATCGCTTTATGAAGAGCTTCAAAAATTGCAGGTACAGCGAGCAAGAATTGAGGATGCACTTCTTGAATATTTTTTACTATATATCTAAGACCTTCGCAGTGTGCAATTGACCCACCTTTATATAAAGGCATGATGAAATCGCATGTGCATTCAAATGTATGGTGAATTGGCAATACACTAAAGAAAATATCATTTGGTGCAAAGTCAATCAATGTTGGCGATACCATAAGATCAGCACAAATATTCTTGTGTGAAAGCATGATGCCCTTTGCCATACCAGTTGTTCCTGATGTGAAAATTAAAATTGACATTTCTTCAGGGTCAATCTGTGCATCTAAGAATCTTCTGTCCCCAGTATCAAGAAGCTTTTTACCATCTTCAATCAAAGCCCATTCCGACTTGATATTTCCTCCATCTTCGTGCCTATCTTGAGCGATGAGAATTTCGAGTCCTGTATCCCCTTCTTCCATCATCTTTACAAATGATTCTTCTCTTCTCTTATCAAAGATAACTGCGGATACTTCAGATTCCTTTACTAAGTTCTTAAGATCATCGTATGGAAGCTCCTTATCAAGAGGAACAACCACCCCCGTTCCACAAACTGTTGCAAAATAACCTACGCCCCACATGTACTGAGTCTCACCAATTATAGCAATTCTCTTATCCTTTAATCCCAAATTAATTAAAGCCGTACCAAGAGCATTAACTTCGGTATAAAACTGATCGTATGTAATCTGTGTATAAGGGCCTTTTTCAAATTTTGTATAAAATGCAATCTTATCTTTATAAAGATCGTGACTGCTTTCAAGCATCTGCTTAAGATTGATAATCGGTCTATTCGTGAGATTCTTAACAGCGGGACGCTTATCATCAATCTGTTTCTGAATTAAGTCTTTAGCCCATTCCCAAGACTTTTCTTGCATCTTCAGATATTCTTCTTTAGAAACCTGTTTCATTAGTTTTTTCTCCTCAACAACAGAACTATTTGTGGTACTTTTCTCCAGCATTAATTTTATAAGCTCTGTATATTTGTTCTAATAAAATTACTCTCATCAATTGGTGAGGGAATGTAAACTCTGAAAAGCTAAGCCTAAAATTGGCAGCTTTTCGAACACTATCATTATACCCATTTGAACCGCCAATTACAAAGCATATGTGGCTTACTCCATCAACGGCCAGAGTACTGATTTTGTCTGCAAAATCCTCTGATTTTAAGGTTTTTCCACCCAAATCAAGGGCAATTACGTACGAATTCTTAGGAATATGAGATAAAATCTCTGCGCTTTCCTCGTCAATATTATCCGACTTGCTTTCGGGAAGTTCCAAAACTTCCATTTTCGCGAATCTGTTAAGCCGTTTTAAGTATTCGGCGCAAGCGTCCTTCCAAAATTCTTCCTTCAGTTTCCCAATACAAATAATACTGATATTCATAACATATATATTTTAGCATAATAATTTAACATTTCCTGAGCAAAAATAGCTTATTTTATGGTTATATTGCCCTCAATATGCTAAAATATTACTTGGTTAGAATTAGATTTTTGTAGGAGATATAATTATGGACTCAAAGTATTTTGAAGCTTTTAGTAGCATTATTGAAAAGGCTAAAACAATTGAAAAGCCAATGCGTGTAGCTGTTGCTGGCGCAGATGCAGAAAATATCGTAAAAGGCGCTTTTGAAGCAGAAGCTGATGGATTCGTAGAACCTATTCTTATCGGAAACTATGAAAAGATTAAGGCTCTTATCAAAGAACTCGGCTATGAAAATCGCAAGTATGACATTCAGCCTGTAAATGACGATGCAAGCCCAGTTCAGTTTGCTATCGATATGATTAATGCAGGAAAAGCTGATTGTTTAATGCGTGGTAACACACAGACAAGAGACTTCTTACTTCCAGTTCTCAACAAATCAAACGGACTTATTAAAGAAGGCTCTACTGTTTCTCACGTTGCTGTACTTCATGTTCCAGAATATAAAAAGAACATCGCTATTTCAGACGTTACTCTTATTGTTGAGCCAAACATCTCACAAAGAAGATGCATTGCAAGAAACATTGTTAGAGTATTAAATGTTGCCGGAGTTAAGCATCCAAAGATTGCTTTACTTTCACTCGTTGAAACACAAAGCTTCCAGATGCGAGATACAGTAGAAGCTGGAAACTTAGTTCACGAACACAAGCAGACCCCTATTGCAGATTGCGAATTAGTTGGTCCAATTCCATATGATCTTATTATGAGCAAAGAAGCTGCAGAACTTAAGGGTTACAAATGCGAATACTGCGGAGACTTCGATGGTATCGTAGTTCCTACCCTTCTTGCAGGCAACCTTCTTGTTAAAGTTCTTGAACACAACGCAAACGCTATTGGTTATGGTGTATTATGCGGAACAAAAGTTCCAGTAGCTATCAGTTCCAGATCTGATGCTCCAGAACACTCATACCTCTCACTTGCATCCTGCGCTTCAATGATGGTAGATAACATTTGGGAAAACTGGCAACAACTCACACACGGTTGCTGTTAATAAAGGCAAAACAAAGAAGTCAGTTCAGCGAACTGACTTCTTTTTATTTCCTAGTAAAATGTTGTAACGATTTCTTCTGGAATTTCAGCAGGTTCTATCTTTTGTACTATTAGAACAGGGCCCTCTTTACTCCCATAAGCCGCTGACTTTTTAATGGCGATTTTAGCTGTTATCATGACCCATGATTTCGGCATTGGTTTTGGTCCATTAAACTCGCAAGCAAGGCCTGCCGGCTGAATATCAGCTTCACAGCATGTCATAACCTCACGCCCTATAACAAATATTCCGGCAGGAAGCCTTGTAGAATTAGCACAGATACCTTTTACTCTTACGATTTTTCCATCGTATTTATTAAGCTCTTCGTCCATATCACGGTACCAAATCGCATAATCTCTATCGGCAATTTCAATAATATCGGCATTTAAATCAAATGGAAGCGGATCAACGATTTCATCAGGAATAACGCTTCCATCAGGTCTTTCATATACAATGTCACACTTTCTATTTACAGCTCTAACAATCTTGTGAAGAGCCTCCATATCCATGCTGTCATCATACCTGTTAAATACCAAGCAGTCGCAAGTTTTAAGCTTATTAAAAGCTTGCTGCCGCATATTGGTATTGTACTGAATGAAAGTTCTTGAATCAGCAAACATGAATTCTTGATATATGACCCAATTATCAGGCATGCCATAGAAAAGTTCTTCCATATCCCACATACCGTTATATTCGATAAGCACCCTCTTGGCATTGTACTTTTTAACCATATCATCTAAATCTTTTACTCCAAGATTTGATGCATCGTCAATGTACTCGATATATGTGTTCTTATCACAGAACTTGTCTGGTTCATATTCAATTTCGCCCTCTTCGCATACGATAAGAAGAGTATTCTCTCCTTCACAAAAGCGTGGGTCCTCTAATGTTCCTTGAATGAACTTTGTTTTACCTGCCTCCAAAAAGCCAGTAAATAAATATACAGGAATCTCTTTATCCATTATAAGTTAAATGCCTCTTTTACTAAGTCTTCTTTAAGTTCAGAACCAATTACACAAAGCATGCCAGTTGTTGCAGCGCTACCTTTTCTGATATCTGCTTCGCCAGGGGTATAGTCAAAGTGAATCCAACCACCTTCGCTGCATTCTACAATGCCCTTAGCACGAAGAATCATGCCATACTTGTTAGATTCATCTGCAAATACGTCAAGAACAGCCTTAATATCAGCTTCAGAATATCTCTTGGCTGTATTAACGCCCCAGCTGGTAAATACTTCGTCCGCATCGTGGTCGCCGTGATGATGGTGATGGTGATGTTCATGCTCATGATTATGTTCATGATTATGGCAGCAACATTCATCATCGTCGTCATCATGATGATGGTGATGGTTGTGGCATTCACAATCAGGATCATCACATTCATCTTCTTCCATATGTTCATGAATCATGTGCTTAAGTTCTTCTGATAAAGCATCCTTACCATCAATTGCAGCGAGAATTTCTTTGCCATCAATATCATCCCAAGCAGCTGTCATAATAGCAGCTTTTGCATTCTTTTCGCGAAGCAGTGCAACAACTTCTTCAAGTTTTTCATCATTTACATTCTGAGATCTACTCAAAATTATGGTGTGTGAGAAGCCAACTTGGTCATCAAAGAATTCTCCAAAGTTTTTCATATACATCTTGGCCTTTACTGCGTCCACAACTGCTACGAGTCCATTTAGTTCAAATTCGACGCCTTCTGTAGACATAACTGCAGCAGCAACGTCAGAAAGCTTACCTACTCCGCTTGGCTCAATCAAAATTCTTTCAGGGTTATATGTGTCTACAACCTGTTTAAGAGCCTCTCTGAAGCCTCCTGTTAAACTGCAGCAAATGCAGCCGCTATTCATTTCAGTAATATTGATCCCGGCATCTTGAAGGAAACCACCGTCAATACCAATCTCGCCAAATTCGTTTTCAATCAAAACAATTTTTTGTCCTGCATAAGCTTCTTTAATCAGCTTCTTAATTAATGTAGTCTTTCCAGCTCCTAAAAATCCAGAAAAAATATCAATCTTTGTCATATTCCCACCTCTTTATTCAGGCATTAAGTTTACATTATATTCAAACACTTCATCACGAGTAAAACTTTGAGTGTTACCGTTCATCGTTAAGTTCCAGTTCATCATTTCTCCGCCATAAGGCGCGCAATAAGCTCTTCTATCCGTGTTGTCCTCAAAGAACTTAATTCTTCCACTTACGCTATTATTATCAATGTGTCCTGTTATATCCTGGTCATAATGAATATACATTCCAACAAGTCCTCCATTATGAACATAACCATGATCAGAATCATATCCATCGATTATGATTGTGTTGCCCACAAGATCAATTCGGCCTGCGGCATAAGCGCCGCCCATAAATTGTTCATCACGCTCCGCAATATTATTATCGATGCAAATAAGCTGCATATCGGCCGTACTGTTTTCGATAAGTCCATTGCCGTAGCCTGCGAAACCACCAATTCCAAAACACTTTGACTTTGTCTCTAAAAAGCCCTTTCCATTGACTATTACATTGCTAATGGTTGAATTATTCATATAGCCAGCAATAGATCCAGCAAATATATTGTCTTCCTCAGTTGCGCAAGTAAAGGCAAAATTTTTCAACGCAAAATCTTTTACACTTGCACCGTCAAGGATTCCAAACATTCCGCAAAAGCATGTATCATATACCTTCATGTTGCCATCATATACCTGAGCAATTCCTTCGCTAGTGCCTAATACAGTCAGATTATTAATTGTACAGCCTTTACCATCAAATGTGCCATAAAAATCAATTGGAGTCCAAATAATTCCTGTCATATCAATATCATTGGCTAGATAAAAGTTTCTGCTTGATCCATCAGGAATGGCAGCAAGTTCCTCAGGAAGTGATATCGCAATATTCTCTTCTTCAATTTTATCCTCAGCAATTAATTCGGCTCTAGTTGGTTCAATTACTTCTGGTTCTGGTTCAATTTCTGGTTCAGCTTTGCAAGCTGCAAAGCTGAAAACAATTACCAAACTGATTAATAGAGCAAAAATTTTATTTATTCTTATCATATGGAAGTTCCTTATCGTACATTCATTTGCGTGTTATATAAATCGGCATAAATACCGTTTAAAGCAAGCAATTCTTCATGTGTGCCAGATTCTTTTATCTCGCCTTTATCAATTACAATTATACGCCCTGCCTTTCTAGTTGTCGAAAGTCTATGCGCAATAATCATACATGTCCTACCTTTTGCAAGCTCGTCAAATGCATTTTGAATCTTGGATTCAGTAATGCTATCAAGTGCGGATGTTGCTTCGTCAAGAATAAGAATTGGTGGGTTCTTTAAAAAAATTCTTGCGATAGCAACGCGTTGTTTTTGACCTCCGGAAAGAAGAGTTCCTCTCTCTCCAACATAAGTTTCGAACTTATCTGGCATAGCCATAATATCATCATAAATCTCAGCTCGTTTTGCAGCTTCAATAACCTCTACATCACTTGCTGTAGGTCTACCATATCTAATATTTTCAAGAATAGTATCTGCAAAAAGAAAGACATCCTGCTGAACGATTCCAATATTATTGTGCAAAGAATCTTGAGTTATTGTTCTAACATCCTGTCCATCAATTAAAATGCTCCCGCTATCTACATCATAAAAACGTGGTATAAGCTGGCACATTGTAGTCTTTCCGCCGCCAGAGGCTCCGACAACCGCAATCGTCTCGCCTGCATCAACTTTGAGATTAACGTTATTAAGTACTTCTTTATTCTCTTTGTACTGGAATGACACATCTCTAAGTTCAATAGAACCACTTTTCACCTCAAGTTTCTTAGCATCTTTAGCATCCAAGATTTTTGGTTCTTTCTTCATGATTTCAAGGAATCTTTCAAAGCCTGCTGTTCCAGAAGCATATGTTTCAGTGAAATTCACGAGTTTTCTGATTGGAGTAATAAATGTATTTATGTACAAGCAGAATGTAATCAAGTCAATGTAGTTAAGCTCGCCTCTCATAATCATCCAGCCCCCAAAAGCCATAACGATTACAGAAATAATGCAGCAGAAAAATTCCATTGTGCTATTAAATACTGCAAGGCACTTATAAAATTCTTTCTTCGATTCTTTATACGCATCAACAGTTCCAGCAAATTTGTTGTACTCGATTTTTTCATTCGCAAAAGCTTTGCCTGTTCGCATGCCAGAAAGTGTTGATTCAATCTGGTTATTAATATTTCCCTGATTAACTTTAACATCAATGGAAACACGGCGTCTCCAATCTCTAATCTTAATTAAGACAACCAAGAAAAGCGGCAAAACTATTGCAAGAATAAGTGCAAGTCTCCAATCAATTGTTGCAACTAAAACTAATGAACCAACAATTGTTACCAAAGAAATAAGCACATCTTCAGGTCCATGATGAGCAAGTTCAACAACCTCAAACAAATCAGTTGTAATTCTGCTCATAAGCTGACCTGTCCTAGCGTTATCAAAAAAACTAAATTCTAATTTTTGGATATGTTCAAACAGATCAAGTCTTATATCGGCTTCAACCAAAACACCAAAACGGTGGCCCCAGAACATTACCACATAATATAGCAATGATCTTAGGACATATGAAAGCGCAATAATAGCCATGACCGTAAAAAAAGCCTTATATGCCTGATTTGGAAGCCATGTATACATTGCAATCCTTGAAATAAACGGATAAATCAGGTCTATTACTGCAACTAAAAAAGCACAGGCCATATCAAGAATGAACAGTCCTTTATGCTTTTTTAGGTAAAATATAAAAATCGATAATGGCGATTTTGTTTGAAAATCTTTTGTAGTCATTTACAACATCGCGCGTTTAACAGCATCTTTCCATCCCGCTAAACGTTTTTCTCTTTCCTCACTGGACATATTTGGAGTAAAGACAAACTCCTCTTTTCTTAATGATTTGAGCTCTTCTTTATCTTTCCAAAAACCAACAGCAAGGCCTGCCAAGAACGCTGCACCTTGTGCTGTAGATTCGATATTAGCTGCACGATGAACTGGGGCTTCAATTAAATCTGCCTGAGTCTGCATAATAAGATTATTATTGCTTGCCCCACCATCAGCTTTTAATTTAGAAATCTTTAATCCAAGATCATCTTGCATTGCTATAACAACATCATACGTTTGATACGCCAGTGAATCCAAAGTTGCTCGAACAATATGATATTTATTTGTACCTCTTGTTAAACCAGTAATGATGCCTCGAGCATACTGATTCCAATATGGAGCTCCAAGCCCTGTGAATGCAGGAACAAAATACACTCCATCTGTATCTTCAACCTGCCTAGCCATACCTTCAGTTTGATCTGAATGTTCATAAAGTTGCAGGCAATCTCTTACCCAATTTATTGCTGCGCTTGCGATAAATACAGAACCTTCTAAAGCATATGTCACCTTTCCGCCCTCGCCCCATGCTATTGTTGTTACAAGGCCATTTTTAGAAAAAACGGGCTTATCACCAGTGTTCATCAACAAGAAACATCCTGTACCATAAGTATTTTTGACATCCCCCTTATCAAAACATGCCTGTCCAAAGAGAGCACATTGCTGATCTCCAGCTGCTCCGGCAATTTTTATAGGAGCACCAAAGATAGAAGCATCTGTTTCTCCAAAGATGCCACTTGAAGGCTTAACTTCTGGAAGCATGCACCTTGGGATATCCAAAATTTCTAAAATTTCATCGTCCCACTGAAGGGTATTAACGTTAAAAAGCATAGTTCTGGAAGCGTTTGTTAAATCTGTAACAAAGATTTTCCCCTTTGAAAGCTTCCAAATCAGCCAAGTTTCAACAGTTCCGAAGCACAGCTGTCCTTTTTCAGCTTTTTTCCGTGCCCCTGGGACGTTATCTAAGATCCATTTAATCTTTGTACCAGAAAAATAGGCGTCGATAACCAAACCAGTCTTTTCTTTTATCTTTTCTGTTAAATTTCGAGCCTTTAATTGGTCACAAAACTCGGAAGTTCTTCTGCACTGCCACACTATTGCATGATAAATTGGCTCACCTGTTTCCTTATCCCAAACAATAGTAGTCTCCCTTTGGTTTGTGATACCTATTGCAGCGATATCTTCAGGTTTCGCGCCAATTTTTTCCA
The DNA here is from genome assembly GCA_045616685.1 of Anaerovoracaceae bacterium. Lineage (GTDB taxonomy): Bacteria > Bacillota > Clostridia > Peptostreptococcales > Anaerovoracaceae > UBA1764. The sequence continues at coordinate 63,238 of JAZLHF010000004.1, forward strand.
TCGCTCTTTTAGCAACAGCAAGCTGAGTGGTCCAAATTTCATTTGCATCATGTTCAACCCAACCAGGCTTAGGAAAAAACTGTTCAAAGTTCTCTTGAGCCAAGCTTACTATTTCACATTTTTTATTAAATAGTATGCATCTGTTACTTGTTGTACCAGCATCAAGTGCCATTACATATTTTGCCATGCGCGTGCCTTTCTATTCATTATAAATTGCAGCAAGACCTCCGTGTGATGTCTCTCTATATTTTTCAGACAAATCTAATCCTGTCTTATACATTGTTGCAACAACATCATCAAATGAAATTCTTCTTGTTTTATATAAGAATCGTGAAAGATTCACTGCATTTATCGCACGCATTGCAGCAACAGCATTTCTTTCGATACAAGGAATCTGAACTAAGCCATTTACAGGATCACATGTAAGACCAAGATGATGTTCCATTGCAACTTCTGCAGCATATTCAATCTGTTTTAAATTCATTTTATATAAAGATGCTAGTGCCGCAGCAGCCATAGAGCATGCACTTCCAATTTCAGCCTGGCAACCGCATTCTGCACCAGAGATTGAAGCGTTTGTTCTTATTACATTTCCAAACATTGCAGCAACTGCCAGAGCGTCAATGATTTCAGAATCTGGAAAACCTTTGGCATTTTTCATATAGTACATTACAGCAGGAATCACGCCGCAGCTTCCGCATGTTGGGGATGTTACAACCAAATGCTCATCAGCATTCTCTTCGCTTACAGCGTAGGCATATGAGGCAACAAGTCTATCCATTTCGATATCAGAGCTTTCGTTGTAGCAACGCATCTCATGGAGCATCTTTGCTTTGCGAGAAATGTTTAATCCACCAGGAAGAACGCCCTCAGTTCTAAGGCCTGCCTCAACGCAAGCTTGCATTGCCTCCCACATTTCTTTTAAGTAATCCTTGATGGCATATCCCTCAACTGAATAAATGAGTTCTGAGATAGTAATATCTTTATCTAAACACTCACTCATAATCTCGGTAAAATTTTTCTGAGGATAAACTTCCAAAGATTCTTCTGCATCTTCGCCAACAACTTGAATGGATCCCCCACCGACGCTAAGAACTATAATTTCTCCAAGGACATCACTGCCCTTCTTTGCAACAAACTTCATTGTATTTGGATGAGGAAGATTAGTTACACTTAAATCGTTTTTAACAATGCTATTAGGAAGCGCATTTAAAATAGCCTTCTCGGTGCCGTGACCGACTCCAGTGAATGCTAATGATCCATAAAGTGTTACTTCAAACTGGTTTGCTTCTGGGAATCTTTTTTTTGCTAAAATTCCAGCTCTATATGGCCCTACAGTATGTGAACTTGACGGACCTTGACCAATCTTAAATACGCTTTTAATACTCTTCATAAAATGACCTTCCTTAATTGAAATCATTAATATCGATAATACAACATTATACCATAAAAAATACCCTGCCAGCCTTTGCTGACAGGGTTTTATTGTATCTGATTTAGCCGATTCCTCCAAGAATAGCTCCTGCAATTAGAGCAACTATAGCTGCGGCGCAGAATATGTATTTACCAAGAACGATAAATCCTCTTCCAACTGGTTTAGATGCTCCGCAGTTAACTTGTTTAAGGGCCTCTTCTTCACCGAGGACCCAGAAGAACATAATTGCTGCGAGCAGTGCCCCGATTGGGCAGATGAAGTTATTAACAACATCCATCCATTCAGATGCAATACCTTGAATAAAGATTGCAACTGTGCAACCAATGCCTAATGCAAGGATTGCAGAGAAAACTCGGTTGAGTTTTACATACTGCTGAACAAATGCAACGCTTACTTCGTAAAGATTAATGATTGAAGAAAGTGCAGCGAATACGAACAGAATGAAGAACACAATACCAACGATTCTTCCTGCCGCCATACCATTAAATACATTTACAAGGTAAATGAAGATAAGGCCCGGGCCACTCGAATCACATGAAACTCCGCCTGCTGCCATGGCAGGTAGAATTACTAATGTTGCAAGAAGAGACGCTATTGTATCGAATAGTGCTACTCTTCTAGCTGAGAATGGAATATCTTCTCCAGTGCCAAGGTAAGAACCATAAATAACTGATCCGTTGCCAGCAACTGAAAGCGAGAAAAATGCCATGCCAAATGCGTAAATCCATGTGTTTGGGTCAAGAAGCCCTGAGGGATTAATTGTGAGGATGTACTTATATCCTTCACTTGCTCCTGGAAGAGTGCCTACATAAATTGCAAGTGCTACGAGCATAAAGAACAAAATTGGCATCATAACTTTACATGCTTTTTCAATTCCCTTAGCAATTCCAAAGATTGTAATTGCTAATGCAATTGCAACAGCAAGAATAATCCACATATTATTTGAACCAGCAGATGCTGTTTCAACGCCAAATGCATAACCAAGTGTATCAAGGTCTTGGCCTAACGCGAACATATCGCCATTTAATGCCATGTAAGCATATTTAATAATCCAACCAAATACACATGTATAACCAATTGCCAATCCTAATGAACCGAGAACTGGAATAATGCCAATTGCTCCGCCAAGCTTTTTACCAAGGCCTCGCTTTTCTGTACAATATCCGAAGGCTCCAATTGGGCCAGATTTTGCCGCTCTACCTAAAGCGAACTCTTCCATGATTCCGCTATTAGCAACAAGAAGTACAAAAATAAGGTAAGGAATAATGTAAGTTAATCCACCATATCTTGATACCATGATAGGGAATCTCCAAATATTGCCGCATCCAACTGCACTGCCAACACTGGCTAAAATAAAGCCCCATCTCGTTTTAAAGAAATCTCTTGTTTCAGACATATATGCCTCCTTTTATCGGGACAAAAGAAAACGTCTTTGCCCCCTGAAAATACGGGACAAAGACGTTTATATCTCTGTGGTGCCACCCGAATTGTCTTGCTGCTATCACAGCCGACCTCTCATTCAGTATGCCTCAAAAGTCCATTCGCTTGCTACCTGGCTATATCGCTTCCACCGTCCGATACTCTCTATAAGCTTAGCCTTGCAAGTTACTATTCTTTCTCACAGGCAGTTTATTAAATTACATCAATAATAATGAAAATAAACCTAAAAGTCAATATTTTTACTTAATTCCAGTAATCTCTTTTACCAATTGTTTCTTTCCATCTATGTCGCCTTGTCTTTGAATCATTATTCGCTGTGCCTGAGGGGAACCTGCGCCATGCATTGACTCAGTCCTATAGCCTACTGCGGCAGATCCAAGGCACATATTCTCCATGAATCTAAGAAGCTTTCTTCTATCTTCTGTGGAAACATCGTCTTTACCTGCGTAGAACTTATTGCAAACATCACCAATGGTTTCACCATTCTTGCCAACTACAGTTTCCGACTTAAAATCTTCATCAGAAGGCATTGTTACCATTAAACCTCCGGCAAGATCTTCTGCAAGCCTAACGATTTCATATGGATATCTTGTAACATTCTGTTTACAAATGTTCGCAAGAAGCATATCTATTTGATAGTTTCCCGCTTCAGTTTGCTTTCCTTCTGTCGAACAAGCAAGACCACATGCATATAATGTTTCGTTAAGATGAGTCATTTCAATAAGCTTATCTTTAACGATTGAATTTTTGTTTACTCCGTTATATTCAGCGATAAGTGCGGCTGCTCCAATAAGAACATCACCGACTCCAACTTTACATCCGCCATAGCTCTGGCGATGATAGCCAGCAAAGCGTTCAACTAAAGCTCCGGAGAAATCATATTCCCCATTCATAAAGATGTATTCGTTTGGAATAAATACATTATCTAAAACTACGAGGGCTTCTTGACCACCGAAATTTGGATTTCCCGTGTCACAGCCACATTCCATCTTTCTTGTATCACAAGACTGACGACCATATACCATATAAAGACCATCTGCATCACTTGGACATGCAAAGCTTACAGCATAGTCTTTATCAGCTTCTTGCATTGTCTGTGTTGGCATAATGAGATGCCAGTGCGAATTGATTGAGCCTGTCTGATGGGCTTTTGCTCCGGCAACAACGATTCCGTCAGGCCTTCTTTCAACGATATGAACGAACATGTCTGGATCTTTTTGATTATGCGGAGCAAGAGAACGATCCCCTTTAGGGTCTGTCATTGCACCATCGACAACAAGATCGTTATCCTGGATGAATATTAGGAAGTTCTTAAAGTTTTCAAAATAATGTGTACCATACTTTTTATCGATTTCAAATGTAGTTGAGTAAACTGCATTGAAAGCATCCATGCCAACGCATCTCTGGAAACATGATGCAGTTTTTTGCCCAAGAAGGCGTTGCATTTTTACCTTGTTTTTCAAATCTTCTGTCGATTGATGAAGATGTGAAAACCTATTGATTGTATGCCCAGTTAAATTTGAGGTTGCAGTCATTATGCCTTTGTATTCTGGATCATGTGCGAGATCATATGTCATAGCAACACTATTAATTGAAGGCCTAATCATTGGATGGTCAACCCAGTTATCCAATTTTTCACCAAACATATAAACTCGAGTGTTTAATTTTTTTAAAGATTCAATATATTCTTTTCCTGTCATAAGAGCCATAGCGTACCTCCTAAATATACCAATATTATATCAGTTCATAGAATATATGTCTCAAAAGTGATAAAATATTTTATTATGCAAAAAGGAAATATAGATATTGATGATAAAAATTCAAGATAAAGAATTCTATAAAAAACTTATAAATCTTGCACTTCCAATTGCATTGCAAGGATTAATCTCATCATCATTAACTTTACTTGATAACTTAATGGTAAGTAAGCTAGGTGAACTTTCGCTTACGGCTGTTGGCCTTGCCACACAAAGCTTCACGATTGAGTGGATGGTGATTTTTGGATTTTGCTCTGGGTGCGGAACTTTCTACACACAGTTTTGGGGAATAAAAGATATTAAAAATATACGAAAGGTTATTGGAATTGCGCTGATGACCTGTTTTATCTTTGGCCTACTATTCTTTGTTGCAGGATTTTTCTTTCCTGTTACACTACTAAGTTTACTTACAAATTCAACGGATGCAGCAATTTTAGGCGCTGATTATCTAAAATATGCAGCTATTAATTTCGTGCTAATTGCCCTCACGCAACCGTTTTTAGCCGCCCTGCGTGCAACCGAGCAAACAAAGATTCCAATGTACATTTCACTTTCATCATTTTTTATTGATGTAATTTTTAATTACTTGCTAATATTTGGTAATTTTGGATTCCCACAACTTGGAGTAAAAGGTGCAGCTATAGCAACAGTACTGGCAAGATTACTAGAACTCATCCTTACTTATTACGTTGTGTTTGTTAAGAAGAATATTATCTCTGGCAAGATTAAAGAATTCTTTAGCTTTAATAGGCGTTATATTAAGCGAGTGTATTCAAATGCATTTGCGACAACTGCAAACGAACTTTTGTGGAGCTCTGCTGTTGTTGCAGAAAACGCAGCCTATGGGCACATTGGCGTAACCGCTTATGCCGCAGTCCAAGCAACAGCGACAATAATGGATCTCTTCCAAATGGCCTGTTTCAGCATTGGCGATGCCTCTCTTATTATGATAGGTGAAAGAATTGGTCGTAACGAACTTAACGAAGCAAAAAATGTTTCAAAAAAACTTCTAAAGACAGCCTTTGCAGTTGGGACCCTTTTAGCTTGCATATTAATTCTTATTAGGGGCGCGCTTGTATCATTATTTGATTTAAGCACTTTGGGTGTTTTTTATGCTTCGCGTTTAATTATCATTCGCGCTTGCATAATTCCAATTAATTTGATTAATGGCATCATGATTTCAGGAACTTTTAGAGCCGGAGGCGATGCTGCTTTTGCTGCGATTTCTGAAATTTTAATGATGTGGCTTATTGCAGTTCCCTTGGCATTCATTGGAGCTCTAACTTGGAAGCTTCCAGTTTACTGGGTAATGGTTTTGATTCAAGTTGAAGCTTTGATAAAACTCGCTGTTTTAACTAAACGCTATAAATCCGGTAAATGGCTTAAAAATATGATATACGGAATGTAAACAAAGAGCCCTGGCAAAATTGCCAAGGGCTCTTAAATTTCTATTTAAGTCTTCTATAAGCATCTTTATTTAATAGACCTGTTTTATGGGCAATACAGATTGACATTACTGTGTCACCTACCGTATTCAGAACTGCAATTCCCAAAGCAATAAGTGGATCAACACAAACTATTACTAAAAGAAGCTCTTGCGAAACCCCAATCGAAGTCAAAAGTGTTATCAAACAAATAATATTTGACCCGAATAAGTTTGGAGCTCCCATTGAAAGAACTACAATAGAGAAAATCATTGTCAATATGTTATTACCATACATTGTAATTCCGCAAAGCTTAGCAAGGGCAAGTCCTACAATTGACATATATATGCATGTTCCATCTAAATTGAATTGAGCACCAAATGGAAGCGTTATGCTACAAACTTCACGGGAAACTCCAAGCTTTGTTCTACAAAAACGCATAGTATCCGGTAATGCATCCAAACCTGAACCATATCTAATCAAATCTTTCATATGAGGAAGAATCTTCTTTGCGAAAATAAATGGATTAAGTCTAGTAGCACTCCAAATATTAAAGATGTAAACTCCAAACATTAGAATTTGGCCAAATAAAATGCATGCCACAATTGGAATCATATATGTTAACAGTTCTGAACCGTATTTGTTGCTAACAACAAAACTTGAACAAAAAATTCCAAATGGAACAAATTTACCGACAGCTGCTACAATTTTTCTAATGATTTCATAGACGGCGTCAATTGTACCAATGAATGCATTTGTGTGTTCACTAACACTATTAATTGCTACTCCAAATACAACACCCATGAACACAATCTGTAAAACATTCTCTTCAACAAATGGAGCTATAAAGTTCTTAGGGACCAAACTAAAAAGAATTTCAAAAAGATCTAATCCCCCTACTTTATCTGCTAAATTGTCTGTAATAATTGCAGCGTCGTCAATCATATTGTCAAAAAGTGAAAAACTTAAAAGCCCAACAATGGTCGCCCCAATAGAACTTAAAAAACTGAGGTTAAGGGTTTTTAATCCGATATTATCGTCCATGCCAAGTGAACTAGCTATCTTGGCTGAAGCTGCAATAATAGATAAAAATATTACCGGATACAAAATTACTCTAAACATATCAAGTAATATATCCGCTACGCGTAAAAAGAATTCCGCGCACATTACATCAACTACACCTTGTGGTAATATTGCATCGCAAAGTGCAAAAAGGCCAACCCCAAGCAGTATTGCAACTGAACATTGAAATGCAAATTTTTGATCCTTCACACCAACAGAAAGCCTGATAGAGTTAAACCCTTTTCTGCTTCTTATGCAAAGCTTATCCGAATACGAATCAAGTAATGTATTTCTGATGTAAGCCTCAGTATCAGCCTCGTCAGAAAGATCAAACTTCATTTCCTCCCCAGGAGCGGACATTTTAATTTCACAATTCCATGCATCATGTCTTACTGAGACTCTAAGCTCACCCTCATCTGGAGCTGCATCAAGCATCGAAACTAAAAGCTCCTCAGAAAGCAACAAAGATTGCCGAACATATTTGCTAACGCGTTTTGTATTTTTAAGCTCTTCTTCGATGAACTCAAGGCTCTGCTTTATTAAGTTTTTCTTGTCTGTTAAATCAAAAACTTTTTTAATCTTTTCCATATATCTATTAGCTATTCTTTAAGAAATTTAAAATTTTCTCACAATAATCAGGTGCTTCATCGTACACTGAGTGTCCTTGAGCTTCATACATATAAAGGTCACAATTTAAACCTTCTGCAAGCTCATAAGAAGCTTTGGGGCCAAAGATTCTATCTTTGCCTGCCCCAATTACAAAGCACGGACATTTAATCTTATTAATTTCATCTCGAATATCAAACTTATCAATAGCATTGGTTAAACGCACAAAACGTTTGATTTGCTGGGAAGTTCCGCCTTTTGCAAGCCTATTAAGCGCAGCTTTGTGCTTATTAAAGAAATCTTCAGAATAAATACGTTCAAAGAGGAACATATTAAAACCGCGAGTGTCAGATTTTTTTAAATATTCACGGCACTGCGACCAAACATTGTCGGAAACTTCATTAGCATAAGCAGAAGTCGACCCAAGTAACAACTTATTAACCATATCTGGATGTCTAACAGCCATGCTTAATGAAATCATTCCACCTTGTGAATAGCCAACGAAGTCCGCACTTTCCACTCCAATGCCGTTAAGGACACTATAAAGATCATCTGCCGAATCTTCAATAGTGTAGCCATCTGGGATATATACTTTTCTATCAAAGACATAACAAGTATAGTCCGTTGCTAGCATATCATATTGTCTCGCGATTGCCGAGCCCATTCCTTCGAATCCTCCAAGGGAGATTCCTGAGACAATAATTAAATTCTTTGGGCCCTCGCCAAATTTGACATAATGAATATATGTATTATCTATTTCATATTTTATTTCTTCCATAATCATTATTATAGCTCAAAATTATTATAATTTGAATATTATCAAAGCATTACCAGGGCTCTTGTGATAAAATATAGTTATGATTACTAAAGAAAACTATTTAGAAAAAAGGCGAGAAATCGTAGATGCAAACTCCAATCTGCTCGGAGTATATTTACGTGACCAAGAAATCGCTCTTAATAATAAGCTAACTGCGCTAAAACAAGAGTTTAGAGATGATTGTAATGGCGAAATCCCATATGATATGCCTGTTTTAACAGACTCAAGAATTCACAATAGCCGTTTATACAAGTTCTGCTCTATGCTTCCAAAGGGAGCCGATCTTCATTCTCACGATTTAGCACAACTTCCTATTTCCGAGCTTTGCAAAGTTCTGATGGGTAGAGATGACATCTATGTTAATACTCTAAATGATGCTCACGAGCTTATAGACATCAATTCTGTTGAGTTAATTCCTGAAGGCTATATGCTTTTCAAGGATGCCATCGCAACAAAAAAAATCACCGAAGAAGAATTGATTTATTCTTGGACATTACTGGGAGCTAAGAAAGAAGGCAAAGGCGTTTGGGAGTTCTTTGAAGAACTATTTGTCAGACATGCAGCTATCTCTGACAATCCAAGTTTCTCGTTAGATTTCTATCATCACACTTTTAGATATTATTGCGAACACAAGATATTTCATTTGGAAATTCATCTCCTGCTTTCAAATAAAATGAAAGTTTGCGCAGACACTGTTAAAACAATCCGACAAGCATATTACGATATAAAAAAAGAATATCCTCAGCTAACTGTAAAAATAATCGGTGCAGGTTTGAAAGATGATGACAACGAACTTAACATTTCAACTACATGCTTCTTAAACACAGTATATGTACAAGAAACTATTAAAGATGAATCTGACCCTGACCACATTTCAAACTTTGTAATCGGATTTGATTTAATTAACGAAGAAGATAACAGCCTACCTCTTTCAACGTTTGCAAATATGCTTATTGATGCAAAGACACATTATCCAGAAATGAAGTTCTATATTCATGGCGGCGAAAGTCTTGACGCAAACAACGACAACCTTATTGATGCTTATCTTTTGGGTGTTGCCAGAGTCGGCCACGGCATGAATTTATACAGATATCCGGACCTTTTAACAAGATATGCAAATTCGGAAATCTGCCTCGAAGTATGCGTTATCAGTAATCAAACGCTTGGCTACACGACAGATGTAAGGGTTCATCCTGCAACAGAATACTTAAGACGAGGAGTTGCAATTGCACTTTGCTCGGATGATGCGACATACCAAGAGCACGAGACACTAACTGATGACTTTTTTGCTGGAATCGTAAGCTGGGACTTAGATATTGCAGATATTAAACAGCTTGCTCTTAATTCCCTTATGTATAGCGGTCTTGATGAATATGAAAAGAGCAAAGCATTGAAGGCTTTTAATACTGAATGGAACGAATTTGTCAACAAAGCAAACGAAATTTTTAAATAAACAATATGAAATTTGTTATTCAAAGAGTGCAGCACTCATCCGTTACAGTTGACGGAAATGTAATTGGAAAAATAAATAAAGGGTTTATGGTCTTAATTGGAATCGGGCACGATGATACGAAAGAAATCGCCGATAAACTGATTAAAAAAATGATTGGGCTTAGAATTTTCGAAGATGAGAATGGAAAGACCAACCTATCACTCGCTGATGTAAATGGCGAATTGCTTTTAGTTTCACAATTCACACTCTATGCTGATTGTACGCATGGCAACAGACCAGGCTTTACAAATGCTGCAGGGCCTGACATGGCAAAAGAACTTTATGAATACACTATTAACGAGTGTAAGAAACAAGTTCCAGTTGTCGAACGAGGCCAGTTTGGAGCAGATATGAAAGTTAATCTCTTAAACGATGGACCTTTCACAATAATATTAGATAGTGAAAAATTATGTTAAAAAGAACTGCCTTTTGGTAGCTCTTTTTAATTTACTTCATTCGCTTGATAACCTTAACAATGGTTATTGTTTTTCGTAGTAAGCCTTACCTGCATCAGGTAAGAAATATGTTCTAATGAATCCCTCAGTTGAGAGAATTACGAATTCATTTGTATCTTCAATATAAAATACAAAATCTCCATCCTCTTTTTCTGTTTTGCTAAGTGCATCAGGGTTGTTAACCACATCTGATGCAGCTTGCTCATATTCCTTCGGGCTAGAAAATCCCATCTCTTTTCCGTGTTTTTCATAATGCTGATTTAAAAGTTTTTCACTCTTAAATGTATATTCTACATATAGAAAATCCTTTTGTTTTTCTTCAAACTCAGAATCTATCGGAACATTGCCGCATGCACAAAGAGCAAGCATAATGCAAACCAATAATAACGCAGTTAATTTTCTAAGCATTTTGCTCCTTCACATATTTTTTGATTGCCTCATTAAGGCTCAATGTATTGGCGCCTCCGGCGAAATCTGGATCTTTGCGTTGAATAGGGTCATCTTCCCATCCACAAATTTGGCAAATTTCATACTCAGCTTCAGAGAAGAAGTATTGCTTGCAAACCGGACAGCGAAGAGATTCATATGCACCATATTCTTTGTCAGAAAAACATGCAAGAATTACTGTCATACTATAATCTTCATTGTCTTCATCCCAGTTTTTAATTGCATCAATAGCAACTCGGCATGCATCAAGAAGCGGATAGCCATAGATTCCAGTTGAAATTCCAGGGAACGCAATGCTATGACAATCATTCTTTGCAGCTAGATTTAAGCAATTGTAATAGCAATTACTAAGGAGCTTGGCATCGTTATCATTGGCACCATAAATTGGACCTACGGTATGAATGATGTACTTCGCGTTCTTAATATTATAAGCCTTTGTAATCTTCGCCTCGCCTGTATCACAGCCATGAAGAGTGTAACACTCTTTTAAAAGCTCAGGGCCTGCGGCGGCATGAATTGCGCCATCAACACCACCGCCTCCAAGAAGAGACTTGTTGGCCGCATTAACTATTGCATCAGCTTGTTGATATACAACGCTTCCTTTAACTAATTTAATCTTTACCATGTTTATTTATATAAGATAATATTTCCAAAATAGATATCTGGCTTTGTGTGCAAATTGCACATTTATAGCCGTCAAACTTATCTAAGGTTTTTAAGTCACAGTCGAGTTTACTATAAACATCAAATGAATCAAGAGGACACGCCAAGCCTTTACCGGTCCACTTTATGTATGCTTCTTTCTTAGTCCAACAGTCATAAAATTTATCAAGTCTTTGCGCTTTAGTCTCCGAAGACATGATAGACTTATATTCTGACTCTGCAAAGAAGCGCTTTGCTACATTTAAATTGATATCCTCAATATACTCTATATCGATTCCTATTTCAGCATTAGATAGTATACAAACCACATAATCCTTTGAATGAGAAATACTAAAATAAATATCACTATAGTCTTTAAGAAATGGTTTGCCGTGCTCGTTATATCTATAGGATATATCGTCTATTTTAATTCCAAAAGCGCTTAGAGCCTTTCTAAGCAAAGCCTCTGATAAAATACATCTCTTTTTATCATCTTCAAAACGGTAAGACTCCGCTTTTTTTCTTCTCTCAACGGATACTGTGGCCGCATGCCAGTCAAAATCTTTAATTGTACCGTAAGCTAAAACAGCTCTAGTTGATATCATTGCTTTATGTTGAGGAATCTTGTCAGCCCTGTTGCTCGAAGAATTTCCAAAGTGCCTTTATCAACATTTGTAAGAGTTAGTGTCTTTCCAGCTGCAGACATACTTTTATGAACCTCAAGAACAATTCTAAGGCCAGCGCTAGCAATATATTGAAGTTCAGAAAAATCTAAAAATAAATTATTGCAAGATTTAGCAGCAGCAACAACCTCATTTTTAAAATTTTGTGAAGTAACTGAATTAAGCTTCCCAACGAGCTTTAATGTTAAAGAGTCCCCATCTCCAGTTTTAATAATTTCTAACATTTATACCTCCTTATACTCAAACAAGAGCATAGTTATATCATCACTTTGTTCTGCCTCAGCGGTAAATTCTTTAATATCGTCAAACAGCACTTCAACAGATTCTTTTGCATTATTCTTATTATTGTTCTTGAAAATTTCCTTTAGGCGGCTCTTGCCATAAAATTCTTCACCTGTGTTCATTGCCTCAGTTACGCCATCTGTATAAAGGAGAAGCTTATCGCCTTGGTTCAGCTGCATGTGTTGATCTATATATTCAATTCCTTCAATACTTCCAAGGAAAAGATTCGCCTCCATTTTAAGGTATTCGACGCTTCCATCTGCTCTCCTGATAATCGGCGCACAATGTCCTGCATTAGCATAAACAACTGCCCCAGTTTTCAAATCGACGACGCCAAAGAAAGCTGTAATAAACATCCCCTCTTTATTACCCTGGCAAAGACGCCTGTTTGTCTCTTTAAAAATATGACTTGGTGAATACCCTAATTCACCATAAGACCTCATAATTGAACCGCCCAGTGCCATTAATAGTGCCGAAGGGACTCCTTTATCAGATACGTCTCCAATTACTATTGCTACATGGTCATCATCAAGGTTAAAGAAATCATAAAAATCTCCTCCAACTTCCCTTGCAGGGCTCATAATAGCATATATTTCATATCTGTCAGTGACAGGAAAAACCTCAGCAAGCATATTATCTTGAATAGCTGTTGCCGTAGCAAGTTCATTTTTAATCTTTGCTTCACGGCTTGAAATTATGCCCTGTTCTTCAATCATCAGCTTCCCACGAGCGGTAATCGTCATACAAACTATTAAAATAATTAAAAATACAAGATCATTTGGAATTAACTCAAACTTAATAATGCGACTTGTATACACCCCTCTGTCGACAACCTTAGCGGCAATGCTTTTAAATGAGTTGTAAATACTACCCTTAACCGTAACAGACATATCAGGAAGAATTTGAACATAGTTTAAATCTTCAATATCTGAAAAACCATAGTATGCACCGGCAATTACTATTGCATTAAATGCAGCCATCGTAATTAGTGATGTACGCATTGTAAATCTCTTAGAGTAATATCTACTTGCTATTGCAACAGGAACAACACAGGTTAGCATAATAAGACCTGATGATGCAAACAATGTTAAAAACATTGCGGCAAGAATAAATAATCCAACCGAAAAGCACTTAAGCCATTTAGGCTCGCCTTTTGTTGCACGGCAAACTATAACATATACAATGCCTAGAGCAGCATTGGCGTATGCCCCGACAACAATAAAAGTTGATAAATTGTAATAGCTCCAATCATAAAATGTTGCAAAGATTAGCATGATGGCACTTTGGATGAGTGCATAAACACACCCAGAATAGTTCATCTTTATTTCATTGTTGCGTAACACATCATCAGAGTAATGATCATTCGTTAAAGTTCTGATGCTCTTCACTTAAAATCTCCTATTCTCAACTGAAAAATCCAAGAGTCTTAATGCTCTCAATAGCCTTATCTAAATATTCATCTGAAACAAACGGCCATGCAAATCCTAAACGATTCAAAACATTATTTGTGAATTTATTATCTGTCTCAACAAGGTGAAGGTCAGGTCTGTCGTTTGTAACGAGGCCAGACAAACGTTCATTCATACTTTCATCTCCAAGCAATCGATAATACTCTTTATAGTAATCATCATCTGCAATTCGTTTAATCTCAAGCCCGCATCTGTTTGCGGCTTCAATAAGCATATATTCATCAAAGCTATAACGGCTATCTGCATGGAAGGCTGTATACTTATCATCAGTTCCAGCAAGTATTACAACCGCTTTAGCCGTCAAATCAATTGGGGAGAATCCCATTGGATCTGTTGAATGCCCAATAGGGCAAAGGCCAATAGTAGCAAATCCTCTAAGGGCATTTAGGAAGGCATTGGTTGTCATATTAAATTGGAATTCACCATCAGAATATCTGCCCATTAAGTTACCAACTCTGATAACCTTACCTCTTAGACCGTCCCTAATTGCTTCAAACATCTTGCATTCAGCATGATATTTAGAAGTAATATATTTATTATCCATAGAATCGATAACAAAGTGATTGTTTTCATACATCTTAAGATTTCGTTTATATGTTTCGTCTGTATGAGCTCCTGGGATAGATGTTGTTGAAATTTGAATGAGCTTAGCATTCTTAGCTTTAGCAATGTTAATTAAGTTTTCAACGCCATGGACATTAACCTGTTCTAAGCTGTCATCTGTCGCATAGTGCTTTACTATAGCGGCACAGTTAATAATCGTATTTATTTCTATATCTTTAAGCAGATCACCGAGATTTTCGCTTGTTACATCAGCATTAATAATTCTAATACGTTCTTCAAAAATCTCATCATACGGATCATCAAAGTAGTAAGCTGTCATTTTTTTGAGCCTATCAAGAGGACCAGCATACTTGCCTTTTCTAACGAGGCAATAGATCATACCGTCTTCAGAGTTTACAATCTCGGACAGGATGTGCATTCCAAGGAAGCCTGTAGCTCCTGTAAGGAAGACATTACCCAGAGACTGTCTTGTAACTTCAGCGGCATATGGTAAGCAGTTATATTTGAGCACGTCAGCAAATTCAGAATCATTAGTACCTGGCCTTGCTGACGCTTTCTTCACACCGCTGCTCTTTGAATTAATAAATTCAGCAAGCTCTTCAGGGGTTGGGTTATCAAAGATATCTTGATATTGAATTTCAATTCCCTTTGACATTAAGAGCATGGTTACCTTTGAAGCAGAAAGCGAAGTGCCACCCATTTCAAAGAAATCATCATCCGCATAGTACTCTTCAAGACTCAAAACATCTTTAAAGATTATGCAAAGCTCTTCTTCTAACGACTTTTTTGCAACCCTTTTACCACTTCTCTGTTTCTTGGTTACAGATATTTCAGGAAGAGCCTTTTTATCTATCTTGCCGTTTGGCGTCAAAGGCATAGTATCGAGCTGCATGATTGCCGTAGGAACCATATAGTACGTAAGTGTACTCTTTAGGTGAGACCTAAGTGTTGGCAAATCAACCTTATAATCAGCTGTAAAGAAAGCAGCAAGATAATCTTCCTTGCCGTTATTCCTAACAATAACCTTACTCTGTTTAATTCCTGAATATGAACAAAATGCCTTCTCAATTTCATCAAGCTCAATTCTGAATCCTCTAAGCTTAATCTGATTATCGCTTCTGCCAAAGAATTCAAATTCCCCATTCTTGTCCATACGAACAACATCGCCACTGTGGTATGCGGGAAGCCCCATAAGAGTGTAGAAACAAGCCTTATTCTTTTCAGGCAGCTTTATATATCCTCTTGATACACCTTCGCCACAAATAATGAGTTCTCCGGCAGCATATTTTGGAAGAATGTTACCAAACATATCAATAGCAACCAGCTTGAAATTTTTACTTGCCTTCCCAATAGTAATATGTTTAATATCATCAACAATCTTTGCACTACAGCCAACAGTAGTTTCTGTAGGACCGTATCCGTTTACGATTCGAATATCCGGAGATAATTGCTTAAGTCTATCAACTACGTTTGTTGGAAGTGATTCGGCAGCAAGAAGAATAGCTTTAATATTAGCCATTGCACTTGAAAGCTCATCAATATCAATCATGTTAGAAATAAAACTCGGCGTACAGATAATAGCCTGAATATCATTATCTAAAATAAGCTTTCCAAGGGCCAGAGGGCTATGTATCTCCTCTTCCGTAGCCATTACAAAAGTCTTTCCCAAGCATAAAGGTGGATAAATTTCAAAAACTGACATATCAAATGATACCGAAGACATGCCAAGAGCAGCTCCTGTAACCTTTTCATATTTATCAATCCACTGAATACCATCATATGTTTGGACGAAGTTAGTCATATTATGATGTTCAATCATTACACCTTTTGGATTTCCTGTTGAACCTGAGGTATAAATGCAATACGCCATTGCATCCATCGGAATATCCACATTAGGATTATTGATGTTGTCATTCTTTAGAAGCTCTTCTACAGTCTTTGTTACATAGGGTTTTGCCGAATCAAAGAGCTCAGGCCTCTCAGCCTTTATCGCTTCTGTGGTAATTACAAGTTTACTTTCAGAATTTGCCAAGCAATAGTTGAGTCTTTCATCTGGGTATTCTGGAAGCATAGGAAGATAAGCGCCACCAGCCTTCATAATTCCTACTTGTGAAACAACAACATTTACGGATCTATGGACAATTAGGCCCACAATATCATCAGGTTTAACGCCAAGCTCTACTAATGAATTAGCAATTTTATTTGCCCTCTCGTTAAATTCCTTAAATGTTACTGATTCACCATTCGCAACAACAGCAGGCTTATCAGCAAACTGAACTGCCATCTCTTCAAGCATTACATGAACAGGAACATTTCTTATTTCCGCATCAGTTTCATTAACCTGATTAATGAAGCTCTTAGCTTCTTCCGAAACGATGCTTACATCCTTAAGAGCTGACGCACTTAAAAAATTCCTTGCCGCAGTCTCGAAGCTATCAACAAAACTCTCTGCAAATTCATTATTAAAGAATTCTGTCTTGTAATCAAATTTTACGAGATACCTTCCAGAAGTGATGCTCATCTCAAAGCTTATTGGAGCCTTAGCATCACCAGGAAGTATTTCGTCCATTGTCATGTATTCGCTATCTAATGCATCAATGCCAAAGTCTGCACCCTGATATACAAAGATTATGTCAGATTTAATGTCATATGCATTAGCAATTTCGGCAAATGAAAATATATCACTATTCATGTTTCTGATAAGCTGCTTTTGCAGGTCAGAAGCGAAATCTTTAGGGCTCTTTTCGCCATCAATTGAAGCAAGAACAGGGATAGTCTTAACAAGCATCGCCACAGAGTTCGCAAGTCTTGAATCATTTCTGCCGTTGTAAATTGTTGTATATACAGTCTGCTGTCTATGTGTGAATTCGCTTAATGTGAATGCGAAAACAGAATTGAAAAATGCATTTGCAGTCAGGTTATTGTCTTCACAGAACTTCTGAACCAGGGATGGGTCAAGCTTAAAGCTCTTACTAAACTCAGCAGAGCCAAATTCTCCGGCATCTGTTGTTTTAGCTGGTAAACAATCACCATCACACCCACCAAGAAGCAAATCATAGTAAGCCTTAGCTTCATCATAGAGCTTTGAAGCTCTGGCCTTTTCTTCATCAAGGCCAAGCTCATAGGCTGTATAGCTTTCTTTTTGAATATCTTTTCCTAAGAGCGCCAACTTAATATCGGAAAGCAAAATTAGTTCCGAAGTACCATCAGCAATAATATGGTGCAAATCCATAAATAAATAATTACCGCTTCTTGTTTCATAAATACTAATTCTATACAAATTAGAATCAAGGAGCTTGAACGGACTTACAATATCTTTAAGATTTGGTAAACTGTCCTGTTTAATAATTTCAACCACTGCATTTGCATTATCGTTTCTTAAAGCTCTAATATCGCCCTTATCATTCATACAAAGTCTCATCTTTATGTATGGGTGAGCGTCTATGGCTTTAACTATCGCATTCTTAACTCTGTCAAGATTAAGCTCATCTGAAAGCTTAAACAGAACCGGAATATTATACATTGTTGATTCCGGACTGCTTGCGCATTCAACAAAGATACCATTTTGAGTTTGAGTAATTGGATAGTCATCAAGCACATCATAGCTCGTCCCTACATTTGCAGATGTTAAGAAAGCTTCAAGCATACGAACAGTACTATTAGATGAAACATCTCTTGTCTTTACTGTAACGCCAAAAGCTTCAGCAAGATCATAGTTTAGTTTTACAGCTCCAATAGATGATAAACCAGCTTCATAAATATCGGTGTCAATGCCGAAGCCCTTATGCCCTATTGCATCGGCAATAATGTCAAAGATTTTTTGCTGGACGCTATTTTGTGGAGGAATAATATCCTCTGCCTGGAATTCAGGAACAGGAAGAGCTCTCTTATTAACCTTCTGATTTTGATTAAGAGGAATTCTATCAATTTGCATAACAACAGAAGGAACCATATATGGTGGCTTTTCTGCCTTAACAAATTCCTTAATTTCTTTTTCGAGTAGCTTATCG
The DNA here is from genome assembly GCA_045616685.1 of Anaerovoracaceae bacterium. GTDB lineage: Bacteria > Bacillota > Clostridia > Peptostreptococcales > Anaerovoracaceae > UBA1764. Next base: position 81,823 of record JAZLHF010000004.1, read on the forward strand.
TCAGATACAACATAAGCTGCCATAAACTTTCCTCCGGCATTATTATCAAATGCAACAACCGTAGCATCCTTAACGCCAGGAAATCTTCTTACAACTTCTTCAACCTCAGTAAGCTCAACTCTGAAGCCCCTAATTTTAACCTGCATGTCGCGTCTGCCAACGAACTGGATATTACCATCAGGCATATAGCGAACAATATCGCCTGTATGATAAATCCTTTCATAGCCTTCCTCGTCACTAAACGGATTCAGAGAATAACTCTCCAAGGTTTTTTCAGGGCTATTGAGATAGCCTCTTGTAACATGCGGGCCAGAGATTACTAATTCACCTGTTGCTCCGACAGGAAGAAGTTTTTTGTTTTCGTCAATCACATAAAGCTTTACATTATCAATTGCTTTACCGATTGGTACGTTCTTATATTTTTTATCAACAACAAACTGAGTAGCAACTACAGTGCCTTCACTTGGGCCATACAGGTTATAAAGAGTATATGGGCCAACAGGCTGAAGCGGAGTTAAAGCTTCACCAGCAACAGAAAGCTCTTTAAGACTAGTCGTCCCATCCATAAGAGCAAACTGTCTGCCAACTTGAGTTGTCATTACACAATTTGTAATCTTATTTTCATTAAAGTATTTTTGAATTGCTACTAAATCAAGCCTAATTTCTTCAAGAATGATATGAAGTGCCCCACCTGATGTAAGTACGCCATACTGATCAAATACGTTAGCATCAAAACCATAGCTTGCATAAACAGCACGCTTTGTTTCTGAATCATATTTAAAGAATCTGCGCATCCAATCAGTAAGACACATTACATTTGCATGCTCGTAAATAATTCCCTTAGGAGTTCCGGTTGTTCCAGAGGTGTAAAGCATTACAAATCCATCCTTAGGCTTCGGACTTACAGTTAAAAGATCAAAGTCACTATCACTTAAACCAGGAATTTCAAATGTCATCATTCTCTGGCCTTCATAATCTTGCGTAATGATGCTATCTAAATTCGGAGTCGTGATGAGCATAATAGCTTTGGCATCATGCATCATAAGATTTAACCTCTCAGGAGGATAGCTTGGATCAAGAGGCATATAAATTCCGCCTGCCTTCAAGACCCCAAGAGAAGCAATTGTCATATATTCATCCCTTGGAATAAGAATACCCGTTACGGTCTCAGCCTTTATGCCACACTTAACCAAATGCTTCGCAAGTCTATCAGAAAGCTCGTCAACATCTTTATATGTATATCTCCGACTACCGCAAACAACGCATTCAGCATCAGGGTTCTTTCGCACCTGCTGTTTAAATAGTTCAACAACTGTTGTCTTTGTATCATAAGCCACCTCAGTTTTGTTAAACCCATCAATTATCTCAATTGCGTCTGCATTTGAAAGCTCAATTTCTGAAAGCTTTTCTGAATCCATTAATCCTTCAACTATACTGAAGAACATATTTGTAAAGCTTCTCATTAAGCCTTCAGTATATTTGTCTTTGGCATAGTTAACTACAGCCTTGTAACCTGTAGGAATCTTGTGAATCATCATTTGCATATCGCCAGCGAGCTGTCCTAATGGGATCTCCTTTGCAAGGCCAAGCATTTCGGCTTGATATACAAATTGAATTGTTGTGTTCAAAGAATAATCATGAACAAGCTCACCCATGTCAATGCTGTCATTACTCAAGGTGTTAAAGAAATATTCCTGAGTATATGCCAGATATTCATAAGTGCTAATGTCTTTGTTATATTCAAAGCGAAGTGGCAATGTCTTAACAAACATGCCAATTGAATTCTCTAATCTTGCATCATGCCTTCCGCTATTAACCGTGCAGAACAATGCATCTTTTGCTCCATTAAACTTCGCTAGAGTGTAAGCAAAAGCAGCCATAAAGAGCGTGTTTTCTGTTAGACCATTCCTATGAACAAAGGCTTCGACTAAGCTATTGTTAAATCTTTCCTCTGAGCTTAGGATTAATTTATCTGACCCACCCTCTACATTTTCGGTGATTACATCAGGGATAATTACAGAATCAGAATCAACACCAGCAAATATATCCTTAAAGAATTCGGATGCACGCTTATACTCATCAGTCTCCTTAATTGTCTTTTCGTGCTCAGCAATATCAAAGATTGAAAGGCGCTCTTCATCAATCTTACCATCAGCATATGCTTTTGCAATTTGATTTAAGAACACTTCAACAGATGTTCCATCAAAAATTAAATGATGAACATCGAATGCAAAATACGATCCATCTTTATCTGTCCAAATTTCGAATCTATATAAAGGCCCATCTTCAAGATTAAACGGACGAACAAAGCTTGATGTCTCTGCAAGAACAGACTCAATATTCTTCTTGGTAACAACGATTTCCTTGTCAGAAAGAAACATTCTTGCTTCGCCATCGATAACCTTAAAGCTTGCATTAAACACCTTATGCGATGACGCTACAGCCTTGACAGCTGCCATATATTTTTCTAAATCAGTGTTTGAAGCAAGGATAGAATAAAATGGGATATTATACATTACCGATTCGGGCTTTGACATGCATTCTAAATAAACGCCTCTTTGAGCCGCTGTCAGTGGATATTCACTTTCAATCTTTTTATTATGGGTAATAGCATTCGTACGCTTTTCATACTGCTTTGCAATTTCACTTGGAGTTCCTCCTAGCAGAATCATCTCTCTTGTGAGACCCTCAGCATCGATAGCAGCAACAAGTTTAATTGTCTTAATTGAATCACCGCCAAGCATGAAGAAATCATCATTTAAGCCAACCTGCCCACATCCAAGAATTTCATCAAATGCTTTACATATTTTCTTTTCAAGATCTGTTGTTGGAGCTATATATTCAGTCTTAAAGTCGCTAGTCTTTGGCTCTTTTAGAGCAGTTCGATCAAGCTTGCCATTAATATTCTTAGGAAGGCTATCAAGCTTAACAAAATATCTTGGAATCATATACCTTGGAAGTTTTCTTTCAAGCTGCTTTCTTAATTCAATTGCAACATGAACCGGAGCAACTGACTTAGGAACATAGTAAGCAACCAAATAGTTTTGCCCATCTTTGTCAACAAAGAAATGAACAGCAGCATCATTAAGATTTTCATTTTGTTTAAGAAGGGTTTCAATCTCAAGAGTCTCTACTCTTTGTCCATTAATCTTAACCATCCAGTCCATACGATTAACATATACGACCTCACCTGTTTCGGTCGTATATCCAAGGTCGCCTGAATGGACTAAGGTTCTCCCATCAGAAAGCTTTTCAAAGACTTCGGCAGTCTTTTCAGGGTTGCCATAGTAGCAGGTGTCAAATTCACCTATGCAGCAAATCTCCCCCTCTTTTCCTTGAGGAACTTCTTTGCCGTTAGGGCCGATAATTAGAAGTTCAACATCTTTTAGCGCATTACCAATCGGAGTACTGTCGTATTTCTTGTCAATTAGAAAACGAGATACGATAAACTCCTCGCTCATGCCATATGAAACCTCGAGCTTGTAATCATCAGTATAGATATTGGAAACACGCTCGCCTCCAGTTAACACCTTTTGAAGTGAGCTTGATGTATTGTTAAATACCTTAAGAAGCTGAGGTGACATCCAAATAACAGAAATTTCATGCTTCTTTACAAAATCCGCAAGAGCTGAAGGAGACTTTCTAATATCATCAGAAGCGATAAAAATAGTTGAACCGCTTCCCAGCATTGCAAAGGTTTCGAAAATCTGAACAGCGAATGCAAAAGGTGCAATAGCAACAGTCCTTAAAGGCTTAACATCTTCAACAGTTTCAAATAATCTTTCAGCCCCACGATAAAGGTCAGCACAGCTGTGAAGAATGCCCTTCGGTGTTCCTGTTGATCCTGATGTATAAAAGAGGATACAACCGTCCTTATCACCCGCCAAGGCTTCAAACTCAGCATATGTATCTATATCATCAAAGAAATCTTCGGTGATTATCAGCTTTGCCTTACAATTATCTACTATGAACTCAATACGTTCTTTAGGATATTCTAAAGAAGCCGGAGAGACAATAGCGCCAGCTTTAATAACTCCTAAGTAAGAAGCTGTATATTCAAGAGTGCGATTCATGTAAATTACAACTGCATCACCCTTCTTGATTCCCATACTATGAAGCTTACCAGCAATCTGCCCGCTTAAATGATTAAGCTCTGCGTAGCTTGTGCTTCTTTGACCATCACGGTCGACAATAGCGGCTTGATTACCATGCTTTTTTACTTGGTTTTGGAAAAGCTCAATATAATGCATCTTGTCTCCTAATTGTTCCACTCTTTTCTAATAGTGTCGCAAATCCTCATCACCTTAATGCTCTCGGATAATGGCATCGACTCACTTTCAGTCTTTCCCTCGTGAATTAATCTTACAGCTTCTTCAAATTGATATTCATATCCGCTTACGCGAAGTGGCACATCCTTATGCATAAGAAGCTTTTCTTCCGGACCAAATACATCAATCTTTGCCGGGCAATTAATATTATCAACAACGATGTGCCCTTTCTCGCAATGAATAATTCCCTCTCGCCCAGCACGGCAATCAACGCTAGAAATCACTACCGCCATCTTGCCATCAGCATAATGCATTGTTACGGTCTCAGATTCATCTATTCCCGACTCTGCAAACTTAACGCTTGAATCAATTCTTGTTATATCATCGCCAAAATTCATTAAGATGAAATTGATTCCGTAAACGCCCAAGTCTAAAAGAGCGCCTCCGGCCAATTCTTTTTTAGCAATCCTTTCCTTATACATAATGTCATATGACAGATGGGCTGAAATCATGCAAGGCTTACCTATCACTCCACTTTCAATAATTTCAGAAATAATCTGTCTAGATGGCATGTACCTAGTCCAAATTGCTTCAGCTAAATAAAGGCGTTTTTCCTTTGCCAACGCTGCAGCTTTTTCAGCCTCTTCAGCGGTTACTGTAAAAGGTTTTTCGCAAATTACATTCTTCCCCGCATTTAAAGCTGCAACCATGTTTTGATAATGAAATGGGTGAGGAAGGCAAATATAGACAAGCTCAACAGCAGGATCTGCATACAGTTCATCGTATGATCCGTAAGCTTTTGCGTAGCCAAATTCAGTCGCAAACGCTTTAGCCTTTTCTATATCTCTCGAACCAACTGCATAAAGTTCAATATCCGGGGTTTGCGCCAAAGTTTTTGTTACCGTGTGTGCTATTCTTCCTGGTCCAATAAGTCCTAACTTCATCTACTTACTATGTACATCCATCTGTGGATATGGAATTTCAATACCAGCTTCATCAAAAGCTGGTTTAATTGCATTATTCACTGCAAATGTTGCAGGCCAGTATGCCGGAGAACCAACCCATCCTCTTAAAAGCAAGATAATTGCACTATCTGCATATTCTAGCACATGGCAACAAAGCTCTTTATCTAAATCATAGTATCCAGATTCTTTCGCAATATTCTTTAAAATTTCTTTTGCCTTCTCAACATCACTGTCATATGAAATTCCGATTTGAACATCAATTCTTCGTGTACCAGCTTTAGAAAAGTTTGTAATACTATTTGATGTCAAAGCTGAATTTGGGACACTGACAATTTTATTATCCGCAGTAATAATTGATGTATATAGCAAGTCAATACTATCAATAGTTCCTTCAGCTCCTGGATATGAAATGTAATCACCGTGAGAGAAAGGTTTCGTCAAAATAATCAGAATGCCAGATGCTAAATTCGATAAACTGCCTTGCAATGCTAATGCAATGGCTGCTCCGGCAGCCGCAAACATTGTGATAATCGAAGTTGTATCAATTCCAAGTTCATTTGCGGCAATCATAAAGAGGACAATAACTAGCACAATTCGTACCGCATTTGATATGAATTTAAGCATCATGTTGTCTATTCTCTTACTCTTTCGCATAGCCGTCTTAAGAATTGCCATAACAATCCTAATTACAACAGCCCCAATAAGCAGGATAGCTGCTGCCGGAATGACAGTTTTAAATAATATTTCTTTATAATCCATATAAAATCCTTAAATATACATGTTTTTAAATTAATAATTATACAAAAATATTATACCATGCCATACTATTGATAATGACAAAAACGAAGAAATTATAACTATTAGCAAAGAAGATTATCAAGAACAATGTTGCCCTCTTAAAAAGCCGACAACCATTGAAAAAATTAATATTAGACGTGTAATCAAAAAACTTGACGAATATCTCAATCATCAGGACTTTGCTGGGGCAGAGCGCCACTTCATCTACTGGCTTGCCGAAGCACACAACGGAAATGATAAGCACGGCGAACTTAGCGTTCTTAATGAGCAGAAAATCGCTATGCCATGCATAGCGATTTTATTTTGCATTTACTAATTCTTTAAACTATGAAGTGGTGCAGGAATTCTTCCTCCGCGAGCGATGAAATCGCTTGACGATTCTTTATGAACAGGCATTACTGGGGCACTTCCTAAAAGCCCACCCATCTCGATTTTGTCACCGACTTTCTTTCCTGGGGTAGGCAGAATTCTTACAGCCGTAGTCTTGTTATTCACCATTCCGATAGCAGCCTCATCCGCAATAATTGCAGAAATTGTATCGGCACTTGTATCCCCTGGAACAGCGATCATATCAAGACCAACAGAGCATACACACGTCATGGCCTCGAGCTTATCAATACAAAGCGTGCCCTCTTCTGCAGCATGAATCATTCCCTCATCTTCTGATACTGGAATGAATGCGCCAGACAGACCTCCAACTGATGATGAAGCCATAACTCCACCTTTTTTAACTGCATCATTAAGCATTGCAAGTGCTGCAGTTGTTCCGTGAGTTCCACAAGTTTCAAGGCCCAATTCTTCTAAGATTCTTGCAACTGAATCCCCTTTTGCCGGAGTCGGCGCAAGCGATAAATCAACGATGCCAAACGGTGCATCCAAACGCTTACTTGCTTCTTGAGCAACAAGCTGGCCCATTCTTGTAATTCGAAATGCTGTCTTCTTAATTGTTTCAGCTACAACATCGAAGCTTTCGCCCTTAACTGACTGAAGTGCATGATATACAACTCCTGGCCCAGACACACCTACATTTACAATCTTTTCGGCTTCTCCAGCACCATGGAAGGCTCCGGCCATAAATGGATTATCCTCAACTGCATTGCAGAAAACAACAAGCTTTGCACATCCGATGCCTTCTTTATCAGCGGTAAGTTCAGCAGTTTTCTTAACTGTATGACCCATAAGTCTTACGGCATCCATATTGATGCCAGCGCGAGTTGAACCAACATTAACTGAAGAACAAACGATATCTGTAAAGGCCAACGCTTCAGGTATCGAACGAATTAATTTTTCATCAGCTGCTGTCATGCCCTTTTGAACAAGTGCAGAATATCCGCCAATGAAATCAACTCCACAAGTTTTTGCAGCTTTATCTAGTGCAAGTGCAAATGGAACATAATCTTCTGTCTTAGAAGCTGCTGCAATCAGAGATATTGGACTTACTGAAATTCTTTTATTTACGATAGGAATGCCATATTCGGATTCAATTTCTTCGCAAACTTTAACAAGATTGTTAGCGTACTTGCAAATCTTATCATAAATTTTTGCACATGCATCCTTTGGATCTTCATCTGCACAAGAGAAAAGTGAAATACCCATAGTACATGTTCTTATATCTAAATGCTGCTGTTGGATCATATCCAATGTAGCAAGAATGTCTTTTTGATTAATCATTTCCAGTCACCATTAGATTGTGTGCATTGCATCAAAAATTTCTTCACGTTGAATATGAATTGAAAGACCCATTTCATTTCCAAGCTCACATAAATCTTCTTGGAGTTGAGCAAATGGGGCATTTGATTTTTCGGTATCTACAAGCATAATCATCGTAAATGTATTTGCTAAAATAGTCTGTGAAATGTCCTGTACATTTACATTTCTTGTAGCTAGTTTATTACATACCGCAGCGATAATACCAACATGATCCTCGCCTACAACTGTTACAATAGCTTTCATTACTTCCTCCGAGTTACTCCGTTGTTTCCTTGCCGTATTCGTCTAAATCTTTTCTCAATTCAAGCCAAGGAATAAGCATTTCTTTGTAAATATATACAATAATCGCAACGAGAGGGATTGCAAGTAAAATACCCATGACTCCGAAAAGCTTTCCGAATACGATGATTGCAATTAAGATTAATACTCCTGGGACATTTAACGCATCACCAAAAAGTTTGGGTTTGATAACATAAGCATCACATAACTGAAGTAATACTGTCAAAATCAAAAATGGTATAACCGATGCAGGCTTTACCAACAGTAAAACGAATGCCCCGATTGCGCCACCAACGATTGGCCCAAATGTTGGAGCAAGATTTGTGATGCCAACTACAAATGAAATAAAGAGTACATTTGGCATCTTCAAAATTACCATCACGATATAGTTAACGCCACCAATGATTAATGTATCAATAAGCTGACATCCAATATATTTTGAGAAAATAACATTGAACTTATTAGCTAAAATTTTTCCTTTTTCGAATTGTAAAGGATTTAAAGACAATTTGAAAAACTTCGCAAATGCTGCGCAAATATTTTTCTTATCAAACAAGAAATAGATTGCGAATATAGCACCAATTAGCCAATTCAAAGCTCTGACGCCAATATTTGTAGTTGTATTAATAATGGATAATCCGTTATCAAGGATAAGATTACTAAGTTGCGTAATTAAACCATTGTCTGCCGAGAACGAATCAAGCAACTCATCAATCGATTCAATGTTTTGAATTGGAAGGCCCGAGCTTGCGATAAATTCCTTAAGAGTCTCAATATAGGCTGGGAAGTTTTCGATAAAAACTTCAATACTCTCAATCATCTGTGGGATTAGTGACATAAGAAGCAGTGCAATTGCAAGCAACACAACAATTAGTGAAATCAGAACTGAGAGTTGCCATCTAGTAGTTTCTTTCTTAATCTTCTTAAATGCTGTGCGTTGGAACAACTTTGCAACAAGATTCATAATGAACGCTAATACAAATCCGATAATAACAGGACTTAAAATTTTAAGAAGTTTAGCAATTGCATACCCAAATGTATCAAGGTGTGTAATACAAACGAAGAATAAAACGGAAATACAACCCGCTAGTGCATACGCTTTCCACTTTTTATCGATGTCCTTAAAAAAGTCTTTCATGATGTTTAAAAAATTTCTTTAACAAAAGGCCAGCTTTTATAAGCTGGCCCTATTACTAATTTAACAAAAACTATGCCTTATCATTGCAACCGAGAACATCAACAATCTTATGCTTTACAAGCTGCTTAATGTTTTCTCTTGCTGGTTTAAGGTATTCTCTTGGGTCGAACTTATCTGGGTGTTCAGCCATAAACTGGCGAATAGTGCCTGTCATAGCAAGTCTAAGGTCTGAGTCAATATTAATCTTGCAAACGGCAAGCTTTGCTGCTTCTCTAAGCTGTTCTTCTGGAATGCCTACTGCATCTGGCATACTTCCACCATTTTCGTTAACCATCTTAACGTATTCTTGTGGAACCGATGATGAACCGTGAAGAACGATTGGGAAGCCAGGAAGTCTCTTAGATACTTCTTCGAGAATGTCGAAACGAAGTGGAGGAGGCACTAAAACACCTTTTTCGTTTATTGTGCACTGTTCTGGTCTAAACTTATATGCACCATGGGATGTGCCAATTGCAATTGCGAGAGAATCGCAACCTGTTTCCTTAACAAATCTTTCAACATCTTCTGGTCTTGTATATGAAGAATCTTCGGCAGCGACCTTAACTTCATCTTCTACACCTGCAAGTGTGCCAAGTTCAGCCTCTACCACTACACCATGAGCATGAGCATATTCAACTACTTTCTTTGTGATTTCGATATTTTCTTCTAAGGACTTGCTAGAAGCATCAATCATAACTGATGTGAATCCATCATCAACACATTCTTTACATGTTTCAAATGAATCACCATGATCAAGATGAAGCGCAATAGGAAGTCCTGTTTCTTTTTCTGCTGCTTCAACCAGTTTTACAAGGTATGTACGGTTAGCATAGTTTCTAGCGCCTCTGCTTACCTGAAGAATCACAGGTGCATTGCACTCTTTAGCAGCTTCTGTTATACCCTGAATGATTTCCATGTTGTTAACATTGAAAGCCCCGATAGCGTAGCCTCCGTTGTATGCTTTTTCAAACATTTCTTTTGTTGTTACTAATGGCATAATATATCCTCCTAAAATTCTTGTGAATTTTTTATTCTTAACCTAAGATATTATAGCACTTTTTATCATTTTCTTCATTATTTATGCGCTTTTCTAAAGAAAAATGAGAGAAAAAATGGTAAAATAATATAACAAATACGTTCACAGATATCCTTCTTTGTAAAGAAGAATGGGTACTGCTTGCAACTTCAATTATTAATTATTGCTAATGGTCTCAACATAGTTACCATGAAGACATTACAAAAACCTATTAAGTAACATGACATTATTTGACGAAGCTTTATGTTTCGCAACTGAAAGACATAGCGGACAGTTGCGTAAATGTAGTAAAACTCCATATATCATGCATCCTGTTGAGGTTGCACAAATCATCAGTACAATGTCTGATGATATTGAATTAATGGCCGCAGGACTTCTCCACGACACAGTAGAGGATACCGATACAACTATCGAAGAGATTGAAGAAAAATTCGGTAAGCGCGTTGCGCTTCTCGTTATGACAGAAACTGAAGATAAACGTGAAGACTTGCCGGCAGACCAAACATGGATGCTGAGAAAAGAAGAATCTCTAATTATGCTTAGCAATACAAGGAATATGGATGTGAAGATGCTCTGGATGGGTGACAAACTATCAAATATGCGGTCTATTGCTAGAGATTACAACAAAGAGGGAGATACTATCTGGACCAAGTTCCATGAAAGCGATCCGAGAGTACAATCCTGGTATTATGAGACAATCGCTAGATGCCTTGAAGATCTTAGCGAATATCCAGTATATAAAGAATATGTTTCTTTAGTAAATTATGTTTTCAAGAATTACTTAGGAGAGTTTAAACATGAGATCTAAGTTAGAAGACAACACATTATCACTCTACCTAGAAGGAAGAGTCGATTCCAATTCAGCTCAACAAGTTCAAGCTGAAATCGATGAAGAAATTGAAAAATATCCTCACGAAAAACTAGTTATCAATGCCAAAGATCTTGAATACATCTCAAGTGCTGGCCTTAGAATCGTTCTTCGTTTAAAGCAAAAAGATAAAACATTAAAAGTTATTAACACTAATGAATCTGTTTACGAAGTATTTGATATGACGGGATTCACAGAATTTATGGAAATCAATAGATCATTCCGTAAATTATCTGTTGATGGATGTGCCGTTATTGGTAAAGGCGCTAAGGGAACAGTTTATCGTTATGATAGAGAAACAGTTGTTAAGGTATATAACAACCCAGATAGCTTAGCAGTCATTCAAAATGAAAGAAAACTTGCTCGTGAAGCATTCGTACTTGGAATTCCTACAGCTATCTCATACGATATTGCCAGAGTAGACGGAAAATTCGGATCAGTATTCGAACTACTTGATACAAAGTCTTACACACAGCTTATTGAAGATGATCCAGCTAATATTGATCAGTACGTTACAGATTATGCAAACCTTTTAAGACAGATTCACGGTACAACGATTAAACCTGGTTCAATGCCTGATTACAAACCTAAGGCGATGGATTGGTTTAACAAGTCTAAACCGTTCTTGCCAGAAGCAACCGCAAACAAGCTTGAAGCAATGATTGAAGCTGTTCCAGATGAACCTACAATGCTTCACTGTGATTATCACACAAATAACCTTATGCAGATGAATGGTGAAGCATTAATCATTGATATGGATACTCTTTCACATGGTCACCCTATCTTTGATCTTGCTAACACATTTACAGCTCACAAAGGTTTTAGCGAACATATGAAAGGAATGACCGAGAACTTCTTTACTTTCCCTGTTGAAGTTGCTAACGATGTTTGGGATAGATTCTTACCTAAGTACTTGAAGTCAGATGACAAGGCATATGTTGCCGAAATCGAAGATAAAGCAAGACTTCTTGGTTTGGTTAGAATTATCCAGCACATCGTAAAGCGTAATTCACAAGAAACGCCAGAAGGAAAAGCTGATCTTGATTACTATGTAGCAGAAACAGTTAAGCTTGTAGACAAACTTGATTGCTTAGATTTTGAGTTTAAATAAAGACATAACCGCAGCAAATGCTGCGGTTTTTCTATGTTATACTATATATATGAAAGTTGAAAAACGGTTCAAAAAAATTTATATAGAAATAAGCAATGTCTGCAACCTAAAATGTAGCTTTTGCCCGGGCACAACCCGAGAATCGAGATATATGTCCATTGATGAGTTTAGGCGCGTTATAGAGGCAATTAGGCCATATACTGGATATATTTATTATCACCTTATGGGCGAGCCGCTTATGCACCCTGAACTAGGCAAATTTATAGATATTGCCTATGACAATGGCTTAAAAAGCTGTATAACGACTAATGGAACATTGCTAGAAAGCAAAGGAAACATTCTATCGACCAGAGTCGAGAAGATTCATAAGATAAACATCTCACTTCAGGCCCAAGAAGCCAATGGGAATTGCCTAAATCTGGATAAATATCTAAGTGATTGTTTATTTTTTATCAAAGAATTGGAAGGTAAAACCATTGAAATTCTAAGACTTTGGAACAACGGTGGGCAAAACAGCAATAATCCAACCATTTTAGAGAAAATTCATCAAGCCTTCCCTGGCGAATGGGTAAAACACCCTTTTGGAGAGACCATTGGAGAGCAAATTTTCCTCGAGTATGGGGACAAATTTGACTGGCCAAATGAAAATTCTGCTATTATTAAAAGCAACCAATACTACTGTTATGGCCTAAAAGATCAAATTGGCATTTTAGCAGATGGGACAGTAGTCCCCTGCTGCTTAGATAATAATGGCACCATCGCTTTAGGTAATATTTTCGAAAACGACCTAAAAAGCATCTTGAATGCAGAAAAAGCATTAAAAATTTACGAATCATTTAAACAAGGCAAAGCTGCCGAAGAATTATGTAAAAAATGTGGCTACGCCACAAGATTTCAAAAATAAACAATGCCAAAAACAAGATTAGACAAATTGTTTTCAAATCTAGGAATATTAAGTCGCACAGAATGCAATAAAGCTGCAAAGCATGGCGATATTTTAGTGAACAGAGAAATATGCAAATCATCTGATACTAAAATTGATTCTACGGTTGATGAAATTTATTTTAAGGGAAACAAAATTGATACACGCCAATTTGTTTACTACATGCTGAACAAACCAGCTGGATGCTTAACTGCAAATGAGGACAAACATTCAAAAACAGTTTTTAATTATATCGATGACACAAGAACCGATCTTAGTGCAGTAGGAAGATTAGATAAAGATACAACAGGAATTTTAATAATCACAAATGATGGCGCACTAAATCACAAACTTCTCTCACCAAAATATCATGTCCCAAAAACTTATGAAGCTCTCATTAGTGGGATTCTAACAGATGATGATATAAAGCTCTTAGAAAGGGGATTAGACATTGGCGATAGCAAGCCCACCCTTCCTGCAAAATGCAGAATTTTAGATGTAAAAAATAGTAATTCTATAGTAGAACTCATTATTACCGAGGGCCGCTTTCACCAGGTTAAAAGAATGTTCAAAGCTATTGAAAAACCAGTACTTAAACTGCATCGAAGCCGCTTTGGATCACTCCTTTTAGATAAAGAGTTGGCGCCTGGCTCGTACCGAGAATTGACAGAAGAAGAATTATTTAAACTTAAAAACCCTGAATCACTTTAGTGACTCAGGGTTTTGTTTTATAAGTATTTATCCTCAAGTTCGGCTAGGCGAATATTAAACATTTCATCATCACCATGTCGCAAACTCGAAATATATTCATGTTCGAAGTTTTCAATTCCATCGCTGTGTCTAGCGAGCGTATGAACGCCGACATTACTACACATATCAGCGACTCTTCCAAAATGCATCAAAAGATCTAAATATGCAGAGCCAGAAACTGAATTACATTCTCCGGCAATCAACCTATTCATATGGCCTTCTTTCGCCTTTTCAATAAGCGAAGTCACAATTTCACATAGAGGCTGAATTTCTTTGGCCGCATCAACATTTTGAGTTACCATCGCAGAACCTGTATATTCAACAATAGAGTTTACAAGTTCTGCAATTACTGAAAGCTGTTCATCTGCATCATTAGAAAAATCGATATCTCTGTCATGAATCATCTCTGCGGTTTTCGCGATTTCATATACATGGTCAGCTGCCCTTTCAAGGTCTGTAGAGCATTGCAAATAGTAGTGCTGCTTGATGTCCTGAGATCCAATTTTAAGATGCGGGGAAAGTCTTACCAAATAATTTCCAATTGCATCAGATACCTTATCTATATAATCTTCGTCCTTAACAATCTGCTCGTATATTTTATCATCAAAGTCCGTAATAAGGCTTACTGCAAGAGTCAAGTTTTGAGAAATCTTATTTCTAATTGAAAGCAGTCCTTTATAAGCAGAGCTTAATGCTAAAGCTGGTGAACTAAACAGTCTATCATCAAGCGCTGTAATTTCAGGTATAACATTCTTGCCATCGCTATCTTTAACAATCTTTGTAGAAAGTTTCTCATAAGTCTTCGCTAAAGGAAGCAGAATAATTGCACAAGCAAGCTTAAATGCAGTGTGCGCATTAGCAATTCCACCAGAGTTAAGCACACTGTCCCAAAGCTCTTCCAGTCCACCGCATGCATGGATTGCATTAACGGCTACAGCTATAATTACTATTTCGCTAAGATTAAACAAAATATTTACAATGCCTGTTCGCTTTGCATCAGCACTTGTTCCAATAGAACAAACCATAGCTGTTGTAACACAATCGCCAAGGTAAATGCCACAGATAATTGGATAAACTGATGCGAAAGTTAAGACTCCGGTAATCGAGAGTGCCTGCAAAATACCAATGGTTGCAGAGCTGCTTTGCAGAATAAATGCAACTGCAAAACCAACAAGGAATCCCAAGATTGGTGTATCGCCAAAACTTATGAACAAACCCAAAAACTTAGGATCTTCAGATAAAGGAATTACCGCCTGGGTCATGTTCAAAAGACCTGTAAACAGAATCCCAAAGCCCATCGCAATTGTCCCAATTGTATTTGACTTTCTGGTATTAACAAACATCACAAAGACAATACCAATAATCGCTGCAATAGGAGCTAATGTTGAAGGCTTAAAAATACTAAGCCAAGCGGCGCCACTTGAATCAACATCCAACAGTCTAATAATCTGGCCTGTAATTGTTGTACCAACATTCGCGCCTATAATAATACCAATAGACTGGCTTAATGTCATGATACCAGCGCTTACAAGACCTGACGCAATGACAATTGTTGCTGTAGAGCTTTGAATAATTGCAGTTAAACCGACACCAACTAAAAATCCCATAATTGGATTATTGGTGACTTTTTCTAATGCTGTTTTAAATGATCCAGTAGATTCTTTTTTAAGGCCATCGCCCATAATTCTCATCCCATAAAGAAATAGAGCTAAGCCACCTGATAATGAAATAATATCAAAAATTCCCATGTTAATCCTTTATAATTTGTTCTTTTAAGAATTCATATATCTCGTTTGTCATTGGAGGACAACCTTTAATTGAACAGCCAAAATCTTTTGTACAGTTTCCAATGCCCAGTTTACCAGTTTTACCTCTCCAGCCCTGCCCTATAGCTATCTTTTGATCAAGCTTATCAAGCAGACCTTCTTCTTTAAGTTGAGTTAATGCAGCAATAAGCATACCATAGCATGCACTGCAGGACTCTACTTCTTCTACAGCATAATTCACATCAAGTATCTTATGCTTTTCAGGAAGATCTTCTGTATTTTCTCCTTCTAAAGTTACTATGTGAAGTTGAGATAAATCAGAAATGCCTGTACCAAGTTTTTCAGCAACCATGATATAGTCAATATCACTTGGCTTATATCCTAAAATACTTGATGCATATGCATCAACAAGCACAGGATCTTTTGCAATCATAACGCAGTTTCTAATCAGCGGGCTTCCGCCCTCTTCGAAATCTGGATCTCCGCAGATATGATCAACAACTATGAAATCAGGTTTTATTGCCTGAGATAAATGGCCAATTGGATTGTGAAGTCCAACCTTATGAAAGCGTCTTTTTTCCGAATTTGGGATTAAACCTTTCATATTTTTAAGTGCACATGTCATCATTGTTTGGCAGTGACCCTTAAGAACAGGAACATTAATTAAATAATCAATGTCATCAACACAATCGCAAATATTAAGTCTCATTCCAGCAGCATCTACTTCATGATAAGAATCCAGCTGTGTATCTATAATATCAACACCATACTCTTTTGCCAGCGCATTATATCCGCAATATTCAAAAGCATCTGAAGTTTTATCACCGACCCAAGAGCCTTCAGCAATGACAATATTATCAAAGCCATGTTCTTTGAGGTATTCAATGATTCCTGCGACAATTTCTATGTGTGTTGTTGCTCCAAATTTAGCCGGAGAGGCAACAACAAGATTAGGCTTGATACCAATACGACTGTCAGGCTTAATATCTTCACATAAAAAAGCTCTGTCAAGCAGCCGTTTTGTCATGGCCTTAAAATCTTTTCCATATGCCTTTATAATTTCGTTTCTACCAATCATTTTACCCAAATATTATACCATAATTCTGTACTTTTCAGCAACCTTGATTTTCCTTGTATTTTCAACAAAGTTCAGCATTTTGAACCGCTGAAAATAGCCTAAAATCACCAAGGTTAGTAACAGGTTAGTATCACATTTTATGCCTTCTGAAGGTTCTTTCTATGAACAGCAGCAGTTACAACAGAACCTATTCCAATAACTATTCTATCATATCTTTTAAAAATGCTTAACGGCAAAGGCTAAGGAGTGATATAATTTTCTTGGTAAGCATATAAATACTTATACTTATACTTATACTTTAAATATACGGAGGAAATAAAATGGAACTTAAAGGAAGCAAAACCGAAGCCAATCTTTGGAAAGCATTCGCTGGTGAAAGCCAAGCAAGAAACAAGTATACTTACTTTGCAAGCAAGGCTCGCAAGGAAGGTTATGAACAGATTGCAGCAATTTTTGAAGAAGCTGCTGCCAATGAAAAAGAACACGCTAAGATGTGGTTCAAACTTTTAGGCGGAATTGGATCAACCAAGGACAACTTAGTTGCTGCTGCTGAAGGCGAACACGAAGAATGGACAGAAATGTACAAAGAAATGGCCGAGACCGCTAAAGAAGAAGGTTTCATTGCTCTTTCAGATACATTCAATGCCGTAGCTAAGATTGAAAAGAGTCATGAAGAACGATATCTCAAGCTCTATGAAAACTTAGAAAACAACGAGGTATTCAAAAAGAACGACGGAAAAGTTTATGTATGGTATTGCAGAAACTGCGGTCATCTTGAATATAGCACAGAAGCACCTACAGTATGTCCTGTTTGCGGACATCCACAAGCTTACTTTGAGATTAAGGCCTCAAATTACTAGTTTTAAGCAATAAAAATCCCTTGGGGAAAACCCAAGGGATTTTTTATTTTATTCTTCGACCATCGAATCCCACATAATTGTATCTGCTGTAGTAACATTTTCATTAAACCAGCGAGTCACCTTAAGTGACATTGGATCGCAAACTACTTTAAAGAAAGTTTCCCACCCAGACTTAGTAAGAGAAATTTCATGAGGAGTAAGAGTATTCATAAATAATCCGCTCCACCTGATATAGTTCATAATTTCATCACGGTTTTCTGCGGCCATTACATAATTCATTGTCCATGCAAGGCCGAGATGATCGATATTTGCTAAATATTCCTCCTTACTGCTAATCTTGACGTATCTACCAGTATTTTTATCTACATAATTAGCCCAGAGCTTATATTTGTTATCGGCTATACTGGTATCAAGTCCTGCCTTATGATACTCGATATATAATTTCCAAATATCTGTTCCCGCTTCATCTCCACGCCAATCAACAGGTCTTCCGATAAAATCTCTGCCGATGTAGTCACCTTCCTTATAGTAATAAGTCATATGTGAATAGCTTATACTTTCCATAAGGCTTACATGATCTCCGATTGTATAAATTCTATTGAGGAAAGGAACTGTTGCTTCATAGCGGCCAATTCCACTACCATACTGTTCTTTATATGTTCCATCTTCATTGTATAAGTAGTCTTTTTGGAGGAAGTAATTAAAACTATAAGCAATTCCTTCATGCCAAATAGGCATATTATCAATAAACTCTAAAACGCCATGACGACCAGTACTGTCTTCCATAGCAACAGCTTCAAACCAACTACTAAGCTCTGAATTCAATGAATAGACATCAAGCTGAGGCTCAACATTCGGGAAGATTCTTTTATAATCTTCATCAACCGCACCTACCATCTTAAGAGCCTCTTCAATGCTTATACAATTTGAAGCAAACATTGCAGGGACAGATTCTGTGCAGCAACGATATTTTGCGCCAGGATATGTACCAGGGCAACGCCAAATCAAATTGCCTTCATCATCATACTGATTAGAACGCATAAGAACGGCGCAATAAAGAGCAGCTTTCTCTCCTTTTTTATTTTTACCAAATGACATTGTATCTGTTGCAAAGAAAGGAACAGCCTTGTAAACCTTGTCGCTCATTCCTTGTTCGAGCATTTCAATATAACTCTTCTCATCAACTCCAAGATATGCAAGTCCCCAAAAAGGATGTTTGGTATTTTCACCTGCATGTACTTTAAATTCATATGAGCAATACTTTGAAAGATGCAGGTCCATATTTCTTACAGCTCCGATTTTGCCATTAACATATTTTGCAAATGTAATTGAGCATCCCATAGCTGGCTCATCAAACTTAGTGCTTCCAAATCTTTCATTAGCAATCTCAAGCCCTTGCATATCAAGGCCTTTATAATCTAAGCCAACTACATAATCTTCTACATTGTAAAGAACTTTCATAAAATATTTCCTTTCAAATACTAAATTTCTATTTCTTTATAAACTTGATTGTCATCTAAATGACGCCACTGGAGCTTCTTTCCATCAAGAATCATAAAACTCTTTTGCGAGCCTCCCTTCGGAATAGATGTCGAACCAGGATTCAGATAAATAATGTCCGCAATCTTTTCGCAAGCAGGAATATGTGTGTGGCCACAAAGCAGATAATCTGCGCTGCGTATTTATTCAGAAGCTGTGAAACTTCAAATGTATCATATTCATCTGGCAATGCATTGCGAGGGCCATGATATAAAAGGTCTCCACTGTATACTAAATTATATCATAAAATATGCTTCATATAAGATGCTGATGCTAAAGTTGATATTCCATTCGGACAAATTTCAGTGCACTTAAGGCACGACAAACAACCCTTAAAGAAATGCTCCTTATAAGCTTTAGCCAGTTCTTTTTCTCTATCTTTTGAAGCCGAAGCCTGAAGATATGCATCGTGAAGCATTACCGCCCCAAAATGTGTTTTGCCATCTTTATAGCCAGGGCAGATTTCCAAACACAGGCCACATTTTAAACACTTAGCGGCATTGTAGCGATAGCGGCTTTCTTCGGAATTTTCATGAAAGTCACCTAGATATATTTCAGCGACCTTTTGATTATCAAAGATTACGCTTCTATCTACAGACAAGTCCTCTATTACAGGGAACTTCTTCAAAGCCTCGAGTGTCAAAACGGAATTTTTGTCACAATCAATAAAGGTATCACAGGCGAGTCCCGGCTTATCATTAATTACCATTGCGCACGCCCCGCACTTAGCTTCAACGCAACTGCAATCCCAAACCACAGAATCTTTTCCAGAGCTTTCTAAACTTCTATTAATAGCATCTAATATGGAAGATACTGTCTGCATGCCAGTGCCATCGTAATTAAATTCTTCTATGAAAGGCTTCTCATTAAGTTTCTTTCGTTTAATTTTTACAAGCATATTTATTCTTTAACAAAATCAATTTGAATCTTTCCGCCTACCAATTTAGCAATAGAGCTACATTCAAATTCCAAGCTTTCATTTGGATA
Source organism: Anaerovoracaceae bacterium (assembly GCA_045616685.1). GTDB lineage: Bacteria > Bacillota > Clostridia > Peptostreptococcales > Anaerovoracaceae > UBA1764. The sequence continues at coordinate 101,937 of JAZLHF010000004.1, forward strand.
GTCTTCTCTAAAAAAGGCCCCTCTTGATTCAAGTCTTGCTTTTTTTGATAACGCGCAAGCTTCTTGCAATATACCGATTATGTTTTGATAATCCTGATTAACAGAACCTTTTAGTTTGAAACCCATATCAAGAGCTTCACAATTATTCTTACGTTGCCCTATGTGTTTGCTTGCGCAAATTCCAGAATACAATGCAGCAAGAAGTGAATTACCACCAAGCCTATTAGCTCCATGGTATTTTGAAGCAGCTTCTCCAACTGCATAAAGATTCGTAATATTCGTTTCATGGTTGCTATCTACAGCAATGCCTCCCATGAAAAAATGTATTCCGCTTTCAACAGGAATCGGATCTGTTGCAATATCAATATTTAAATATTGCTTGCAAAGATTATAGACTTCCTCTAGTCGCTCTTGAATATTTTCTTTTGGAAGAAAAGATATATCCAAATATACTTGAGATGGAGTCGCATCAACATGGCGTGAAACGACATCTCTTGTCATTAAATTACCATTAGGACCATAGAAATCTTCCATGAAATATTTGCGCTCACCATTTTCTATAATGAACAGCCTTCCTCCTTCAGCTCTTACAGCTTCGCTTATTAAAAGCTTCTTTCCCTGAGCCTTAACAGTTGTAGGGTGATATTGCACAAATTCCAAATTGCGCATCCAAACGCCCTGAGAAAACAGCTTTGCCGCCACATAGCCAGTATTTAATCTGCTGCCTGTTGTTTCATTTGGATAAAGACCGTTCATTCCACCGCTTGCAATAATTACATTATCAGCAATGATGACGGCTTTGCCTTCGCCACGTTCTTCTTCAAAGACCGCTCCAAGACATGCACCGCCTTTGATAATTGCCCCCTCAAACTCAAGATTTGTAAGTCTTGTAATAAAACCTTTTACTTCATATTCCCTGCATTTTTGAACCAACGCACTTACTATCTGTTTCCCCGTTGAAGTGCCCGCAAAACATGTTCTATGGAATTTCTGACCGCCGAAAACACGCTGAGCGAAAGATCCATCAGCGTTTCGCGTAAAATTAGTACCAAGGTTACTTAGCCATTCAACGATTGCCGGAGCCTCGCCACACATAGCAAGTATATCATCAAAATTTTCTATTTTGCATCCAGCATCATATGTTTCATTAGCGTGATTTACTACAGAATCTTTTGGGTTAATTGCTGCATTTATCCCTCCGGTAGCTAGAACTGATTGCGATTGTTCTGAAACCCTTTGGGATACCAAATAAACCTGAAGCCCCAATTCTGCACACTTAATTGCACTACACAAACCAGATATTCCAGAACCAATAATCAGCACATCCTTTTTTGGATAATTAGTAATCATCACATGCCTCCATTAAATTCTTGGGAATATCGCAAGCACATAAATAACTGCTATAGAGGCAATGATATAAAGAACTATACAAGCAATTATAGAAATCTTTTCTATCTTTTTAATTTGCATCTCATTCCTTATTTTACCTGCAGTAACAACAGCTCGTGGAACAGAAATAGAAATATGCACAAACACTAATGCAAAAAAGATTAATGTATGAATGAGCTTAGATACAAGCTGCCCATTAGTAAGAGGAATATCAAAATGAGCCATAAACTTGTACGTTCTAGCATGAAAAGGAAGCATTATTGCCATTAGAAAAGCAGAGTCTCTTTGAATTATGCTTGCAACATTAAATTTAGGGTATTCAATTTTTAAACCCGAATCACGTCTAAAAACGATTATCAAACTCAGCACAATGTGAACAACAGTCAAAATTGTTGCGAGATAAGAAATAACAAGGTGAGGAATTACAAAATAGCTCATGTTAAGATACATATAAACAACAAACAATATATGCACCAAATGAGCAATTAACATCAATATGCCTATTCTTGAATTTAACTGTCTAAGCTTCACTATGTTTTTATTATATTAAAAGTTTTAATAAGATTTTCTGGATTTATAATTTTGTTTAGACTGTCTTCGTCTAAAATATTTTCTCTTAAAATAATTTCTTTGATTGTAAGGCCTTCTTCGATAGCCATCTTTGCGACCTTGCTGCTTTTTTCATAGCCAAGTTTTGGACATAGCGCGGTAACGACAGCGATACTTTGATTAAGATTACGCCAGCAAACATCTTTGTTAGCCTCAATTCCTTGAACGCAATTCACTCTAAAAGTATTTAAAGCATTTTTCATAATTTTAAGGCTTTCTCCGATAGAGACAGAAATGACCGGCAAAAACTGATTAAGTTCAAGCTGGCCAGCCTCTGCAGCTAAACAAATGGCCATATCATTACCGATAATCTTAAAGGCTATTTGATTGATGATTTCAGGAATTACAGGATTAACCTTGCCAGGCATAATTGATGAGCCCGCTTGAACAGCAGGAAGTTTAATCTCTCCAATGCCACTTACTGGACCCGAAGACATAAGCCTAAGGTCATTAGCAATCTTGGACAGCGATGTGGCGACACTTTTTAATGCCCCGGAAACTGTAACAAAACAAGAAACATTTTGAGTAGCAAAAATCAAGTTGTCGTCTTGAACAAATTTAGAATCTAAAAGCTCATTAATCTTTGGCACTATCGCCTCGCCATAGCGCGGATCAACATTAATTCCTGTCCCTATTGCGCTGCCTCCCATGTTGAGTCTAAACAAAACCTTCTTGCTTTCCTCAAGAAGCTCGATGCCAAGTCTTATTGAATCAGCATATGCGAAAAACTCCTGCCCTAATGAGATAGGGACAGCATCTTGCATTTGAGTTCTGCCCACTTTAAGAACATCCATAAATTCCGTAGACTTATCAAGAAGGCATATAAAAAGCTTGCGCAATTCATCTATAACTTCATCAAAACCTTTCACTGTTGCAATCTTAATTGCAGATGGAATCACATCGTTAGTTGATTGCGAAAGATTAACGTGATCATTTGGATGAACAATAGAGTAATCGCCTTTTTCTCCGCCAAGAATTTCAATGGCGCGGTTCGCAAGGACTTCATTAACATTCATATTTAAAGATGTCCCTGCGCCGCCTTGCATTGGATCAACTATAATGGCATCATAAAGTTTGCTGCTAAGTTCACTTTCACCCAAAAGCATGTCATCAGCCGCCTTCACTATTGCAATACCGACATCCTCAGGAAGCATGCCAATTTGCATATTAACAAGCGCAGCAGCCTTTTTAATTGCAACAACACAATCAATTAAAGTCTTATCCGTCTTAAGACCTGATATATTAAAATTCTCGGAAGCTCTTATGGCGTTAATGCCATAGTAAGCATCTGATGGAATTTGTCTTTCTCCTATTGAGTCTTTTTCTGTTCTGTGGTTCATATTAGCCCCTTAAATTGTTAATAACTTATAATATCAATTGTACCACAAATCCTATGTAAAAAGCCGCAGCTTTTAAGCTGCGGCTTAGGTTAATATTCTATTTCTTCTTCATAGGAACATTGGAATGCGAGGTCGTAGGTGGCATCGGCTTAGCTCAAATCTTCTTTCGCCAACGGAGCTTTTAATATATCTTCATTTATCATATCAAGTTCGGTGGCAAGCTCTACAAGTTCAAGCTGCAGCGAAGTAAGATTTACGCCTACACATAAAAACTCTGGGATCATATTTAAGGCACAAAACATTGCAATAGTCTCTGCTGGAAGCCCAAGCTGCGCAACAACCAATGCATAACAGGCAATTCCACCTCCTGGTACTGGAGGAGCGGCAATAGCAAGTAACATGCAAAGTAATATTAGCGATATGACCTGCGTCATAGAAACAGGAATACCATAGTATTCCGCAAGATAGATTCCACAGCAGAAGAAATGCCATGTTGTGCCCGTCATAAATACAGTCTGCCCGAGAGGAACACCAATGTTAATGATTCTTAAATCAATTCCAAATTTCTTCTCGCAACTTGAAACATTATCGGCAAATGCTGCAGATGAAGAAGCTGTAGTGATTGCTATAAAGAAAGTTGATGCCATCTTCTTTATAAGAAGAATTGGGCTAACATGATGTCTAACCACTGTCAATGCTATATACACAAGCATAATTAAAACAGATGATAGCACGATAGTAATCAAAAACTTATATGATCTCAGTACAAGCTTACTGCCATCGCTTACCAAGAGCTCAAACATGCTCATAAATACAAGTAGCGGAATGATTTTGCTGATAATCTCCATAATAAGCTGGACTATGTAGTTGGCTTGCTCAACGAGCTTTGCCGCAACAGTTGTTTTTTCCTGCAGAATAAGCATTGCAATTCCAATAGTAATCGCAACGAAAATTATCTGAAGCGTATTGCCACTTGTAAGCGGATCAATAATATTTTTGGGTACTATATCAAGTACCATTTGATATAAATCGCTGAATGCGAATGTACTTGCCGCAGATGATGCCAATTTATAAAACGGAATTGTAGCCACAACAATCAAAAAACTGCTGATTAAAAGCATTACCAAAAAATGTACTACCATTCGCTTACCAATTCGACTCAAGGTAGTTATGTCTCCGATACTAAACACACCCCACATTACCGAGAGCAGAACCAGAGGGCCCGATATCAGCGAAATTATGTTTGAGAATGTCTGAGAGAGAGGATGAATAAGTGTGTTAAGAATAAAGTCGCCGATTGATGCAGGAATGAACTTATATATAAGTGCACACGCAATAGCCAATAGGATGGATATTACAAGATTAAAGAGTGTACTGTGCCCTTGTTTTTTCTTGAACGCAAAACTTACGGTATTGATACCATCTTTATATGCCCAACTTGGAGAAAGATTTTGGCCAGAAAGCATATTCTGCAATACTTCACTATATTCGGAATTGTTTTCCGCAAACGGGTTATAAGACTCCCCACTTACAAGGGCACTTACCCTATATCTTCCTTTCAACCTGTCCTCAATAAAAGTGAAATTTTGTTCAGGTCCAAATGCATCTCTGAATTGAAGCAAAATTTCTTCAAGTGACAGCGATAATCGCATGACCTCACGGTGATTATCAATATAGCCTTGAGCGTTCTGCTGAATCTGCGCAATCACTTTAGAAATATTCTCATTTGAAAGTAAAAAACTCTGTTTTGTTCTCATTACAATTCATAAACCTTTCGCTTTAAATTGTTTAGCGGCTTTTACCACCAAAATGCCAAAGTCTAATTCGCATTTACGAGTTTGAAAATTTCTGTATTTCCATCATATGTTACTATTTCAGATAAAAATTATTGTAACATAAATTTCAATTTTACTTAGACACTTCAAGGTTCTGGATCAGGGTAAAGAGTATGATCAAAGAAGGTTTCATAAAATCTGGAAGGGTCAATTCCAAGATCTGTATAAGCATTCAACTGTTTATATGTCCAGCTTCCATCAGCTTTAAGCATAATTCTTACGCATCCGCGCTGAGTTCCGGATTCATGAATGCCTGCATATGCAATATTATCAACCGAATGGCAGTAACTAAGTAGCACGCCTTTATATTTTATATCTGCCGTATTGACATGGTCATGCCCGCAAAAACAAGCTTCTAAACAATTAATTCCATCAGGCCCGAGAGTTTCAAAAAACTTATCAGCATCTTGAGGATTATCCTGATAACGACTGTATCCTCCAAACATGATTCTTCCTGAAGCGTGTTCACCAGGTATCTCATCCCAGACACCACCTATATATTCTGTGTCTTCGGTATTTTCAAAATTATTTGCTTTAAGATTTCTATATCCTGCTTCATACTCTCCTATAGGAATATGGAAGAATGCTAGCACCCCAGGTTTTTTGGAGTTTGTAATATCAGAATAAGCAGTAAAAAGTGAGTTGATACTTTCTTTAGCCCATTCAACTTGCCCATCTCTTATTATGTCATAATTCCAATCAAGAACTGCCTTAAGAGTATTGTCAACATAGGAATTTGTATCGACCAATAAAAGAATCTTTGCAAGATTTTCTGTGTTTTTATTAAAAACCGGAATAAGCTGATTTGTAACCGTAGGAAGATTTACTCCTTCCTCACCTTCATCGGTATAATCTTGATGGAAAAGCGCAAATTTAGAATTACTGTTTTCGTACAAATCACCAATCTGGCATCTATTGCTGTAGTCAAAAACCTCAGTATCATGATTTCCTAAAACAGTTGTAAACTGAACACCTTCATGTTCAAATATACTCATTACTGTTTTCGCAACCATCCTATTGTTAAGGGTGCCTCCGCCATTATAAACAGGCCCCGGAACAGCGAAAACATTATCGCCATCCAATATTACAAGATCCGGTTTTTCAACTTGAAGCATTGAAATAATCTCATAAATTGATTTTAGGTCTTTTTTAATATTCCAAAATCCTCCACCAAGATGAATGTCTGTAAGGACAAGAAGTTTCATTTCTTCTTCATCATCAAGAGTATAGAAATATTTATATAATCCTTCGTTAGCGTTATCATTCACCTGAGCTTTTATAACAGTTTTTGATGAATAATCTACAGGATCAAATCTTTTAATATAAGATCTAAGTCCAAGATTTACTAAGAAATTTGCAGCAAGAAGCACAATCCATATAGCTAAAATAACCAGAATAATAGTCACCGGTATTCTAATTGCTAAATGTTTTTTACGTTTCATAGTTAAACTCCGCCGCTACAACGACTTAAACAAAAGGATTATGATAGTATTTTTCTATAATACTACAATTCTACTATTTCCACTCAATTTTGCGAGGGGCTGAGGAAAAACTGCAGAATATTGCAGTGCAATTTGTAAGCTTAAAAATTTCTGTGTTCCCATCACCAGGCTGGTACATTGACTTAAGTTCAGGGTAAGATTCAAGCATGTGCTCTGCGGCTTCGATGCGAGTGTCTTCTACTGCGGTAGCAGCGATTCTCAGCCACTGCTGGCCATCAAAAGCGCAAATCTCAATTTGCGGATTTGCATGAATCTGTTTAGAAACTTCCTTAACCTTGCCTGTCTGAATCGTTAGTCCACCATCGAAGAGATCTATAGTTCCGAATGGTCTTACTCTGGCCTGATTGCCATCAGTAGTTGCGAGATAATAAGTCTGGCATTTTTTCAAAAATTCAAATACTTCGTTCATAGTCTTCTCCTGTATAATTAGATTTAATAATCAACAATATGTTACTATTTCATTCACATAAAAATTATTTTATCATATTATCAATTATACCTTTTTAATTGTAAAATTAATATATTTTAAAATTTACTAAATTCGTTCTGTCTAACAAAAAAACGCTAACTACTGAATTAAATAGTTAGCGTTATGCTTTAAAACGAATACAGTATGTTCATATCTATAATTTTCCTTGTTGATCAAGATGCTCAAAGCCTTTGTTATTGGTTCGTTCGAATAAAAAATCAATTGAAACATCAAAATAGTTGGCAAATTTTAACAATTGAATTAAAGACATATCTCTGCTGCCAGACTCAAAAAAGGAATATGATCGCTGTGAACAACCAATAATCTCCCCAACCTCAGCTTGCGTTAAGTCTGCATCCTCTCTTAAATTTCTCAGTCTTTTTAAGTACATATTGTTCTATTTGCTTCTTCTAGTAAAATCACACCTAAATATTTCCTAAATTCTACTAAAACTTTTTATTATATACGGTTTTTTAGTACAATCTGTGCTACAATGACTGTACTGGCTCTTATAGCAAATAAATTTTTAAATGGAGGGAAATATGAAAAAACTATTTAGCATCTTTTTAGCTGTCTGCATGATGCTTAGCCTGTTTACATTTCAGGCATTTGCCGCAGATAAAATTTCTTTATCAGCTCAAAAATTGACCGTAAATGGCCAAAGTGTTGATTGCGAAAAATATAATATTAACGGAAGCAACTATTTTAAGCTTAGAGATGTAGCACAACTTTTAAATGGAACTGCAAGCCAGTTTGAAGTTGGCTATGATAATGAAGCAAAAGTGGTTTCTATCACAACAAACGCAGCTTATACATCTGTTGGCGGAGAACTTACACAGCGTAAAGATTATTCTAAGACAGCTGTCCCAAGCACACAAAAGATAATGATTAATGGCAATCTTGTTAGTAATTTAAGCGTATACAACATTGGAGGAAATAATTTTTTCAAACTTAGAGATCTTGGAACCGCTTTAAACTTTAATGTTGATTTTAATCAACAGACAAATACGGCAATAATTGAAAGTGTTGACTATACATCAGGTGAACAAAAACCAGAAGAAACAAGCAAAACTGTTAAATCAGATAAGTACCTCGAAGCAAAGTTTGTTTCCGAGGATGCTACAAATGTAACATATTCAATAAAAGCAACAAGCGAATTGAAATTAGATGCCAACGACATATGTAAATTATGCTTTGGCGAAGAAGGCAATTGCATGACTGAATCTTTAACAGCAAGTAAACTTACTGCAGGAATAACTAAAACATATCAAAAATCAGATGTTAGCAAGTACAAACTTCCTGAATATTTCTTCCTGGTAATAGGAAAGAACACCCCTGTTAAATCTGACGAAAATATTTTTGCCGTAGTATTTACTGAAGACAGCAAAACAGTCACATATTATGTACAAGCAGTAAGCTCTTTTAAAACAACTCAGCAAACTATCAAAATCTACTTTGGCGAATCAGATAATGCTATGTATGTAAATTGCGCAGCAGATGAATTTGCCGGAGGAACATTCATTACCTTTAATAAGTCAGATATTAGTAAACACAATATTCCTGAATATTTCTTCTTATAATGATAAGTTGTTTATTTTAAATCATAATAAAAATTATGCAAAAAGCTCGCAAAATTGCGAGCTTTTTTATTATAAAATAAAATCCCCGAAAAGACCCTTAAAGAGGTTTTTCAGAGACTGTTTTCCTTTCTTGTCGGATTGCTTGCGATAGCTACTACTTCATATACACCTTCGCTATATCCACTTAAATCAATTACCTTTTGATCTGTTATTTCTCCATCAAAGATGGTTTCATACCCTGTAGGAGCAGGCACTCCAAGAAGAATATCCCAAAATGTTCTATTATCTTCTACCTTTACTTCTTTACCGTTAAGGTCGGTCTTTTTCGCAATCTTTACAGTATAGAGTATCTTCTTACTGTCTGCATCCTGCGAGCCGAAGCCGTCGTTATTCTTATCATATGAAGCGAGAATAAACTCGGTTTGGCCGTTTACTTGCGTGCCTAAAATCTTATAAAGCTGCGGGGTTGATGGAATATAGTTGGCGTGATCAAAGCCATAGTCTATGCTGTTATCTAATTTTCTTGTATAGTAGCGATTTGCGTGATCGCCATAGCTTCTGCCATAATCGCCGTAGCCGCCACCGCCGCTGCCGCCGGAGTCTTGGGTGTATTTATCTTCGTGGCCGTAGGTATCGGTATAGCCTGCCGCTTGATCCCATACATCCCTTTCATAACCGTTTGCAGTATATCCAACAGCGTGATATGGCTCGTAATTTTCTTTGTCTACTGGCACTGTTCCTTGATTGGAATATTTGCTGTAATTTGAATGCTGTCCATACTGTGTTACATTGCTGTACTCGTTATACTTGGTGATATCAAGCTTTTGCTCTTTTGCTCGCTCTTCATTTAGCACTTTTTCTCGCCATAGCTTTATTTCTTCTTCCGAAGCAAAGACTTCCATAGCAAGTGCTTCTAATGACAAAAGTGTGAACATCTTTTGCTTTTTCTCCTTTCTTTAAAAAAACTGTCTTTTTAGATAAATAAAAGCAAGAGAAAATATAATCTCTTGCTTTTGATTTCTGTGGGTCACACGCCCGTAAATTATTTCTAAACTTATATTAGCATAAATACTACATTAAATAAAGTGGTTTTTGAAAAATTATTTAATATTTAAAAACATTACATTAAAGCTTGTGCGCTCTGCGTATTTATAATTTTGCTCATATTCTGCAAAATGCTCTATATAAGGAAGAACTCCTACATATTTTGCATTTCCATTTGCGTCTCCGAGAGTAAATACATAATCATCGGTATAGTTATAGTTCCCAAAGCCGTGCCCTGCTCCCCAGTGACAGTTATAGTCGGCTACTTTGTAATATTTAAGATTTCCTTCGCCTACCTTTTTAGGAGATATTTGCAGCTTATATTTTTCTGCTACATTTAAGTATCTTCCGAATTGGCGGACGACCTCACGGCCATAAGTATGAATCATATATAAATCGTCAATTTCAGCAAAGTTATTTCTTGCTATAAGAGAAGGACTTATAGTGGCGTCTCCTCTTTCAATCTGCATCTTTACAACATAGCCCTTACCAATGCATTCAACCAAAGGAAGGTTCTTTTCCTTATTTGTGAGCATAAGAGCGTTCATTGACATATTTACCATATCGGCTCTTAAAAACTTAGCAGGCTCACTTGTAAAATATGTACCTCTCATCTTGCTAAAGTCTTTAAGTGCTGTATCATAGCTATAATCAATACCTTCTGTTAAGGCTAATGCACGCATCATAAATGTTGCATACTGCTGCGCTGTGATATTGCCTTTACCAAACTGGGTATCGCTTATGCCTTTTGTTATTCCTTCTTCATATGCATATGCTACATATGGCTTTGCCCAATTACTTACATCTGTAAACTTGCAAGCAAGATTAAAGCTTAATGCTCTTTCTTCTTCTCCAAGAAGTCTGATAAGCATTACTAAAGCTTCTTCTCTTGTTGGACATTTATCAAGGCTGTAATCGGGCGTTCCGTCAGCGTTTTTACCTGTTCCTTTGAACATCCCTGCAAGATAAAGCATATCGGCATTATCAACTGCTTCATACATATCTTCATATAAGAACTGGGTTGTTGCTTCATATACTTTTCCGCCATCATCGCCCGGTTCATGGGTTGTTCTTACGAACTTTCTTTCAATAGTCTTGCCATCCCATTCTCTATAATATCTTGCAAATACTTCGGGTGCAATGCCTGCTTTTTCTCCCTTGGCAAGCTGCTCAGCTGTAAGATTTGGCTCTTTAAGAAAGTCGTTGGCGAAAGCGCTTGCACACATAGAAAGAACAACGACAAATGTAAGAATTATGCTAAGTATTTTTCTCATTTTGTTTATTTTTACTCCTTGTTAAATTTTAAAATTAAAACTATGGTAAAAAAATTATCCTTGTAAAGTTTTTTTATATTCCTTCTAATACTATTTTACGAAAAATTTTCAAATTTTAATCAGTTTTTTGAAAAATTTTCAGAAAAATATATGATATTTAGTGGATTGCGTAAAGTCAAGTAAAAAAATCGAGGCCTCTATAAAGAGACCTCGGAGGCTGAAATTTCAGCAAATTCAGTCTAACATACAAACCAGTATTGTCTATTCCCACTCGATGTCGTATTTATAAACCTACTATATGTAGTGGTTCAAGAAATAAATACATCACAATATATATTGCTATTATCAGTATTATCTCCTTTTACCGATATTTTTTACTCATATTTAACTCGGTAAAATAGCATTTATTATAGCCCAAAAGCCCTTCTAAAAAGGGCTTCTATACATGAAGATTATACCATAACAGGACTAAGCCTTCAATCAGTAAGATTGGCGGATTCAAGGAAGGATTCTATCCCCTTGGTAACTTCATTTACATCTTCCTCAAGCCAATTCTTATCTGTAGTCTTAAGCATATTTATGTATGCTTGATTTTCAAATATACTATTTACTCGTTTGCGAATATCCACAATACTATTTTCTCTCATTTCGGGATCTGAATAGATATAAAACTCAAAGCAATGCTTTAGCTTTTCCAAATCTACTTTTTCGGATAAATAGAACAAGTCAAATATATCTTTGTATCTCGTTGAGAATCTGCCGAATTTCAAGAGGGATCTCAGCTTTTCTGTGAATATCTGCTCAGCCGAATTAATTAACAGGCTTGCGCCTTCGTTATCAATATAAATATCAAAACAATATTCATCCTGTTCAATTGCAAGATTTTTATGAACACCCAAATCAATTTTACTTGATATTGTATTTCCGGCCTTATCACGAATGACTATAAACACTCTTTTACCGTGATAGTCTTCTTGCTTAAGATCTCTTATGATTCCAGTTCGCTCTATTGTAATATCAGGAAGCGAATTGAGTTTACGGATAAACATGTCTATAGACTCATCACTTAAAGAATACCGAATGAAATCAATATCCATATCCTGAGTGGCTCTTCTTGCATCGCCTGACAAACTTCTCATTACAACTCCGCCCTTAATAGTTGCATTTCTGCTGAGAGAACTATTTGAAAGAGCTTTCAAAACGATATCTTGGCAAAGCCGTGCTTCTGCATCTGCTGAGCTATAACCCTGTGCCATTATTTCTTCTTTGTATTCCGGCAGCAATTTCATCAAAAGACCTCCGACTCTAATCTCTCTGTAATAATTCTTTTCTTTGGAAATAATTCCGAATACTCTTCAATCGCCTGAATATCAAGCTCGAAAAGAAGATCTCTGTAATGTCCAATTATTTCTTTGTAATAGTCATACGGCATTTTATTCTTATTTCTGACTGCTTCAATAAGCATTCTCTCTTTATTATAAATCTGGATTTCCACGCCATTGTAATTCATTTTTTCAACCCCAACATTGACAAGATTTGATGGCAAAAAAATCTGTTTTACTTTTGCATTTGCAATCTTTGTCGCATCCTTATCTGTTGCAAGATAATACTGATCCGGAATTTCATCCGTTAGCGAATGGTAATAAAATGCACTGTTCATAGAAATAACAGCTTTGGGATATCTCACTTGTATTAATTCTAATTCAGAAAAATACTTTGAATCAGAATAAACGCCCTTGTCGATTTTGAAAAGCTTTTCAAGGTCAATAAGCTTTTTTAACTGATAGTCTGAACCATATTCATTTATACATTGTTCATAAGTTAAAATCATGTTTTAGCAATTCTCCGCAAAAACAATACTTTATCGGATATTTACTTAAAGTATAGTCTTTTTAACTTGGATGTCAAGATTTATTTAAGTATTTGTCCGTAAAATCTTATTTTTACGGATATTAACTCTAAAGGTTTCATAACACTAAAGCCATATTGCTATTCTCAAATCAAGATCCAACAAATGCTACAGGTCCTACTGTTTGACTACCCTTTAGAATTACACCACTCTCAAACAATACCATACGCTGAATAGAATCGGCAGCAGTTTGACTACCCTTTAGAATTACACCACTCTCAAACCAATATGATGCTGATACTTGCTTTTTAGAGGTTTGACTACCCTTTAGAATTACACCACTCTCAAACGGTGCTGTTATTCATCTTGGTAGAGTCGGTGTTTGACTACCCTTTAGAATTACACCACTCTCAAACTGGACATTTTTCTAAAATCTCTTATCTCCAGTTTGACTACCCTTTAGAATTACACCACTCTCAAACAGTTTCACAGCCAACGCTCCGGCTGATGCAGTTTGACTACCCTTTAGAATTACACCACTCTCAAACCTGTAATTTACCTTGTTAAGCTTTTTCACAGTTTGACTACCCTTTAGAATTACACCACTCTCAAACTAGAACGTAGTTTATAGCTTAATGGTATTAGTTTGACTACCCTTTAGAATTACACCACTCTCAAACGGATTAACTTGCCACAAACTTGCTTTTCTTGTTTGACTACCCTTTAGAATTACACCACTCTCAAACGTAGTTCCTGCTATTAGTACATGACTTGCGGTTTGACTACCCTTTAGAATTACACCACTCTCAAACATTCTGCCATAAAGAAATTATTTCTTTTTGGTTTGACTACCCTTTAGAATTACACCACTCTCAAACGCCACGTTACGGCCAAGCACTAATGTAGTGGTTTGACTACCCTTTAGAATTACACCACTCTCAAACGCAGAACTCACGCTGAACTTTACTGACCGAGTTTGACTACCCTTTAGAATTACACCACTCTCAAACACATAAGAGACCTCATCAACATCCTCATAAGTTTGACTACCCTTTAGAATTACACCACTCTCAAACGTGAGGCGGTATCTACAGTCCTTGGAATGGGTTTGACTACCCTTTAGAATTACACCACTCTCAAACGGGCTCAAGCTGCTGCTTTTAAGACGCACTGTTTGACTACCCTTTAGAATTACACCACTCTCAAACTACGGAGGATCAGTAAAAACAAGGTCGGCTGTTTGACTACCCTTTAGAATTACACCACTCTCAAACACTGTGCAGCACCACTATAAACAGTACCCAGTTTGACTACCCTTTAGAATTACACCACTCTCAAACAATCTACAGCGCAAGCGTGAAGATGAGCAGGTTTGACTACCCTTTAGAATTACACCACTCTCAAACTATGGACTTGGCTTTACTACCGAGTTTTATGTTTGACTACCCTTTAGAATTACACCACTCTCAAACACTCAATTTATGCAACTTGTAATTGACTGTGTTTGACTACCCTTTAGAATTACACCACTCTCAAACATTGCAAATATCGCACAGATGATTGTTAATGTTTGCCTACCCTTTAGAATTACACCACTCTCAAACAACAGGGGCTTCTACATAATCTGTGGTATCGTTTGACTACCCTTTAGAATTACACCACTCTCAAACCAAACAATCACCGCTTTTAACTGTGTAAGTGTTTGACTACCCTTTAGAATTACACCACTCTCAAACGCGCTTGCGCTCGTGGATACAAATCTTATTGTTTGACTACCCTTTAGAATTACACCACTCTCAAACAAGTTGCGCAGGCCTAACACAAGCACCAGAGTTTGACTACCCTTTAGAATTACACCACTCTCAAACAGCGACTTGTTATTTTTAGGCATAACCGCTGTTTGACTACCCTTTAGAATTACACCACTCTCAAACTGACTTCTTGGTCATTTCGATATAGTCATTGTTTGACTACCCTTTAGAATTACACCACTCTCAAACGTTGTTCCGGCGATGAGAACATGTGAGGCTGTTTGACTACCCTTTAGAATTACACCACTCTCAAACTATTTAACTGCTGATTGTCCATTTTCAGAAGTTTGACTACCCTTTAGAATTACACCACTCTCAAACTTGCGAGGGGGCTTGGCAGAATATATAGTTGTTTGACTACCCTTTAGAATTACACCACTCTCAAACGCTTGACGTTCAAGTTCAGCAATAGAAATAGTTTGACTACCCTTTAGAATTACACCACTCTCAAACATCTGTAGTATCTTTTGCAACAATAACAATGTTTGACTACCCTTTAGAATTACACCACTCTCAAACCTCAAATTGGCTTAAAAATGTTTTCACACTACCACAATGTTAGTAAAACTAAAGGATATTTGTGTCAAATTACCAAATCTCACAAAAATCTTTATCTAATATATATTTTTTCTCAAAATCATATTTTCCATCAGCTTCATGACTTTCTATGAGAGTAATGTAGTATTTATTATACAATGCAGAATCAAACAACTGTTTAAGTTCATCTGCTGATAAGTAGCTTTTGAGATTAATAAAAAAGAACCAATTTACAGAGAGTAATGAACAATTCAAATGCATATAGCGCTCAATGTTTTCAACCAAAGAATTACTTCGCTCAATTGACACATTAACGGCTTTGAATAAATTGGATAATTTTAAGTCAATATCATAGTCAATCGGCTCAGTAAAAGCAATGTTCAAATCATTTAAATATGAGACTAATGTTTGCTCCATCTCTCTCGTTTTAATATACAAATCTTCATGTACAGCAATTGCTTCGAGATTATCATAAATTTTACTCAAAATTTTTTTGCTATTTACATCTATATCGAACGGATTTATAATCAAATCAATTTTCTTTGATATCTGCAACAGTTTATTATTTTCTGATAATACAAACCTGCCATCCGCTCCATTAATTTGTAGCATCAATTCATGCACGGCCTTACTGAAAACTGATGCATTTTCAATAATGATAGTATTTATAAAGCTTTCATCAGCCACAATGTGATATTTACTTGCAGGATGCGTCAACGTCATAAAACTATCAGCCTTTCATCAGAATCAATAACTTCTCCTGAATATTCTCCAACAACATATTCCATACGCGAAAATTGTTTTTCAGTAAGTATAAGCATCTGAACGATTCCTTGCACTGGTCTATTTTTTCTTACGCGCTCGATTATTAAACCTGCTGCAGTTTGATTTAGCGCAAGCTTACAATACACTGACTCTTGAAGCATTAAAAAACCATCTTTTATTAACGATTTTCTAAACTGCCTGTAAGATTTCCTGTCTTCTGTTGTGGCAACGGGTAAATCAAAAAACACAACCACTCGCATAAATCTATAACTCATTTCTGTAAAACTTCATCTTTTCGATATTATTTTCCGTCAATGCATCAAATATACTTTTGCAATATATCTTAATTGCATTTGCAACATATTGCAGATTTCCATCTATTTCCACAAAATCATTAAGTATGTCAACGAGTTCCAGTTTTACTTCATGTGACAAATCGCGAGGATGCATATAGTAAACTTTCAAGTCTACTAATGGTCTGAAAGGTTCCATCAAATCAGAAGCCAAATTAAATTGATTAAATGTATTATCATGAAAAAGTCCAAGCTGAGTAATATACCCATTTGATACAATCTCACGATTAAATGAAGACAATATTATTCCATATCCATAATTTAGTGCTGCGTTAATTGGATCATCTGACGTTCTCGTAAATTCCATCCCAAATAGCGAATTGAAATATACCTTTGCTGCATGACCTTCTCTGTTTGTAGAATCTCTGAATTTAATCTCGGCAATATAAGAATTTAGCAACTCGGATTCAGGTTTCTTTAAGGTTAAAAGTACATTTTTTTGTTTTCTAATCTTTTCTGTAATAATTTCAGTCCAGACAAGGCCCTTCATCTCATCATTCCACTTAATCTGCGTTCTTATCTTATCACTGGTATCGTGACTACCATAATACGGGACAAGTTCTGACAATGGATTGTATTTCTCATCACAAAAAATTATTTTCACTTTGCGCTTTGTTAATTCACAAAGCAAAGCAGCTGTAAGCGATACTGCGGTGTTTTCAATTATCAACATCGATATCTCACTCAAATGAATTTTCTGAGTTTCTTCGCCGCGCACAACCATAAAACTAAGTTGCAAATCAAGCTTTGCCCTGTTGTGGATTATTACAGTTCTCCAACTCATAACAACGACAAATCAACTATTTGTTCAAAAAGTCCTGTAACAGATTGATTGATGAGTTTTAATTTATTATTGTCCGAAATTCGCTTACTTACAAACAATCTGCCAACATCATTTGATCCACCTATAGATTTCAAATTGCCTCTGGTCGGAGAACAATGTAAAATATTTAAAATATCATACAAAACAACTAATTGTCGCTCAATACTTAATTCCACAAAGCTGTTATAGCCATTCAGGATTGCATTTGCGACTGTCCCAGAGTATAAAGTAGCAAAAATTCTAGATTGCATTTTTCTTTCTATAGCTTTATATAATTCTATATTCTTCTCAGCATAGATATTTTTAAATTTTAATGCCGACAATTCGCCAACTTTTATATTACTATCCTTACACCTGTCGATATAATTAGAAATCTCTTTACAATATTTGTATAAATCAGGATCAAGTAATAATTGATTGGCATTTCGTATCTCTAATTGCGTTGCCCCACCGGAAATATGTGCTTTCCAACCGTCTTTCTCAATTAACGACGACAGCTTTATTTTATCAATCAAAATTTCAATACGATCTGCATTTAAGCGCTCTTCAAGATATAGCCTAACGACATCCTTATTATTAGATAACATATTACTAACATATACAGGAATAGGCTCTATTGACCTAATTTCTTTTTTCTTAGCAAAGTATTTTACTAAAACAAAGTATGCAATTTTAACACTGTTGTAACCGCCATATTTTGTAACATTCAAAAGCCTTTCATCGTTTTGCTTAATTGGCCGAAGCTTTTCTTTTGGCGCTACAAGTTGCTGATTAAATAATTCTCCTTTATCAATATATGCATATCTAGTAAACTGAATATTATTATTCGCTAAATTCTTCTTTACAGTTGAAATTGATTGCCCATTTTCTGCAATCCATGCAGTACGCCCATTACGAACAACGTCAAAATCAAACATGCGATGCAAATTATACTTAAAAGATGAATCTTTAATAAAGTTAATTGGGTTCAAAGTAAATTTCGTGTAATAAACATTTCCAACAACAATATTCAAATATGCATCATGAGCATGATGATAATCATTTACAGCACGGCATTTCACAAAGCCGATATCCTGTCTAAATTTTGACACATTACTAGCCTTAACATATACAATATTTGAATCAAGACACTTCTTTAGAACATTTGCTGCAGCTTTGCAAGCTTGTCTTGTTTCAACAAGTTGTCTTTCAACAAAATCGGCAAGCTCTTCAGCAGATAACTCTGTTTGCCTTATGAGTTTGTCATATTTCTTCTTTGAAATAAAGCCATGTGAATATAAGTATTTCCAAAATTCACGATTTTGCTTCTGGCACTCACGGTTTAGAGGATAAACATCGGATTTTTCACCATTTTTCTGCTTTTTAACAAGAACTCTGTTATCAATAGAATCATCTTTACATTTTGATTGTGGAATGATATGGTCCACATCATAGATATTTGTATCAAATAGATCTTGAAGAGTTATGGACTCTCCGGAATACATACATTTTCCCATCTGCGTGTAATAAAGATAAAGTCTATCCCTTCTAAAGCTTGCTTCATCTATATTTGAAATTTCTGACACCCAATCCCGCTCTTCATCTTTACATTTCTTGTATAGATTAATCAGTTTTTCTTTTCTGGATTCTTTGCGCTGTTTTTTCTCTTCTTCACCTCTTGCCATTTCGATAAATACACATTTTGGGTCGTGCCCAAGTATCTTCCTAAGCTCTTTAACAATTAACAAAGTTTGCCACAACATTCTTTTTACAGAAGGTGAGATATACAATTTATCTACTATGTCATAAGTTAAAATTTCATCTTCCGGGCTAAACTTGCCGTTGTATTCATCTATAGCCTTTTGATAGCCATATTTATCAGAAAGCAACTGCATTAAATTAGGATTATCTTCGTTATCCCAAAGAGCATGAATAATATTCCTATATTCACCAGTTTCCTTATCAGGGGCTGTTATTTCCTCAAGAAATTCCCTTGAAAGTCTGCCCCACCCAGAGTATTTTTTGGCAGCAATCTGCTTTAACTGCGATTCGCCAAATATATTTGGATATTTATCATTAATGCTACGCTCCAGCATCTTGGAATCATCGCCAAAAAGGACTATATAACGAATAATAGTTTCAACGAGTGCTTTATCATTAGCCGCTTCTCCCAAAATACTTTGCATATCAATGTATGAAGACATATTCGACTTAAAATCTCCGTCAATTCCGCTAATCACATCTTCTTTTTCGTTAAAGCCACACTCTATAGTTAAATAATTAATCAAGCTTCTTCTTGTTACCTTTTTTAGCTTCAAGAAAAGGTCGCTGAATATTCTTTGTTTTAGTTCAACACTAATTTTTTCTTGATTGATCCTTAGATTATTTAATTCATTAAGAACCATAAATTTACTGTACAGTACTGAATTTTTAGGGAGAACATCTGCTCCATAGAGATATGTGCACTTGTTCGTCATTCTAACAATGAATTGCTCGGCACTTTCAGATACATTAACCTTCTGTTCAAAATTCCAAGGGTAAACCTTACCAGCTTCCTTTCTGATAACCCATGCATGATTATGTCCATTCTTTGCATCCTTATGAGCATCATTGAGCGGCCCAACATAATAAGGAATTCTAAAAGTCATTAAACTTTTAATTTTGTCTGAAACAGTATATCCATAGTCATCCTTATTCTTCAAGAATGAATATTCTTTTTCTGCATTTTCAAGTATTTTATCAAGTTCAATTTTATGAACCTGATAAGGAATAACACTATTTGAAGACATAACTTGCTTCGGTAAAAAAGTATGATTGTTAAGCCTTTCAATCATAGCCTTAAACTCTAGCTCATCGCATTCAACTTTTGCAAATAAAGATTTGATATACTTGCAGAATTCCTCTTGGTTATTACATCTATAAACAACATCATGCTTCTTGCCACCATATACACATCTTCCTGAATATGCTACATAATTATTTAGTTTGTCTATGCTCTTGCTAAACACTTCCTTATATTTATCCGGGCAATAGGTCTTAATATAATGCTTTAACAGCTTTAAGTCTGATGCATGCTTATCATAAGACAAACACTTTGCAACTGAAATATAGCTCTCACCATCTAATATTTCAGCAAGAAGGCACCAATCATACACAGCTTTTAATGTCTCTATTAAAAAGGCATAGTCACCAAGCGAATTTTGTAACTTAATCCACTGTTCATCCCAATTTGCAGCAGAAAATGAAATTTTACTAATTTCCTCCGTATCAATTGAGTCATCATTTATAATATCTTTAATTGGAACCGTGCCTCCAGATAAAAGTTTTACGACATTTTTTAATGTTCCTATATGTTCATCATCAGTTGATGTGATATTAAGAATTTCAGATGCTTTCTTTTGTATACCAAGGCTACGATTTTTCAAAACATCTGCAAACTGATTAATATCATCTACCTCAAAGTTCATTTCAAGCTCTGATGACAATGCTTCAACTAACGAGTTATAGACATTGGAAAAATTTGACACATTGGAAAAATGCTGCCCAGGGAACAAGAAATGTCCTCTATGCTTTAATATGTTATGAAGCGCCAGATAGATAAGCCTTATATCATGTTTTGTATCATTTTCTATAAGCTCTTTTCTGAGATGATAGATTGTAGGATATTCTTTATAATAATGAACGTCATTATAATTAGAATCATTGAATAGTGTATATATTCCATCAACCTTCTTATCTCCATCGTAAAACTTACTTTCCTTCATTCTAAGATAAAATGTTGGGTCAACTTTACATATTTCTTCTGCGAAAAGTTCTTGTAGAATTGCTATACGATCATTTCTCCTGTCAAGTCTGCGTCTCGCAGTTCTAAAAGTTCGCCTCTCTGCGGCAGTTTTTGCATTGTCAAATAACCGGATTCCCCACATGGATTTTCCATTAAATTTCAAAACATTATACTGGTCATCTGTTACAGCCCAACCAATAGAATCTGTACCTATATCCAAACCAAGATAATAATCGCAAAATTCTTTTCTCATATTGACACCTCATATTAATTGTTATAAAATGAAGTCACCTAGAGGATGACTACCCTTTAGAATTATACCACAAGTTCAAATAACGATTTATCGAAATCGTCCGCAAGGACTCCCACTGTGGGGTATTAAAACTATCTGCCAAGGTAGTTTTTTTATTTATCCTATTTTCTACTTATATTATTCATTATATTATGTATATTTGTACAAATATTTGCACAGATGTATAGTTTTGTCCCATAATTTTCAACATTTTCTTTTTTGTTGCACTGTTCGCCTCTGTTACTCCGCTTTTTAAAAGTTCATCTTTCGCTTTATTGATGGCATTTCCAAAGCCTTCGACAATACCACTCTCAAAAATCACATTTTCTCACTCACGGTTTCTAAGCACTTAATTTGTCTCAAAGACCAAATATAAAATAGGTCTCTAAGTTATTAACTTAAAGACCTATTAGTAATTGATTTCTCAATATTTAGTTATGATTACCTTAGCTTCTATTCCCATTCGATTGTTCCAGAGTTCTTCTTTGGATCTTTAGGTGATACATCCCAAAGTACTCTGTTAACACCTTTCACATTCTTGAGAATTCGATCTGTAATTTTCTGAACGAGCTTCCAATCAAGCTTAACAGGGGTAGCAGCGGTAGCATCTACAGAATTCACCGCACGAATTACTACTGGCCAAGCATAAGTTCTTTTGCCGTTCTTAATTCCTGTTGTCTTAAAATCAGGAACGACCGTGAAGTATTGCCATACTTTGCCCTCGAGGCCAGCCTTCTTAAACTCATCACGAAGGATTGCATCAGATTCGCGAACTGCTTCAAGTCTATCCTTTGTGATAGCGCCAACGCATCTTACACCAAGTCCCGGGCCTGGGAATGGCTGACGGTTAACCATATTTTCTGGAAGGCCAAGAGCCTTACCAACTACACGAACCTCATCTTTATAAAGGAATTTAACTGGCTCAACAAGAGCAAACTTTTGCATGTTCTTTGGAAGTCCCCCTACATTATGGTGAGCCTTAACTCCGCCTTTTGATTCGAGAATATCAGGATAGATTGTGCCCTGTCCTAAGAACTCAACGCCTTTAATCTTCTTTGCCTCTTTTGCAAATACATCGATAAATTTGCTGCCGATAATCTTTCTTTTCTTTTCTGGATCATCAACACCCTTAAGAGCCTTTAGAAAATCTTCGCTTGCATCTACATAAACAAGATTTGATTTGAACTGCTTTGAGAAAACCTTGCAAACCATTTCAGGTTCACTTTTTCTAAGAAGCCCATGGTTTACATGAACGCAGGTAAGTTGGTCTCCGATCGCTTTAGCAATAAGTGCAGCGCATACAGAGCTGTCTACGCCCCCAGATAATGCGAGAAGGACTTTCCCGTCACCAACTTGCTTTTTTATTTCTTTTACTTGTGCATCAATGTACTTTTTTGCCTGAGCCTGAGTCTTAATTCTTGCTAAGCTCTTCGGTCTTACATCAGTTGCTTTTGCCATAAATAGCCTCCATTTATAGAAACAAAATAATTATCAATATATGATATTTCATTATAATTCTTTTAAAGACCATCTACAAGAAAAAACTGTCTGCGCTCAGAAGCCTTGATTTTTAAAATTGTTTGTATTACAATATTGTCATGAACGCTAATAAGAATTATACAAATTGTTGTTGCTGTACATCGTACCGACTTGGCTAAGCAAAGGCTTCGCACAAGGCGGTATTTGAAATGTCTTGTGCGCATCAACATTTGTTTTACTGCTATGCGAGCAAGGCGCATAGCTTTTTTATTTCAAAATACATAGATGGAGAAAAAAATGAAACATTATACCGGAAATACCCCAATGGCCGATATCACATATAAATATAATGGCAAAATCGGACATGTATATGCAAAACTTGAATATTATAATCCAACAGGAAGCATTAAAGATAGAATTGCCGAATATATAATCAATAAAGCAATCGAAACTGGAGAACTTAAAGATGGGCAGGCAATAGTAGAGACTACAAGTGGAAACACGGGAATCGGAATAGCTGCATACGGAGCATTAACAAAACATCCTGTCCATATCTTTATGCCTACATGGGCAAGCGAAGAAAGAATCAAGCTCATGAAAATGTATGGCGCAAATGTTCACCTTATAGACCAGGATAATGGTGGATTTCTTGGCTGTCTTGATAAAACTGTGAAATTAGCAAACGAAATTAATGGTTTTAAATTTAATCAATTTGCAAATAAAGACAATATGTTGGCTCACTATAACAACACTGGTGTGGAAATTTTAAAGCAGCTTCCAGATGTTACTGATTTTGTTTCCGGAGTTGGTTCCGGCGGAACAATCATGGGTATAGGTAGCAGATTAAAGGAAGCAAACAATGCTAATATTGTTGTAATTGAACCTGATTGCGCGCAAATTCTCGCAGGGAAAAAAGCGACACGCCTTCACAAAATTGAAGGGATAGGCGATGATATAGTTCCGGGAATTTATGATGCAAAACTTGTTAATAGTATGCTGGCTATTAACGATGATGATGCTGTTGCAATGTCAGCAAAGCTTGCTAAAGAACTCGGCCTTGGTGTTGGAATTTCATCAGGAGCAAATTTTCTTGGCGCAGTTCTTTCAAATATTCGTGACAATCAAAAAATTGCCACTGTATTTTCAGACGACAACAAGAAATATCTGTCAACAAGCCTCGCAGAATCACCAAATGCTGCCCCAGGCATGATATCAGAACAAATTGAATTATTAGAAGTAGTAAAAATATAGAACAAAAGCCCGAGTGTCAGCTCGGGCTTTTAGCTCTAATGATTAATTAATGTTAATTTTACATTGTTAGTATATTCCGCATCAGGAGTACTTTTGTACTCGATTTCATCAGCAGCATTATCTAAAAGCTTAAGGGACAGAACATTCTCCGTCTCACGTGGATCGAGAGGCTTCCCGTTATACTTAACATCAACAACAGCTGCATCCTCTGGCTTTTTATAAATAATCGAGAACAGAATATGAGGGTCATCAAGAACCGGAAGCAGAATCTGTTCACAAAGCTCTTCAAATGACGCCTGAAGCCTAGCAATTAACTTAAGTGGTACTTGCTCTTTAGTGCCAAAGTCCATAATCTCACTATTGATTGCAATAAAATCAAAGTGGGCTTTTGTGATTTCTGTATGAAACTCTTTATGCAAGTGCATAAACTTGAGAACTCTTTCATCAGTTGGATGATCAAATACTTCTTCCGGAGTTCCATCCATATAAATTCCACCTTGATCCATGTAAAATACACGGTTGGAAATTTCTCTAGCGAAACGCATCTCGTGAGTGACAATAAGCATTGTTTTACCCATCTTGGCTAAATTCTTAATAACGGTCTCAACCTCTTTAACCATTGATGGATCAAGAGCTGATGTAGGCTCATCCAAAAGAATTACTTCTGGATTCATAGAAAGCGTACGAGCAATTGCAACACGTTGTTTCTGTCCACCAGACAACATTGAAGGATAATCCATAGCGCGGTCGCTAAGCCCAACCATTGTTAGCAACTTTATACCCTGATCATATGCATCTTGAGCGTTCATATTACGCAAGTCCATTGCTGGACGCATAACATTTTCTATAACAGTTAAGTGCTCAAATAAGTTAAATGACTGGAAAACCATACCAATCTTTTTGCGAATCGCTGTAAGATCGCATGCAGGATCTGTTATGTCTTGTCCATCAACAAATATCTGTCCGGATGTAGGTTCCTCAAGCATGTTGATTAAACGAATCAGAGTTGACTTTCCTGTTCCAGAAGGTCCAATTATTGAGATAACATCGCCTTCATTAATTGTTACGTTAACATCCTCAAGAGGAGTTATAATTTGATACTCTTTGCGCAGATGGGAAAGTTTAATCATGTACTTTCACCCCCTTAAGAATAGCAATTTTTCTATTTTCAAGACTGATATTAAATTCGACTTTCTTTACCAACCTTGTCAACAACCATGCCATCATGAAATAGATGAATGCTGCTGAAAGTAATGGGAAAAATGCATCAAATGTGTGGCTACGAATAATATCGCTAACCTGGGTCAAGTCGCTAACCGCAATGTATCCAACAATTGCCGTCTCTTTGATTAATGCAATAAGAGCCCCATTCACCCCTGGTAGAAAGTACTTAGCTGCTTGAGGCAGGATAAACTTAATCAGCGCCTGACGTTCTGAATAACCAAGGGCAATAGCCGCTTCTCTTTGCGTGCCACTTATAGCGTTAACGCCTCCCTTTAGAAGGTCAAAAACATTGCCAGCGAATAATAATGAAAAACCAATAATCGAAACTATTATGCCATTAACATTGGATGAACCGAATATTATATAATAGATTATCATCAAAATCACGATAGATGGCAATCTTGCAATAGTTTCTCTAATGGCATCAAAGCTGCGGCAATAAAATTTATTACCACGCCAATATATCAAATAGAAAATGAATCCTGCAACCGCTCCGATAGCCGCCGAAGCAACAACAATTAAAAATGTTGTTTCAAGACCTCTAAGAAACAGCTTCCATCTATCTTCTTTTACAAATGTTTTACTGAATCTATCTAATATCTTTTCGATTAAAGGAACTGATTCGTTTGCATCCTTATTGTCCTTAATTACAGCTACAACGCCTCCTTCGTAGTATGGCTCTGAGAAATAAATACTTTCTTTTCTTTCATCGGTAATGGCAAGACAAGAAGCTGCCATATCACACTTGCCAGAGCCTAAGGATGCAAACAGTCCACTCGCATTATAGTTTACAATTGTAAGGTCGTATCCATATTCTTTACAAAACCGATATGCAAGATCTATATCATAACCAACATATTTATTATCTTTAACATAGACAAATGGAGGCCCAACAACAGTACAAATAGACATTGTTAATTTACCATTCTCACCTGTCAAACTATCAAGATTGACTACCATAAGGCTTTCATCTTCGCCAAACCAAATATTATCAATATCTGCTAAAGTACCATCCTCTTTACACTTTATAATAAAGTCTGACATCTGCTCGCAAAGTGCTACGCTTCCCTGTTTTGCCTTCGGAAAACAGAAAGCATATCGTTCTGTCGTTAATGTAGCTAATACTTTATGATTCTCAAATTGACGAGTCGCAAGGCGAGCAATTGGAGCATCCGTTAAATATGCCGCAACTTTTCCTGTTTCTAAAGCAGTCACCATATCTGATGTAGAATTGTAATAACTTTGTTCAGAATTTGGCAAATACTGAGAAGCTACAATATCAAACATTGTACCTGTTAAAACGGCAATCGGTTTTCCTGCCAAATCAAACTGTGAGCGGATAGCATTGTCATTACTAACTGATAGAGGTTTATTTGCATCAACTGCTGTTTCGCCAGTATTTAAGTGATTGTCGATATTTTGTTGTTTTTCTTTGTTTTTACATCCACCAAAAATAAATAAAATTAATACAAGCAGTATGGTGGTGAGTAAAAATTTGATTTTCTTACTCATATGTGCTCCTTATTGTAATTCCTTATATTTTAGCATTTTTAAGATTTCTATTCAATAAAAGAGAGGCCTTATTGGCCTCTCAAATTCTTTGTTTATTAATAAATTTTAAAATTTAAATACTAATACTTGAGAATCTTCATTTCCTGTAAACTCAACTGTCCCTTCTGCATAATTTACATGGTCATACTGCTTGGTAAAATCTTCCAAAGTACTTATTGGAGGGAATCCCAGTTTACCATTCCTATAGTGCATCGGTACAACAACTTTTGCTCCAATTTCTTCAGCAAAAGCCTTGCTTTCTTTTTCATCAAAAGTAAATGTTCCGCCAGTTGGAATAAGAAGCACATTAAGATTCTTCATTAATTCTGTCTGTTCCTCTGTTGGATGAACACCGATGTCTCCGGCATGCATAAGACGAACACCCTTGTATTCAAAAATCTGAAGCTTGTTTGTGCCGCGCAGCTTTCCGCCTTCAGAATCATGGAAACTATTAATTTCTGTAATCTTTAATCCTTCAGGCCTTTTCGCTGGGGTCACTTTTACTGCTTCTAAAAATGCATGGTCAAAGTGATCATGTGATGGCAAAACTTCATTTGCTTCAATACTTAATGGTTCATATCCTGGGACTTCGTGATAAGGATCAAGGGCAATCTTGTATCCATCAAAGTCTAAGACAAAGCATGAATGTCCATGATAAGTTACTTTCATAGTTTCCTCCGAATTGAGATTACATCATTCCTGGCATTCCGCCGCCCATACCGCCTGCTGGCATTGCTGGGGAATCTTCCTTAATAGAAACGATACCAGCTTCTGTTGTAAGAAGCAGAGCAGATGCAGATGCAGCGTTTTGAAGAGCAGATCTTGACACCTTAGCTGGATCAACAATACCAACAGCCATCATATCTTCATATTCTTCTGTTGCAGCGTTAAAACCAATACCCTTCTTTGAAGCCTTAATTGCATTTACAACAACGCTTCCTTCGAAGCCCGCATTTTCAGCAATCTGACGAACAGGTTCTTCAAGAGCTCTAACAATAATGTTAGCACCTGTCTTTACATCGCCTTCCTGAGTTTCTGCAAATTTCTTAACTGCAGGAATTGCATTTGCAAATACAACTCCGCCACCAGGAACGATACCTTCTTCAACAGCAGCCTTTGTTGCGTTGAGAGCATCTTCAAGTCTAAGCTTTCTTTCCTTAAGTTCTGTTTCTGTAGCAGCACCAACTTTGATAACTGCAACTCCACCAGAAAGTTTAGCGATTCTTTCCTGAAGTTTTTCTTTATCATAATCAGATGTTGTTGTTTCAATCTGAGCCTTCATCTGTTCAATTCTAGCCTTGATATCTGCCTTCTTGCCAGCGCCATCAACGATTACAGTGTTGTCTTTATTAACCTTAACTGTACCTGCGGTACCGAGCATATCGATTGTCGCTGTCTTGAGATCGAAACCAAGTTCTTCAGAAATTACTGTACCCTTTGTGAGAATAGCAATATCCTGAAGCATATCTTTTCTTCTATCACCAAAGCCCGGAGCCTTAACAGCAACGCATTCAAATGTTCCTCTAAGTTTATTAACAACAAGAGTAGCAAGTGCTTCGCCTTCAATATCTTCTGCAATAATGAAGAGCTTTCTTCCCTGCTGAACAATCTGTTCAAGAAGTGGAAGGATATCCTGAATGTTAGAAATCTTCTTGTCTGTAATAAGGATGTATGGATTTGAAAGAACTGCTTCCATCTTTTCCATATCAGTTGCCATGTAAGCTGAGAGATAACCTCTATCAAACTGCATACCTTCAACAACATCAAGTTCAGTACCCATGGACTTAGATTCTTCTACAGTTATAACTCCTTCTGTCCCGACCTTTTCCATAGCATCTGCAATCATGTTACCGATTTCAGCATCGCCACAAGAAACTGCAGCAACCTGAGCGATAGCAGCCTTGCCTTTTACAGCCTTTGAAGTCTTTTTGATTTCATCCACTGCAACATCTACAGCGCCCTGAATACCGCGTTTAAGAACCATTGGGTTTGCCCCAGCAGCAACATTTTTAAAACCTTCACGAATAATTGCCTGAGCAAGAAGTGTAGCTGTTGTTGTTCCGTCTCCGGCAACATCGTTGGTCTTTGCACTTACTTCTTTAACTGTCTGTGCACCCATGTTTTCGAACTGATCTTCGAGTTCGATTTCTCTTGCGATAGTAACACCATCGTTTGTAATAAGAGGGCTGCCATATGATTTTTCAATCATCACATTTCTGCCCTTTGGGCCTAGTGTAATTTTTACTGTGTCTGCAAGCTTATCAACACCTGCAAGGAGCTTTGATCTAACTTCTTCGCTATAATTAATTTCTTTTGCCATTTCAATACCTCTTAATCAATAACTGCGTAAATGTCTTTTTGTGAAATAAGAATATACTCTTCTCCGTCAAGCTTAACTTCAGTTCCAGCATACTTTGAATAAAGAACCTTGTCGCCCTTCTTAACTTCAATCTTTACATCTTCTGTGCCAGGTCCAGCTGCAACCACTGTTGCCCACTGTGGAGCTTCCTTTGCGTTACCTGTTAAGATAATTCCACTTGCTGTCTTTTCTTCAGCTTCTTCCTTCTTCAGAAGGACTCTGTCACCTAATGGCTTAACTTTCATTTTCGATCTCCTTTTCTATATTTATTTATTACTTCCTGTATTGTTAGCACTCCATTCTCTTGAGTGCTAAACTGATTATACTATGTTTTTTTATATTTAGCAAGACATAAAAACACGGCTGCGTAAGCAACCGTGTTTTTTCAAGCAAATTAATTACTTCTGAACTGGAGCATCAACTGGGCAGTTGTTTGCGCAAGCGCCACAATCGATACATGCATTAGCATCAACAATGTACTTGCCGTCGCCTTCGGAAATAGCTCCTACTGGACAATCTGCAGCGCAAGCACCACACATAATGCAAGAATCACCAATTACGTATGCCATATTTTTCCTCCTTTAAAAACGTTAACGTATAATCTTTAAAGACATAAGTAATTATATAACAAACTTCAGAAAAAACAAGCAATATTTTCCAAATTGTATACAATCTGCGCCCTAATGTCATGTTATACTATAAATATGTTAATATATGGACTCTCCGGAAAATCCGGAACAGGAAAATCATATCACGCTTCAGAGCTCTGCGCGAAGCACCAGATTCGTGGTCTTATAGATGACGGTCTATTTATGATGGATGGAAATATTATTGCCGGAGTCTCCGCTAAAAAACAAGCCACCAGCATGGCAGCAATCAAGACCGCCCTCTTTAATAAGGATGATCATTGCCAAGAAGTTAAGGATGCAATTAGAAAGTCCAATCCTGATCGAATTTTAATTATCGGAACTTCAGACAAGATGCTTAAAAAAATTGCCGACAGACTTGAGCTCGGAGAAATTACTGAAATCATCCACATTGAAGATATAACCACGGAAGAACAACGAGCAAAAGCGCAAAAATTCAGAAATGAAAATGGGATGCACATTATACCTGCTCCGACCTTCCAAGTAAGAAAGCAATTTAGTGGATACTTCTTGGACCCACGTAAGAGTTTTGGAAAAGATTCAGCAATTGAGAAAACTATTGTAAGACCAACTTACAGTTATCTTGGAGATTATATCATTTCAGAAAAAGCCATTAACGATATTGTGAATCATATTGCATCTATAACTCCTGAAATTGAAGAAATACTTTGGACAGCATTTTATAATGATGAAAACGGATGTGTTGTTAGAACAGTAGTTATAATGAACCGAGGTTCAAGCTTTAGAACGGCGGCGGAAAATTTCCAAACTGCAATATTTAATACTGTAAGAGATATGACAGCGTTTAACGTCTTAGGCGTTGAAGTTGAAATAAGAGGATATAAATAAAAAATAACAACAGTGGTCCTATTTCTTTAAAATAAGAGATTAGGACCATTACGGGACAGTCCCCAAAAGTAAAACTTTGGTCCTACTTTCAAAAAATAAACAAACAGGACCACCTATATGTTAATTTAAAACATACAAAATAGGGAATCCTTCTGAATTCCTTATCTAACATCATAGCTTTAAACTAATATAAAACGGAGGCCAGATTTTGAATCTGACCTCCTGTCTTTATTTTTTTGAGACCACAGTAGTTGTCCCCAGTTCCGCAAGCGAAAATCGTTTTGCCCCAGCGGTTCTCCCCAGGGAACTTTAAGAAAACTCCAGTTTACTTTAAATTACCATTTTGGGTTAATTAAAGTTATTCAACACTACTATCAGAATTTGACTTCTTTCTTATAAATAAACTTACAATATTAATCAATGCAAGTAAAATACAAAAACCTGCCCAAATATTTAAGTCAGCAAAGCTCCCAGCACAAGCAAAACCAATAATGCCCGCTAAACCAAATACAACAATCGCAGCAATACTTCCGCCTTTCTTCTCACTTTTTCTAGTCGCAATTTGAATTATACCTCCGGCAATCATACCCAGTGCAAGGATTAAACCTGCAGATCCACTAACCTCACCTGTTTCGCCAAGTGTATTAACAATTCCTGCAGCACATGACTGAAACATAACTAAACATGCTAATACAAAGCATAAAATACCTGAAATAAGTTTAAACGTCTTCATAAAAACCTCCTACTCAACAGAAAATACTACCTTTTTAGATGAAAAAACATTAGGCTCATATTCAACCTCAACTAAGTTGGAATCTTTTGGAATTTCAAATGAAACAGTTCCCTTAGCTTTTTTTCCACTAGAAATTGTTGCAGACAAATCATCGTCGCGAATATAAGTTGAATCACAACTACGGCCATCAGCATAGCAGGTGAAACTCATTGAGCTAATAAATTCATCGGATTGCCCTATGTTTTCAAATTCAAATTCCAATGAAATAAATTTGTTTCCACTATTTGGTTGAACAAACTGATTGGCACTCTTATATTCAGAGCAACCAAGATATGTAATTCTCAAATCTGAAACTTCAACAATGGCTCCAGCCTTATATGCGTCCTCAGAGGCAGTTGTAGTTAGTTCCGGAGTAAATCCGGAGTCTTTATCTCCCTCAAAAACAAAAGTGATTTTTTGATCTGAGAACCAATTAATTTCATATTCAACCTCTATATCAGAGGCATCCTTAGGAACTTCAAAATATACTTTGCCTGTAGTAAAACGGCCTTTTGATAATGAGGCTGACAATGTATCTTCTTCCAGATACAGTTGTTCGGCAACATAACCATCTGCATAACACTCAAAATCAAATTCACTAATGGACATGTCAGAGTCAGAATCATTCTTAGCATAAAATTCTAAACAAATATACTTATTACCCGACTCTGGCTGTATAAATTGATTGTCTGATTTATATTCCTTGCTGGATACATACACCATACTCATGCCATTAGCATCTAACTCGTCCCCTACATAATATTTATCCTTAAGAACGACATCTTCCTGTGTGCTATTTGCATCAACAGTTCCAACTTGTTTTGCATCCGTATCACTATCTCCGCATCCAACTGCCATCACCATGAATAGCAATAACACCAATATTAAGCATACGGTTTTAACTATTTTTTTCATCACTTTTACCTCCGATAAACACTACTGCCAGAGCTGTAGCAATTAAATAAATTACTATGTCAAAAAAATCATATGTGCCAGAAGCAATGTGTAACTTCTGTAATATTTCAAAGAATATCCCTAAAAATGCAGACAAAAATAAAAAATATATATTATTTCCCCTTAATTCTAAAACGGTTTGAATGTCAAATGGCTTCGATTCATAGTTTATAACAGCCGTCATGGGTATATATCTACTCATATATTACCACTCATATAAAAAACAAACAAGGTATATTAACATAAAATCAGGCGGGAGGTATATATTATGAAAGATTTTGACTATGGACATATCGAAATACAGCTAGAAAAAGTCATGAAAAAAGAAAATATTAGCATAAACAAACTTGCCTGCAGAGCTGAAATGCAACGGACCCAATTGAAAGCATATATGCACAATGATATACAACGGTTAGATTTATCCATCTTGGCTAGACTTTGTAATGTGCTAGACTGCCAACCTGAGGATATATTAATATACAAAAAATAAAAACAGAAACTCGCCAAAGCGGGTTTCTGTTTTAATTACATCACAGATACTATCTATTGATATTTGGTGTTGAATCCTTGAGAATTACATCGTGTGCACCACCTTCGATAATTGAAGTAGCAGATACTAATGTAAGTTTAGCCTTTTGCTGAAGCTCTGGAATTGAGAGAGCGCCAACGTTACAAAGTGTTGAACGAACTTTTGCAAGGCTCTGGCGAACACCATCTGAAAGTGGACCTGCGTATGGAACGTAACTGTCTACTCCTTCTTCAAACTTGAGCTTTGCTTCACCACCGAGGTCATATCTTTGCCAGTTACGAGCTCTGTTAGAACCTTCACCCCAGTATTCCTTAACATATGTACCGTTGACCATCAACTTGGCTGTTGGAGATTCATCGAATCTTGCGAAATATCTACCAAGCATTAAGAAGTCAGCCCCCATAGCAAGTGCAAGTGTCATGTGATAGTCATGCACTAAACCACCATCTGAGCAAATTGGAACATAAACTCCTGTTTCTTTGAAGTATTCGTCTCTTGCTTTAGCAACTTCGATTACTGCAGTTGCCTGTCCACGGCCGATACCCTTCGTTTCTCTTGTGATACAAATTGAACCACCGCCGATACCAACCTTTACAAAGTCTGCGCCGCAATCAGCAAGGAATCTGAAACCTTCTGCATCTACAACATTACCAGCCCCAATCTTAACTTTATCACCATATTCAGATCTTACCCAATCAAGCACGTTCTTCTGCCACTGAGTGAAGCCCTCTGATGAGTCGATGCAAAGCACATCTACGCCTGCAACAACAAGTGCAGGAATTCTTTCTTTATAATCTCTTGTGTTAACTCCAGCACCAACGACGAAACGCTTATCTTCGTCTAACAGTTCAAGAGGATTGGTCTTATGTGATTCGTAGTCTTTTCTGAATACGAAATATTTAAGTCTACCTTCTTTATCAACTACAGGAAGTGCATTTAATTTATGATCCCAAAGGATATCATTGCAATCATGAAGTGTTGTTCCTTCTTTTGCAGTGATTAACTTTTCAACCGGGGTCATAAATTCAGATACTTTTGTTTCCGGAGCCATTCTTGAAACACGATAGTCTCTGCTTGTAACAAGACCAACCATCTTTCCCTGAGATGTTCCATCTTCAGTAACTGCGATTGTTGAGTGACCAGTTAACTCCTTCAGTCTTAAAACATCAGCAAGAGTATTATTTGGTTTTAAGTTAGAATCTGACGGAACAAAGCCGGCCTTATATGATTTTACTCTGGCAACCATAGCAGCTTCTGATTCGATTGACTGTGACCCGAAGATGAAAGATACACCGCCTTCTTTTGCAAGAGCGATTGCAAGGTTCTCACCTGATACAGCCTGCATAACTGCAGACACCATAGGGATATTTATTTTAATAGAAGGTTCTTCACCTTTCTTATGTTTTACAAGTGGTGTACTAAGATCAACTTTATCTGGTGTGCAGTCGCCGTCAGAGAATCCAGGAACAAGTAAGTATTCACTAAAGGTTCTGGATGGTTCTTCATAAAAATATGCCATATTTACTCCTATAATTAATTTATAAAAAAATAGTCAAAATTTAGTAATTTTGACTATTTTAGCACTTGTATATAACGAATACAAGCATTTTATTCATTTGCTATATGATATGTTAAAGCCCTTAAGCTGTCAGACAAATGCATGTTTTCGACTTGAACATCGCCCATGTCTACAATATCTGTAACAGCAAAGTTCCAAATGCCCTTTACGCCACCTTCCTTGCAGCAGTTAGCTGTTTCCTGAGCAACCGAAGCTGGAATTGTAAGAACAGCAATATCGATATTGTTCTTTTGAATATATTCGCCTACCCACTTAGTATCAAGTACTGGAAGACCACATACTACACTACCAATTTTGTTGGGTGCATTATCAAACATAGCTACAATGTCAAACTGTTCTTCAAAAGATTTTGTATAGTTAGCAATAGCTTCACCGAGACGTCCACAACCAATAACTATCAGTTTATAATGTCTTTTAAGTCCAAGAATGCGAGTTATTTCACTCTTAAGGTCAGCTATAACATAACCATAACCCTGCTGTCCGAAGCAGCCAAAATGGTTAAGATCCTGACGAATCTGTGAAGCTGTGAATCCAATTTTTTCTGAAAGCTCAGCACTTGAAGTTCTCTGCTGGCCTGCTTTTTCAAGCTCTTCCAGTGTTCTTAAATATCTTGGAAGTCTTCTAATTACTGCATTTGCAACTTTCTTTTCTTTACTCATGTTACTACCTCTATATGCAGAATATTACCACATTTTATGGTATAATATCAAGGTCATGAGCCTAATAACTGCATCAAAACTTAATAAGTTCTACGGAATAACCCCTATACTTACCGGGGTCTCTTTTAACATTAACAAGGGAGATAAGATAGGTATAGTAGGTGCTAACGGTGCCGGCAAGACCACCTTAATGAAAATCTTGACCGGAGAATTAGCATACGATGAAGGCAGTTTATTCATTGATAAACAAGCTAGTTTCAGCTATTTAAAACAGATGGATCAGTTCCCAAGCGGAGGCTCCGTCATGGAAGAAATGCTGAAAAATAAGGATAAGTTTAACCTGCCTGACGGGGCTAATCCAGAAAAATGGGCAAGAGGTATCCTAAATAGCCTATCATTTGGCGAAGATTACCTTACAAAATCTGTCGACATACTTTCCGGAGGTGAGCGCACCAGGCTTGCTTTAGCAGCCATATTGCTTGAGAATCCAGACATTTTGATGCTGGATGAACCTACTAACCACCTGGATATAGGTTCACTTAAATGGCTCGAGCAATACCTTAGAGGCTATAAAGGCACCCTTATAGTTATTTCTCACGACAGGTATTTTTTAGATAAAATAG
This sequence comes from Anaerovoracaceae bacterium, assembly GCA_045616685.1. Taxonomy (GTDB): domain Bacteria; phylum Bacillota; class Clostridia; order Peptostreptococcales; family Anaerovoracaceae; genus UBA1764. The sequence goes on from JAZLHF010000004.1 coordinate 137,648, forward strand.
CCTCACGTATTTTCGAAATCGAAAACCATAAGCTGACAACATATGAGGGAAACTATACAACTTACCTCGAGAAAAAGCATACTAACTATGAGATAGCCCTTAGGCATTACGAAAAGCAGCAAGAGGAAATTCGGCGTCAAGAAGACATGATTCGCATGATGAAGGGTCACAATACCGAGCATTTGGTAAAGCGCGCCCAATCACGCGAAAAACGTCTCGAAATGATAGATAAACTTGATAAGCCTACCCTCTACAATTCGAAGATTAAGCTCAACTTTAAAGAATCACTACAAACAGGTAACGATGTCCTGTTTGCAGAAGGTCTCTCTAAGAGCTTTGGCAATCAGCAGCTCTTTAAAGATGTTGCTTTAGATATTAAGAAGAACGACAGAATCTGTATTGTCGGATCAAATGGCATCGGCAAGACAACCTTGCTTAAGATTATACTTGGCCAAGAATGCGCTGACAGTGGAATCTTCCGCTTGGGTCAAAACGTTATGCCAGGTTACTATGATCAGCAACAAGAATTCCTTCATCCCGAAAAGACAGTACTTGATGAGCTGCATTCAATGTATATCAAATACGACCAGACCGAACTCAGAAACCTGCTTGGCAGATTCCTCTTTACAGGCGACGATGTATTTAAAACCGTTGGCCAGCTTTCCGGAGGCGAAAAGGCGCGCCTTGCCCTTCTCGAACTTATGATGTCCGGAGCAAACCTGCTTGTAATGGATGAACCTACAAACCACTTGGATGCAAATTCTATGGAAGTTATAGAAGATGCGCTGCTTTCATTTAGCGGAACCTTGCTGATAGTTAGCCACGATCGTTATTTGCTTAAGAAGGTACCTACCGCGATTTTAGAGTTGACTTCGGAAGGAATTAACACCTACCTTGGCAATTATGATTACTATGAAGAAAAGAGTAACTCGGTTGAATCTGCAAAGCAGTATATGGCAAACCTTGGGACCTCGAACATCCAGCAACCTAAAAAAGCTCTTAGCGGAGCTGAAAGCTATCAAGCAGCCAAAGCTAAGGCAAGCGCAGAGAAGAAAGCTGCAAAGGCCAAGACCAAACTTGAAGAAGAAATTGCCCAAGCCGAATCAGAAGTCGAAAAATATGAAGCGGAACTATGTAAACCTGAAATATTCAGCAATCCTACAAAAGCTCAAGAGATTTCAAGCAAATTGGAGGCTGCCAAAGAGCTGGTGGACACAAAATACTCAGAATGGTATAATTTATAGGTTAGGAGGATGTGTATATGGTATTTGAAAAAGTAAGAGATATCATAGCTGAACAGCTTGACGTAGATAAGAATAGTATCACACCTGAAACAAATCTTATGAAAGATTTAGAAGCCGATTCCCTTGACGCCGTAGAAATCATTATGGCAATTGAAGATGAATATGGGCTCGAAATTCCCGACGAACAAGCCGAGCAATTCCAGGTAGTACAAGCTATCGTTAAGTATATCGAAGCTAATGCATAATTCTTAAACAAAAAACCGAAGGCGTTTTGTCTTCGGTTTTATTATCTTTCATTAAGCTTATCAAGTCCACTTTCAATAGACAAACCCGGATATACATCCAAGTGCAAATCTGATTTCAATCCTAATTTTGATTTTTGATACGCAGCGCTGGCAATCATAGCACCATTATCGGTACAAAGAATTGGTGACGGAATGTAAAGATTTAATTCAGCTTCTTTGCAACGCTTTGTAAGTTTATCACGAAGGAAAGAATTGGATGCGACGCCTCCGGCAACAGCTATATTCTTGTAGCCTGTCTGCTCTGCAGCCATCATCGTCTTATCAATAATTACATCCATTACTGCTTCTTGAAATGATGCAGCGATGTCAGCTTTATTAACTTCGCGGCCCGCCTGCTCTTCCTTATGCAAATAATTAATTACTGCCGTCTTTGTTCCGCTTAGCGAAAAATCAAAACTGTCTTTTTCAAGATAAACCTTCTTAAACTCAATAGCAAATGGATTGCCCTCTTTTGCGAGTTTATCAATCTTAGGGCCGCCTGGGTATCCAAGTCCTAAAACCCGAGCAACTTTATCGTATGCCTCACCAACCGCATCATCCCTCGTACAACCGAGAACCTTAAACTCGTTATAGCCCTTAACCTCAATTAGATGAGTGTGGCCACCGCTTACTACAAGAGCAAGGAATGGAGGCTCAAGTTCTGGATGCTCGATAAAGTTTGCAGAGATATGGCCCTGAATGTGGTGAACTCCGATAAGAGGGATGTTACTCGCAGTGCTAACCGCCTTAGCAAAAGCAGTCCCCATCAATATACAACCAGCAAGCCCTGGACCAGCAGTTACGCCAATTTCATCGACCTCATCAAGACTAACACCAGCCTCGCTAAGCGCCTGCTCAAAAACATAAGGAATGTTATTTAGATGATGGCGACTTGCAATTTCAGGAACTACCCCACCGTACTCTTTATGAATTTCTATCTGCGAACTAATTACATTTGAAAGAACGTCCTTGCCATCAGCAAGGATTGCAATAGCTGTCTCGTCACAGCTTGATTCTATTCCCATTGTAATATGTTTTTTATCTTTCATTATCCGTTTTGTTCTTCGTGAAATTTGTTTTGGTTTTTGCAATTCCTAAATATTCTGAGCTTTCGCCATAGTGAGTGCTGTATATCTGAACAGACCATCTTTTAATTCTCTTTTGATTAGTCCTCGGGCAAGAAGATAATCTAAATGAGAAAGGCATTCGCCTGTCGCATACCACTTCTGAGGGATTGGAAAATCATCCCAGTTCTTTGCTCTAATTTTCCATGACATTCTTTGAGTTATTTCTATAGCACAAAGGCCTGGAGTTTCCTCAATTATATTTAAAGCTTGTTGAATCCTTTTATCATGATGCACAAGCAATTCTTCAATCCTCTTATGATAATCTCCGCTTTCTCTATGCCCTGGAAGCGCTATTTCAACCGGAAATTCATATGCCTTTTTAAGACTCTCAAGATAATTCCCTAAGGAGTCTTCAATTCCATTAAAATCAGTAATGTTTGGGGTTATATCAAATAAGACATGATCACCAGTAAACATTATCTTATGCTCTTCATCCCAAAGCATCATTTGCCCCGGCGTATGCCCAGGAGACAATACCACCTGTAAGGTATAATCTCCATATGTTATTTTCTCCCCATCTTCAACACATGTAAAGATACTATCTGGTTGATAACCAATGTCGTATTTCCATGCATCATTAATGCGAGCGTTTTCTATCAGCCATTCTTTTTTGAAACCTTCTTGAATAGCTCTTTGCTCTTTTCCTTTTTCAGCTTGATTGTAAATCATAGCTCTCATATATTCAAAATCAGGCCTGCTTAAAAAGACTGTTCTATTCTGTCCTTTAATTAAATGTGCCAAGCCGATATGATCAGAATGAATGTGAGTACCAAGTACATCTCTAATCTCTCGATTTGACCCTAATTGTGTCAAACCTTCTTCAAGAGCCTCATAGCATTCATCTGTATGAAATCCAGTATCTATGACCAGTTCTTTATCATCACCTTTAATATAGTATGAGTTTAAAACCCTAAGAGGGTTCCCAGCAAGTGGCACACTAATTCTATATAAATTCTTTCTGATTTCCTTAATCTCTACCATTGCTATATTTTTTAAACATCCTAAATTGAATATAGCCCCAGCCTTTAAGGCCGGGGCTTATTATTAAACTTGATTATTTAGTCATTCCCATTGGGCCTGCTGTAAACATCTTAGGATCCATAAGCTTAAGATCCTTGCTGATGATTGGAGTAAATTCCATGCAGTCCAAGATATCTTTTTGAAGATCAACACCAGGTGCGATTTCAATAAGTGTCATACCTTCTTTTTCAAGCTTAAATACGGCACGTTCAGAAATGTAGTAAACAGTCTTTCCTGTATCCTGAGCATATTCTCCGGAGAATGTAATCTGTTCAACATCTTTTCTGTACTTAATTGCTTTTCCTTGCTGAAGAATTTCAATCTTACCATCACCAATATTAAACTTATTTCCACCTGCCATGAATGTTCCAACGAAGCATACTACGTCAGTTGGCTGTGTGATGTTGATAAATCCGCCAGGGCCTGTAATCTTGCCATTAAACTTTGATACATTTACGTTACCGTGGCTATCAACTTCAGCTGCACCAAGTACTGCTACGTCAATTCCGCCGCCATCATAAATATCAAATGTATTAATATGGCTGATAATTGCATCAGGATTAATTGCATTGCAAATTCTCATTCCGCCAAGAGGAACGCCACCGAAAATACCAGCCTCAATTGAAAGAGTAATATCAGCAGAGAATCCTTCTTCAGCAGCAACGTCTGAAACCATTTCTGGCATTCCGATACCAAGATTTACGTGTGCTCCCTTAGGAATAACTGCAGCAGCTCTTCTGCCGCAAACCTTTCTTTCAGAAAGTGGTTCTGGTGTGTATGATCCTGCTGGGACTCTAATTTCGCCAGATCTTTCTGGGAAGTAGTCTGCATCTGCAAGGCACTGTCTATGATCATTCTTGTCAGCCACAACTACATAGTCAATAAGTGATGAAGGAATAACAATATCATGAGCCTTAAGGTTACCTCTTTCTACAACACCTTCTACCTGACAGATTACGATTCCGCCAGAGTTGTGTGTAGCGCAAGCCATTTCAAATGCATCCATGATAATAGCTTCTTTTGTCATTGAAATGTTTCCGATTGAATCAGAATATGTTCCACGAACAAGAGCTACATCAATAGGTTCTGTCTTATAGCGAAGATATTCTTTGCCATCAAAATTTACTAATTCAACAATGTCTTTACCTGCATCTTTAGCAGCCTGATTTGCTTTGCAAGCTTCAACACGAGGATCTGCATATGTCTTAAGTCCAACTGTTGTGAATACGCCAGGCTTCTTTCCTGCAAGTGCACGAAGAATCTGAGCATTAACACCTTGTGGTACCATATAGCAAGGGAACTTGTTAGCATCAACAAGAGCCTTCATCTTTGGAGTTGTACCAACATGTGCTGTATGAAGTTCTCCAATAAGCCCTTCATGAGCAAGTGCATTCATGCCCCACTCACCATTGTCGCCAATACCAGATTCATAGAAAAGACGTAAGCCCTTAGGACTTCCTGTTTCAAGGAATCTGTCACGAATTGCGTTTAATAATCCCTGAGGAATAGAAGTTGCAATGATGCCTTGGCAACCAACTCTGTCGCCGTCCTTAATCAGTTCGGCAGCTTCTTTTGCTGTAATAATTTTCATTGTAATGTTTCTCCTTATTTATCTTGCCACTGAACAGCAACGCCGTTTGAAATCATTTCATCAGCTTCTGCTTCCGAGTAGCCCATCATGAGTAAAATTTCTCTTGAATGTTCACCTACACGACTGTAAGGAATTTCTACAACTGGTTCTGGCTTGTCACCAAATGTTGCAGGTGGAGCTGGGAACATAGTTGTTGTTCCGTCTCTATGTGTAACAGGATATACCATATTGTTTGCCAAAGCCTGTTCATCACTAATGATATCGTGAACATGGTAAATCTTTGAGAAAGCAACATCGTTTTCCTGAAGTCTCTTACACATTTCTTCTTCTGTGTAGTTTGCGAAACCTGCTTCGAGAATCTTAAACATTTCATCTCTATTTTCGGTTGCGCCATCAGGATTATTGAAACGAGGATCATCCATTAAGTCTTCACGACCTACTGCCTTTAAATACTTAGGATAAATCTTTGTGTCAAAAATACTTGTATTAATCCATGCTCCATCCTTTGTCTTATATGAGTTGCATACAGGTGAAGCTGGCTTTGTTCTTGTCTTTGGATATGCATTGTTATACTGGCAAGACATAAGGTCGCATCCTGCAGCCCAAACACCTTGTCCATAAAGTGATGCGAAAATCTGACATCCTTCTCCAGTCTTTTCTCTTTGATAAAGACCTGTTCCGATAGCTCCAGCAAGTGTTGATGCTGTTGAGTTATCGCCAATGCCATAGAAAGGAATTACAGGAGATGCACCTTCTGGACCGCCACCTTCAGATTGGTCAATCTGCATTCCTGTATGTGACCAATATGCTACTGTGTCGTAACCAGCATCATCCTTTTCAGGGCCATAGTTTCCGAAACCATTAATTGCAGCCCAAATTAATCTTGGATATTGTGCATGCAATGTTTCATAATCAAGACCATTCTTCTTTAATGCGTTTGGTCTCCAATTTGTTGCAAATACATCAGCCCAGGCGAGTAATTTTTGCATTACTTCTTTGCCCTTTGGATCCTTAAGATTTAAATTGATTACCTTTTTATTAACATTATAATGACCAAAGAATGAATTATGTTCATCATTACATGTCATTCCTAATGTTGAACCAATTAAACGCATTGGATCACCGATTGTTGATTCAACTTTAATGACTTCTGCGCCCCAGCTCGCTAGAATAACTGTTGCCGCAGGAACTGAGATGTACTGACCTAAATCAAGTACGTGGACTCCGGCAAGTGGTTTCGTGTTATTCATTTATTTCTCCTTTCTAATTATGTGTTAGTTTGACATACTTAAATTATATCAAAAAATATGGCAATTCATAGTTATTTTAAGTAACATTGATATTGTTAAATAATTAACTTGCGCTTAAGACATTATATGCCTTGCCTATATAATCTAATATAGTGTAGAATTAAATTGTTATACGATTATTTTGCTGTTTAAGGAGGTTTAAACATGGGAGCACTTAGTGGATATAAGGTACTCGATTTTTCAACATTACTTGCAGGACCATATGCAACAATGACACTTGCAGATATGGGTGCTGAAGTTCTTAAGGTTTCAAGCAAGGACAAATATGACCTTGTTGTTAACTGGCCACCAGTAATTGAGGGCGCTGATGTTACAGGAGCTCAGGGCTGGCTTGGAAGAAATAAAAAGACTATTTACCTCAATATGAAAAAAGAAAAATCAGTTGAGGCCGTAAAGAAACTTGTTCAGGAATACGATATTGTTGTTGAACAATTCCGTCCAGGCGTTATGGATAAACTTGGCATCGGATATGAAGCACTTAAAGCTGTTAACCCAAAGGTTATTTATTGCGCAATTACAGGTTATGGACAGACCGGATGCTTCTCTATGAAGGCTGGTCACGACATTAACTATCTTTCAAGAGCTGGTATTGCATACGCAGCAGGAAGAAAAGCAGGTGGTCCTTCACTTTATAACTTCCAGATTGCCGATGTAGCAGGTGGTTCAATGAATGCCGTTGCTTCAATTTGTGCAGCAATCATCTATAGAGAAAAGACTGGCAAAGGTCAGTTCATTGATGTATCAATGCAGGATTCAGTAATCCCATTCAACTCAATGGATGGCGCTTCAATGTTTGCAGGTGGACCAACACCTGAACGTGAAAGCGGACTCTTAAACGGTGGTGGAATCTATGATTTCTATGAATGTGCTGACGGCAAATTCATGTCAGTAGGTTCACTCGAACCAAAATTCTTTGCAGGCCTTTGCAATTTAATGGGACATCCAGAATGGCAAGACGGAAAGATTTTAAAGACTGATTCCGCAACAGTTAAAGCAGAATTCAAGAAGATATTCTTAACAAAGACCAGAGATGAATGGACAAAGCTTGCAGAACCATATGATGCATGTATTGAACCAGTAATGGATCTTGTAGAAGTTTCAAAGGATCAACACCTCAACGAAAGAGGAATGTTCCCACAGGTTGATGTTCCTGCATCAAACGGTGTTAAGGTTACACAGCTCGGTTGCCCAATGCATCTTTCAGAATGCATGCCTGAATATAACTGGGCAGGCTTCCCAGAAGGATATCATACCAATGAAGTATTAAACGCACTTGGTTATAGTGAAGCTGACATTACAGAAATGGTTGAAAAGTAAAAATAAAATAAAAGATCCGAAACCTTTAAAAGGTTTCGGATTTTTTATTTTCACTAAAGTTCTGCTGAAGCATTTTAATGTGTGATAAGAGCTGTTCATCATCAAAGTATTTAGCTTTAGAGCTGCAATATTTTATACATGCATGGCACTTAATACAAATACCCAAAACATCTGACACATCGTCAAAACTAATAGACCCCATAGGGCATACCTTTGCGCAAAGTCCACAATTAGTACACTTAGACTTATCAGTTTTAGGTTTTGCCGGTAAGAATTTTGCCGGTTCGCCATTTTCTTGTTTAGGCACATAATAAGGAGCATCCGCATCGCCAACAACATTAACTTCAGAGTCTAAATTAATCTTCGCTGCAAATTTGCGAAGAGCCATTTCATCTTCAGCATTTGGTCTACCCTCTGCCGTATGCGCCATAGCATGTTCTGTAACAACTGCCGCAGCTGCAGAAATCTTAAATCCATTTTCTTTTAGAGTTTTATAAAGTTCAGCTAAAGAGTTGTCAAATGATCTGTTTCCGTAGGTTACAATTGCAATAGCTGTTGAGCCTTCCCCCTTAATATTATTTTGAAAATCTGGAAGTATTTTATTCGGCAGCTTGCCTGCATATGTAGGGGAAGCAATTACTAAAACATCATCTTTCGAAAAACTGCGAACTTCCCTTCTCTCATTAGGAAGAGTAAATTTATCAATCACAAGTTCAACACAGTATTTCTTAGCAAGCTCTTCGGCAACAATATGCGCAACCTTGGAAGTATTTCCGCATGGGCTAAATGATAATTCTACAACTCGTTTTGGTATCATATTTTTCATTCCTTTTATCTGTTTTGTTTTTCACGCAGCTTGCGTTCAGCCTCTGCCATTCTTAAATATTCTGGACTTGCGCTGTAGCATGTATCAGTCTTCCCTTCGGCAAGCATCTTTTCTGCCAAAATAAGCACTTGACTTGCTTCCTGCGCACCTTCAGATTCTTTACCAATTAAATGAGTTCCATCACCAAAGTAATGAACTTCATCTTCATTCTTAATTAATTCAGCTAATTGGTTTTTGAAATCTTCAATGTCATATGCGCCAGCCTCGAGCAAAATCTCATCGCCTTTTAATACTGCAGCATAGACTTGAGAGCGGCGTGCATCGAATACTGGAACTATGACTCCGGAAACGCCAACGCGATATGCAAAACTTTCCAAAGTTGGAACGCAAATAATAGGCTTATTCCAAATCTGAGCTAACCCTTTTGCTGTTGCAATGCCGATTCGAATTCCAGTAAAAGAACCTGGCCCGCGAGAAACTGCAATAGCATCTAAATCTTTGCTATCAAGTTTTTCTGCAGCTAAAATTTTCTGGCACATTGGGGCTATCTCTTGAAGATGAGAATAGTCTGTGTCATTCATCAGCTGATGACCATTAATAGCCACGCTTGCAAAATGCCCAGTTGTTTCGATTGCTAGAATTTTCATTATTTGATAGTTAAAATACGCTCGGTTTCACCTTCACCATATTCAAGCTTAATAGTCATTACGTCGTCAGGAAGCATTCCGGCCTCGAGCAAGTTCGCCCACTCGATCAGACAAACGCCCCCGCGGTGCAGATAGTCTTCAAAACCGATTTCAAAAAGCTCTTCACTATCATTAACGCGATAAACATCAAAATGATATAACGGAAGACGCCCAGAATCGTACTCGCACACAATAGTAAAAGTCGGGCTCGCCAGCACTTCTTTTACGCCCAAACCAGCGGCTATAGCCTTGGTTAAAGTAGTCTTTCCTGCCCCTAAATCGCCAATTAGAGCGATTATTGCGCCAGGCTCAAGACTATCAGCCAGTTTTTGCCCAAATTGCATGGTTTCGTCTAAATTTTTGAGGATAAACTGCTTCATAATTAGTAATTATACCACATTATCACGGCGTCTTCGCCGTCCGAATAATAGCCTTGTCTACGGCCGCTTGTGGTAAAAGCATACTTTTCGTACAACTCTATTGCCGGAGTATTGCTCTGGCGAACTTCCAATGTGATTCCAATAATATCTTCACCGGAAGCTTTACGATTATCAAATTCGCCCTTCATTGCCTGCATAAGCTTGTCAGCGATTCCACGTCTTCTATAGTCGGGATGGACTGCGATATTAGTGATATTGATTTCTCCAGCAATATTATGCACGCCAATAAAACCTTGAACACTTCCATTCTCTTCGGCTACCCAGTAGCTTGCATTAGGATTTGTCTCAAGATCTTTTTCAATCAAGACAATGCTCCATGGACGCTTAATCGAAAGACTTTCAATTTTTGAAATTGCACCAGCATCTGCTGGCACTGCTTTTCTAATTATCATTATTTGTGAAGTATTGGTGATACTCTCTTGTAAACGAAGAAAGTAACAAGTGAATTGAGTCCTGCTTTAAAAACATTAAATAAAATAATCCAACCAAGCAGGCCCATTACCATAGGCTTTGCGGCTTCGGCTGGGACTCCGACCATCTGAACATAGATTGGAGTAAGAAGAATATTTGCAGGAACCATAATTACGGCCATTGATAATGTTCCGCAAATAAGTGATACAATTGCGCCCTTCTTGGTCTTGTGGTGTTTATAAATAGAGCCAGCAACAAGTACATATGTACCAGTTGCAATTACATGCATCACAATTCCGTACCAAGAACTTGCTGCGCTTACTGTTACGCCTTGAATAACGGCAACAACTATTGTAAGGGCCAAGCCTGCCCATGGCCCAAGTGCAAAGGTCCCAAGCAAAATAGGAATGTCTGCAGGATCATACTCAAGAAATGATACTGCCGGAAAGATTGAGATATGGATTAGTGCTACGAGAACAATTGATATTGCACCAAGCACTCCAAGCTTTGCAACTGTGTTTGTTTTAGTATTAACGTTCATTTGATTCCTCCTGTTATGTAAAAGGTGGAATCTGTTTTGGGTAAATAAAAAAACTCGGAATGTTTCCGAGCAAATAAAAAGGAACTTATCGTTTCTTCATTCCGGACTATACCGTTGGTTTTGGAATTTCACCAAATCGTGCCAAGTGGCTCGCGGACTTTTGCTTAAAAGCATACCCTGTCGGGCAACCGCCAGTGGGGAATTGCGCCCCGCCCTGAAACAGATTACATATAGATTATACTACAAATTTGTGATGATATAAATAAAAAGCCCAGCGTTTTTCACGCCGGGCTTTTTTGTTTATCTTATTTTAATTCAAAATATCTTTGAATCATTGCTGCTGCTTCTGCCCTTGTTAAAAGACCTTGCGGATCAACGAAGCCTTCAACTCCGTTGATTGTCTTTCCTCTAAAGATTCCTGATGCAAGGCACCAGTGAACTCCTTCAGTAGCCCAATTACTTACATCAAAGATATCATTATATGAAAGCGTATTAGTATCTTCAATATCTTTGCTTGTGTCACGGCCATTCAGCTTAGCATATCTATACAGCATGGCTGCGAACTGTTCACGAGTAATATCTGCTAATGGTAATGTACCATCAGAAATGCCGTTGTTCTTTGCCCAAGACATTCCAATCGAATACCATTCTTCGCCGCCTTCGGTGTCGCATCCATCCATGCGAGCGAGAATAGTCATCATCATTGCTCTCGTTGTTGTTCCATCAGGATCAAATGTATATGAACCTATACCGTTCATAAGGCCGTTGTCTAAACAGAAATGGATTCCATCGTGGTACCATTTTGTAGCATCAAGATCGTAATAATTTGTTAATGGACAAAGCTCATCCTGCTTGCATTTATCATAAGTTGTTGGCTGAGTAGGAACAACTGGCTTGTTAGAGCCTGTCCCGCCCGGAATAAACGGAATTATATTTAATTTCTTAAATTCTGCAGTTATAGTAACATCAGAATCTGGCATAACAAATGCATTATCTGTAACAGTAATTGCATCACCAGTGCTATTATTTATTACGCTTATTGACTTAAATTCATATCCATCAGGAGTTACTACTTCCACTATTTTTATAGTAGGGTTCGACTCAATATCTTTAAGCAATACATATGATGGCTCAAGCAAAATGCTTGCACCATTTACATCTCCACCATTTGTATCAACAAATTTAAGATTTGTAATGTAACATGGATTAATTTGCCAGTTTGATAAAACATGAGAAATGTCTTTTGTATTAACATTAAGTTCGCCCGGACAATAAAACTCAAAGCTGGCCGCATTGTTAACACTACTTACCCAGAATTCAGTTGGCTGAGTCCATTCTTCTTGGAAATCTACAGGCGCATTTTCATTCCAATCTGTAAAGAAAACCGCGAGTCCACCCAAGTTTTGACAAGCATCAAACATATTAGAATAACAACCATTAACCAATTCCGTTGCCGGTAATACAAATGAAGATTTTAAATTCTCACAATAAGCAAACATATAAGAATAACATTTTGGTTGCATTATTGTAGCTGGCAATGCTGTTGCTTGTTCTAAAGGATAACAAGAACTGAACATAGCTTCATAACAACTTTCTGCAAGTGTTGTTGCCGGAAGATTCGGAGTCGCAGTTAACCCGGCACCTTCAAACATATGCCAATAACAATATGGTTTCATTATCATTGCCGGAAGTTCTGGAGCTTTTGTAATATTTCCACATTGGAAAAACATTTGATCATAGCAATGATCTGCAAGCTGTGTTGCAGGTAATTTCGGAGCTTTCGTAATATTTCTACATCGAGCAAACATATTAGAATAACAATAATCAGCAAGTGTTGTTGCCGGCAATTCTTCTATAAAATCTTCTAAAGCACGACAGTCATTAAACATGTTTTCGTAACAATGTTCAGCAATCTGCGTTGCAGGTAGATCTGGAATATTCTTTAATTCTCCGCATTGCTTAAACATTTCACTATAGCAATAAGGCGCAAGTTTTTTGGCAGGAAGTAATGTCTCGGGAACATTAAGCAATTTGCGACAAATCCTAAACATACCATCATAACACCTATCTGCAAGTTGTGTCGCAGGAAGTAAGCCTTCAGGAATTTCTGTGATTCCGTTGCAGTCACTAAACATGCTACTATAGCAAGACTCTGCAAGTTGTGTCGCAGGAAGCAAACCTTCCGAAATTTTTTTGATTCCATCGCAGCCCTCAAACATGCTACTATAGCAAGACTCTGCAAGTCGTGTCGCTGGAAGTAAACCTTCTGGAATTGTTGTGATGCCATCGCAATTATTAAACATGCTACTATAGCAAAGCTCTGCAAGCCGTGTCGCTGGAAGAAAATCTTTTGGAATTTCTTTTATTCCATCACAGCTAAAAAACATGCTACTATAGCAAAACTCTGTAAGTTGTATCGCAGGAAGCAGACCTTCTGGAATTTTTATTATCCCATGGCAATAAGAAAACATGTTTCTATAACAAGCTTTTGCAAGCTGCGTTGCCGGAAGAAAGCCTTTTGGAATTTCTGTTAGTTTAATACAACTATTAAACATATCTTCATAACAATAATCAGCCAATTTTGTAGCCTTAAGCGCTGGCAAATTTTTTGTCGGACAAGCACAAAACATGCCCTTATAACAACCATCTTTTAATGTCGTTGCGGGAAGCAAGTTGTTTGGTATTTCAGTTATACCGGTACCATTAAACATATCTTCATAACAATATTTACCTAATCTTGTTTCTGGAAGTTCAAGGTCGCCAATTGATGTTATGTTTTCGCAGCACCAAAAAAGTTTAGTAAATGCATAATCTGGAAGCTCTGTTGATCTACAATCTGCATTAAGAAGAGACATAATATTGCCACTTAATTCAATATTACCGCCGCCTTCGGCTTCCATTACTACAAATTTGTAATAATTACAATCATCGAAATTATTGTCTTCGCCAGCACCAAAAGATGTATTACCTCCTTCGCCGGCTCTTAAATACAATGTGCCTTCTTCATTCAAGTTATAAGCAACGAAGCCTTGGCTATCTTCGCTTTTAATTTCAAAGTCAGCCCAATCGTCAACACCATTAAACGAGTATTCCAAAGATACTTCTGGACACGGGATGTTTTCATACATTATAACTTTTTCCAAATAAAAATCGACCCTTCCTCCAACAGCAGTCAAACATAAATAGTCTGGGCCATCTGCTGCATAAGTATTACCCACTACAATTAATGATAAAAGTAATGCGGCTGCTATACATAATATTAAATGTTTCCTTTTCATAACTTCTCGCTTTCTTTCGTTGCTGTTTGATAAATTTTTGTCACATATATCATACCCCCCCCAACGCATAAAAGTCCAGCGGTTTTTGGCGGAAATTTGAAGGTTTTTGGGCTTTATGGGAAGTTACTTCTGAAACTAACTGCAGTTTTTGGCATAAAAAAGCGGGCATCATTTTGATGCCCGTTGCATAAAAATCAAGATTCTTTATCTTTTGCTTTTCAATTCATTAATACGTTTTTTTACAATTCTTTTATCTTCAGAATTAAGTTCTTTAAGTTGTTTTGTCAACCATTCTATTTCATCATCAATACACATTCCATACTCACGTTCAACAGCGGCTTTTACAAGAACCCATTGCCCTCCGAATTTGTAAACATCTTCGCCCTTAACAAAACGTCCATATCTGATTGCTTGACGAAGTGTACTCTCATTTAGGCCCCAGGCTTTTGTCGCATCTGACATACCAATCAAATTATCAAACAAAGTACTAACTGTAACGCCATCAGCCCACAATTTTTCAGCTCCGATATCAATGTTATCATTCCATGCTATACCACTATTGCCACTTAAATGTACCCGCTTAAACAAACTATAACTTTTTTCTAAGGCACCATACATTTTGTGCGTGCCAAACACAGTTGAGACATCAAAATGTTTAATTACACCTTCCCGAAACTCAATTTCAATAATATAGCCTTCTAAAATCTTTACAGATTTTAGCTTATGCTCTTGCCAAGGCACATTTAAACTTCCATTTTTATAAATTCTTGTGTTTCCCATATTTCTAATAGTAAATCTTTATTTGCTTTAACCCAATTCTTAACTAAATTTTGTTTTGCAAGCGGAAATATTCCTTTAATCTTCTGTGTCTCAATATCAACATATGCATCATATTCGGCATAAATAATATGCAGATGAGGAGGTTCATGTTCCTTATCTCTTGGTCGCATAATAACATCAATTCCGTATAACTGAAGTAATGTTGGCATCTCAATATCCTCCTTAATTATATTTCACAAATTCATGAAATTCAACTGTAAATATTTAACTGTCATTATTTTACAGGCAGTTTACATCTTTGTCAAATTGATAATAAACAATATTAAAAAAGGCAGTTCTTTTTAGAACTGCCTTAAAATCAGTTAATCTATTTCACTTCGCAAAATCTTTGAATCATTGCTGATGCTTCGGCGCGGGTTAGAGTTGCCTGTGGGTCGAGCATTCCTTCGTAAAGACCTGTTCTGCCCTGCAAGATTCCTTTCATTACGCACCAGTGGACAGCTTCGTTTGCCCAAGAGCTTACTTTGTCTGCATCCTTAAAATCGAGTAAGAACATCCAAGAACCGACGAAGCCCTTTCCTTCTTTTTGTGCATATCTGTAAAGCATTGTTGCAAATTCTTCTCTTGTGATATTGCCTTCTTCTGGGATACCATCAGAAATACCATATGTCTTTGCCCATGCTTTTCCAACTTCGTCCCATGTAGCACCATCTTTTGTGTCACAGCCATCCATACGAGACAAGATTGTTACCATCATCGGTCTTGTTGTTGTTCCATCAGGATCAAATGTATATGAG
>JAZLHF010000005.1:0-28912 GCA_045616685.1 Anaerovoracaceae bacterium
CTTAATAAAGGTTTACAGAAAGCTTATAATGTTTGGAATAATGGCAGCGACCCAGACGGAATGGTATTCACTGGCAAATTAGAACAATACCAGAACAAAGAATGGTTCGTAATTGATGGAAACGTGACAGGTCTTGAAGAACTTACAGGCGTTGAAGTAGCAAACATCCCGTCAATTGGTGCTCAGTATAGACTTACTGTAAAAGTTACAATAGGTGATATAGTTGTAGAAAAGACTTCTATGAACTACACATTTGGCCCAATCCCGCAAGATCTTTCAGTAGGAAGTGTTCCGACTGGCGGAGTAAAATTCTATTCAGATGCTGCATGCAGCAATGAAATTACGAAGGCTTTACCGGGAGCTACTGTATACTTCAAGGTAACTACAGCTTACGAGCATGCCTCCATTGTGCCTACTGAACAGACAGTAGAAATATATAGTGAAGATGGAATTCAATGCACTGAACAGATTAAGGATAAAGACGATGCTGTATATTACTTCACTATGCCTGAAAATAGCTTTAAATTGAAGGTGAAAGGAGATCCAGTTACTGTTACGCTTGGTAGTGGGGATCCAAAGAATTGGGTTGTTACTCAGGCTAGATTCCAAGATGGTAACGGAGATACTTACGAAATTACTTCAAGTGGACAAACTGTTCCTTATGGGTCTACACTGAAATGGGGACACTACACTTATAATGGTGGTATGGGTAGTAACCCTAACACGAAGGGTACAGTGAACGCTAATGGTGACTGCACGGTGGTGGTGGATCTATCCGATGGTCGCTTTTCTCTTCAACTAAATTAGAATTTCAAAGGCTTTATTGGAAGCTGAAGAGCGATTAATACTTAGTTTAAACACTAACAAAGCGTCTATCCCGTAAGGGATATGCGCTTTTGTGATAATTTAAAGTGCTGTTCCGTATTCGTAAATTGTGTCGCTTGGGAGATCGATTTCTTTGTATATTTTGTGTGTCCCACATCTCTTGCAATTGTTGTGTGTTCAATTTAATCCAATCTTTGACGAGTTCCTGCGCTTTAGGCGGGAGGTCTCCGGCAATCATAAAGTACTTTTAGTATAACTGATTTGCTAAATAATGTAAATACGCATCCTGGCTTTTTAATACTCATTATGTTATGCTTTAAATATGAGAAAGCTTTTAATTTGCAGTTTAATATTGGCTATGATTTTTATGCTTTGTGCTTGCGGAGCTAAGGAAGTAGCTTTGGAAAAGACAGGTGAGGGCGATAGCAATCAGACATCTGGCATTGAAGAGATGATTGAAAAGAATCATCAGTCTGCCGGCGATTTTTCGCGTGATATTAAAGCATATCTGCTTCTTGGCATCGATCGCAGTGGTACTGCATCTGATGTTGGCAGCAACGTTGGTGGCGGCCAAAGTGATGGTATCTATGTTATTGCTATGGACAATACAAACAAAACTGTAAAGATTCTTCAGATCAATCGTGATACATATACTGATATCATTATTCCTGATGTGTTTGGGAATGAGATGTCTACAGTTAAAGATAGACTTGGACTTGCGTTCTCTTCTGGTTCTGGTTTGGAAGACAGCTGTATCATTGCAGAGAAGTCTATTTCAAAATTTCTTCACGGCTTAGAGTTTGATGGCTATGCTGCTATCTATTATGATGCTATTGCTTTGGTGGTTGATAGCGTAGGTGGGGTAGACATAACTATTGAAGAAGATATGACCGCAGTTTCGCCAAACTTTGTGCAAGGTGCTCAGCTTCATATGGATGGAGTTGAAGCATATAAGTTTTGCCGAGCAAGAACCGCTGTTGGAGATCAGTCTAACATCGGCCGTATGCGTCGCCAAAGAGCTTTCTTAAATTCGTTCACGACTACTTGCCGCGAAATAATTAAACAGAAATCGAGCATCATCAATGATATTTATAATGTTTCAAGCCCATATATTGTAAGTGACTTAAGTCAAGGGGAGCTTTGTAATATCGCTGCCAAGGCGCTTGGTTATGCTGACGGTGGTATTGTTACTCCGGCAGGAACGGATAAGTGGGTAACTGGTGATGATGGCATCAGGTTCAGCCAATTTACAGTCGATGAAAGTGACCTTTCAGCGATTTTAAAGGATTTGTTCGCCCTTGAAAACTAAGGGTAAAAATGTAATAATAAAGTGTTATGGACAATACACAAAGAAACAATCAAGAGGAATATGAAATCGATCTTTTAGAGCTTTGGTATCTATTTCTCGCAAAACTCAAATTCATAATTATTTTCGCAATTATCGGTGGGATGCTGGCTTTCGGCTATACTCATCATTTTGTCGAACCTACATATAAGGCAACAAGTAAGCTTTATATCGTTTCTGCATCTTCAGATTCAGTTGTTAACTTAACAGACCTTCAGATTGGTGCAAACTTGACTCAGGACTATAAGGAACTTATTTTAAGTCGTCCTATGCTTGAATCTTGTGCGCGCTCTCTTGGTATTAACTCAACTGATTTGGATAAGATGATTTCTGTAGATAATCCTACTAATACTCGTATTATAAAAATCAGCGTAACGCATACTGATCCAGAGCTTGCACGCGATATCGCAAACAAGATGGCTAGTTTGTCCACAACTTGGTTGCCAGAGGTTATGGAAATTGCAAAGCCAAACATCGCTGAAGAAGCTGTGACACCGCAAGAGAAATCTGCTCCAAATCTTACCAAGAATACAATCATTGGCGCAATTGCTTTGGCTGGACTTTACTTTGCAATTTGCGTAATTAAGCATTTGCTCGATGACACCATTAAGACTGGTGAAGATCTTGAAAAATACTTCAATATCACTCCGCTTACGCAGGTGCCTGAAGTCGATGAAAAGAGAAAGGGGAAGAAATAATGAAGCATTTAGAAATTACTACCCCAAGTACTCTTGATTATGCAGCACGTGAAGCGCTTAATAGACTTCGTGTAAATTTTGCTTTTTGTGGAGATCAGTTTAGACGCATTGTTGTTACTTCTTCTATTTCAGCAGAAGGTAAATCTTTTATTTCAGTTAACCTTGCAATTCTTCTTGCAGAGGCTGGCTATAAAGTTGCATTTGTCGATGCTGATATTAGAAAGTCTCAAATTAAAGATACATTTGGACTTAAGACCGAAGGCGGAAACCATGATGGTCTTTTACAGTACTTAGCTGGGCAAGCTGGCATTAATGATGTTGTTTATTCAACTAACTACAATAATTTATATTGTGTTCCTGTATTTAGGACTTCTGTTAACCCAGCGCTTCTTTTCCAAAATGATAGATTTGAGGCTTTATTAAATTCACTTTCACAAAAGCTTGACTATATCATCATTGATACTCCGCCAATTGCGAATGTGTCCGATGGTGAAATTATCGCAAGCCATTGTGACGGGGCATTGCTCGTTGTTAGAAGTGGAGTGACGCCAAGAAATTTGGTTAGCAGTTCTATTAGACAGATTGAATCTGCTGGTTGCACGCTTATGGGTGTTGTAATCAACAGAATTGATATGAAAGCTCCGGCATATTATAGCAAATATTACGGCGGATATTATCGTGGCTATTATGGCAGATATTATTACTATTATGATGAGAATCATAATAAAAAGAAAAAGCACAAGGAGAAGAAAAAATGAAAAAGTTAGTTTCTCTTTTACTCGCATTCATCTTAGTTTTTGCATCATGTGTTAGTGCTTTTGCAGGAAGCTATGGCGGTTATAGTGGAGACACCATTATCATCACTTCTCGCGGTGGAAGTATATCTGGTTCGTATCTTTCAAGTAGCGATGCAGTTGCTAGGAGGATTAAGGCGGCTGGAAGCGCGGAAAATTTCGTTAGGGAGATTGGTTTAACAAACGAAGTTAGTGGTATCTTTGATAGTTATAAGATTGCAAATTCTCTTTATGAATTTAAGGGCAGTGGCAACGTCACTGTAACATTTACTTGCACAGGCGTTAAGTCAACTGATACAGTTGCGCTTCTTGTATATGACGGATCTTCATGGGATTTAGTTAAAGCTACTGCAGGCAGTGGAAATGTAACTGCTACACTTGATAAGTTCGGTAAGGTTGCAGTATTAGTTGGTACTGCTGTAAATATCCCTGGCGGGTCGGTGTTCTTTGAAGATGTGCTTACAACCGACTGGTTTTATGAGGCTGTAATGTATTGTGCAGTTAATGGATATCTTAAAGGTTTAAGTGATACGAAGTTTGGCCCGGGAGTAACTCTTACAAGAGCTATGGTTGCTACTGTTATTTATAGAGTTGAAGGGTCTCCGGCGCATGCAATCGATTATCCGTTCAAGGACTGTAAAGATTCCTGGTATCAGGCAGGAATTGCATGGGCCTTTGATAAGGGCGTTGTAACTGGTTATTCAGACGATGCATTTGGACCAAATGATCCTGTAACTCGTGAACAGCTTGTTGCAATGTTTGGCAGATATTATCAGTACAAGGGTAATACATTATCGGGTGGAAGCGTTGATAAGTTTAGCGATGCTGGTAGCATCTCAAGATATGCTGTTCCTTATGTTCAGTGGGCCGTTGGTAGAGGTCTTTTAAATGGCCGTGCAGTTAATGGTAAGGCATTACTTGTTCCAACAGGAAGAGCAACAAGGGCTGAGTTTGCTCAGGTATTATATAATTATATGCATTAATTGTTTAAATTTGGCTTAAGACCGGTGCGCAAGCACCGGTTTTTGATTGAGCAAAAATATGATATAATATAATGTCAAGGTTCGCTGACGCTTTCAACTTTGACATGATATTTAAGCAGGTGTATGACAAGCATGCACCTGATATAGTGGATTATGAAGAAATTATTATGCGTGATTTTATGTTTGGCAATGGTCGTTGGGCTTTGCGGCTGCACCGTCGTTGATCAGGTGCAAAAGCTAAGTCAAAAGTTCGTTGATTCATTTAGCACAAACTATGTCACTTTGGAAAATTTAATAAAGACTTTGCGTGGTGAAAGAATCGTCACTGAATTCGGAGATACGAGTATCAAGATTGGTGTGTTCGAGCCACAATCTGGATCTGAATCTGATGCGGCAGAAGACGAGATATTAGGAATTGAACTTGCCCACAAGCTTTATCCAACTGTCATGGATAGCCCAGTTGAGCTTGTTTATGGCGACAATCATTCTGACACAGCATATGCTGCCGAAGCGGCTCAAGAATTAGTCGATAGCGGATGCAATGTTGTTATCGGAAGTTATAGCAATGTGTTGACTATGGCTGCGATTGATACTTTCGAACAGAATCAGGTTCTTTGTATTTGCCCAAGCTGCAGTAACCCGCTTATCACAACCACAACAAACTTTTTCTTTAGAGTTGCGGTCGTAGATTCATTCCAGGGGAATGCTGCGGCAAAATATGTTATCGAGCATTTACCAAAGAGCGTACATGGTGGTGTTGTTGAGGAAAATCCAAGCACAGTAACCGACCAAGACTTTAGGGATTATGAGCCTATGAAGTGTGCAATCTTAAAGAAGTCTGGAGATGAACGCGCAACAGCTCTTATCGAAAGATTCCAGGCTAAGTTCCAGGAAATCTTTGGTGAAGATACTTACGTAAAGGTTGTTGAATATAGCGGAAACGCTAAGGACCTTAAGATTAAAGATTATCTTGATCGTTTAGCAGAAGGCGGAACAGAAGTTGTTTTCTTCCCTTCAACTGCTGACGAGGGTGCGAAGTTCATTTTCGAAGCATACCAACGTGGATATAATTTCACATGGGTAGGCGATTCGGACTGGGCAGGCCTTATTGAAGCATCACAGAATATGGGGCTTAATATCACAAGCCATCTTGAGGGCGTGACTTATGTAGCTGCTTTTGATAAGGCTGCAGCAGCAACAGAAATGACTCAGACTTTTATCGATGCTGCATATACTTACTATCACATAGACGAGCCAACTGAAGCTATGGCTTTAGGATTTGATGCATACCTTCTTGCGCTTGAATCAATCAAGGCTGCCGGTGGAGCAAACAACAGTGAAAATCTTCAGTATGCGGCAAGCAGGCTGTACGATATAAGATGTGCTACGGGAAGTATAACTTACCGTAGCGGAATCGGCGATCCTGTAAAGGATGTTGTAATCGAAAAATTTGTTAACGGAAAAATCCAGGCTGACTATACGGCTGGCCCTATTTGGAATCAATAAGGAGAATAAAATGGAACAAAAAATTAAGGATGCTTTAGAGCAGATTAGACCATTCCTTCAAAGAGATGGTGGCGATGTAGAATTCGTTGAATATACTACTGACAAAGTTGTTAAAGTAAGACTTCAGGGGCACTGTGCAGGTTGCCCTCATGCTCAGGCAACAGTCAAAGGCGGAATCGAGCAGATTCTTAAAGAACTCTTTGCTGACGATGTTGCAAGCGTTGAAGCTGTTAACTAATTAGACAATTTTGTCTGCTGGCAAAGATTTAAAGCGAGATTGGAACTAGAATTTATATGCGTAAAAAGTTATTTGCGATAATTTTAATATTGGCAATGGTCTTGGGCATAAGTGCCTGCGGCCAGAGCGAGCCTGTTGCGATTGGCATTGTTCCTGAAGCAAAGCAGGTTGATGTTTCCATTGCGATTTGTGGCGACGTCATGGCTCACATGCCTCAGGTGAATGCTGCGCTTCAAGCGGATGGGACTTATGATTTTAATTCGTGCTTTGATGATGTTCGCTCGATTATGAGTGGTGCTGATATTTGCATGGCTAATGTTGAATGTACTTTTCCGGGAACTGGCGAGTATATGGGGTATCCTGCATTCCATTCACCGGACAGCATTGCTGATGCTTTAGCAAACGCTGGCGTTGATGTTGGGATTTTCGCAAACAATCATATGAATGATAGCGGGCTTAATGGCGCGCTTAGGACAGTTCAGGTGCTCGAGGGCGCTGGCATGAAAGTTGTCGGATGCAGAACCGGCGAGGATGAGAATCGTTCTATTATCTACCAGCTCTGTAAGGACGATGAAGTAATTAATGTCGGAGTCGTTGCATATTCATACGAGACTTCGAAAGGCGATACGAACCGCACGATGAACGGCGGTGCGATGAGAAACGACGCTGTAAATTATTACAATACTTTTAGACAGTATGCGGATCTTTTTTATCTTGACCAAGATATAGCAAATATTAAAAGTGAAATCGAATGGTGCAAACAGCGCGCAGATATAACTGTTGTGTATTTGCACTGGGGCGAGGAATATCAAAGACATTCAAATGCTCGCCAGCAATATATTGCGAAGCAGCTTGCTTTGGTAGCTCCAGATGCAATTGTTGCGAGCCATCCACATGTGCTTGAAGAAATTTCTTATGTGAATGGTGTGCCGGTTTATTATTCAATTGGCAACTACATTTCAAATCAGCGAGAAGAAACTTTAGATAATCATTACACCGAGCAGGGGCTTATTGCGATGCTCGAGTTTACACTTGTGAGCGATCCGGTTGATGATGGGACTTATGTAATCGCCCCGGCCAGTGGTGAGATGACGTTTGAAGAAGGCGAGGTTGTAACCGGGACATGGGGAAGCGACATCGCTGGCATGAATGTTTATGGTACTTCTAAGGAAGTTGCGGCTGAAGTGGAATACAATAAAAAATTTATCAAGTGGTTCAGCGACAAACCGGTCAAGGCTGAAATGAATTGGCAAAGCTGGTCGGATTGGTCGATTGAGAATCGATCTGCAAAGGCTGTGCCGACTTGGGTGAATAAATATAGCGATGGCGGCGGTGTGCATTATTCAATTGTGCCACTCGTTGCTGGATATGAAAATAATGCAGGGCTTAACGCGGCGGGTTATGTAACGCGAGCAGGGAATGCTCTGGCTGAAATAAAAGAATTAATTGGTGAAGAGTTTATATGGAATTTGAAATAGCAAAAAAATTAGATAAGGTGCCGGCTAATGTGAAGGGCGCAAGCCTGCGTTCGATTAAGGCGAACCACGAGGCTGCGCAGATGATTATCGTAGCTGATTCGTATGGCGATATTAAAACTGCGGTCGAGAATTTTCGCATGATGACAAATGCTGATATCACTTTTAGGATGCGTGGCAAGTCTATCGATATTAGTGTGATGGGAAGTGATGTGATTACCCCAGAGGCTTCTGATGCGACCGCGGTGCATAGATGCCAAGACCCAGATGACGCGATTGGCAAGCTGATGGAATTTGCGAAGGAGCTGACTTTCACTTCTGAAGATGCGATGGATGTCATTGATTTTTGGAATAAGAATATGCCACTTGAAGGTTGCGAGTTCGTTGAGTTCGACATGAATCAAGATCGTCTGCGTTTGGTTATGAAAACTGATGCTTTAGATCAGGATGCAATCATGAACAAGCTGGATGAATATAATATGGGAATTGTGAAGTAAGGACGCGGGGCAGATTACTGCCCTAGGATAGGCCCCGGGATAGGCTTAGATTATTTCAATAGCTAAGCGAGTTGGAAAACCAGCTCGCTTTTTTATTGCCTTGGGGCGAGCACGGTTGTGAGGATTGGTTTGGTTTGTCCATTCGCCCCTAACTCGGGCTCATGGTGTTTGCCTATCCCCGCGCGTTCGGATTGTAGCTGGCTTCGCGGGCTATGTAGGGCCCGCGGCCAGCCCTTCGCGCTTGGGGCAAACATGGAAAGCATGCAGGCTCGCAGAATTTGAAAATTTGCATGCATTTTTGCGAGCGGGCGGCGTTGCGATTGCCTGAATTTGCATGCAAATGTTTGCTTTTTTGATTTTTGCATGCAAATGTCGCGGTGTGAATGCTCCGGCGGGCAAGAAAAATACATGCAGAAGTTCTGTTTTAGAAAATTTGCATGTATTTTTGCGAGCGGGCGGCGTTGCGATTGCCTGAATTTGCATGCAAATGTTTGCTTTTTTGATTTTTGCATGCATTTTCATCAAATTAGTCAAAGTATTGCCTGATATAGGATTCAACTAACGTTGATGATAGTGGTGCCTCTAATGATTCAAAGGTGCAAATCAGATTTATTCCAAACTTGAACCCTTCGCTGTTTAATAATTGAATGCGGCGACAGGCTTCGGCAGCGTATTCGAGGTCTCCCATCATACCGAAATGTTCCCAATAAATTTCTTGTAATGTGTTTGTATTTAATATCGTGAAATCTGGATAGACGATTTTGCCTGTGCGCTTTAACTTGAGTGGACATTCTACGTGATAGGGCAGAGTGTGATTGTATAGCGCGTTAGCAATCATTGCCTCGGATTTCGAGCGAACCTTTTCGCCGCGAAGCGTGTCATGTATCATGCTCTCGGATTTGTATGGATTGCGAGTGTAGACTTTACTTTGCCATGCATTAATATATTTAGGCTTGTATGTAAAAAGATTACTATTTCGCTTTTGCAAATCTTCGGGCATGCTGTTAAAGATGTCCCTTTCTTCTACGCCGGAGTGCAGTGAAATATATTTTTCTACGGCACTAATATTCTTTTTTAGCCTTGGTATAACTCTGCGAATATAGTACGCGTTAGCCAAAGCTGTAATCTTTGCATCATCGGATTTAGGAATGTAGAAGGCTTTGTTACTGCCATCGGTACGGTAATAGTATTGGAGTCTGTTTGCTTTAGTTGTAAAGGTGAGCCTCTCGGTAGGGAGATCTTTAAGTTTGGCCTCAAGCGTAGAAACCCTATCATTTAAAGATTTTGCATAGGCTTCGGCAGCGGAGGGATTTGTATTTTGTAGATTCTTCATATTTCCATATTATACCAATTGCCAGAAAATGTAAATAGCAAAAAAATAAGTTTGAATAAGTTTGAAATGAAAGTTTGAAATGAAAGAACTCTCACATATGCGAGAGTTCTTCTTTCCGAGTTATGTATAAGTTTTTCTATTTAAGCTTTTGAATAATTAGTGTTGCCAATATTCCGATGCCAATGCCGGTAGCAAGACCACTTATCAGAAGCACTGGATAGTAGTAGAGCACTTCGCTGGTTTTCATTACGAGGCATGCGACGAAAAGCTGCCCCAGGTTGTGGGCAACTCCACCGGCCATCGAGACTCCGGCGATGCTGAACTTGTTTGTCTTTTGCAAAAGGGCCATGACTATGAATGAGAGGATGGCTCCGGCAAGAGAGTAGAGGGCCGAGAATACGGATCCGAACAGCAGGGCCGATAGCAGCACGCGCACGATGTTGATTGGCAAGGTCCACTTGACGCCGAGCTTGTAGAGTGCAACGACGATGACTATGTTGGCGATGCCGAGCTTGATTCCTGGAGCTGCGACGCTGATTGGAATTAAGAATTCTATGTAACCGAATATTAGTGCGAGGGCCGAGAGCAATGCAGCTGTCGCGATTTTGCGAGAGCGGTTTGCGGTGATCTGCTTGTTAGTACGAGATTGCATCGCTACCTCCTTTTTCGCCAACTATGCGAACTGCGAGTTTGTGCGGCAGGCATAGGATAATCTGGCCTTCGCTTGAAACCTTGCCAAAGCGCATACAGTCCTTGTTTGGGCAGTCGGCTTCTTTGACCCAAACTTGCCCAGATTCGACACAAATGGTATTATATCCATAGGCGGTTTTGATTTCATAAGTGCCATCAGCGCTTAGCGGAATTGTCTTTATGATTTCGCCCGAGACGGTGATTTCGACCTTGGAATCGCTTGATGGATTTTTGCGTAGCATAGCAAATCCAAGCACTGAAAGTGCGAGGATTGTGACAAGCAATATTACATCTGCTTTTTTAAAATACTTTGACATTTATTAAATGGCGCCACACATGTGCGCGACAAATATATGCAACAATATAAAGTTGAAAATTATATAAAGAAGGCCTTGGCTTTCTTAATTATTATATCACAAGTTTTCGCGCTTGCGGGATGTGGCGAAGAGCCAGCAACAACGAGCTATGGCGAAGACTGGCTACTAAATACTTATTGCTACATCAATATTTACGAGCCAGGCAAGGAAGCTGTGATTAGCGAAGCATTTGCTTTAGCGCGCGACTATGAAAATAAATTATCTAGGACGATTCCGACTTCGCAAGTTTCGACTGGTGAGTATGATGAAGAGACTCAGGCGCTTGTTAATCAGGCGTTAGCATTTGAAGATGCGACTGATGGTGATTTTAACATCCACCTTGGAGCAGTTTCTTCTCTTTGGGATTTCAGCGGAACCAATGGCGGCCCGTTTGTGCCAAGCGACGAAGAAATTCAGGATGCTTTAGCGAAGCGAGTTGTCGACCTGGGGGCTATTGCAAAAGGATACATCGCTGACTGCGTTAGCGAGTACTTGCAGAATCATGGTGTGACAAGTGCAATCATTTCACTTGGCGGAAACATCATTTGCATTGGAACTAAAGCTGATGGCTCGAACTTTAAAGTTGGCATCGAAAAGCCTTTCTCTGAAGCCGGAGTCAAACTCGAGCAACGTGAAAGCATCGGCACTGTAATTTGCGATGCAAATTATTCAGTTGTGACTTCGGGGATTTATGAGAGGTGCTTCACTGACGATGATGGAACTTTTTATCATCACATTTTAGATAAGGATACAGGTTATCCTGCGGAAACTGCGCTTGCTTCGGCGACAGTTGTTGGCCCAAGCTCTTGCATCTGTGATGCTTTGGCAACAATTGCAATTATAAAAGGCGAGCAGAATGCACTTGAATTCATGAAGGACTATCCAGAATATACCGCGGTATTTATCGCGACCGATGGAGAGGTCTTAGATCCTTACGAAATTCTTGATTCAGTTCAGTAAAAATTTTTTAATACATACGTTATTATCTGGAGGCAAAAATGAAAAAGTTTTTATCAATTTTAATCGTGTTGGCTATGCTGATTGGCATGGCGCCAGCGGTGGTGTTCGCGGACAGTGCGAATTCGACTGTCGACGAATTTGTTGTGATTGAATTTGGGGTTTTTGAAATTACGCCAGATGGTGTAAACCAAGTTTTGAGTGATGACAATGGAAAGCAAAATTCAATCACAATTATTAATATGGTTAAAGAACAGCTTGACAGAGCCAATGACTTATATGTAGATGGCAGTATCGCATATGAATCAGTTAGCCCTGGCACAGCAAATTCGAAAGTGATTCAGATTACGAATAATGCTATCTCAAGCGCAGAGGGCTCAAGAGCGTATTTATTAGGTGACGAAGGCAAGGCTTATTATGGACACTATGTCATTGATCTGTCTGTTTGGGAAAGCGGAGAAGGTAGCAATCCTGGAATCGCTTCTTTTTATGCAGAGTTTGATTATGTGCCGATGGGTACGGAAGCTAAGCTGACTTATCATGATGGGGATGATGAGGATGCTTCCGCTAATAAGGTAGCTTATGGCACGATGGCAGACCTGATTGTATCTGCAAATGAAGACGGTGGGGAAATTGTGCTGTTTGATGATGTTGAAGATCCGGGCAATGAGCCTATTACAGCAGAGATTAGTGTTGACGCTAGTGGATATAAGATTGGCAGCCAAGAAAAACCTCTTCAAGTTAACGGATATATAGATTTTTATAACCTTGCTGGCACATTCTATGTTAAGGCAATGAGTTATGACGAGACTTTAATTTCTATATACGAGCCAGAAGTTGGGGCTGGATTAAATCATATAGAGCTTTCTCTTGGAGATGCTCCGCAGACATTTTGCTACGGATCAATTTTATATTTCTGGGACTATGATGATGCGGACCCATATCCATCAGTTTCTTTGAAGGAGCCTGGATATTTTGCTTTGCAAGGTCAATACGGCAGCATAAGAATTGTGAAAACAATTGATTATCCGTATGCAGTGCTGAATGGTAATGGAGACAGCATTCCTTATAGTTTTAATTTCTATAGCACTATTAGCGAAGCGTTTGCAGCTGCTGGTAGCGGGAATGTTTATGTAACCGACTATGTGATGCTCGGGGATAATTCGTATGAGATCAACACATATAACCTTGCTGGTTCATTGACTACTGAACAAATCGCTCAGTTA
This sequence comes from Anaerovoracaceae bacterium, assembly GCA_045616685.1. GTDB lineage: Bacteria > Bacillota > Clostridia > Peptostreptococcales > Anaerovoracaceae > UBA1764. The sequence goes on from JAZLHF010000005.1 coordinate 12,924, forward strand.
AAGACTATGGTTAGAGTTACTGATGGAAGTAAGTCTGATTTCTATACATATCGTAGCGATGACTGGAATTTCTTATATAGCAATGCTGAGAGTCAATCATTTAATTTGGATAACGCAAGCGAGACTGCAACAATCAATGCGATTGGTGGCGCGGAAAAAGCATCAGCAGGCGTTGATGGAGTAGTTGTTACAACAAACTCCTGGGCTAATGCGACTGATTCTATTTTGAGTCCAGGATCATATATAATCAAAGAGGGGGGGGCAGATTCCATAGAAATTGATGCTTCGAGTGCTTCCCTTGAAAGCGCTCCTACAGCGTATACCCTTGTTTCTCAAAACGCGAATGCAGAATTATCAATAAAAGGAAACGTTAGTGAGGGAAAATCTAATGTAACCTTTAATATCCTTGGCGATTATAAAGAAATTACAATAGATAACGCAGAAGTAAAGCTTGGCGAAAACCTTGATTACAAAGTTGAGGGAGAAATCCCAACTAAAGTTGAGTCTTTAGTAGTAAAGGGCAGTTCATTCTTAACTGTTGGTAACGAAGCAGATGATTATGTCGCATCTATTGGGCATGTAGAGTTAGGCGCAGAGACAGGAGATTCAATCGAATCTTCATTTGACAATGTTTTGTTTGCTCCTACTGATGCAGTTGGATTTGCAATTGGCATTTCTCCGACATCATATGCTTTCATTTATAATTCTGACATTAAAATGACAGCGGACAATGCATCAGAGGATAATGTTTGCGGTATTATAAACTTCGGCATGCTTGGATTGATGGATACTGGAATTGATATTTCAGATGAAAACCCACAAGATTATGTGCACGGAATTTGGAATCATGAATCTGCAACGATGATTCTTGATAATACTGATGCAGATAAGTCTATCAAGCTTAGCAAAGGAGTTGCTATTGCTTCGGAAGGTGGCACTGAAGATTTAACATCGTCAATCTCTGGGGTAAACATTATTGTCGGAGGATTAAATCCTGATGGTGCAGCTATGGGCATTTATCAGGATAGTGGAAGACTTCTCTTAAAACCGGGATATGGCGTATACGATGATACGTACGGAGAGTCAATTAATATTAAAGTTGAGGATAACGAAGGATACGGACTTTGTATTACAGATGATGTTGCATGGTCAATAGCTGGGCCTAAAGATTCTGTTACTGTTGATGCTGCGAATGCAATTTATGCCGCTTCAACTAAGAGCTATGGTCCAAGATTCTCGGATTATAACATTACAACTGGAAAGTATTTAGGCGGTATTGATATTGCTGGAGCCTATGGCATTCAGGGCCTTAAAAAGGCTATGCCACCTGTAAATTATTACGCTAAGGCTATAAGTGGCGGATACGAGGTCGTTTACGAAGAATACGAACTGCATAAGTATTTAATGTCTGAAGGCAATGCTGCCGGAGCCTTTGTGCTTCACTCGAATATTGAGTATGGCTGGGGCGAGTTATTTAGTCTTGCTACTACCTATTACAATAGTTATATGCCTTATGCGGTTACAGGAAACAAGGCTATTGATATGAATGGATATAGAATTGATTCATATACAAAGAGCTTGAATGAAGGTTTGGTTGTTGTTCCTGGTGGATCAAGTTTATGGCTTTATACAACTAAACCTAATGCTATAACTGGAAATGAAATATGTGTTCATAATGGATATCCTGTTGTTGCGGTAACGCCTGATGAGTCTGGCGAAGGCGGCGGAAAGTTTGTTAACGGAGCAGCTTCTGGTTTAGGTAAATATGGCGTAAATTTAGTTTGCCTGGAGGAAGAATCTGAAGATACAATATCTTTGATACAGACAGCTGGCCGTGTCGATTTATATGGTGGAACTTATAATGGCATGGTTGAGTGCGGATTTGGCGCAATGAATATTTACGGCGGAAATTATCATGGTCTTTTGGAAGTATTTGCAGATGAACCAGGTTCGGGTGTTAATATTTACGGTGGAAGATTTTATCCAGCCTTAGCTTTGACTGGAGATGAACCAACCGAAATGATTGTAATCATGAATATGACCGGACTTATGGAAGTGCTTGAGCCAGGTAGTTTTGTATATAGAACTATCCAGTGGGATAAGGATGCTTGGCCTGAGCTTAAAGACAAAGATGGCGATGATGGGAAAGATATATTACCTAAGAGCCATATGATGGCTGCTGGAACTAAATTAGTTGCTCACGGCGGTACAGTGAACGAAACCTGTATTGTGCTGGCCGAAGTGGCATCTTTAGTTAAGGATCCGAGAGCAACGGAAGCTTATGCTGAAGTTGTTGGTTATATTAACCCTCAGCCTCACTCTGGCGGCGGCAGTGAACAAGCTAAGCCTGTTGAACCAACTGAGCCTGTTGAACCAGAGACATCAGATTTCAGTGATGTAAGTAAAGATGAGTGGTTCTATGAGAATGTTGAGTATGTTTTAAGTAAGGGTTTGATGAAAGGGGTAAGTAGTACATCTTTCGATCCTAACGGAACAACAACCAGAGCAATGATGATGACTATTCTCGCTCGCATGGATGGTTGCGATACTGAAGGCGGCGAAGAATGGTATTCAATCGGATTAAACTGGGCAAAGAACAACGGAATTTCTGATGGAACTAACCCAACTGGAAACATCACTCGCGAACAGTTCGCTACTATGCTTTATAATTACGCGAAGACTCAAGGTGAGGGATTCACTGATTCTTGGATGTTCAACCTCGATTTCAGCGATGCTGCTAATGTAAGCTCTTGGGCAAATGAGGCTATGCATTGGTGCGTAATGAAAGGCATCATTAACGGTAAGGCAAGTGCTTTAGCTCCAACTGCTTTAGACCCTCAAGGTCTTTTAACAAGGGCTGAAGCTGCTGCAATGATTCAGAGATTCTGCGAATTAGATAAATAGCGGTAATATTTTATAAAGAGGCCTTCGGGCCTCTTTTTTTTCATTGAATTGTGGCATCTTTTGGCGTAAAATAGGTATTGGGCGAACTTCCGTTCGCTTAGTTTTTACGTGCGGTTGCAAGGCACGTAAAAAACGTAATAATTTTTAGCTTTTATTTAAGGAGAAAAGCAATGAGTTCAGGAAAACATCTTAAGGGAATCCATGTTGACCATTGCAAGAACACTGCTGGAATGAGCATTATGCCAATGCCTACTCCGGAAAAGGTGTTTATTCCAATGTCTCAGCACATAGGTGCCCCTTGCCAGCCTACAGTTGCCGTTGGCGATCATGTTAAGGTTGGTCAAATCATAGGAGACAACGCTGCTCCTATGTGTGCCCCGATTCATGCAAGTGTATCGGGCGAAGTTGTTGCCATTGAGAAGTTTATGACTTCTTCTGGCCGTGTGGACACAAATGTTGTTATCCAAGCTGATGGAAAGCAGGAAGTTTCAGAAACCGTTAAGGCTCCTGAAGTTACTGACAAGGCTTCATTCCTTGCTGCTGTTAGAGCAAGTGGCCTTGTAGGTCTTGGTGGCGCATCATTCCCAACACACATTAAGTACAATCCTAGAAACCCTGAAGAAGTTGACACTCTTATTGTCAACGGAGCAGAATGCGAACCTTACATCACAGTTGACCATATGACTATGGTTGCTCATGCAAGAGACATCGTTGAAGGTTGCAAGACTATCATGAAGTATCTCGGACTTAAGAGGACTATCATCGGTATTGAAAGCAATAAGCCAGATGCTATTGAATCTTTCAAAGACGTTCTTGCAAGCGTAAGCGAAGACATTACAGTATTCGAACTTCGTCAGGTTTACCCACAGGGTGCTGAAAGAGTTATCATCTACGAAACAACAGGTCGCCACCTTATCGCTGGTAAGCTTCCTGCAGATGTAGGTGTGATCGTTTCAAACTGTACATCTATTCTAAAGCTTCAGCAGTTCTTAACAACAGGTATGCCTCTTGTAGCAAAGAGCTTAACTGTTGATGGAAATATTGTTGCTAAGCCACAGAATGTAGAAGTTCCTATCGGAACAAAGATTTCTGACATCATCGAATTCTGCGGTGGGCTCACAGCAGAAGCTGGCAAGATTCTTCTTGGCGGACCTATGATGGGCAGAGCAATCCCAACTGATGATTTCGCAGTTCAAAAGGGCAACAATGCTATCCTTTGCTTCGACAAAGCATTCGCTGAGAAGCCAGAAGAAACAGCATGTATCGCTTGTGGTCGCTGCGTTCGCGGTTGTCCAATGAACCTTATGCCAGCTAAGCTTTCAAGAGCTTACAGAAATAAGGACATTGACTTATTAAGAAAGTATAACGCTATGACATGTATGGACTGTGGTTGCTGCGCATACTCTTGCCCAGCAAGAAAGCCACTTAACTTCGAAATTAAGCAGGCTAAGGGTCTCATCATGGCAGACGATGCTGCTAAGAAGGCTAAGGCTGAAAAGGCCGCAGCAGCTGCAGCAGAAAAGGAAGGAGGAAAGAATTAATGGCAGATAAAAGAACTGGTTTAATTGTTGCTTCCGCTCCTCACGTTTGTAACCCTGTAGATACAACAAGCATTATGAGAGATGTGCTTATCGCACTTATCCCATCACTTCTTGTTTCAATCTATGTATTCGGTTTCAGAGCATTAGCACTCACAGTTGTTTGTGCTGCTGCATGTGTCATCTTTGAATGGGCATGGCAGAAATTCATGCACAGACCTCAGACAATTGGTGATTTATCAGCCGCAGTAACAGGTGTTATCTTAGCATTCAATATGCCTGTAACATTCCCGTTCTGGATGGCTATCGTTGGTTGCTTCATTGCAATCATAATTGTAAAACAGCTCTTTGGCGGACTTGGCGAAAACTTCGCTAATCCAGCTATCGTTGCTCGTATTGCACTTTTTGTTGGTTTTGCTTCAGCTATGACTAGCTGGAAGGTTACTGACAAGATGGATCCTGCAATTGTTGCTGCTGCCGGAGACGCTATGACAGGTGCAACACCTCTTGCTCTTTATACAAAAGGTGCTGAGCTTCCAAGCACTCTCTCAATGTTCCTTGGAACAATCAATGGTTCTATGGGCGAAGTTTCTGCTATAGCTCTTATCATTGGTGGTGTTTACCTTCTCGTTAGAAAGGTTATTACCTGGGAAATCCCTGTAAGCTTTATCGCAGTTGTTGCTATTCTTTCTGCTGCATTTGGCAGAAACCCACTCTTCGATATCTTAGCAGGTGGCGTTATGCTTGGTGCCATCTTCATGGCAACAGATTATGTAACATCCCCAATTAATCCTGCTGGCAAACTTATCTTTGGTGCAGGTTGCGGTGTTATGACAATGCTTATTCGTCAGTTTGGTGCATACCCAGAAGGCGTATCATTCGCTATTCTTCTTATGAACATTCTGACTCCTCACATTGATAATTGGACACGTTCAAAACTTAATGGCGTGCCAAAGGGAGGTGCAAAGTAATGAAAGAAAAATTAGCACCTACTATTGTTCTTGGAGTTCTTTGCCTTGTTGCTGCACTTTTACTTGCAGCCGTTAATGGCGTTACAGCTCCAAAAATTGAACAGATTACTATTGAAAACGCTAACGCAGCTCGTCAGGAAGTTATGCCTGAAGCTACATCCTTTAAGCAGATTGATTGCGAACTCGTTGATGGCGTTACAGAAGTTTACGAGAGTGAAAACGGAGTTGGTTTTGTTATCACTGCTGCTAAGAAGGGCTTCGGCGGTAACATCACAGTTATGACTGCTATTACTCCGGAAGGAACAATCGAAGCTATCAAGGTTACAGATGCTTCTAACGAAACTCCGGGCCTTGGTTCAAAGACCACTACACCTGAACATGCTGCTAAGTTTGCTGGAAAGTCTACTGTCAGCATGGAAGATAAGGCTGCTCCTGATTATGTTGCTCCTGTATCTGGTGCTACATATTCATCAAAAGGTGTGTTCAATGCAGTCACAGCTTGCCTTGAACAGTTTGCAAAGATCGGAGGTGCTCAATAATGGAAAAGAAGAGTAAACTTTCTATCTTAACTAACGGTTTTATCAAAGAGAATCCTATCCTTGTACTTGTAATTGGTACTTGCCCAACTCTGGCTGTATCAACACAGGCTATCAATGGTATTGGTATGGGTCTGTCAGTACTTTTCGTACTCACATGCTCTAACATTTTGATTTCCGCATTAAAGAAGGTTATTCCTGATAACGTACGTATCCCTTGCTACATCGTAGTAATCGCTACATTCGTAACTATCGTTCAGATGGTTATTAAGGGCTTTTTGCCTGCACTTGATAAGGCACTTGGTCTTTACATTCCTCTGATCGTAGTTAACTGTATTATCCTTGGTCGTGCCGAAGCATTCGCTAACAAGAACAGCGTTGTTGATTCTGCTCTTGATGGTATTGGTATGGGCCTTGGTTATACTGTTGCTTTAACTCTTATGGCTTGCATCAGAGAGCTCATTGGTAATGGTACATTATTCGGTCTTACTATTACTGCTAATGCAATCACACCATTCGGTTTGATGCTTCTTGCTCCTGGTGGATTCTTCACCTTTGGTTGCTTAATTGCTTTAGTAAATTTCATTACTAAGGGTAAGGTTGAAGAAAAGAGAAAGAATAAGTGCATGGGCTGCCCAGGCGCAGCTGCTTGCAATATGTTCGAGGAAGGAGGCTGTGAAGAATAATGAAAGAAATGTTAATGATTATCATGGCCGCAGTTCTTGCAAACAACTATGTTCTTGTAAGATTCCTCGGTATCTGTCCATTCCTTGGTGTATCTAAGAAACTGGATAGCGCAATGCCAATGAGTATTGCTGTAATTTTTGTAATGGTACTTGCTACTGCTGTTACATGGCCAATTCAAAAGCTCTTACTCGAGCCTCTTGGAATTGAATACATGCAGACAACTGTGTTTATTCTTGTAATCGCAGCTCTCGTACAGTTCATCGAAATTTTCATGAAGAAGTCACTCCCATCACTTCATAAGGCATTGGGAATCTTCCTTCCTCTGATTACAACAAACTGCGCTGTACTTGGTGTATGCGTTCTTAACATTACAGAAAACTACACATTCGTACAGTCACTCGTAAACTCCTTCGGAAGCGGTGTTGGTTTCATGCTTGCTATGTTCCTCTTTGCAGGGGTTCGTTCCAAGATCGAAGACAACAATTATCCAGCTGCTTTCAAAGGCGTAGCATCCACTCTCGTTGCAGCTTCCATCACAAGCTTAGCTTTCATGGGCTTCAGCGGAATGGTTGATAACATTTTTAAGTAGGAGGTATCAAATGGCAGCATTTATTTCACCTGTACTTCTTACAGTTATCGTTGCGGTAATTTGCGCAGTACTTTTAACAATTGCTTCAATTGTTTTCGCTGTTCCTGTTGATGAAACAGCTGTTAAGATTCGTGAAAAGCTCGCTGGTGCTAATTGCGGTGCTTGCGGTTTTGCTGGTTGTGACGACTACGCTTCAGCTTTAGCAGCTGATCACGATCTTCCATGCAACAAGTGTGCTCCGGCAGGCGCTGCCGCAGCAGCAGCTATCGCCGAAATCTTAGGCGTATCTGCGGGTTCTACGGAACCTGTTGTTGCTACAGTTAAATGCTCTGGTTATGACAATGCCGCTAAGAAGGCAATGGATTATCAGGGATTTAAATCTTGTAACGCTGCTAAGGACTTCTTCGGTGGCCCTGGCGAATGTAAGTTTGGTTGTATTGGATTTGGCGATTGTGTTAAAGCTTGCGCATTCAATTCAATCGAAATTTGCAACGGCGTTGCTAAGGTTAACAAAGATACTTGTGTAGGGTGCGGCGCTTGTGCTAACACTTGCCCTAAGAAGATTATTGATATGGTTCCAAAGGCAAGCCGTGTATATGTTGGTTGCTCTTCACTTGATCCAGGTAAGGTTGTTAACCAGATTTGCAGCACAGGTTGTATTGGATGCAAGTTGTGCGAAAAGGAATGCAAGTTTGATGCTATCCATGTGGAAGATAATCTTGCAAAGATCGATGTTGAGAAGTGCAAGAATTGTGGCCTTTGCGCTAAGAAGTGCCCAAGACATATCATTCATGTCATTCCAAAGCCAGGTCAGAAGCCTGCTGTTAAGGTAGAAGCTCCAAAAGCTGAGGCTGCTCCGGCACCTGCTGAAGCTCCTGCAGCTGAGGTTGCTCCGACATCTGCTGAAGCTCCAAAGGCTGAAGCTCCGGCTCCGGCTCCAAAGGCTGAAGCATAAGTTTTTCTGAACTTATTAAAACCCGCGCGAGGGGATTCTCCCCCGAGCGGGTTTTTGATTTGCATTCGTCGCGTCTTTGTAGTATCTGGTTCCACGGCTGTTCGGCCGCGAGGTGCCACCTTGACTATGGCGTCTGGTTCCGCGGCTGTTCGGCCGCGTGGTGCCACCTTGACTATGGCGTCTGGTTCCGCGGCTGTTCGCCCGCGTGGTGCCACCTTGACTATGGCGTCTGGTTCCGCGGCTGTTCGGCCCGTGCGAGGGGATTCTCCCCCGAGCGGATTTTTGACTTGCATTCACCGCGGCTTTGCGGCGGATGGATTCTCGGCTGATTTCGCGTGGCGTGATGCGCTGGCAGGGCGGCTGTTAGTGAATTTTGCCACAAAGTATCCATATGTACGAGTTATAAGAAAAGTGGATACATATTCGGGTAGCGTTGTTTTCGGATGTTTGACTCAATGTATCTACATTCTTTGATTTTGGGATTGTTGGATACATATTTAAGAAGGCCCCGCCTGCGTTTTGAGGTTTATATGTATCTACAATCATTCATATTAAGGAGAGTGGATACATATTTAGAAAAAATTAAATTTTTAAATCAATCTTTTTGTATCCACAATTTTGCGAATCAATGAATTTGGATGCATTTCCGCGGGTGCTTATGGCGGGGCTGTGGCCGTCTGTTGGCCGGCCACAGTCGCCCGCTTGCTAGCAAGCTTCTTTGCCGCGTTAAGGCGTTAATGTCCTAATCCGTTTGCAGATTAGGTAGAAGATTCTTTGCCACGTTAAGGTGTTAATTGGAGTTAACTGCTAAGGCGTCGATTTTAAAAAGGGCAAAGTGATCAAGTGAGGCATCTATGTAATGGTTTCGCTTTTTTAAGAAACGAATTTGAAAAGAGTTTTTTGTTTTTAGAATTTTAAATGAGCAGGCCGGGTAAAGCGGTTAGGTAAAGCAAACTGAAAAAGTAAAAATTTGGTATTTACATAATATGGAAATAAGATAAAATATGAGTATGAATAAAATAGATGTTAATAGAACCGATTGTTATAATCAGGTACAAAATTATGTAAAATATCTCAGAAATAGAATCGCATTTCTTGAAAAGAAGCAGTGTGATTTGCCGAATGCAACCATAAAATATCTAAGTAGGGGTAGAAGTGTTTCTTTTTACAAGCGAATTCCTGGAAAGAAAGTTAAGGTTTGCTATATTAAACACGCCAATAAAGAGGAGATTACTAAAGTAGCTAATGCCTCATATGTAAAAAGAGTTTTGCCTAAATTAAAGAAAAATTTATATGCTGCTGAAAAATTTCTCGATCTTCATTCTGGAACAGAAGAACGCGAAATTGTAAACGCAATGCCGGATTTTATTAAAGAACTTAATAATAATCTTTTTGTGTATAAACCAACATATATTAAAAATTGGCAAGATCAACCATACATACGCAATCCTAATAAGCCTGAAGGTTTGATTCATGAAACTATGCGGGGTGATATGGTACGCTCTAAATCCGAAGTACTGCTTGCAGATGAATTGTACGAGCACAATTTAGCATATAGGCCAGAGTGTCCTTTGCGCCTTAAAAAAAGCGGGCGCACAATTTATCCGGACTTTTTGATTTTGCATCCGGAAACTTTTAAGGAAATCATTTGGGAACATTTTGGAATGATGGACGATCCGGATTACGCGCGGGAAGCGTTTGCTAAAATTAATGCACTCGCCCGCGATGGATATTTTATGGGTGATAATTTGATTTGCACTTTCGAGCGAAGCGATATGCCTTTAACCCGCGGCACTATTGAGCTTTATATTGAGAAATATTTTAAAATAATGTAACCTAATAATAACGAAACTCGTCTATATAAGTGTAGAGGCCAATACGAATAGGCCCGCGGCCGGAGCCGTGGCGATGCACAAGTGTGGGTGCCGGAACTAGTAAGCTGGTGATGCACAAGTGCGATTGCTAAATATCCGAAGCGGCGGACAACAAAAATAACATATGAACGATTTAGAAATTTTACAACTTTATAATGAACGCAATGAGGCCGCGGTTGCGGCGACGCGCGAAAAATACGATGCATATTTAATGCGTGTAGCATATAACGTTCTTGGCAACTTTGAAGATTGCGAAGAATGCGTCGCCGACGGCTACCTAAAAGCGTGGAATTCGATTCCGCCGGCAAGTCCAACTAGCATCAAGCTGTACATTGCAAAGATTGTACATAATGAAGCTATCGATCGGAGCATTGCGGCGAGCGCACAGAAGCGTGGCGGCGGGGTGACTCCGGCATGCTTAGATGAACTTGCTGAATGCATCGCTGACGAGAGTGCAAGTTTTGAATCTGAAAACATAACAGACATCATCAATCAATTTTTGGAAAAGCAAAAACCTCGAAACGCAAAAATGTTTGTGCGCCGTTACTGGTACTTGGATTCAATCAAGGACATCGCAACCTATATGAATTGCACGCAAAGCAAAGTCAAAACAACTTTGCATAGAATGCGCAGCGAACTTAAAGACGAACTTTCAAAAGAGGGTATCTATGAATAAAGAAGAATTATTAAAAGCCGTCAGCAATATCGACGACAAATATATCGATGCTGCAGAACAGCGCCGCGACAATACCGCTCCAAGAAACAATGCAGCATTTAGCGTGGTTCAATCTGATGCCGCAACATTAGTAGAATCAGCAAATAAGAAAACTAAAGTGCACGCAAGCTATGGCGGGCGCGACATCCGCAAGTTCTATGCTCAGCCTTGGTTTAAGGGAGCATGTGCAATTGTCGCTGCATTCGTAATGCTTGTTGGCATTAGGTCTTCGGTCTGGCTATTCCATGGCATGGGCGCTGCTAAGAGTGACGCTGCAACAGAATCTGAATTTTCATACCAGGCCGGTGCCACTGACTATTATGACAATGGCGTAAAAGAAGAAGCTGCATATGACATGGAAATGATGACTACAAATTCTGTTGTTGAAATGCAAGACACAAAAATGAAAGATGCAACGGAAGGTGTATTCGAGCCTTACGAACCTGCACGCGAACAAAAACTCGTGTACAACGCATTTTTGTATTTGCAGACTGAAAACTATGACGAGTCATTCGCAGCTTTAGAAAAATTAGTTAGCGATCTTGACGGCTATTTCGAAAGTCAGTCAGAAAGCAATGGCAACTATTATTCGAACACAAGCAAAAGTGGATATTGCACTGTAAGAATTCCGACTGCAAATTACCAGGCATTTATGAATGCAATCGGCCAGTCGTGGCACGTGGTTAACAAGGACGAAAGCATCAGCGATATTTCCGAACAGTACTATGAAACTCAAGATAGACTTGAGACATTAAAGATTAAAGAAGAACGTCTGCATTCACTCCTTGCCGAAGCAACTAACTTAAGCGACATCATCACACTTGAGAATCAGCTTTCTAATACTGAATATCAAATTGAACAGCTGACAAATGCGATGAAGGGCTATGACAAGCAAGTTGATTACTCGACAGTAAACATCAGCATTGACGAAGTGACCCAGATGGGCAACACTGTGGGCAGCGAAGGATTCGGCAAGAGATTTGCTCGCGCAATCAAGAATGGCATTACAAACTTTGCTGAAGGCGTTGCCGATTTCATTGTTTGGATTGGTTACAACGTAATTGAAATTGTAATTGCCGCAGTCGTCATCTTCCTGATTTGCAAGTTCCATCTGATTAGAAAGCTTATTAACTGGATTAAGAGATAAGTAGTTAAATATATAGAGGTGCCTGAACTAATATTCGAGAACACCGTTTCGCCCTGCTCAGGGTTCGCGAGGCTTACCCTTCGTGCGGGCTGCGGGACGCCCTTAGTGTTCTCTCATATTAGTTCAGGCACTTTTTTATTATCTGGCTTAATCCGCGGACACTTGCGGGACTCCGGTGTAATCCACTAGTCCCTAACTCGGGGCAACCCTAAAATGCATGCAAAAGAGAAAAAACATTAGATTTGCATGCAAATTTTGAAGGAATGGGAAGGATGCGGCGGCAAAAATGCATGCAAAAGAGAAAAAACATCAGATTTGCATGCATTTTTTATATTTTGGGGTGGTGATGGGCCTATTTTAGTGGGTGTTAAAGACTGAAAGTTCCAAATTTAGCATGCTACTGGGGCATCATCGGATCTACAGAAATATTTAAAAATTTTTATTTCTACCATCCATTGTGGACGAATATAAAGCGATATTCTACCTATAGTTGGTTTACATAATCTTACGAAACACTTGGAGCGGTGGGCAAGATTTAAGTGTGGAAAACTGCTAAATAGCTTGAAAAATAAACATTTATTTGTGCAAAATTTTTTTAAAAAAGTACTTGCAATAATAAAATATTTGCTGTATTATAATCGAGCTTGCTTTAGGCGATTTTACAGTCTTTTTCAAGATTTGCATAGGGTCGACATCGGCACCGCAAAGCATTGAAAAATCAACGTTCATCGTCTATGCGCTGATGCTAAAAGTTGCAGCGCTATCTGGTAATTTTAGCAGAGAATTGTCGCACCCCGTGAGGGCGGCGACGGTATTCTCGTGCGTTTTCATTTGAGGGTAAGTCTATGAAACGCTTGGGTGCGTGGTACAGTCGCAAACCAGTGTATAAAGGCTACGGAATTTAGGGGAAGGCTTGAAATTTCAAGCTTTTTAGAAGAAACTTTGATTCCTAAACCTAAAGAAGTTTGCTGAGGTAAGCTCTTGCAAAGAGCAAGCCATTACCAAATGAACCCGCAATGAGAACCGCGAGTATAGCAACCGGGCACAGATATAGCGATAATGTGCTGAAAACAATCTTAAGCAATAGCCATGCCGGACGCTAAGCGTATAACCCCCGGCCAATAGCCAGTCTTAAGGGCAAGAAAGAAAGGAAATTTAAACATGAGTAGTCAGAAAATCAGAATCAGACTCAAGGCTTACGATCACACAGCTTTAGATGCTTGTGCTGCAAAGATTGTGGAAACCGCAAAGAAGACAGGTGCTGAAGTCTCCGGGCCAATTCCACTTCCTACAGAAAAAGAAGTCGTAACAATTCTTCGTGCTGTACATAAGTACAAGGACAGCCGTGAACAGTTCGAACAGAGAACTCACAAGAGACTGATTGATATCGTTAACCCAACTCCAAAGACAACAGATGCTTTAACAAAGCTTGATGTCCCAGCTGGTGTAGATATCGAAATTAAACTTTAGTAAGCAATTAGGTAAATATACTAATGTGCTTAGAATGATTGACCGGCAGATGCCGGAGTCAATCCGCTGTAAACATTAGGAGGAAAAACATGAAAACACTTTTAGGTAAGAAGGTCGGCATGACTCAGATCTTCTCCGACAAGGGTGAAATGATTCCTGTAACAGTTATTGAGGCTGGCCCTTGTGCTGTTACTCAAATCAAGACACTTGAAACCGACGGTTATAATGCCGTTCAGATTGGTTTCGAAGACAAGAAAGAAAGCAGAGCTAACAAGCCTGAACTTGGACACTTTGCTAAGGCAGGCGTTGGTGTTAAGAAGTTCTTAACAGAAATTCGTCTTGCAGAAGGTGAAACTTACGAACTCGGCCAGGTATTAACTGTTGCTGATTTCGAAGAAGGTGCAAAGCTTGACGTTACTGGTACTTCCAAAGGTAAGGGAACTCAGGGTAACATCAAGAGACACGGACACCGCAGAGGACCTATGACTCATGGTTCAAAGCACAAGAGACTCCCTGGCGGTCTTGCTGCTGCAACTTATCCATCAAGAGTATTCCTTGGAAACAAGGCTCCTGGTAGAACAGGTCGCGACACAGTAACTGTTCAGAATGTCGTACTCGTTAAAGTAATCGCGGACAGAAATCTGCTTCTCGTTAAGGGAGCTGTTCCTGGTAACAAGGGTGGTCTTGTAAAGGTACAGTATGCAGTTAAAGGTCAGAATAAGTAATTGCGAAGGAGGAAAAGTAAATGGCACAGTTAACAATGCTTAACATGGCTGGCAATGAAGCTGGTACAGTTGAACTTAACGATGGCATCTTCGCAATCGAACCTAACGAATTCGCAGTTCATGCTGTAGTTAAAAATTATCTTGCTAATGGTCGTCAGGGCACACAGAGCGCTAAGACCAGAGGCGAAGTAAGAGGAGGCGGACGTAAGCCTTTCAGACAGAAGGGAACAGGTCGTCATAGACAGGGTTCTACAACTGATCCAACACAGGTTGGTGGTGGCGTTGCATTCGCACCAAAGCCAAGAAGCTATAGATATAGCATTCCTAAGAGAGTAAAGAGACTGGCAATGTTCTCCGCACTTTCTAGCAAGCTCGCTGATAAAGAAATCATCGTTCTTGATTCTCTTGACTTTGAACAGCCAAAGACAAAGGAAATGATTAAAGTTCTTGAAGCTATCAAGGCTGACAAGAAGGCATTAATCGTTACCGCTGATAAAAACGAAAACGTTATGAAGAGTGCAAACAACATTCCTGGCGTACAGGTAAGTATGGTTCCTCAGATGAACGTTTACGAAATCGTAAATCACAATAGCTTAATCCTTACACAGGATGCTGTTAAGAAGATCGAGGAGGTATATGCATAATGAAAACTCCTTATGACGTAATTTTAGCTCCAATCATCTCTGAAAAGAGTATGGATGACGCAGCTAGCAAGAAGTACACATTTAAAGTTGCTCCAACTGCTACTAAGACCGATATCAAAGCCGCAGTAGAACAAGCTTTCGATGTAGAAGTAATTCGAGTAAACACAAGCAACTTCGATGGCAAGATTAAGAGACAGGGCAGATTCGTTGGTAGAACTGCTGGTTACAAGAAAGCAATCGTTACTGTTTCTGCATCAAGCAAGCCAATCGAATTCTTCGAAGGAATGTAAACCAGGAGGTAAATGAATATGGGAATTAAAAAGTATAAACCAATGACTCCGGGTTTAAGAGGAATGACAGTTTCTACTTTTGAAGAAATTACAACTTCCACTCCGGAAAAGAAATTAACAAAGACTTTAAAGAAGCACAGCGGTCGTAACAACCGTGGTTGCATCACTGTTCGTCATCAAGGTGGCGGTTACAGACCAAAGTATAGAATCATTGATTTCAAGAGAAACAAAGATGGTATCCCTGCAACAGTTAAGACTATTGAATACGATCCTAACCGTAGTGCAAACATCGCTTTAGTCTGCTATGCAGATGGCGAAAAGAGATACATCATCGCTCCTAACGATTTGAAGGTTGGCGACAAGATTGTTTCTGGTCCTGAAGCTGATATCGTTAGTGGAAATGCACTTCCACTTGCTAACATTCCAGTAGGTACTCTTATCCACTGCATCGAACTTAAAGCTGGCAAGGGCGCACAGCTTTGCAGAGCCGCTGGTAATGCAGCTCAGCTTATGGCCAAAGAAGACGGTTATGCTCAGGTAAGACTTCCTTCCGGCGAAGTTAGAAAGATTTCGATGAACTGCAAGGCAACTATTGGTGAAGTTGGTAACAACGAACATGCCAATATCAACCTTGGTAAAGCTGGTCGTAAGAGACATATGGGAATCAGACCTACAGTTCGTGGTTCAGTTATGAACCCTAACGATCACCCTCACGGTGGTGGTGAAGGTAAGGCTCCAGTTGGTCGTCCAGGTCCTGTTACTCCTTGGGGTAAGCCAGCACTTGGTTATAAGACAAGATCAAAACATAAGGCATCTAATCAGTACATCGTAAAGAGAAGAAATGAAAAGTAAGGAAGGAGGAACAATTTCTAAATGAGTAGATCTTTAAAGAAAGGCCCATTCGTACAGCCTAAGCTCTTAGCTGAAATCGAGGCTATGAATGC
>JAZLHF010000006.1:0-96956 GCA_045616685.1 Anaerovoracaceae bacterium
CATACCGTGAATAGCGATAGAGAGAAGAGCTACGAGGATGAATACAATGCCAGGGCTCCAGAGTACTGCCCAGTTCCAGTTGAGTCCGAGAATGATTCCGGAAGCACCAGTACCAATTGTGAATGTCTTCATCCAGTTGAAGAATGCAACGCCTCTGTTCTGAGCAACTCTTGTTACTACGAGGATAACAATGATGATGATGTAAGGTGTGAATGCCTTACCAAGTTTCATATCGGATACCTTTGGTTCTGGAACTTCTGTTGTTGAGAGCCATGTCTTATCCCATTTATCCTTAGCTTCGAATTCAAGAATGTTCTTTGGAACGAGGAATCCAGCCTTAGATGTGAAGATTGTAACGATAAGTGTTACAAGTGCAGCTAAGAGAGAAACGAGTTCTGGTCCGATGAACTTAGCAACTGCGAGGTAAACAATATCAAATACTACACCTGTGAAAATGCAGAATGGAATTGCTGGAACGCAATCGCTGAACTTCTTGTTAGGTCCGAATAATTTGCAGAGGATACCAACACCAAAGATTGTGATGAAGAAAATACCTACTGCGTGGCAAATTGCTGTTGTGAATGTTAAATCCATTCTCCAAGCTTCTACTGCAGGATCTGCAATGTCTCCGTTAGAAACAAGACCTGCAACAGCATCTCTTACAGTTGTGAATGCTGTGTTAGTTGGTGTACCTACAGCACCATAGCAAACTGGTACTGAGTTGTATTCAAGTGCAACGATAGCAGCAGCAAGTGGTGGGAAGCCTACACTGATGAGCAGTGGAGCAGCCAAAGCAGCTGGTGTACCGAATCCAGCAGCACCTTCGATGAATGCACCGAATGTGAAGCCGATGATTACAGCAAGAATACGGATATCCTTTGTAACACCCTTGAACATTCCGTTAATAGCAGCCATAGCGCCAGAACGTGAAAGTGTGTTCATAATAAGGATAGCACCGAAGATGATAACGAGAGTTTCAAATGCGCTTAAGAAACCGGTGATAGTATAAGCGATCATGTTCTTTACGCTCATCTTCCAGAAAATTGCAGCAACGATCATTGAGAGTACCCAAGCAAGTGGAAGAGCTCTCTTTGCTGGCCAGTTGAAACCGATCATCAGCACGATTGTTACTAAAAGTGGTATAAATGCGATAAGTGCGTACATATAGTTTCCTCCTTGTACTTTTACAAATTCGCAAAGAATTTGAACGCCGACACGGGCTTTCAGATTTAGGCTTCTCGCCCTTCACCGGTGTGGTGATTTGCCTAAAGCCTACTTACCAATGTAAGCATATTAATTCACATATTTATTGTATCAAATTTCAACCCAAAAATGTACGAAATCTTACAGAAATATTACAAAAAAGATTGTTAAAAAATCAACACTCGCGGGCTTTTTGAAAATAAAAATTATATACAAAAAACAGTCCCCAAAAAGACGCTTTGTGATACAATAAATTATTATGAATACTTACAATAAATTAACTCTATTACTTGCTAAAAGATTAGCATCGGCACACACCTGGCCAGCATCAATTTTGCCATCAGCCCTCGGCTGCGCCTATTGCATTTTCAAAGGATATTCACTTTCCGTTTTTGAAATCATGGGTCTTATTTTCGCATGTATTTTAATGCAATCATCCGTTAACACCCTAAATGACTACTTTGACTATATTAAAGGAACGGATACTGCCGAAGACAATTTAGAGCGCAGTGATGCAGTTTTGGTGTATGAAAACATCAATCCTAAATCCGCCCTTGCGTTAGGACTTGCATATCTTGTAATTGCAGGGATTGTCGGGATTGTTTTAATTTTAACAAACAATACCTTAATTCCATTATGGATTGGGTTGATTGGGGCTGCCTGTGTTGTGCTTTACTCTGGGGGCCACACCCCTATTTCATACCTCCCAATTGGCGAATTTATTTCCGGGTTTGTTATGGGTGGATTAATTCCGCTGGGCTGTGTCAGTGTAGCAACAGGCGAATGGCATTTTGAAGTTTTGCTCGTTGCCCTTCCGCTTATTCTTTCCATTGGACTTATTCTGATGAGCAACAACGGATGCGATATCGAAAAAGATATCGAGGCAGGAAGAAAAACAATGCCCGTTATTGTCGGCAGAGAAAAATGCCGCAAGATTTATAAAGCATGCGTAATTATTTGGCTCGGGCTTTTATGGATTCTTCCTATTATATTAATTGGACCAATCGGAATTATTTGCGGACTTGCGCTTCATTTCACAGCGCGCCCTGCTATGCTTTGGCTTATGAATTCTCCACTTGACCAAGCAAATAGAATAACTCAAATGAAGACCGTGCTAAAGGCTAATATTTGGGCCAATGGAACGTACATTGCAACTATAGTATTAGGAATTATTATCAATGCAATCAAGTAAAGAAGAAAAAGTTTATCAGGTTTTTGAAACTATATCCAAAGGATATGATGATGCAAATACTCGCATATCTTTTGGAATGGAAAAATCATGGAAGAAAAAACTGATTAATTCATTTGAGTCTGGATTACAAATTCTTGATGTATGTTGTGGAACTGGAGATATTGCAATTGCACTTAATACAAAAGGATGCAACATAACAGGTTTAGATTTCTCCCCTGCCATGCTCGAAGTCGCAAAGAAGAAATGTCCAAAAGAAATCAAATGGGTAGAAGGAAATGCAATGCAACTTCCGTTTGACGATAATAGCTTTGATGGTGCTTGCATAAGCTTTGGCCTTAGAAATACTCCAGATTACAGGCAAGTTCTCTTAGAGATGAAACGAGTTGTAAAGCCTGGCGGTACAATTGCATGTCTTGACTCTTTCGTACCAGATAATTCTTTTGTCAAAGTATTTTACAATGTTTACTTTAAAGGAATCATGCCTCACATTGGAGGTCTAAAGGATCACAAAGAGGAATATCGCTGGCTAGCAAGTTCTACAGAAATGTTTTTAAGATCCGAAGAATTAAAAGAGTTGTTTGAAGAAATTGGCATCAAGAATGTCAAAGTAAAAAAGATGATGTGCGGAGCATGTTGTCTTCACAAAGGGATCAAATAAGCACAAAATTAATAATTTTTTATTTTTGTTTAATAGATTAAGATATTAAGTTATTCAAAAAGAGCCTCTTTCGAGGCTCTTATGTTGCTTTATGCGTAATTACTGAATGCTGTACTGATTATTATATCTGTATAGGAATGTGACAACCTGTCCTCTTGTGCATTCAGCATCCGGGCTAAATGTTGTTGAGCTTGTTCCTTTAACGATTTCGTTATTAGCTGCCCAAAGAACCGGGTAGTAATAGAACTTGCCCAAAGTAACATCGGTAAATGGGTTTGGAAGATCTCCACCAGCAACCTTAGCATATCTGTAAATAAATGTTACAGCTTCGCCTCTTGTTACTATGTCATCCGGAGCAAACAAGTTTTCCGACTTTCCGTTAATAATTCCAACGTTCCATCCCCAAACTACTGCATCATAGAAGTAATCTGACTTCGTAATATCTGTAAATGGAGTGTCGCCACCTTCAAAGTCTGGACTTCCTGCAAGTCTCCAAATGAATGTTACCATCTGAGCCCTTGTTGTTGTCCCGTTCGGACTAAAGTGAATAGCATCAGTACCTGTTGTAATTCCGTTTTCAGCAGCCCACAAAACTGCATCATAGAAGTAATCAGAAGCCTTAACATCTACAAAGAAGTTAAGCATTGTATTATCTTCCATGAAAGTTGCAGAAACTGTTACTCCGCCCTTTGGCATTGTGAAACTATATTTATTGTTTCCAAGATTCTTAACTGTTACTTCTTTGCCGTTCTTATCAAGAACAGTTACTTTTTCAACAGTGAATCCTGAATCTGGCTTTACTGTGATTGTTACAGTGCTGCCAGAAGCTGCCTTCTTTTTATCAATAGCGATTGTTCCATTTTTAGAAGACTTCGTTGTTACAGAATAAGAGCTTGATCCTCCACCTGAAGTTTTATGCTGTTCAGTTGTTACAGTTAAAGGTTCACTATTTGCACTTGCAAACTTTTCGCTACCTTCAGTTGTTACAGCTTCAACTCTTGTGATAATGCTATATGAAGTATTTGCAGTAAGATTACTAAATACAACTGTTTCACCTTCTGGGGCCACCCAAGTTGAGCCATCATCTATGCTATATTCTTGGCCCGTAGCTGCTACTACTGTTATACTTGTATCTGTCTTGCTACTAAGTTCAGGTGCTGATGGAGTCGCTGGTCTTTCAAGTGTTGTAAAGGATTTACATGCTGATGCAGGGGCGCCACCTTCTGTTGCAGCTTTACGAATGTAATACGTTGTATTTGGCGTAATAGCCAGCTTATTTTCTGTTAATGTTTCAGCTGAAAATGCGGGATCTGCAGTTTTACTGATTTCATATCCATCATCTACAATTACTTCTTCAGTTGCATAGTCAATACTATACCCTTCGCCGTCACCTGGTGTTGCATGTGCTGAATAAATCTTTAATTCAGTTGCTGCTGAAGCAATTGATTCATTTGTCTCTTTATAACGAATATAGTATGTATACTGTGTTGCAGCAGTTAAGCCTGTAAATTCATATATATCATTCCATGTGGAATTATCTGTACTATATTCATATGCATTTGGAGTTCCATTTGTAGGAAGAGTAATGCTATTTGCTGTTACTGTAGCATCTGCTGCCGTTACATCTGGTGCATCTGGAACGCTCTTTGTTGTCACACTTAAAGCGGCACTTTTTTCACTTGCAAACTTCTCACTGCCTGGAGTTGTTACTGCTTTTACCCTTGTATAAATTGTATATTCTTTTCCTGCAATAAGGCCTGTAAATTCACCTTTTTTCTGCCATGTTGTACCATTATCTATGCTATATTCCTGTCCATCAACTGTATTCACTTTGATAGTTGTATCTGTCTTTGATACCACTGTTGGCGCGTCTGGTGTTGGAGCACGATCTGGAGCAACAAATGATATTGCAGCTGATGCTGGAATGTCGCCAGTTGCAGCTTTACGTACATAGTATGTTGCACCAGGCGTAATAATATCGCCAGTTGCCACACTTGTAGTTAATTCCGCATCAGAAAATACTTCATAATCTTCCAATATGATAATTATTTCATCAGAATAATCAAGGAAATATACTTCATCTGCTCCAGGTGCTGAATGTGCAGTGTACTGGGTTACTGTTACTTTGGTACCTTCACGGTCTTTAACTCTTACATTAAATGTATACTTTGTTGCTGGAGTAAGATTTGAAAATACATTTGCATTTTCGCCAGAGTTCCATGAATCATCCCCACACTTATATTCCCAATTTGCATTATAGGTTAATTTTATGCTATTTGCTGTTACTTCCGTTGCTCTTACTTCTGGACGGTCAAGCACATCTATGAGAGGTTGTAAATCTTTAACTTTAACGTTAACTACGTTTTCCAATGCCTTTGTGTTACTAGCCTCGCCAGAAGCGATAGTAATCACTGTCTCGGCAGGGACGCTATAGGTGCCGTCTGTCCATTTTTCTGCGGCGTTAACAAGCTGTGCCCCTAGTGTAAAGCTATAGGTCTTTCCGTCTATAGTTGTACTGACGATGGTACCCGAAGGGGCTTTGATTGTTCCAGAGTCTCCACTTTTACCTAACGTAATCTTACCAACATTATCACTTGGCACCGTGTAGTTCACACTGTCAATAGTCGTCTTGGTAATGGCATCGCAACCGGCAAACACTGAATATCCAGCGCTGTTTGTTAATATTTCCACGCTTGAAGGAACCGTCACATTCGAAAGCTTGGAACAGTCTCTAAATGAAGCTGTAAGGGATTTTACGCTCGTCGAAAGTACCAAAGTCTCAAGATTTGTACAGGATTGAAATGCACAGTCCCCAACGCTTAGTATTTGAGATGCCCCTTCTTCAAAGATTACACTTTGGAGAGATTTATTTTCAAAGAAGGCATTTGCTCCAATTGTTTCCACACTCGCCGGAATAGTGATGCTTGTAAGACCTGTGTTTTTAAACGCATTGTTGTCAATGGTTTGCAACTTTGAATTTGCCCCGAAGCTCACGCTTGTCAAATGTGTGCAATCTTGAAACACAGAATTACCGAGTTTCGTCAGCTTAGAATCATCCTCAAAAACGATATTTGTTACACCCGTGGCCAGAAATGCAGAGTTTTTAATCTCCTCTACACTTGCAGGAATTGTAAAACTATCAGTAAGAGATTCGCACTTCCAGAACGCTTGGCCTTCAATACTCGCCAGCTGAGAACTTTCCGCAATTTCCACGCTCTCCACTCCACTTGATTGAAACGCACCGAAACCAATCTTCTTTACACTCGCGGAAATTTTCACATTCTTAAGACGCGCATGACCGACAAACGCATTTTCTCCAATATTCTCAACCCCGTCACCAATCTCTACATCGGTAATTTTAGATTTATAGTCATCGTTGTGCCACTCATTAGAATCCGAGAATCCCCAGTTTTTCATCTCACCAGTACCAGTGATTTTCAATGTATAGGTCACAGGGTCTGTATCGTTTTTATACAGTTTCGCCCATACATTACCAGTGCCCGCTGTTTTAGAAATATCCCATTCCCCAACTGGTGGCGGATCAATCGCATCGGCAAGCGTTCGCAAACTGCAAACCGTAACGTTAACGTCATTTTTCAATACCTTTGTGCTGCTACTTTCGCCAGCAACGATAGTAACCTCTGTATCTTTTGGGACAGTATAGGAACCCGTCAAGTACGCATTAAGTTGAGTCCCAAGTGTAAAACTATAGGTCTTCCCTTCGATTGCCTCGCTTACTTGAGTATCTGAATCTAAACTAGTTTTAATATTCCAAAAGCCATCTAAATTATGTGTGAATTCGAACTTCATCTCATTTTCATAAACCACATTGTCAACAGTTATCTTTTTGATGGGACAGTGGAAAAACGCTGGCAGTTGGCTACTAGTTTCTTGTTTTGTCATTACGCTTGAAGGGAATGCTACCTCTGTAAGGCTCGCACATCCTTCAAAACATTCCAAAGCGAGATCTTCTGCAGTATCCGGAATCACTACCGACGTAAGCTTTTCACACTTCTGAAATGCATATTTCCCGATGGTTTTTAACGTAGAACCCTCTGCAAAGGTCAATGTTTCGAGTTCCTTGCAACCTTTAAATGCATTGCTACCGATAGTTTCCACTTTTGCGGGGATAGTTACACCTTTAAGTTTTGAACAATTTTGAAATGTAGTTGAATTGATGGATGTCAATTTTGAACCTTCTGCAAAGGTTAATGTTTCGAGTTCCGTGCATCCATTAAATGCTTGGTTCCCAATGCTTGTCACACTCGCCGGGATAGTGATGCTCTTAAGGTTTAAACAGTTCACGAATGCATAGTCGTTAATGGTTGTTAGCTGAGAACTTTCCGCAATTTCCACATTCTTCACATTACTACTAAAAAACGCCATTTGACCAATACTCTTTACGCTCGCGGAAATTTTCACGTTCTTAAGCTTATCGAATTGGGAAAACGCATAATTTCCGATGTTCGTCACACCTTCAGCAACCTCAACATCGGTAATAGATGACTTTTGGGATTTCCATGGAAGGCTCGCGGAATTAAAGTCGTCCATATCACCTGTACCAGTGATTTTCAATGTGTAGGTCCCAGGGTCTGCATCGTTTGCGTACAAATATGCATTAACAGTTCCTTCAGTATCTGGTTTTTGAATATTGTTCCAAGATATAACTGGCTCTGGGTCACCTGCAAATACCGTCATAGGCATAAGCGAGATAACCATAATCATTGCTATTAAAATACTAACTAATTTTTTCATTTTTCATGCCTTTCATGTTTATGTAGTTATGCTTTATTTACATTTATACATGATTTATACATGATACATTTTATTCCATAATTGGGGGGGGTGTCAAGGATGTCAATATTTAGCACTATTTATAATAATTTACAGATTTTACTCCGGCATGATATAATTGTATTACCATATTTTGCCAGTCTTTACATTGTGTATTTTTTGTGTATAATAAACGGAGATTATAAGAAATGGACTGAGGTGATTAGAATGAGACAAACATACCCTATAGTATTAAGTAAATCTGATTCGTGTTTAACAGTATATATACCTGATTTCGAAATTAATACTGAAGGTAAAGATTATGCCGAAGCAATTTCAATGGCGAGAGATGCAATTGGAATGGCTGCAATAGTTATGCAGCAAATAAAGCCGGCTTAAATGTCTCAGCAATATGTCAAAGGGCCTTGATGGAAGAGCTTCAACAGTTTGGCCCGAAGCATGTATAGGCTAAAATCTTTCTATTAAAGAAAATTAAAACTGCGGCGCACATGCACCGCAGTTTTTGAATCCCTTAAATATGGATTATCCCTGTCTAAAAGAAACACCAATTGTTCCCATAGGGTGGTTCCAAGATTTAACGATCTTGTCATGAGAAAGAACTCTGCATGTTCCGCATTCAAGACAACCAAGGTGGCTGAATGAGAACTGTCCATCAGTGTACTTATAGCATTCTGCTGGGCAAGCAAGAACTAACTTCATGATTTCAGCTTCATCTTTGCAATTAAGATCTACATCGATGTGAGATTCGTGCTCGTCTGTGTTATAAAGATCAAGACCGAGCTTGTCATCAATAGTCATTTTCTTCATCATTTTAGAGTACCCCCATCAGCTTTGATACGAATTCTGCAATGCCAGCCATTGTGAATGTACCGCAGAAATCGTTTGCGATACCAACAATAAGGTCACTGCTTGGTTCGCCGTTAACTACCATCATTCTGTCGAATACGTCGCCAACGAACTTAGGAAGTTCATTGAAGATCATGTGTTCTTCTAAGATTGCAGGGAATGCTTGGAACTTCTTCATGTCGCGGAATACGAAGCTTTCTTCAAGAAGCTTTTTATAATAGGAAAGGGTGTCTGCGGAGTAATCATCAACAGCTTTAGCTTTCTTTACAGCTTCTGCAGCAAGTCTACCTGATTCGATAGCGAAGTCCATGCCGCGTACTGTGTAGCCAAGATTAATTACGAATGCAGCTGCATCGCCTGCTACAAGTACGCCATCTCTATAAAGTTCTGGAATCATGCTCCAGCCTGCTTCTGTTACGAGGTGGCCAGAGTATTCAATTAATTCTCCGCCCTTGATGAGTGGTTCTACCATTGGATGGTTATGGAATCTTTCTACCATCTTTGGAACGGATACATCAGATCTTCCAATATCAGAAAGTGTAGTTACGATACCAAGAGAAACTGTGTCCTTGTTTGTGTAAATAAATCCACCGCCAAGGTTTCCATCTGTTGGATCGCCTGCGCAAAGGATAGCTGCGCCTTCGCCACTTTCAACACCAAAACGTTCATTGATAACTTCTTCTGAGAGTTTCCAAACTTCTTTTGCGCCAACAGCAACTTCATGAGGTTCGATTTCCTTTTTCATTCCAATTGACTGTGCGAGAAGTGAGTTAACACCATCAGCAAGGATAACTACGTCGGCAAACATTTCTTCGCCACCGGCTTCGATACCAACGACCTTACCATCCTGCTGGATGAGGCTATCAACTCTAATACCATTGACCATCATAGCACCAGCTTCTTCAGCTTTTTGTGCAAGCCACTGGTCAAACTTTCCTCTTAATACTGAGTAAGAAGCATTTGAACCTTCTGTAAGCTTAGGGCTCTTATATGCAATTTGCATACCGCCTTCTGCATT
The DNA here is from genome assembly GCA_045616685.1 of Anaerovoracaceae bacterium. Lineage (GTDB taxonomy): Bacteria > Bacillota > Clostridia > Peptostreptococcales > Anaerovoracaceae > UBA1764. The sequence continues at coordinate 9,712 of JAZLHF010000006.1, forward strand.
AAGAAGTGCAATGTTTTCCTTAACGATTTTTCTTTCGATAGGAGCTTCTTCAGCAAAATTAGGAATAACTTTTTCAAGACTGTGACCGTAAAGACGGCCGCCTGTCATATTCTTAGCACCACAGTAATCACCACGCTCAACTACAAGTGTTTCGTAACCTGCATTAGCGAGTTCATATGCTGCAGTGAGTCCAGCGAGTCCGCCACCGACAACGATGACGTCAAACTTTTCTTCACTCATATCATTGTCCTCCTTGACAATAGTATTTATACCGTAGCTTTGTAATTCACTAGATAGCTAGTTTCTTTACAAGTTCACTTAATAGAGAGGTGGATATACTTTGAGGTAAATCCTCGAGCAATCCTTCTATTCTTGATTGGCAGCTTCTAATCTCTTTAATTGTGGCATCAACGCCTCCGAGATCCACTACCAGTTTTTCTGTTTCTGAGATTTCTTTATCTGTCAGACTTTCTCTAGCATTCTTACGCATAACAGCAAGCAATTCGCCGGACTTATCAGACTGGAGTGCGTACAGCACTGGCATTGTATAAATGCCTTCTCTAAAGTCCATGTGAGTGGCTTTACCCATCTCGGCTCTTGTTGATGTGAAGTCAAGCAAATCATCTCTAAGCTGGAACATAATCCCTAGGTTTTCGCCGAAGGATTCAAGCTTACTTACGATTTGTTCGCTACACCCCGCTTCTTGGGCGCCGATTCTGCAAGCGCCTTTGAACAATTCAACTGTTTTGCCGCGGATATTGTTCAAATATTCAGCTACACTTGTAGTTTCTTTATATCTACATAGTGCCTGCCCTATTTCGCCTGCGCACATGCGCTCGATGGTCTGTGAAAGCACAGCCCCTGCTTCATTCAGATGCTCTTTCGCTTCATAGTAGTTGACCCTTGTAATAAGGAAGTCTCCGGCATAGACAGCGGCATCTTTATGATACTTAGCTTGTATGGATGGTTTGCCTCTCCTAAAGTCCGCTTCATCGACTATATCGTCGTGTACAAGCGAGGCTAAATGTGTAAGCTCTACCATAGCAGCAAGCATGCTTAATCGATCTAATTTTTCTTCAAAGTTAGGCCCAAATGCTCCAGCACAGAGCACCAAATTTGCACGAACCATCTTCCCATTAGTATCAAGTGTGTCGTCTAAAATACGCCCCACTTCTGTACCCGAATATGGATGACTGGCTATTAGGTGCATGTAATACCTAACTTTGCTTAAGTCTGGTATATAAGCCAAGATTAAAGAAGTCCTCTCTTTTCAGCGATGATAGTTGCGGTGTGTTTAACTTCAACGTTCATGCCTCTAGCGTCTGCGCCACCTTCGATCTGCATCATGCAGCCCGGGCAGTCAACAGCAACTACTTCTGCTCCTGATGCAGCAACATTCTTCATCTTCTTCTCAAGGATTTCCTTAGAGATTTCTGGGAAGATTGCCATATATGCGCCGCCGAAGCCGCAGCAGTTATCGCATTCGTTCATTTCTACGAGTTCAACACCCTTTGTATGAGTGAGAAGCTCTCTTTGCTCTTTGTAGACGCCCATCTCTCTCTTCATATGGCAAGAATCGTGGTATGTAACCTTAACTGGCTTACCATCGCCGAGCTCTTGAGCACCATCAAGCATGTAGAACAGCTTAGCAAAGTCCATAGCCTTTTCTTTGATTGCTTCAGCCTGTCTGTGGAGATCTGAACCTTCTGGGATTCTTTCAGCATACAGATGGATCTGATGTGTGCAAGATGGGCAAGCTGATACGATGTAGTCGTAATCATCAACATGGAGAGCAGCTGTGTTCATTTCTGCTGAAATAGCAGCAGCTTCTGTATCACCAAGTGATTCAGCTGGGCAACCGCAGCAACCCTGCTCCATAGGCATATCTACATAGTAGCCAATGGAGTTGAGATCCTTAATTACTGCAACTGCTAAGTCTGTATATACGAAGTCAAGTAAGCATCCTGCGAAGAGAGCAATCTTGCCCTTTGGATTAGCAACTTCTTGCTTAATTGTTGGGAAGATATCTCTGAATGGTACTCTGGCGATATTAGGAAATGTCTTTCCATCTGTCATTCCGGAAAGGAATAATGGAAGATGTCTAATTCTCTGAGTATCTTTGTCGAGGAGAATATCCTGCGCAACGGATGCAATTCTCAGCATGCTGTGGAACAAATGTCTGTCGTTTACAGCATCGAATGCAAACTTTGTAATCTTGCCAGGGTTTCTCTTAACATTATCCTGACGGAGCTTCATAATCATTTCCTTGATGTGGAGGCCACCACCGCAAACTTCATTGCAGCGACCGCACTGCAGACAGATGTTCTGAATTTCATCCGCTCTATCAGGATTGATTAAGAAGTGTGTAAGCATTGTACCGATACCACCTGTATAAACATTGGAACCGAATACGTGACCACCTACAAGAGCAAATGCTGGACATACGTCGAGGCAAGCACCACAACGAACGCAGTTGTAAATTTCTCTAAAGTCAGGCTGCGCTAAAATTTCTCTTCTGCCTTCATCATCAAGAATGAGGACATAGAACTTCTTCTTTTCAATTGTATCTGCTTCTTTATCTGTAACAACTTCTGTTGCACCAGTATAAAGTGAGAGGTATGCTGTTAATCTTTGTTTTGTTCCATTACGTGGAAGTACTTTGAAGATATAACGTGCATCGCCTACTGTTTTAACGAACTTTTCAATACCAAATACATAAAGATGAATCTTTGGAAGTGTACCAACCATACGGCCGTTACCTTCGTTTGTCATTGTGAATACAGTACCTGTATCAGCGACTGCAACGTTAGCACCAGAAACACCCATTTCAGCTGTCTGGAATTTCTGTCTCATTACCTTACGAGCGGTCTTAACCTCTTCAGCAATGATAGGTTCGTTCTTTTCTTTTGTATAATCTGTAAAAAGGTCAGCTACTTGCTCTTTGTTTAAGTGTAGAGCAGGCATTACCATGTGAACAGGTGTATTGCCTTCGAGGGCAATAATAAATTCACCAAGGTCTGTTTCTTGAACAAGGACACCGTCTTCTCCAAGGACTTTGTTCATGTGAATTTCTTCAGATGCCATAGATTTTGACTTAACAATAGTCTTGACATTGTTTTCCTTCACGATGCTCTGTACCCACTGGATAGCATCTTCCTTTGTCTTTGCAACATGTACAACTGCTCCACGAGCTGTTGCATTTGCTGTAAAGCTATCAATCATTTCGTCGATATGTTCTGCAGCGTAAGTTTTTACTTCTTTAACTCCATTACGTTCTTTTTCGAAGTCAACGCCTGCATATGACTTTAATCTTCCTTCTGGATATGCTGCGCAGAAGTTACCGAGGGTTCTTGCCAATGTGGTATTAGCTAACGCCTTATCAATTTCAAATTTTAACTGATCACTAGCCATGATTTTTCCTCCTCCCTCTACATATCCTCTACGATGATGCAAGTAGCTCTAAGTGGACCATGTACACCTACAGTACCTACGCATTCGATATCAGCTGTACGACTTGGGCCTGTGATAAATCCTACATATCCTGGGATATCCTTTCCAAGTGCGTCGATTCTGTCGAACATTTCATCGTAAGTATCAACAATAGTTGATGCAGGAAGAACACCGAAGAAATCTTCGGACATAATTGCAACGAGTCTGCCGTTAATAGCGTCAGAAAATTGCATCATTGTTCCGAGCTCAGCGATTCCACCGTGCATTTCAGAGATACCACCTTGTGCGGTTTCTCCGTGAAGTCTGATGTGATCTGTGTATACCTGTACACCAGCAGTCTTAAGTGCATCTACAACACCAGCCTCTTTTAAAAATGGGGTCTCATTAACGCATACATCTTTGAGACCCTGAGCTACAAACAAGTCAGCAAGTTTCTTGCCGAGCTCAGCCTTACAAGTACGTTCGCATGTGCCGTTTACAGCTTCGAGATTAGTCTTAAAGCGTTCGTACTTTTCGTCTGTTATATTACTCATGGCGACACTCCTTTCCTAAGTAAACCAATCGATAATAATAGCAATTTTATTATACTATATTTGTTGTCAATATAGGTGTGGAAAACAAAAAAAGAGGTGATTTTTACAGTGTGAACGAGCACTAAGGGCGAAACTGTGCCCGTGAATACTGTAAAAATCAGCTCTTTATATTTTAATTTATAAAAATATATTAATTATTCCAATTATTGCCCCAAGGAAAGCTCCGAACCAAATAACCATCTTAAGCTCCCTTGCGCAGAATGCCAGAGCGAGACTTTCAACCTCCTGTGAAGTCATTAGTTTCATCTTACCTGTAATCTGGGTTACAATGTCGACACTCTCGACAATAGGCCTTACATTCTCTCGCATAAACTTCATATACATCTTAGTTAAAAGCTCTTTTAGCTTAGTATCATCATCGCCAAAAGCCATATCAACGAGCTTTGCCCCATTAAACTCTGAGAAATCAATCTTCTTTTGTTCAATCATTTCTCTAAGCATTTGAGGAACTGTTCTTGCTAGCCCACCATAGCCTGCCCTAATCATCGCATGATATGTGTAGTCAACCACGGAATCCGTGAGCCGTTTCTGAACTTCTACTGGCATATTACTTATTGCCTCTTTAGCTTCATTGCTATCTTTTTGAGCTCTTAGACTTTCGATAATCTGAGAGCAAACCTGATTGCAAAATGTGTCAGACAAGAACACCAGTTCAAGATCATCCCAATTGAAGAATTTTTCAAAAACTGCCTGCCCTAAAGCTTCAGCAAAGGCATTTTTTCTTCTAGGAATGATGCCCGGGGTAAATGGCACATGCCACTTTCCAATGTATTTTGCCTCGTATGGCTGAAACAGCATACGAATTGCTATGTAGTTTGTGATATATCCGATTACGCCACCAATAATAATTGGGCCTGCATAATGGAGAATTTCTTTAAACATTATTCAAAATCCTGATAAATAGTTTCAAGTGTCGCTGATTCTACTGCGGCATCAACAAGAGCTTCAACATCGAGCTTGCTCTCTGATTCTAAAATCTTTTCAAGTTTAGGCTTTGTTACCGGATGTTTTGGAAGGAATACTGTGCAACAATCTTCATAAGGCTCTATTGATTTTTCAAATGTGCCAATTTCTTTTGCGATTCGAATGATTTCTGTCTTATCCATTGCGATAAGAGGTCTCATTACTGGCATCTGAACGGTGCTATCCGTTACCACCAAAGCTTCTGCAGTTTGACTAGCAACCTGGCCAAGAGATTCTCCGGTAATAAGCATCATCGCGTCGACCTTCTTCGCAATTTTTTCAGCACAGCGCATCATGAAGCGTCTAACCAAAATTGTCGTCTGGTCTTCTGGACAATTTGCAACAATTCGTTCTTGAATAGGAAGAAGATTAATCGAATACATATTAATTCTTCCAGTGTAAGTTGTCAAAATCTTCGCAAGATCTTTAACCTTTTCAAATGCACGTTCTGATGTGTACGGATACGAATGAAAATGAACTGCATCCATATACATTCCTCTATGTGACATCATAAATGTTGCAACTGGAGAGTCGATTCCACTTGAAAGAAGTACAAGGCCCTTGCCATTTGTTCCAAGCGGAAGTCCGCCAAAGCCTGAAATCTTCTGCTCGTAAACATAAGCGTAAGTTCTTCTTACGTTTACGTATACCAGACAATCTGGATCGTGAACATCAACTGATAATACCTTGCAACCCTTAAGAATTACAGCACCTACACGTCTTGCAATCATAGGAGACTCAATTGGAAAATTTTTATCTGCACGCTTTGCCTCAACTTTAAAAGTCTTAACACCCTTGCGTTCAATTAAAGACATCATAGTCTTAACTGCTTCATTCCCAACAGCTTCCATAACCTCTTCTGAAGACATTCCTTCAATTGGAATTTCTTTTGCCGGAGAAATAGAATCTACGCCAAATACTCTGCCAACCTTTTTTAAAGTATCTTCTGAATCAGCCTCGTCCGGAGTACGGACAAAGATAAGTCCATCCAATCTTTCTGCTGTTGCACCATCGATTGTGCTTATATATTTTTTAATTCTTTGAACCAGCATCCTTTCAAAATAAGGTTTGTTCTGGCCCTTGAGTGCAGTTTCACCGCAGCGAACGATAAATGTTTTCATTTTATCTCTTCATTAATTTTCTATGTTTGTTTACAACATCAATAAGGACTTCGATTACGCGGTCCATTTCATCAATTGTGTTATCTTCTGAAAATGAAAATCTAATTGCGCCTTCGATTTCATCAGGCTTCAATCCCATAGCATTAAGAACATGGCTGCCCTTCTTCTTAGAATTTGATGAACATGCAGATCCAGTTGAAACATAAATTTCATTTTCTTCAAGCATGTGAAGAAGAACTTCTCCCCTGCAGCCTAAGAAAGATACATTAAGAACTGATGGGGATGATTCTGCCGGAGTATTAATCTTTACAGTGTCTCCGAACTTTTCCAGAATGCGCTTTTTTAGATAGTCTTTAGCCTTACCATCATAGCCTTCAAAAGTTTTAACAGCTTCGCCAAGACCTGCAATAAGAGGAACCGATTCTGTTCCCGATCTAAAGCCAGATTCCTGACCCCCACCAAGAATATATGCAGGAATATGAATCCCCTTCTTTACATAAAGAACCCCTATTCCCTTTGCAGCATGAATCTTATGCCCAGAGATGCTCAAGAAATCTATACCAAGATCTTTAACATCAGTTGGTACTTTTCCAAAAGACTGAACTGCATCCGTATGAATATATGCTTTTGAATTTTCACGGACGTACTGCGCGATTTCTTTGATTGGAAAGATAGTTCCAACTTCGTTGTTTACATGCATAATGCTAACAAGGATTGTATCATCAGTTAAAGCAGCTTTTAAATCTTCCATCTTGATATTGCAGTTTCCATCCACAGGAAGATACACAACGTCAGCGCCCTGCTGCGCACACCACTGGGCTGGCTGAAGAATTGCTGGATGTTCAACAGCAGTTGTTATTATTCTCTTGCCCTGCTTTTTCTTTGACTCCCAAACACCTTTGATGACAGTATTGTTACTTTCAGTTCCGCATGATGTGAAATATATTTCCTCAGGAGAAGCATTAAGTGCTTTCGCAATAGCTGCTCTGGAATCTTTTACGATTTTCTCTGCGTTTAAACCGAGTCTATGCAAAGACGAAGGATTTCCAAAATCCTTCGTCATAGCGTTTACCATTGTTTCTGCAACATTAGGTTTGACCCGAGTTGTTGCGCTGTTATCTAAGTAAATAAACATTCTTTGGTCTATTTTGCGTAATCTATTGCTCTTGTTTCTCTAATTACATTTACCTTAATCTGGCCAGGATATTCGAGTTCAGATTCAATCTTCTGTGAAATTTCACGAGCAAGAAGTGCCATTGCATCATCATTAACTTCATCTGGTTTAGCAATGATTCTAATTTCACGGCCAGCCTGAATAGCGTATGAGGATTCAACGCCAGGTGTTGTGTTAGCAATTTCTTCGAGTTTTTGAAGCCTCTTAATATATGTATCAAGGGTTTCACGCCTTGCGCCAGGACGAGCCGCACTTAATGCATCTGCAGCAGCAACAAGAACTGCTTCAGGGCTCTTTGGTTCATAATCCCCATGGTGAGCTGCCATTGCATCAATAACAGCTTCTGCTTCTTTATACTTCTTTAAGATATCAATACCGATATCAACATGTGTCCCCTGAATTTCATGATCAAGAGACTTACCAATATCATGGAGAAGACCTGCACGCTTAGCAAGCTTTACATCCATACCAAGTTCTCCGGCCATAAGACCTGCAAGATGTGATACTTCTAAGCTATGTTTAAGTACGTTCTGCCCATAAGATGTTCTGTAACGAAGTCTACCAAGAAGCTTAACGAGTTCTGGATGAAGATTGTGAATATCTGATTCAAATGTAGCTTCTTCACCAGCTTCTTTGATTGACTGGTTAACTTCCTTTGTAGCCTTTTCAACCATTTCTTCAATGCGAGCTGGATGAATACGTCCATCGACTACAAGTTTTTCAAGAGCAAGTCTAGCAATTTCTCTTCTTACAGGATCAAAGCCTGAAAGAATAACTGCTTCTGGAGTGTCATCAATGATGAGTTCAATGCCAGTTGCCTGCTCAATCGCTCTAATGTTTCTACCTTCACGGCCAATAATTCTACCCTTCATTTCATCTGAAGGAATAGCAACTACTGATACTGTATTTTCTGCAACATGATCTGCTGCGCAGCGCTGAATAGCGCCTGTGATGATTTCCTTAGCTTCACGATCAGCTTCTTCTTTAGCCTTAGTTTCAATTTCTTTAATCATCACTGATGCTTCATGGCGAACATCTCTTTCGATGTCTGCTAAAAGCATCTGTTTAGCTTCTTCTGCTGTGCAACCAGAAATTCTTTCGAGTTCAGCAATCTGCTTTTGCAGGTTTGCTTCCAAAAGCTTTTCCTTGTCACCTAATGATTGAAGCTTTCTGTTAATAGTTTCTTCTTTGTGTTCAATGGTTTCGAGTTTTTTATCAATTGATGCTTCCTTTTGAATAACTCGATTTTCTTGCTGTTTAACTTCGCCTTTTCTTTCGCGAATTTCTTTTTCAGCTTCTACACGAATTTCGTGTGCCTCTTTTCTGGCATCAGCCAGAGCTTCCTTTCTAAGCTGTTCAGAGTGATTCTCTGCGTCTAAGATCAAATTCTTAGCCTGTGTCTCGGCGCTGCCTATAATCTTTTCAGCCTTATTCTTCCTTAAGATATAACCAACTAATATTCCGATGACCAGAGAAGCAACAGCTGCAACAGCAACCAGGATGATAACATTAATGCTACCCATATTTGCCTCCTTGGCTTTCTAAACGGGGACTTCGCCCCCTTGAGATAATTTCAGATGATAAAAATCTATAGTAAAAGATAATTATTATCTACCACCCTTTATTGTACAATAAAAAAATGGAACTTTCCATTAAAAAGTTCCATTTTAGCTCCATTTTATAAGATTATCCAAGCATTCTGCCCACAATTTCCTCAATATTGCGTGAAATGTAAGATTGTGTCTCTGTAAATACTGGCCTTCCCATATTATTTCCGATTTGAATATTCTCATCATATGGAATGATTCCTGCCATCGGGATAGTCAAAACCTTAGTTATATCATCAATACTTGGGCCAAACTTGTTTTCTTCAAGACCATGCTTAACCATGTTAAGTACGAAACAGCGGCTTCTTACTCCGCAAGCAGCCAGTTTTTTATCAACCGCATCACAATTTCTTAAAGCAAGTGGATCCGGAGTCACAACCAATACTGCTGTATCAACAGCTTTAGCAATAATTTCATTTGTCAAGCTAAGAGATGATTCACTATCGATTACTACATAGTCAAATTCTTTTTTAAGTTGTCCAACAAGAGCTTTAATATGGCCTTCTGAAATTGATCTTGGAATTTTGTTTTGAGTTCCTTCAAGTAGATATAATTCACCAAAATCTGCCCCAGCTTTTACTAAAGCTTTATCAACTCTGCAAATTCCAGTAAAAATATCGCCGATGTCATATAGAACTCGATCTTCAAGACCAAGATAAATATCATCGTTGCGCAGCCCAAAATTAAGGTCCAATAAACAAACCTTATAATTGTGCCGAGCAATGCAAATCGCTATAGCAGTTGAAAATGTTGTTTTCCCGCTACCACCATTTCCAGATGTAACTAAAATACTTCTACCCATATCTTGAAAATCCTCAAAAACTAAATAGTCTTATAATTTTATCAAATTTTCAGCGTCAATGGAAGAACTTGAAACAAGTTTATGTGAATAATTCCTTATTCTTATCCAATAAACTGCAATAGTATCCCCCACCGATAATAAGGTGATCAAGCACTTTTATCCCCAAAATTCTGCCAGATGCAACAATCTGCCTCGTACTATTAATGTCTCCATCGGATGGAGTGCAATCTCCAGAAGGATGGTTATGCGCAATGATAATTGCCGATGCCCCCTTCTTTATTGCTGGAGCAAATACCTCTCTTGGGTGTGCCGCAGCCTCATTGATACTGCCTATAGAAACATCCACACGAGCTATAAGACGGCCATGGACATCCAGGAGAGCAATACGAACGACCTCTTTATTGAGATATTTCATATCTTCCATAAATAGATTGGCAAGAACTTCTGGGTTGTTTACTAAAATCTTGTCTTCCGCAGGAGTTGTTGCAATACGTCTACCGAGTTCCATAGCAGCAACCAATGAGCAAGCTTTAGCAATTCCTACACCCTTTAGCGACATGAATTCTTCAGGCTCATAATTTGACAGCTTGTTAATTGAGCCCTGCTCTAAAGACAGAATCTTTGAAGCCAAAGAAATAGCGGACTCATTTCGTGATCCGCTAGATATCAAGACGGCGATGAGCTCTGAATTCGATAGGCTCTTCGCCCCGAATTGCAGAAGCTTTTCTCGTGGTCTTTCGTTTATAGGTAAATCTTGAATCATATATGCATTATAACATATATGGTAATTATTTACAATATTTACATTAATTATTTATCCCAAACAAAGATGTTTCTATTAAACGAAATAGTTGTCATATTAGTATTTTCTTTATCCGTATCCATAAGTCTTGATGCAACATAAGCACCAATAGAATTAATTTTATCATCTATCTTTGTCATATCAAAAATCTTGCCATTGTCTCTTGTAAAGAGTTTAATTTGGTTTTCATCAATCATGATTGTACAACTTGCAAGAACTTTCTTTTTATTTTCTTTAGCAATAATCATGCATACTTCTTCTATCATCATCTCAACCTTATTAGCCAAGATTGGATCAATTCCTTCTTCTACAAAATGCTTATGAACATGATTGATTAATGTTATAACTTCTTTTTCGTTTACTGCAAGTTCATATTCATATATTTTTGCATCATTATCTTCGATGATGAATGGGAATTTCTTAATACCATATTTTGTAACAATAACGATAAAGATAATAATTACAGTTACAAATGAAGCTAAGAAGAGTCCCCACGTTAACCCCCTATATCCATCTAAGATTCCAAATAATAAGCCAAATACTAATGGACAAAAGCATTGATATAAGAAGCACGCTAAATTACCTAATCTAGCCTTCCCAACTATTGGAAAATATGCTCCCCACATAAATACAATACCAGCACCAATATATGTACTTGCAAGGACTTTAACAGAGAAGACTGCAGCCTCGTATACTTCTTGGGTCTCTATTCCATAAAGCTCTGGCATTACATTTGCTAAACAGAAAAATGTTCCGCCAAGGATTACAGAAATAATTATTGTGTTTCGTAAAATTCTATTTGCAACACGCTTAAGCGCCACTGAATTTTTTTCTCCAAAGCTGACGCCAACAAAACTGATGCCACCATCAGTTGCGCACATGGTTGCTTCAGAAAGATTAAGAATAAGGTTAATGACTGCATAAGCTGCAAGGAACGATGAACCTATCTTAACGATTATAAACTTATTCATAACGATATCGATTATCGCAATGTAAAGGCAACCTAATGCTGAAGTTGATCCTGAAATGCAAATTTCCTTAAGAATTTTGGAATCAAGACACCACTCCATTTTAATTGCATTGCGTTTTGAAAGAAAATGAAGCGACGAAACACCCAAAGCTAATACGATTGAAATAAGCGTACCATATGCAAGACCTTTAACTCCCATTACGTTAACAAGTAATAATGAGAATCCCGCATTTCCTGCAGCATATACGGCGTTGGACAAAAGATTTATTTCTGCGCCACCATCAACTGCAACAAGATAATAAATGACAATATATATTGGTTGCAAAAGAGCAATCGGAATTACTGCGTGATAATATTCTCTTGCTAAAGTTTCAATGGTCGAAGTAGTTGGATAGAAAGAGAAGAACAGATTTTCACCAAAAATCATCGCGAGAACAAGTATGCCGCCAATTATAAGTGCGGATAAAAAAGCTGTCCCCGCAGTGCGATAGGATCCTTTTTTATCAAAAGCTCCGGCATAGACAGAATAAATATTACAGCCACCCAAAGCCAGCAACATTGCGAAAAAGTAAAAGACATCATATAAAGGTGCTACCAATCCAGTTGCAGCAACCGCATCTTCTGAAATTACCAAACCAGCGATAATTGAATCTGCAAGCGTTCCAGCTATGCTAATTACCCATGATAATAAACATGCTACAAATAGTTTGTTGTATTTCTTCTTTTCAAAGCCCTTAGTCATGTTTCACCTAATATTTCTTTAAGCGTTGCTGTATTTCAGCGTATGGGAAGCCCACGACATTATCATAGGCCCCATTAATATGATCTATGTTTTCACAAAAAAGTCCTTGGATGGCATACGCGCCAGCCTTGTCCATAGATTCTCCGGTTTTAATATATTCGCGAATATAATCTTCTGAATATTCTTTAAAATACACCTCTGTCACAGAATTAAATACAAGTTTAATGTTGGCAGAAGGTTGCCAAATACAGACGCCGGAAATTACTTTATGCATTTTGCCATTAAGTTCACTTAGAATTGCAAACGCATCATCTTCGCCCTTTGGTTTTCCAATTACTCGGCCTTCGTGTACAACAACGGTATCGCACGCAAGAACTAAATCATCTTGCGGACCGATCGCTAAAGCCTTCCTTAGGGCGAGAGCCATTACTGTTTCTGCCGGAGAAAGATCCAACTTAATATCTTCATCACATCCAGGTTTAATAACAGTAAATTCTATTCCGTCTTCTTTTAGCATATTAATTCGCCTCGGGGAACCCGAGGCGAGGATTATATGTTTATTTTTTAATAGCATCTAAGATTGCCTTTGTAACTTCTTCAATAGACATATTTGTGGTGTCTATTTCAATTGCATCATCAGCCTTCTTAAGAGGTCTGAACGATCTTGTCGAATCTTGTTTATCACGCTGCATCATATCAGCCTTAATCTTCTCAAAATCAGCAGGTTCACCCTTTTCTTGAAGTTCTAAAGTTCTCCTCTTTGCGCGAACATCTGGATCTGCAACAAGGAAAAATTTATATTCTGCATCAGGAAAAACAACCGTACCAATATCGCGGCCATCCATGATTACGCTCTTTCTTTCTCCCATTGCCTGCTGAAGATCAGTAAGCTTATAGCGAATTGCAGGGATTGCAGAGCTTGGGCTAGCCAATGCACTGATTTCCGGAGTTCTAATAATTCCAGAAATATCTTCACCATCAAGATAAGTCTTTCCTTGTGAAAAATCTACATCAGTAGTTTTAAGCATCTTAGCAAGTCCTTCAGGATCATTATAGTCGGTACCTGTTCGTATGAGCTTTACAGCAATTGCGCGGTACATTGCTCCAGTATCTATGTAATCAATATTCAGTTCTTTTGCAACTAACTTTGCAATTGTAGATTTACCTGCGCCTGCAGGACCATCTACAGCAATACGAATTCTATTTGTCAATTTTCTTATCCTTTTCGCTGTTAACCAGTTTTTCAATTTCAGATACGAATGTTTCAACATCTGTGAATTTTCTATATACAGATGCAAATCTTACATATGCAACCTGGTCAAGATTTTTAAGATGCTCCATCACAGCATTACCAATGAATTCTGTTGAAACTTCTTTTTCCATCTGGCTGCTAAGGCTTCTTTCAATATCAATAACGATAGCTTCCATTTGTTCAAGAGTAACAGGACGCTTCTGGCATGCACGAATAATTCCGTTTAAAATCTTTGCACGATCAAACTGTTCTCGTGTTCCATCTTTCTTAACTACCATAAAGAGAACTTCTTCAATCTTTTCGTAAGTTGTGAAACGCTTTCCACAAGCTTCGCATTCTCTACGTCTTCTGATAGCTTGACCCTCTTCAGTTGGACGAGAGTCTATTACTTTTGTGTCTGGTGTGTTACAAAAAGGACAATTCATGTGTTTTTCTCCTATAAATACTATTTTTTAACTGGTAAAATTTATTATATACCATATATAGTATATAGACAAGTAGTAATATATAAAAATTGGGTGATTTGCAACGCTTTAGAGCACCGTTTCGGTCTGCTCAGGGCTCGCAAGCTCGCCCTTTGTGCGACCTGCGGGACGCCTTTAGTGCTCTCTCGCATTGCAAATCACCCAATCTATGTTTAATCTCTTTCTACGACTCTCTCTGTTTCCATAGCGTCTAAGAGCTCAATTTCTGGGAAACGTTCCTGATAATAATTAAGCGTGAATGGATTTGCAAAGAGAAGCATTGGTCTATCGAATCTATCGAAGACCAACATTGTTCTGGAATCAATTTTAGACTTTACAAAGTCAAGGTCTGGATTCTTAAGCCATCTTGCCAATGTGTAGTCAACTGGATTCATACGAATCTGTGCATTATATTCGTTTTCAAGTCTATACTGGAAAACTTCAAACTGCAGCTGTCCTACAGCACCGATAATTACCTCATTATATTCATTGTGATAAACCTGAATTGCACCCTCTTGTGAAAGCTGTTCGACGCCCTTTTGGAACTGCTTTGCTTTCATGCTATCTTTTGCAGATACCATAGCAAAAAGTTCTGGCGGGAATGTCGGTAGTGGTTCAAAGAAGAGTGAATCTTTGCAAGTGCAAAGTGTATCCCCGATCTGGAAGTTGCCTGTATCGTAAATTCCAATTACATCTCCAGGAAGAGCGTTCTCAACATTTTCTCTTTCGTTTGCCATCAACTGAGTTGACTGTGCAATCTTAATTGGCTTGCCAGTTCTTGAAAGCGTGCATGTCATTCCCTTTTCGAATTCCCCACTGCATACTCTAAAAAATGCAAGTCGATCTCTATGAGCAGGATTCATGTTTGCTTGAATTTTGAAAATAAATCCGCTAAAGAAATCATCTAATGGATTCACCTCTCCTTCAGTCGTTTTTCTGTTCCCCGGAGCAGGTGACATATCTAAGAAATGCTCTAAGAAACATGTTACGCCGAAATCTGCAAGAGCTGATCCGAAGAAAACTGGAGTTAATTCTCCGGCAAGGATAAGTTCTTTATCAACTTCATAGCCTGCGCCTTGAATAAGCTCCATTTCATCTCTAAGCTCTTTTAAATTATATTGAGTAAGAATAGGCTCAAGCTCTGGACCGAAAACTCCATCCGGACCAAGTTCAAATTCCTTATTCTCTTTATAAAGATATATTTTGTTTTCGAGAATGTCATATATTCCTTGGAAGTTTAGCCCTGATCCAATTGGCCAGCTTGCTGCGGCAGCAGGCATACCCAATACTTCTTCAAGGTCAGATAAAAGTTCCAGTGGATTTCTTGCTTCTCTATCGAGTTTGTTCATAAATGTAAAGATTGGGATTCCTCTCATCTTACAAACCTTGAACAATTTCTTTGTCTGTGTTTCTATACCTTTTGCAGCATCTATAACCATTACTGCACTGTCTACAGATGTAAGAATACGATAAGTGTCTTCACCGAAGTCATTGTGGCCTGGAGTATCCATAATGGATATTACCTTATCGTCGTATTCAAACTGCATTACAGACGAAGTAACAGAGATACCTCTTTGTTTTTCGATTTCCATCCAGTCAGAAGTAGCGAATTTGCTATTCCTTCTAGCCTTTACTGTACCAGCTTGGCGAATAGCTCCGCCGTGAAGCAGAAGTTTTTCTGTAAGGGTTGTTTTACCAGCATCTGGATGAGAAATAATACCAAATATACGACGTCTTTGTATTTCTTTTTCTAGTTCATTTTTATTCATAACAGATAGTATTTTAGCACAAAACTCGGTGGCATTACCATCGAGTTTTGTTACTTTACTTAAATATTGTCATATTTTCGCAACCGATTTCTTCATATGGGAAGCTTAAAAATTCTGTATCTTTTAAAGCATATAAAGTGTCAGCGAAAATTTCAAAATTATAGCTATCATCAATGCCCAGTTTGGTCTTGTAGTCATAGCCATCTACGAAGATGTCCTCGAGCTTAAGAGGCTCATCCTGTCCATCCTTAAATACGACAGTCTTTTGCTGCGAAGCGTTATATAAATCATTGTATGTCATACTGAACGTCTCGGCTGCATTAAGATACAAAGACATAGAAATCGTTGTATATTTACCATATCGAAACGCATTTGAGGAAAGAGTAATCCAGCCATTGAAGTTTGGATTATCTTTATTAGGATATCCATATTCTTTTATGAATTCGTCAATCTCTGGTTGGCAAGCCTCTACAAATTGCTTTTCAACATCAATCATGGCATCGCTCATTTCGTCATAATATATCATCTCCTTAGAATAGCCAAAGTTATGGATGCCCTGATATTCGTACTCTTCTATTTGATCAAGATATTTTTTACCCTTGTCACTATAGTAGTTTTCAAGGAAAGCATAGTTTATAGTTTCATCTGTATAAATATTTTCCTTAATATACTTTGTCCCGATAGCAGACACTTCCGAAATATTAATTGGGAAGTACTGAGGTGAATAGCCATTAAGTTGGACCCACGGAGTATTCTCATCAAGGATTATATAAAGATAATCTCCATATGATGAAATATAGAATTTCTGATCTTCTGTAATGCCAGGGAATTCTCCTACTAATTTAATTGAATCCCAGCCGTCAGTATATGTATATTCTTCTACGTCGCTGTTTGTATTGTTTAAGCTGGCATTAATTATGTCATTGATATAATTAAGCCCATCAACTCCGTCCTTAAACACATCAGTTATCTTAATTTGCTTACCAGTGTTAAGATCAAAGTTCAAGCAATCATATTTATCGACATAGAACCATTCATAGCTTGGATCATCTGGGAGTGATGCATAGCTGCGCTGACTGTCAATTCGAACGGACATAACGTTGCCAACGCGGCATTCAACAGACGTATCCACAAATTCATTATATGGTTCTACGCCTTCCCATTTCTTAAGCTTAAGCTGAATACCTCTATACTTAGGAAATTCGTTCCAAGATGCAGCCTTATCATAGACTGCCTTAATTTCCTGGTTAATTGAATCCTGAATCTCAGTATTCTTTAAGCCACAAATCTCAATATATTCCTTGTTAACCCATCCCTCTACACTTTCTTCGACAATAATATTTTTGTACTCAATGTTATTCTTTTGAACAACATAATTAGGCTCTTCTTTCGCCGAAGGTGGATTGACTCCGGAATCTGCACAAGCGCAATAAGAAACCATCATCACCAATATTAAAATAATTGATAGTATTTTTTTCATATTAATCCTCGAAACTGTATGCTGCAACATAGTTTAATTCTTCTGCCATCTTTTGGCCCTCTTTTGAAGTACACCAATCGATAATCTGGCGTTCAGAGGAGTTAGTATCTTGGTACTTTTCTTCTGTTGTGATACAGCAGTATTCTGTTACCATTGGATATTCATATTCTCTGATATTATCGTCACTTGCTTCTACACCATTAACCTTTAAAAGTTTGATATCTTCGTCAAAGTGCTGGTTAGTTACAAAATAAAGATAGGAATAACCAATTGCGCTTTGTGCATTATCATAGTGCGATACTGCATCAATTATGCCACCCATGTCACCAATTCTCTGTTCGGTTGGAGCGTCCATAACTTCGTCTTGACTAATTACATATTTATAAAGTCCTGTCTGTGAACCGCACCCTTCGTCGCGCTGATAAGCTAAAATCCCTTCGTCATTGCCGCCAAGTTCTTTCCAGTTTGTAATCTTGCCAGCATAGATATCATGAAGCTGATCTACAGTTACGCTATCAACAGGATTATCTTTATTTACAAAGAATACAAATGCATCAAGGCCATATGGTTCATAGTGCATTGTTACACCGTTCTGTTTTGCATACTCTTCTTGCGTAGCAGATGCATGAAGACAGAAAATTAAATCTGCTTCGCCTTCTGCCATTTCAGAGAAGGCACTTGTTGTAGTGTTGCACATGATATACTGTCTGGCATCTTCGATGTCCATGTCTAAAACTTTTGCTGCCATATTTTCATAGAATGGAAGGCATGCTGTTGCACCATCTATGATTGGCCAGTCATCCAGGCTTAATTTAAGGCTAGGGACCTCAATTACATCTGTCTGCGCCTCTTTGTCCTGCCCACAAGCTGCCATAGTAAAAATCATTGTTAAAGCTAATAATAATGCGAGTATTTTTTTCATTTTTACCTCCAAAACCCTTTCGCGAACAAAATTAAAACATTTGTTTGCTTTTTGTTCTTTTTTGTGCTATTATCATTATATCAATATTTAGGTCGCAAGACACTCAAAATTATTACTTTTAATAAAGGAGTAATATATGGAAAATTTAAACGAAAGAGAGAAGAAAGTTCTCGATTACATGAAATCTTATATCAAGGAATGGGGCTATCCACCTACAGTTCGTGATATTTGTGCAGCCTTAGACATCAGCTCTACATCAACCGTTCATAAGGCAATCGGCGGACTTGAAGAAAAAGGCTATATTCATAAACAGGCTGGTAAGCGCCGTGCAATGGATGTTGTTGGCGCCGAAGCTAATAAAGATTCAGCAAATCGTGCAGATGTTATTGATATTCCAGTTGTTGGACGCATCGCTGCAGGTACACCAATTCTCGCTGAAGAAAACATTGAAGACACCTTCCCTGTTCCATCAAGATATGTAAGCAAAGGAACAAACTTTATGCTTACTGTCCATGGCGAATCAATGATTGAGGCTGGAATTATGGATGGAGATTACATCCTTGTTCAGCAGCAGGAAAGCGCAGAGAACGGACAAATCGTTGCAGCAATGATTGATGGGATTGAATCAGAAGCGACCGTAAAAGGCTTCTACAAAGAAGACGGTCATATCAGACTGCAGCCATACAACTCAAGTATGAGTCCTATCATCGTAAATGATTGCAAAATCTTAGGCGTAGTTAAAGGAGTATTTAGATACTTTAACTAATAATTACACGAGTTATTTTATTGCTATATATGCTAGCATACGCTTGGTATCCTTAGCTCCGCGGTAAGTCCAAAACTTATCGCGGTTTTCTTTACAGCAAGTGCAGCTGTTATCAATGGTAATATTCTCTGTCTTTACGCCTTCTATTTCAGCAAGTTCACAAATAATTCCTTTAAGGTCTATCATATATTTACCATCGTAACGTTTGTAAATATATTCTTCAGTCCAAGGCATACCTTCGGTAAAGTAATCTACAACATCTACATCTACTTCAAAGCAGCAAGCTCCAATTCCGGCGCCAATTGTCACATGAATATTCTTTGGTTTACATTTATATTCTTCTTTCATCCAACAAAGAAGTGCTGATACAATGCAGTTTGCAGTGCCCTTCCATCCAGAATGAGCTATACCAATAACTCCGTTAACAGGGTCATAGGCATATACAGGAATACAGTCTCCATGGGTTGATGTTAGCATAACATCCTTAAGATCTGTAACCAGTCCATCACAATCATCGACTTCTAGGTATGAGCCCTCCTTCAAAGCTGATTTGTCAATGATACATATATCAGTGCCATGGATAAGCTTTGCGCGGACAATCAACTTGTGATTTCCAATCATTGCATTGCGACGTTCATCCGCACTATCTGGTTTTAATGTAAGACCAGCATCGATACTATTAAATTGAGTTAAATACTTAATATCCATAAATCAAAAGAGGCGCTAAGCGCCTCTTTATTATATTACTTTAAAGCTTCCTTTGCTACGTTTACGAGTTCTGTGAAACCAGCCGGATCATAAATAGCCATTTCGGAAAGCATCTTGCGGTTGATAACAACATTAGCCTTCTTAAGACCATCCATAAGTCTGCTGTAAGAGATATCGTTCATTCTAGCTGCAGCATTGATTCTTGCAATCCAAAGTCTTCTGTATTCTCTCTTCTTGAGCTTTCTGCCCATTTCAGCAGATCTGAGAGCTCTCATTACGGCTGGGTTAGCAGCTGTAAAAATCTTATGCTTTGAACCATAATAACCCTTAGCGAGTTTTAAAATCTTCTTATGTTTTCTGTGAGCAACTGTGCCCTTCTTAACTCTTGCCATTTTCTAACCTCCCTACTACTTTCCGATAAGTACAGACTTAATTCTCTTTTCGTCTGCATGTGTAAGAGTGCAAGCCTGACGAAGGCCTCTCTTTCTCTTAGGGGTCTTCTTTGTAAGGATGTGGCTCTTGTATGCCTTATGTCTAGAGACCTTACCTGTTCCGGTAATCTTAAATCTCTTCATTGCTCCTCTGTGGGATTTCATCTTGTTGACTTTATTGCCCATATCTATTCCTCCTGTGCCTTTTTAGCCTTAGCAGCCTTCTCTTTTTCAGTTAATGGATTAATTGTTAACGACATATTTCTGCCTTCAAGTTGCGGATTCTTTTCTACGTTACCGTAGTCTTTAAGCATCTCAGCAAAATTGAGCATAACTTCTTTGCCTTTATCAACGTATCCCATTTCTCTTCCACGGAAACGCATATTAACTTTTACCTTGTCTCCTCCTTGAAGGAACTTGGTAGCAATTACAGCTTTAGTTTTAAGATCGCCAACATCAGTAAAAATGCCAAGACGAACTTCTTTTACTTCCATGTTTTTTTGCTTTTTCTTGGCTTCTTTTTCACGTTTTTGCTGCTCATAACGGAATTTACCAAAGTCCATAATTCTGCAAACTGGTGGAGCAGCATTTGGTGAAATATTTACTAAATCAAGGTTTGCGTCAGCAGCCTTTGCTAAAGCTTCATCTCTTGATACGATACCAATCATTTGGCCATCTTGATCAATAAGACGAACTTCTTTTGCACGAATCTCTTCGTTTATAAGGGCTTCTTTACTAATAGCTTTGTACCTCCGTAGATAAAGTCGCCTGTCAAAAATCGCTTATGCTTTACTTCTTGACAGTCTTCTAAAACAGGTAGACTTACAACCTACACCTGTTATAAAAAAGAGCGGGCGCATAAGCCCGCTCATAAGACACGCCAGTAGCGTTATTTCTGATATCAACCTCTTCGCATTAGCTTAAGGTGAGAAGCGGAACTTCTGCTTTAATACTCGAATATTTTATGCCCTAAAAGGGGTCCAAGTCAAGGGTTTTATTAGAAATTCTTTCTAATCTTAAGGATATTTCTGCCATCTTTGTATTCATAGCTCATATCATCCATTGATTTCTTGACCATGAAAATTCCAAGGCCCCCAATTCCTCTTTCTTCTGCAGAAAGTGAAGTATCAGGATCTTCAGAATTAATTGGGTTGTAAGGGACTGCTTTGTCCACGAAGCAAACCTCAACGCCATGTGGATTATTAAGCTCATTGACAATTACACTGGCAGGACCTTTTTTGTTAGCATAACCATGATTAACTATATTGCTATAAATTTCATCTACAGCGATGTTCATTGCTATAATAGTCTTCCTTGGACATCCCATATTCATGAGCTTTTCTTCGATAAAGTCTGTAATTAGAGGAACATCTTCTATTTTTGCTTCTTCAAATGCAATCTTTGGACTCTCAGGTTTCCCATTGAACTTAAATGCAAGCATAGTAATGTCATCAAACTGAGGGGCGCCTTTAACAAAGACATCAACGTCATCTTTTACCCTATCACAAAGCTCCTTAACGGTAGCCCCTTTATTAGCATTAAGGCAAGCAAGAAGTCGATCTTCACCATAAAGCTCGTTGTTAACATCTGTAGCTTCGGTTACACCATCAGTGTAAAGGAAGAGTATATCTCCACGTCCAAGTGTAAGCTCCTGGAGTCTGTACGGAACTCCATCCATACCAGCAAGAACGAGATTAACCTTTGAATGAAGGTATTGGAAGTCTCCACCGGCATGCATAATGAGCGGAGGGTTATGTCCAGCATTAGCAAAGAATACATGTCCTGTCTTAAGATCAATTTGCCCCTGCCAAGTTGTAATGAACATTCCATTACCATTACCTTCGCAAAGAGTGCCGTTACTTCTTTCAAAGACTTCATTTACTGGAATATCTGTTTCTGTTAAACTCTTAAGCTCAGTCTTACCACGCATCATGAACATGGCCGCAGGGATACCTTTACCAGATACATCAGCAATCAATAAGTTTACAGTATCTTTATGAGTATGATAAAAATCGTAGAAATCTCCGCCTACTTCCTTAGCCGTATCCATGCGAGCATAAGCATCGTATTCTTTTCTTCTGGAATATACTACAGGCAATACTGATTCTTGAATTGTCTTAGCTGTAGCAAGATCCGCATCAATACGAGCTGATGCCTCGGCGATGAACCCCTTCATTGTATCTACAGTCGAATTAATGTCGTTTGACAATCTGTCGAATTCAGCACAGTTTCTCGCGTTTACAACAACCTCCAAATTCCCATTTGTAATTTCGCCAAGGGAAGCACCGACATTTCTAAGCTGATAAACAATTAAAATTTTAATCAAATTAAATACTAATATGAACATTACCGCGAACAGTAATATATACATAAATCCATTCGCGTACAAAGCAACATCCCTACTCTGGTTAGCTTCTGCTACTGGATAGAAAGCTACTACATTAAGGCCTTCTACATCAGCAATCTTCGCATACATATCAGTGTCTCTGACTGTTGTCTCAAAGACTTTATTCATTTCTGGCAGTCCCGCGATTTCATAATCAACAACCCATTCAGCAACTGCGGCTGCAATGAACATATCCTTAGCGGCAACGATTCTGCCATTTTTATCTACAACTGCTACATAACCAGCATTACCCACATGTCTATTTTGAACCAGTGTTTCAAGTTCATCTTCGATATCTGCTTGGAATTCGGCAGCACTATACCCTACCTGAAGGAATCCATAGTCAGTTTTAATCCCGGCATACTTTCTATAAACATTTTGATCAAGTGCTATTGGTCCATAAGCCTGAGAATATTCTGTCTCGCTGCCATCAAGGAGGCACATAAACTCGATGGATTGTTCACTGTCTTTCATATCGAATCCAACAAAATTAGGATTTGTGCTAGCAAATATTACGCCGAGCTTATCGACTTGGCTAATCTCAGCAATGCCTTTCTCTTTCATAATAGCTTCAAGAGCTTCGCCTTTTTCGATAGAAGTTTGAATTGAACGCGTAGTATCAAGTAGATTCTTATCAACTTTTTCGTTTACAAACTCTCTCAAATCAGTAAGCGCACCATCAATTACTGTATTAGTTTGATTCTCAGATAACGACTGCTGCAGCTTGACTGTAAAGAGTGAAAGAGTAATAAAGACAGCGATTAAGCACAATATCATAGAACGCTGCATTATCTCTGTAATTGTTCTCTTTTCACCTCTCCTTGAAATATGTTCGCGATTAACTATCGAATAAGCAATAACTGCAAACATTACGGATAAACCGTTTGCAATAATGATTGGAAGAGCCCAAGCTTTAATAATCTGCATTGCTTTAACGCTATCACTAATGTGTGTAAGAAAGACCATACTCAAATGGAACACTTCGATTACAATACCATGTGACAGTGCCAAAACCCAACTTGGGTGTTTATCATCAAACATGAACTTGCGGAAAAGTCCAGCACCAACGCCCGCAATAATTGTTGATATCGAGCAAGCAACTTTTGTGTAAACTCCAACTCCCCAAGATGCAGCAATCCAGCGTTCAACGCCGCCAATTACGCCCGCAATAACTCCGGCTGGAAAGCCAAATACTAATCCTGCAGTAACAGCCGCAGCATCACGACAGTTAATCTGAGCGCCATCGCTTGGGAATCCAAATTCAGTTGCAAAAATAGCTAGTATACCAAAAATTAAACCGATTACTAATTGTTGAGCCCATTCTGGCAAGTGCCGTTTCTTTGAATTGCGCATTACAAAAGCTATGACTGCTGTCGCAATCACAGGAATCAGTCCTTCTATCCCTAACAGTACATAATCTGAATACATAATTTATAAATTCCTAAATGCTCTTGAAAATGTTTTATCAATTAATTCGCAGAACTCTTTATAAGCAACAGTCCCGTCTAAGTCTTTTAATGCTAATGCAAGGCCTCTATAATGCCATTCGTGGAGATGTGGATCTGGAGCATGGAAGATGCTCCAAAGTTCATCACCTTGTTCATCAAAGTCGCGCGCAATAGCTCTCATATTTGAAAGCTTGTCGCCCATAGCAACAATCTTTCCATCAATGTCTTCTTTGGCAAGTCTTTCAATAACAAATTGTTTTCTTGCTTGCCAAGTTTCGGGTTTATGCGCACCAGGAACTTCAGGATCGCTTTCTCCCACAACTAAGTCAGCAACTCTATTGCCAAATTCTCTTCTCAATTCATCTTCTGTTACGTCAGTATCTTCGAGTACATCATGAAGCATAGCCGCAGCGAGAAGTTCTGGGTCATTTGAAATCGTTGCGACAATTGATGCCGCTTCCATACAATGAATTATATATGGGCTGGCTTTACCTCTGCGCTCAGTCCCGTGGTGAGCTTCAATAGCGAATTTTGCTGCCCTATCAAAGAATTCTGTATTAAGTGGTCTGTTTGCCATAAATATCTATCGTTTTTGCTTGTTCAACTATACGTTTAGCGGATGATGCATTTCTTGGGCGTTCACCATAAAGCTGGTCAAAGAACTTCTTAACGCCAAACTCTCCATCCCCGTTCCTAAGAATATAAACTATACATAAATTCTGAACACCAATGGTTTCAGAAAGGATATCTAAATCTGTACCTGCAATTTGTAAAACAGCAAGTCTATAGGCATCATCCGAGTAATCTGCAATAAGCTTTTGAATATCCTCAATAGTGTTAAAACCCATACTCTTAAACACTGCCAGATATGGAGCGAAGCTCTGCTCTTGGACTTCTGCTTTATTAATTGAAGCGATTCTGTTATTCAATTTAGCGAATGGCTTGATTTCTAAATAAGATTTAAAGGTATCACCATCAAGATTAAGGTCATTGAATTTTCCACCCTTAACAAAGGCTCTAACCTTTCGTCTATACTCAGCAAGCTCAACGTTAATCTGCGAAAATTGCTGATCTGCGATTTCAAGGACTCCGGCAAGTCTTGATAAAGCTCTAATGTATTCTCTTGGAACTTCAACATCCGACTTATATCCAGTGTCATGATATGCCGTAGCCCAAACATGCTGAAGCGCTGTTCTCATTTGGATTTCAAATCTATATTCGTTAATCTCAGGATGAGCTTCATCACAATAAACCGATTTTGGAATGCGACAGATATAATGGAGTGACATATATCCAAATTTATCCGGGTCAAGAGATTGACGTTTATCTACTGAGTTCTTCCAGTCGATTTCAAAGTTTTGCTCAATCAACGATGCTATTTTATCGACTTCTTCAGAATAGAAAGTAATAATTCGTGCACCTAAAATATCCGTGATATCTGAAAGAGAAGCGTATTTCGAACCTTTAAGCTCAAGCTTGCCAGCGAGACTTTTCTGCTCCTTTATACGCGCTTCGACAGCAGTTACTAATAATCCGTTTTCTTTGAGAAGTTCATTAATTCTTGACAAAACAATATCATACATTTTTTCAAAAGAAGCATGATTCTCAATGTACTCATCCATTATCATTTGACAATGCATATCCATAGTATTCACCTAATTAATCGCATGTTAACTATAACGCTTGATAAATATACCTAAACTAAACTGTAAAGCTTATATATGAAGTTTCCCTTCAATAGCAAAAATATGTGCTATCTCATCAAGACATGCAGGTTAATCAGCAACAATTCTAGCGATGCTACGTTTTCCTTTTCGTCTTTCAAAAACAGCCCCATATTGCGTTCCAGTAGTCACATATTAAATTAGCTTTGAAATTGGGATATCAATTTTATACAGAGCTTCAGAAATCTCGAGCTCATGAAAATCCTCTCCCGGACTCATGAAAGGAGCATACAGCTTCATCATACACTGCCATCAGTTTATGATAAAAGCTGTCTGCTGTATATCCTTCATCAAATTTTTCTCAGTCTTCGAGATTAATCTTGCAAGGAATTTGATTCGTTATTCGATAGTTAAAATATCTGCAAATCCAGTAATTTCGAACACTTCCATGATTGTTTCATTAACATTCTTAATTAGCATTGTTCCCTGAGCATTCATAGCCTTCTGGCTTGCAAGGAGAACTCTAAGTCCTGCGGATGAAACATATTCAAGCTTCCCAAAGTCAAGAACTAACTCCTTAACACCTGTTAAATCAGAGAGTTCTTTTTCAAGATCTGGAGCTGTACTTGTGTCGAGTCTTCCTTCTACAAATACACTAAGCTTTTCACCTTCGAGATTTTTGTTAATTGTCATGTTTTTCACCTCTATAGAAATACTTTAAATACATAATGTTATTTTACCAAATTAAAGGTTAAATATCCATAATAATATATGGGTTCCGGCCGAATATTTAGCAAAAAAGTCCACATTTAGAGCGTTACAGAGCTTAATTGTTATAAATAACAGCACAAAACACTCTAAAAGACCATAAACACATCCGAAAAAACCATCTAAAGTCTTGATTAATGGTAAATCAGCCATCTTTGTAGCAACTTTTCCTAAAAGACTGAATATGATAATTGAAAGTAGCAAAATAACAATAAATAGCCCTATATGTACAATGTCAGAAGTCAAAGCCCTGGCCACCTTGGACACTCCATTCGAAAAATCTATTTGTCCCAAAACTAAACCAAGAATTCCACTTTGTCCCTGGATTTCAAGAACCATATCAGCAAGTTTTTCCTCGAGCTTAACATTTATCAAAGGATATATAAGCTCTGATACAGGTTCCTCTAATACATTTGATCCGAATATTGCTGATGCAAAGGAAAGCACTACCACAACAATAGGCATTATGCATTTGCAAAACCCTTTCTTTGCACAAATAAATGCAAAGAGAAAAAATAATCCTAATGTAGCGATGTCAGCAATAATACTAGCGAAGTTCATACTCTGCATTTAATTCCCCTAATCTCTTTTTTATAATCTCTATCGATTCATCTTGTTCATCACACAAAATAAAATCCCTATGATTCTTAAAGGCTACGGCACCTGTTGTGCCAGAGCCTGCGAAGAAATCTGCAACCACACCACCTTCAGGACAGCATGATTTTATTAATATTTCTAGCAAGGCTTCAGGCTTTTGCGTAGCATAGCCAGTTCTTTCAGAGGATGTTCTTCCAACCATGTCAATATTAAAAACATCCTTTTGGTTGACAAGCGTGTACCAACCATTTTCATCTTCATACTCAGTTATGCCTTTAAACTTATAAGGTCTTCCCTCTCTATTATAAGATTTCTCTTTTTGAGGATTAAAATAATAATCTTTAGTCTTCGAATAAAGAAGAATAGTATCATGTTTTCTCGCAAAGCTGCGCGAAGAAGCTCCGCCACTCTTATAAGCCCAAATAATCTCATTAACAAAATTATCATAGCCGAATATTTCATCCATCATCACTTTTACATAATGAACTGCATGCCAATCAAGATGAATAGCAACTAATCCGCTGTCTTTTAAAAGGGGCTTTATTAGAATCATTCTTTCTTTTAAAAAATTTATATAATCATCAAGCGTCTTCCAACGGTCATCGTAATTGCCATAGTCTGACTGACTATAAAATGGAGGGTCGATATAGACAAAATCTATCGGCCCTTCGATCTTTTTTAATATTTTTAAATTTTCGCCCTTAAATAATAAAGCCATAAATCAGGATTCCAATAGCGCCACAAACTAATATACAAAAGATTGGCCCCTTTTTAAGTTTAAATGTCATAAATGCTGCCCCAGCAAGAGGAATCAATGACCAAGGGTCAAATGGTAAAAACACGCCTTTCGCAAGGCCAAATACTGCAGCGGCAATAAATGCGATTGCGACTGGTCTAATGCCCGTAACAGCAGCTTTAATCCATTTATTTTCTTTTACTTTCTCGAATAGATAAGCTGAAAGAAGTACTAGACAAGCAGGAACTAATACAAAACTTAAGCTTGCTAAAATTCCAGCCAGAACGCCATCAATCAAATAACCAACAAAAGTTGCAGAGTTAATTCCGATTGGCCCCGGCGTCATTTCAGCAATTGCAACCATGTCTGTGAATTGCTCTATTGTAATAAGCCCAAGCTTTTCTACAATTGTCTGCTGAGTCAAACCCACAGCAGCGTAGCCGCCTCCAAAAGCAGCTAAACTAATTTTAATATATTCAAAACAAAGTTTTAACACTAAAGGAAAGTTATGAATCATGTCTAACCTCCTCTACTGATTTCTTTGCCTTTACAGCGAAAATGATAAGAGAAACAATTACTGCAAGAATAACCATATAAAGTGCAGGAACACTGAAAAAGGCTATGGTTATGAAAGCAACGATAACTGCAATAATGTTATAAATTTGCTTGAAATCAACCTTCTTGGCAAGCTTGATTACAGCATTAACCATTATAATGATAATGCAAGGTCTAACACCTTGGAAGAAAGCCTGTACAAACGCGTTGTCTGACACCTGTGTAAACACTGTTGCAAGAATCAAAATCATAATTATACTTGGCGTAATGCATCCCGCAATAGCGGTCACAAAACCTTTGACTCCACGGCATCTATAGCCAATAAATCCAGCCACGTTAGTCGCAAGCATTCCTGGAAGAGAATTTACAATTGAAATAATATCCAAGAATTCTTCATCGTTTAGCCATTGTTTCCTAGTGCAAACATTATCCTGAATCAGAGGCAGCATTGCATAACCGCCACCAATTGTAAATGCACCGATCTTTAAAAAAGTTGTAAAAATATCTAATAAAGAAACCGTAATATCCACCTCTATAAAAGGCCCTGCCTAATGGCAGGGCCAATGATATAAATTATAAAGTCAAATTACTTAAGGTTGCCATAGTCATTTAATGCAATATCTGTTGCAAATGAACTTGCGCTAGCTTCAATATCATTGCTTACAGAAACTTTTCCAGCAAACATATCAGCCACGAGAGCTTTGTAATCATCCTGGGTAAACCCTTCACCCCACTGAGTTGTCTCATATGGAATTTGAACATAATTTTGTTCTGGGTCTGTTCCTGATGCAAGTCCAAGTGTTGCAATTGTTCCACCGTATGCATCCCAATTATCATTAAAGATTAATTCGTTTAAGACAGTCCTAACGGTTGCGCCAAGGCCTTTCATCGCTGAAGTGAGTGTCATATTTTCACCATACTGATTAATGATGTTAGACTGATCTACATCAACCCCAATAAGTTTTCCATCATACAGCTGTGCAGCTTCTGCGGCAGAATTAAAGATGCTTCCGCCACAGGTAAATACTACTTCAACACCTTTATCTTTATACCACTCAACCATGTCTTCTGTGATATCAGGATCACTAATGAACTGGTTAGCATATGCATATTCACAAACAACATCTGTAAGTCCTAAATCTTTTGCAGCATCATTTATACCCTGAACAAATCCATAGCCATAACGTACTACAGCAGGTACTGCCATCCCTCCGAGGAATCCAAGATGCTTGTAGCCAAGTCTAACTGCGGCCTGCCCAACCATATATCCGCAAAGCTCCTCCTGATAAACTGCTGAAAAGACATTCTCTGGAAGAGTTGTTAACCCCGCGCCTGAAAAGTCACCCTGAGACACATCAATAGTAATGAAATAGATACTTGGATATTCTTCAATAGCTGCAACTACTGAAGAAACAAATCCCGACCCAGGTAATACAAGCACATTAAAGCCATCGGCAATAGCAGCCTCAATGGCTTTTTTTCTTCCAGAATCATTATTCTCTGCAGGTTTGTAATATTGGAATTTTATATTTTTCTCTGTACAAAATGTCTTAGTTCCAATATACACAGCTTCGTTGTATGACTGATCTGTAATATCTGCATAGTCAGAAATCATTGCAACTGAATACGTCTTTAAATGTTCATTACCACACGCAGATAAAGTGCATAGCATAGTGCAAATAAGTACTAATGCTAATATTTTCTTCATAAATTTGCCTCCGCCAATCATAGCAGGCTTAGTTCAGAATTTCGTAGCTTTCGACAAAATCGCCAAGTTCTTCTTTATCGGCTGAAAGACTTACTACGAAATCTGGACCGTATTTTTTTGAAGCCACATCAAGTCTTTCAAGGAACTTTGGAAGATCCTCGAGCTTAACATCGGCGTGCTTTAAAATACTATCGATATAGATTGTTTCGATATCGTGATCCTGACTGATGATTCCTAAAATAAAACCAATGTACTCTTCTGTATTAGTAATTAATTCGTAGTCTTCCATGCAAACAACACGGATACGATAATTCAAATCGTACATCAGTCTTTGATTTCTATTAATAAAAACGACGCTACCGTTTACTTTATCCAAACTATCGTTGGCCATATCTACCATAAGCTTTGTTTTTCCAGAGCCTTTATGACCTACGAGCAATTTCACCATCGGCGCCATCTCCTTTCGTTTAATAACTATATGTAGATATTATACCTGTTTTTTTCTCAATTGTCCACAAGCTGCATCAATATCCGAACCCAACTCTCTTCGGACAGTTGCCGTAATTCCAAGCCTTTCAAGCTTTGATGCAAAAAGCTTGGCAGATTCTCTGCTAGATCCTTGCATACCAGTCTCTGTGACCGGATTTAATGGAATTAAATTAACATGACAAAGCTGCCCTTTAAGTAATTCAGCCAGCTTGTTAGCATGCTCTAAGCTATCGTTTTGACCTAATATAAGAGTGTATTCATAACTAATTCGTCTACCAGTTTTCTGCTCATGCAACTTGCAAACCCGCATTAGTTCTTCAATGCTATATTTATTAGCAATTGGCATTATTTTAGCTCTTTCAGCCTGAGTCCCTGCATGCAAGCTTATAGCCAAATTAACCTGAGGATATTCATCTCCAAACCGCTGAATCATTGGCACAATACCGCAGGTTGAAACGGTGATATTTCTATAACTTAAATTAACGCCTTCAGGATCATGTATTCTTTCCAAGAAGTCGCAAAGCTCATCATAATTATCAAAAGGCTCGCCCATGCCCATTAAAACAATATGATTGATGTCCGAATTAACAGCTCTTCTAATCACCAAATACTCGTCAAGGATTTCCCAGGCTTTAAGATTTCTAACCTTTCCACCAATTGTGCTAGCACAGAACTTGCAACCCATATTGCATCCAACCTGAGTCGACACACAAAGCGAATTGCCATACTCATACTGCATAAATACAGCTTCTACATGTTCCCCATCTGGACAGCGCAGCAAATACTTGCGAGTGCCATCAGAGGAAACTTGCTCAAGTTCCACACTTAAACTTTCAAGATTGAACTTATCTTGAAGTTTCTCCTTTAGAGTTTTAGGGAGATTAGTCATCTCATCCCACCTTTGAACCCCTTTGCTTATCCATTCAAAGATTTGCCTTTCCCTAAAAGCAGGTTCTCCCATAGACTTAAGCTCATCTTCAAGTTGTTTCCTATTTATTTCTTTAATGTTAATTATTGACATTTACTTCCTTTCGTGTTAGTCTTCGTCTATACCATATTTTACCAGTTTATCAAAGTAATGCGAAGACCTATATTAATTATACTATTCTTAGAATGCCTAGTCATCATTGTTTTAATCAATGGTCTAGGGCTTCAATTATATAGCTCTCAGTTTGAGCCATATTATGACTCTGTTCAAAAAATCAGTGGCATAGTGAAAACAGTTCAGGTTAAAAAGAACTATACTGCCATGACTGTCGACGTTGGAGCAGAAAATATTTTGCTTAGACTTAAAAATGTTCAAGATGAAGATTATATCTTTGACATGCCAGGACGTTATATTGAAGCTACGGGAGAGATTACTCAACCAGACGGACAGCGGAACCCTGGTTGCTTTGATTACCGAAACTATCTATGTGCACGAAAATGCTATGCAATAATTGAGGTTTCTAAGTTTAAATTTGAACCAGGCGAAATTGAGAATCACTTCATTCACTACTTATCCGTTCAAAAGGGACTATTTTTTAAAGCAAGTAAAAATATGATTAACGATGAAAGTTTCTCAATTCTTTCTGGGGTACTCTTTGGCGAAAAAGGTTATATGGCTGACGACTTATATGAAGAATTCCAGACAAATGGAATCGCTCATGTTCTTGCTGTATCAGGTCTTCATGTAGGTCTTGTTTATGGAACAATACAAAAAATATTAAAACGAAAAGATTTAATGACAAGCATTATTGGGATGGTCTGTCTTTTCGTTTATGCTGCCCTTTCTAATTTTGCGGTATCTGTTATTCGTGCTGGCGTAATGATTGCTCTGAGCATTATCGCTTTTCAAATGAAAAGAAAGTATGATATGCTGTCTGCTGCAAGTGCAGTCGCAATAGCACTTCTTGCAATCAATCCATATTATCTTTACGATAGCGGTGCTCAGCTTTCATTTTTGGCAGCTTACTCTCTCGCAGTGCTACTTCCTTGGCTTGAGATTAGATTTAAAAAGTTTTGCGATGACAGAAAAAATGATAGGCTCTACAAAATTGGCAGCATCTTTATTCCAGGTATAGTGCTTCAAATTGGAATGGCGCCATTAATGGCTTACCACTTTCTCAACTTCTCGCCAATTAGCCTATTTATTAATCCAATCGCAATTTATCTTGCTTCGCTGCTACTTCCAGCCGGCCTTGTTTGCTTCTTTCTTTATCCATTTAAGATTTTATTTGCTGCAAGCTCTGGCGTCGCACAATTTATTTGCATATTGTTAAGCAGTCTCTCAAATATAGCAAACAAATTACTGCCTGGCATTACAATTACAGCCCCACCATTTTCGTTGTTGGCACTTTATTACTTTTTACTTTTCTTTTATTTTTCAGAAGCAAGATTCATTCTAATCAGAAAACACAGAAATGACATTGTTGTTTTAGCAAACTGCGGTTTAATCATAGCTGCTTGCGTACTTCCTGTTTTATTTGGCATCAGTCAAAACTTCATTCCGTGGCAGTATAATCATTATGATTACGTTTTTATTGATGTTGGTCAAGGCGACAGCACTCACATTTATAGCCAAGGACTTAATATGCTAATAGATGGTGGCGGATCGTATTATAAAGACATCGCAGAAGACACGTTAAAACCCTATCTCCTTAAAAACGGTGTCGGGCATCTCGATCTTGCAATTGTTACACATCTTGATACGGACCACAGCAAAGGCATCGCAGATTTATCCCAGCAAATGAAAATTGATACTATTGTTTTTCCAGAATCAGCTGAAGGTGAAGATCTTTCTGATTTTAATTGCGATAACATTGTCTTCCTTTCTGCCAAAGATATAATTCAATTTGGCGATAATACCTTCACCGTACTATCCGCAACTGGGCAAGATGAAAATTCCGGCTCGCTGGTTTGCAGTTGTGATAGCCAAAATTTAGACGCCCTATTTATGGCAGACATCCCAATAACAAAAGAGTCTCAGCTAAGTTTTGCAAAAACCGATATTTTAAAAGTTGGGCACCACGGCAGTAAGACATCAACATCCGAGCGACTTTTAGAGCAATCTCAGCCTCAAATTGCTGTTATTTCTTGCGGTAAAAACAACAGATATGGGCATCCAACCGATCGAGTCCTTGAACTACTCAAAAACTCAGGTATAATTATTAAGAGAACAGATTTTGAAGGAGCAATATGTATAAAGAACAAGAGCATCCTTACAAAATAATAAACAGGATTATAAAGAGTGGCGATATTCCATCTCTAATTTTGATGTATGGAAAAGAACGCTTTATGATTGAATGGGCCTACAAGAGTTTTAAAAAAGCTCTAATTAACCCTGCAACCGAAAGTCTCGACTTTACTATGTTCACGGAAAAGGAAACAACAATAGATGAGATTATTTCCGCCTGTGAAACTGTTCCATTTATGTCTGAAAGAAAGATGGTAGTCGTAAAAGATCTTGAATTAGATTTAAGCGATTACATTAGCGATATTCCACATACTACCCTTCTTATTATCATCCAAGAAAAAGTTGACAAACGTAAAGCTTTTTATAAAAAAGTCGAGCAAGTTGGTCTTGCATATGACTTCACAGCTCTTGACGAAGCAACTCTTGTCACATGGGCACACAAAAGACTTGCAAATATCAGCAAAGATGACATTATTCGTTTCGCAACAGATGCTGGATATTTTAACAAAGAGCGAGATTATAACCTTTTCAACTTTGAAAATGATTTAAAAAAAGCCGCATCTTTATATCAAGATAAAGATACGGTTACTTATGATGAATTAAAAACAATTTCATCTGCTGATGATGAAAACAATGCCTTTAAGCTTCTCGATGCCGCCTTCTCTGACAAGAAGAGCGAAGCAATGAGAATGCTTAATGAATTCAAAACTACAAATGATGTCCTTAGATTCCACGGACTTTTATGCTCCCAGCTTGAAATCATGTTAGAAGTTCGTGAAAATCCAAATCTTCCTGGTGTTAATCCATATAGACTAAAAAAAGCAATCGCTGCATCCGAAAGATTAACAACAGCACGTCTAAAATCAGCACTTTCAGCATGCTACAAAATTGAAAGCGACATAAAAAGCGGACGAATTGACGCCCGCCTTTCATTAGAATTGTTTATCGCTAAGATTTAATTCTCAAAACCTTCATCCACTATATCATCAATAATGTCATCATCGGTAATATCTATTGGAGTGATGATTACTTCTGGTGCAAATGGTGAAACTGAATATACACTTGGATCTGGGTTGTGATATGGACAGTAGTAATCCGGCGCATCCATATATGCATCCGGCATACTATCAACCGTCAGTGTTAACCTATCTCCTATGCGTTCTTTAAATTGAGCAAGTTGTTTTTCCCAAGAAATTCCGTTAGGTCTTACATTTTTAATAACCTCAGTAGCTGGACATGCCGGGGTGGCAAGATATCCAGTTTCTGCACATACTGTTACTGATGTAAGTCCAATGCCATCATCACTGTCATTTGTCCCTGGTTCAGTTCCCTTAATAAAGATTTCTGTTAATGCAGAAGTTGAAGAAGTATATGCGCTATACTTACCCGAATATTTATCAACAGTGGCAGTTACAAAGTCTCCCTTCATTTCGAATTCTTCTCTTGGAAGCTCTGCGCAAACCTGATCCATAATTTTTGCCCAAAGCTTAGCGGCCTTACTTGAGTCTGAATTTACAGGAAGGTTAACATCGCTGCCAATCCATGTGGCTGCTGAATACTGTGGCGTAAGTCCACAGAACCAAATATCATATCTTTCAGATGTTGTTCCCGTCTTTCCTGCTGATGGCTGGCTCTTAAGCTTAGCTGGCGAACCAAGTCCATTAGTTACTACAGTTCTTAAAATATCTGTCATAAGAGAAGCAACTGATTCATCAAGAACTTGAACATGGCTTGCTTCCTTTGAAAGAATAATGTCGCCATTCTTTGTTGTTACTGTTGTGTAGCAAATTGGTTCTGTATATGTTCCGTAGTTTCCAAATGTACCATATGCCGCAGTCATCTCTAATGGAGAAATACCCTTTGTCATTCCTCCAAGTGCAAGAGCTGATGCATTAGCATCGTTTATATTGCTTTCAGTTTCATCAACAACAGATGTGATACCCATCTTTCTAAGCTGGTCGATACTTCTTTGTGGATCTGCCATCTTAAGGAAGAGATTAACTGCACATGCATTGATAGACTGTTCAACCGCATGTCTTAAATTGGTGATTCCAGTATATCCTGCATACCAGTTCTTTGGCCAAATTTCATTGCTATACATAATTGGAGAATCATCAATTGGCATAGCTGCATTATAACCTGCAACTCCATCAGCCCCAAGCTGAAGTGCAACAGAGTAAACAGCTAAAGGTTTAATTGAGGATCCTGGTTGTCTTGTTGAAGTAGCTCTGTTATAAAGAAGTTTACCTTCAAGGTCTCTGCCTCCAACCATACCTAAGATAGAGCCGTTCTTGTAATCCATGATTACCATAGCTGACTGTGGCTGACGTACTCTCTGTTTAAGTGTGAAATAAGCCTTTGAAATTGTAATTGTGCCATCTTCATTCTTTGTGAATGCGTCAGGCTTTTCTGTGAAGTATTCGCTAGAAATAATCAAATTATTGCTATCATCTCTATCCTTATATTCCGCAGGGATAGATACAACGCCGCCTGCACGGCTATAGCATACTTGGTCAACTACTTCATATAAGCTCTTAAATTCGAAGCTATAGTCAACTGTTCCAGCAACTGAAGTCTTGTAGAAGTTAAGTCTCTTTCCACCATAGATTAAGAGATCTCCATTATCCTTTTCTTCGAATTCATCTGCTTTAAGAACGAAGTTGCCATCAGAATCGAAGTAGTTTGTCATATTGTAAAGTAATACCTTGCCATTTGAATCAAGCGCATTGCCCTGTGAGTCTTTTCTTTGAATTACTACGCCAGGGAAGTTGTCAGGGTTATCATATTCTGTATCCATGATTTCCTGAACTCTCATATCCATAGTAGAATTGATTCTAAGGCCTCCCTTATAAAGAAGATCATTTGCTATATCTTCATCATACCCTGCAGCAATTAAGTCTTTAAGAACTTCTCTCTTTACATAGTCTGCAAAGTAAGATGTAGTAACATTGCTTACTGCAGAGGTACCTGGGTTGAGGTAATTTCTAATAGAATCTTCACAAGCAGCAGTATATGTTGCCTCATCAATCTTACCCTGCTCTTTCATAAATCTTAAAACTAATTTAATTCGAGATGCAGAGGCATCGTTGTAATACACAACCCATTCATCATCCTTTGTGAGGATGTCAAGGCTTTCAAAATCTTCAACTTCAGAGATTGCAACTCTCTTTAATGGAGCATACGTTACAGGGCTCTGCGGAAGCGATGCAAGCTGGCAGCATTCAAGCAGCCCAAGATCTTGGACATCTTTAGAAAAGTATGCCTGTGATGCCGCTGCGACACCATCACAGTTATAACCCAAATAGATTGTATTTAAATAAGCCTCGATGATTTGTTCTTTCGACAGCTTACGCTCGATTTGAATTGTGTAATAAGCTTCAGTAATCTTACGCGTCATAGAACGTTTAGATTTTACTTCGCTTAAGTAAAGATTTCTGGCAAGCTGTTGAGTAATTGTTGATGTACCACCAATACGATCGCTCTGGCCCGAGACCTTCTGCCATACAGCACCAACAATACGGACGAAGTTGAATCCATGATGATCCCAGAAAGTCTTGTCTTCGATAGAAACGAATGCATCAACTAATTGTTTAGGTATTTCATTATACTCAAGATTTGTTCTAAGAGAATCGCCAGAGTAAATATTATCAACAACGTTTCCTGCATTATCATAAATGATTGAGTTTTCTGATAATAATTCATAGATATTGCCAGGATTAATCTTTGGAGCGTTGCTAATAATTGAGATTACGATTGCGCCAACAGCAATTCCAGCTGCAATAAAAAAGCCTAAGACGATTAAAATGATAGCTCTCCAGTTAATTTTTTTACCGTCTTTTTCTTTTTTACTTTTTTCTTTTGGCTCTTTAGTCTGCTTATGCTCTTCTTTAGCTTTATTTTCCTTAGGCTGTTTTGTTTTAACCTTAGGCATATCAGTTTCAGCTTTTTTCTTAGCTACTCTTGATACAACAGCTACTTCAGAAGCAGTTTTCGCAGGCTTTTCTTTTGTCAATTCAGATTCTTGGCTTCTTGCTTCTGCAAAAATGAAAGCATCACTTGCAGCAGCCTTTGGCAATGGACGTTCCTCGATCAAATCTTCTACTCTTGGAACAACCATAGTTCTTGATAAGTCATCTGTCTGTTCAGCAGGAGCATCAAACTTATTCTTTAATTTTTCAAACTCAAGAAGAACGTCTTCGTCGTACCCTTTATAAGTTTCACTCATATTTTTACCCCTCAAAAATACTTAATGCGAAATTATTAGCATCGAATGGCTTTAAGTCATCCATGCCTTCTCCAAGCCCAATAAATTTTACTGGTAAGTCGAATTCATCACTGATTGTAACGACTATACCACCCTTAGCAGTGCCATCCATCTTGGTTAGCACAATTCCAGAAAGATCTGTAACTTCCCCAAACTCTTTTGCCTGAGAGATTGCATTCTTCCCTGTTGTTGCATCGAGAACCAAAAGCACTTCTCTGTTTGCTTCTGGAAATTCTCTATCAATAACTTTATACATCTTGGCTAGCTCAGTCATAAGATTCTTTTTATTCTGAAGCCTGCCAGCAGTATCACAAATAACTACATCAACGCCCTTAGCCTTTGCAGATTGCATGCCATCAAAGATTACAGCTGATGGATCAGCTCCCTCTTTATGTTTAATTACTGGAACATTCAATCTTTCTCCCCAAATCGAGAGCTGTTCGGCTGCAGCCGCTCTAAATGTATCAGCAGCAACAAGCATTACGCTTTTGCCTTCTTGTTTAAGCATATAAGCGATTTTAGCAATGCTTGTAGTCTTGCCTACTCCATTAACACCAATCATTAAAATAACGAGTGGAATTTTATTAGACAGCTGATTGCGTTCACCCTTATCAAGCATTTTAGAAATGATAGACGTAATCTGGTTCTTTACATCATCAGCATCACGAAGTCTATCATGTCTAATACTTTCTCTTAAACTGTCTGTGATTTTAATTGTTGTATCCATTCCAATATCAGAAGAAATGAGAACTTCTTCAAGTTCATCAATCATTTCTTCATCTGGCTTTGGGCGCATCAAAATGACATCGCCAATATTCTGCGCCAGATTGCCAAAGAATGATTTCTTTTTACCAAACATATTCTTTAAATTTCAAAGTCATCACCAAGGCGAAGTGAAAGTACCTGTGTAATACCACGCTCTGGCATTGTAATGCCATAAAGTGCATCAGCGTATTCCATAGTGGCCTTCTGGTGAGTAATAAGTGTAAACTGTGTATGCCCGAATTCTGAAAGGTATTCAGCAAATCTATCAATGTTAGCTTCATCAAGAGCAGCTTCAACCTCGTCGAGAATACAGAATGGTGTTGGCTTTGCCTTAAGGACAGCAAACATTAATGCAATTGCCGTCATGGTCTTTTCGCCGCCAGAGAGCAGCTTCATGTTCTGAAGTTTCTTTCCAGGTGGCTGAGCCTCAATCTCAATACTTGTCTCAAGTGGATTTTCAGGATCTTCCATAGTAAGTCTTGCATGTCCACCATTGAAGAGCTGTGCGAAAATACTTTCAAAGTTTTCACATACTGCCTCAAAGCTTTCTTTAAACTTAATCTTAATTGTGTTATCCATATCTGCGATAACAGCGTTAAGTTCTTCAATAGCTTTATTGATATCTTCACGCTGAGTTGTTAAGAACTCATAACGTTCGCTAACCTGTTTATATTCCTCAATTGCGCCAACGTTTACGTCACCAAGCTCGCGCATTCTTGCACGATACTCTCGGCTTTCCTTTAAAGCCTTAGAGAATATAAATTCTGGATCTACAAGTTCTTGTGCTTGAGCATAAGAAATTTCGAATTCGTCCCACAGTTTTTCCTTTAAGGATTCTGTCTGAGTTTCGAATCTTGCCATTCTTATATCGGCATCATGACGCTTCGCTTGAATGTCATAAAGTCTACTTTCTTCCTGAACTCTCTTTTCTTCAAGAGCATTTGCTTCATCGAGGTCAGACTTTCTTGATTCAATTGCAGCATCGATAGCAGCTTGCACTGCTTCTTTTTCTGATTCTTTATCAATCAAAGCCTGAGCTGCAGTATCAGCGAAGGCTGCGATTTCAGATTTTTGAATTTCAACATCGTCAAGGCCCTTAAGAGCTGCATTCTTAGATGCTTCGAGATCCTGCAGACTCTGCATAACTCGAGCTTCAAGATCTTTGCTTCCCTGCGCTCTAACAAGAGCATTAGATTCTGCGAGTCTTGCAGCGGTTTCATCTTCACGTGCTTGCGCAAGTTTATCTCTAAGCCCATCGAGTTCAGCAACTTCTTTAGCAGCAACTTCAATGTCAATTGCAAGCTGATCAAGCTCAGCCTTTCTGCTCAAGATATTACCAACTGTACTCTTAAGACTACCACCTGTAATAGCACCAGCTGCATTAATGATTTCACCATCTAATGTAACAGCCTTATAAGGACCAGGGTTTGACTTTGTCATGCTAATGGCATCATCTAAGTTTTTGCAAATCACAACTCTATTAAGGACATAGTCTACTACGACCTGCATATCGCCCTTGCACCTAACCATTTCTGATGCGAGGCCCATGAAGCCTTGACAGTTTTCAATACCACTAAGCTCTATCGCCTTCTGAGGACGAAGATTTTCTACAGGGAGAAATGTAAGACGGCCTGCTTGATTGCGCTTTAAGATTTTGATAGCCTGCTTTGCCACTGAATCATCATTGCAAACAATATTTTGCAGCTTTCCGCCAAGTACTGTTTCAATTGCGACTTCGCACCCTTTAGGAACGATAAGCAAATCTCCAAGTACGCCACTTACTCCGGCAAGATTCTGATTCATCATGAATCTTACACTGCCGTTATATCCTTCGTACGATTTTTCAAGTTCTTCAAGTAAATGAGCCCTGGCAACCATACGATTGTAATTAAGCCTTATTTCTTCGGATTGAGCAATCTTAGTTTCAAAGCTTGCAACAACTGCATGCTTTTCTTCTACTAATGCCTTAGCCTTGGACATTTCTTCTTGTACAGCTGCTCCAGCAGTCTGTGCATTTCTTGCATTCTCAGATTCTCTTGAAAGTTTTTCTTCCAGAGTTGCAAGTTCTGCAGTAAGTCTTTCCTTTTCACGATCAAGACTAGACTTACGTTCTTCGTTAAGCTGTGTTCTGCTTGAGATGAAATGAATTTCATCAGCCTTTTCCATCAGCTGAGTACGAAGTGCATCGAGTTCTTCTTCCAAACTTGCAGACTTCTCTCTTGATAGCCTAAGCTTTTCATCGATAGTGTCTCTGGCAGCCCTGCAATCATTCATTGCCCTATCAAGTTCAGCAGCTTCTGTTACGACTGCATTACTCTTTTCAGCTGCCTGCTCAATATTCTTAAGGATAACATTGATTTCAACCTTGCGATATTTATCCCTGATATCCAAATACTCTGTGGCTTTTTCAGATTCGGTTTTTAATGTTCCGATTCTGCCTTCGATTTCGTGAATGATATCGTTAACTCTTGAGAGATTATTATTAGCTCCTTCGAGTTTACGTTCTGCTTCGTTCTTTTTGGTTCTATATTTTACGATACCAGCCGCTTCTTCAAAAATTTCACGACGACTGTCCATCTTGTTATCAATGATGTCAGAAATCTTGCCCTGCCCAATAATTGAATAGCCCTCAACACCGATACCGGTATCCATAATAAGTTCTCTAATATCACGCAGTCTGCAAGGTGTTTTGTTAATCATATATTCTGATTCGCCACTTCTATACATACGACGTGTAATCCCAACCTCGTCAAACTCGATTGGAAGCTCATGGTCGGAGTTATCAATTACCAGTGTAACTTCTGCCATACCCTTTGGCTTTCTATTCTGTGTTCCGGCGAAGATAACTTCTTCCATTTTTCCGCCACGGAGCATCTTAGGTGACTGTTCACCAAGTACCCATCTGATAGCATCAGATATGTTTGATTTCCCAGAGCCATTAGGCCCAACAACACAAGTAATACCACTTGTGAATTCAATTGTTACAGGATCGGCAAATGATTTAAATCCGTTAAGTTCAATTCTTTTAAACTGCATTTATAAACCTTTCAGTGCAACCTCTGCTGCATTTGCTTGCGCTTCTTTCTTGCTTTTGCCAAAGCCTTCGCCTATCTGTTTACCGTCTGCACAGACAGCGAACTTAAAACTTTTATCGTGGTCAGGGCCTTCTTCTGAGAGAAGTACATATTCAATCTTACAAGGCCCAATAGATTGCAATTTTTCCTGAAGCACAGTCTTACTATCACGTGGAAGCTTGCCTGCTTCAGCATCACTAATTGCATCTTTAAATAAGTTTCTTACGACTTTACTTGTGGCATTAAATCCCGAGTCAATATAAACCGCACCCAGAATTGCTTCAACGCAATCAGCAGCGATACTATCTCTTAATCTGCCACCATTTTGTTCTTCCCCTCTTCCGAGGAGAATGTAATTATTAAAGCCAAGAGCTCGGCTAATTTTTGCTAAGCTTCTTTCGCATACGATTGATGCACGAAGTTTAGTAAGAACCCCTTCCGCCTTATCGTATTCGCTCTTAAAAAGAATGTTGCTTACGACCATATCAAGGACAGCATCGCCTAAAAACTCTAATCTTTCATTATCTTTTGCTGCATCCCCCAACACTTCATTTGCATATGAACTATGAGTTACAGCTTGAAGAAGCAGATCTTTATTTTTGAATTTGTATCCCAGAATTTCTTCCAGTTTCGATAAATCTATCATTCTACTTTAACTTTGCTTCTACCTGAGGAATCCTTTCCAATGTCTTTTCAAGCATATCCTTATAGTTTGTAAGTTTTGTCTTCTCAGCTTCAATTACATCAGCCGGGGCCTTGCTTGTAAATTTTTCGTTTCCAAGCTTTCCTTCAGCACGAGCAACTTCAGATTCTAATCTCTTC
Organism: Anaerovoracaceae bacterium; assembly: GCA_045616685.1. GTDB lineage: Bacteria > Bacillota > Clostridia > Peptostreptococcales > Anaerovoracaceae > UBA1764. The sequence continues at coordinate 52,179 of JAZLHF010000006.1, forward strand.
TTTTCCTTAAGCAGTCTGTCGTATTCTGCCTTGTAGTCAAGAAGTTCATCCATAGGAACATAAATTGTGATTCCAGGAAGCGTTGCTGTCATAGCTTCATCAACAGGAGCATCAACAAATGTAATTTCGGTTACGTTTGCCTGAGCCTTAATGAATGCAGCACCAGATTCTACAACAGCCTTATCATCAGCCTTGATAAATGCATGTAGTTTCTTTGAAGGGGCAGCTTCAACTTCAGCTCTCATGTTTCTGATTGTCTTGATGATATCCATAGCTGTTTCAAGAACCTTCACATCTTCGCTATAGATCATCTTTGCATCATAATCTGGCCATTTTTCAAGCATCAAGAACTGCTTTGCACCTTCGTACTGAGGTAAGAATCCCCAAATTTCTTCAGTAATAAATGGCATATATGGGTGAAGAAGTTTAAGTAAGTTCTTAAGAACATATACGAGGCAGCATCTTGCACTCGCCTTTTCTTCTTCTATACCATTCCAAAGTCTTGGTTTTATAAGTTCAATATACCAATCGCAGAAATTGTTCCAAATAAGATCATTGATCTTCTGTGAAGCTAATGCAAATTCAAACTTTTCCATGTTTGCTGTAATTTCAGCAACAGCATCGTTTAATGTTGAGAGCATCCAACGATCTTCTGCAGCGAGCTTAACATTCTTCATGTCTGCAATTGGAAACCAGTTGCCTTCTTCATCCTTAAGATTCATAATGGCAAATCTACTTGCATTCCAAAGCTTGTTTGCAAAGTTACGAGCAGCTTCAATCTTCTCTGTTGAAAATCTCAAATCATTACCAGGACTAATGTTATTAAGAAGCATAAACCTTAAAGCATCTGCGCCGTAGTTATCAATTATTTCGAGAGGATCAATTCCGTTGCCGAGAGACTTGGACATCTTTCTACCCTGAGAGTCACGAACAAGGCCATGTATAAGTACATGGTCAAATGGAGCCTTGCCCATTTCTTCGATTGAACTGAAGATCATTCTTGCTACCCAGAAGAAGATAATATCGTAACCTGTTACAAGAACAGATGTTGGATAAAACTTCTTTAAGTCAGCTGTATCATTTGGCCAACCAAGAGTTGAGAAAGGCCAAAGAGCTGAGCTAAACCATGTGTCAAGTACGTCTTCATCTTGGTAGAATTTTGTGCATCCGCACTTTGGACATTTATCCGGAGTATTCTTTGAAACAACCATTTCACCGCATTCTTCACAGTAATAAGCAGGGATTCTGTGTCCCCACCAAAGCTGTCTTGAGATACACCAATCCTTAATGTCTTCCATCCAGTGATAATAAGTCTTATCAAATCTTTCTGGAACGAATTTTGTTTCGCCTTCGCGAACAGCCTTAATAGCAGGCTCTGCTAATGGTTTCATCTTTACGAACCACTGTTCGGAAATTCTTGGCTCAACGATGCTATGGCAACGATAGCATTCTCCGGCAGGAATAACCATATCTTCTGTCTTTATGAGATAACCAGCTGCATCAAGGTCATTAACCCAGTTCTTTCTGCATTCATATCTATCCTGGCCTTCGTACTTGCCTGCAAGATTTGTCATCTTAGCCTGTTCGTCGATACATTCTAAGATTTCAAGTCCATGTCTTTGACCAACTTCAAAGTCGTTAGGGTCAGCACTTGGTGTAATCTTTACTGCGCCAGTACCTTTTTCAGGATCTGGATATGGGTCAGCAATAACAGGAATTTCTCTTCCAACGAGAGGAAGAACAACCTTCTTGCCAACAAGATTTTTATATCTCTCGTCTGTTGTATTAACTGCTATGGCAACATCAGCAAACATTGTTTCCGGTCTTGATGTTGCGACTATGATTCCTTCACTTCCGTCTACACCAGGATATCTGAAGTACCAGTACTTACCCTGATGATCAACGTGTTCAACTTCAATATCTGATAAAGCAGAGCCACAAACTGGACACCAGTTAATAAGTCTGCTTCCTTTATAAATAAGACCCTTGTTATATAACTTGATAAAATGCTCTTTTACAGCTTCGTTGCATCCTTCATCCATTGTGAAGCGTTCGCGTGTCCAGTCGCAAGATGAACCAAGCTTCTTTTGCTGAGTGTTAATTCTGTTGCCGTACTGTTCTTTCCAAGCCCAAGCACGCTTTAAGAATTCTTCACGTCCAATTTCTTCTTTTTCTTTGCCTTCTTCATCACGAAGCTTTTCAACTACCTTAACCTCGGTAGCAATACTTGCGTGGTCAGTACCAGGCAACCAAAGTGTGCAGTAACCCTGCATTCTCTTAAATCTGGTAAGGACGTCTTGAAGTGTGCCATCCATTGCATGACCCATGTGAAGCTGGCCTGTAATATTTGGTGGCGGCATAACAATTGTAAAGGGATCTGCGTCAGGGTTTACTTCTGGACGAAAGGCCCCTGCTTTTTCCCATTCCTCGTATAAGCGATCTTCAAATTGTTTAGGGTCGTAATTTTTTGCTAAATTCTGCTCCATAATATCTTTCTTTCATCATAAAACTGCATGCCTAAAAATTAGACATACTTTAACATCTAATTATACCCCTAAAATGGCAATAAAACAAGGGACCCAGCAGCGCTGAATCCCTTGAAATTTCAAGACTTTTACTATTTTCTTTTGCCTAAATATGCCTCTTTAATGGACTCATCAGCCAAAAGCTCTTCGCCACGGCCTTCCATAGTTACATGGCCGGTCTCGAGCACATATGCCCAGCGGGCAACTTTGAGGGCCATATTAGCATTTTGCTCTACTAATAATACACTAACTCCGTCTTTATTAATGGTTTCAATAATCCTAAATATATCTCTAACTACCAAAGGAGCCAGGCCTAATGAAGGTTCATCCATCATCAAAAGCTTAGGACGGCTCATAAGAGCGCGGCCGACTGCCAGCATCTGCTGCTCACCTCCGGAAAGCGTGCCAGCAAGCTGCCAATTTCTTTCCTTAAGCCTTGGAAATAGGTTATACACATATTCGATATCGTCATCTAATTTGTCCTTACGAAGATAAGCACCAATCTTTAAGTTTTCGAGAACTGTAAGATTTGGAAATACTTTTCTTCCCTCTGGGCACATTGAAATACCAGCAGCTACAATTCTATCAGGGCTCCAACCAGTAATGTTTTCACCATTGAACCAAATCTCGCCTTCCTGAGGCTTAATAATACCTGCGATAGATCTTAATGTCGTAGACTTCCCAGCACCGTTTGCCCCAATCAAAGTAACAATCCTGCTCGGTCTCATATCAACATTGATTCCATCAACAGCCTTTATGCCGCCAAACTGAACTTTTAAGTTTTTGATTTCTAAAAGCTTTTCTTTATCTGTATGTTTAGCGTTATGCTGGAAGTCTTTAATTTCAAAATTTTCTATACTACTCATCTTCTTCTGCTACCCCCAGATATGCATCAATAACTTTCTGGTTTGACTGAATTTCTGAAGGTGTACCCTGAGCGATTTCTTTGCCGAAGTCGATTACATAGATACGATCAGAAATATCCATTACCAGATTCATATGGTGCTCAATGAGCAAAATCGTGATATTGAAAAGTTCACGGATTCGTCCAATAAACTGTGTCAATTCTAATGTTTCTTGTGGATTCATACCTGCAGCAGGTTCATCCAAAAGAAGTAATGTTGGATTTGTAGCCAAAGCACGAGCGATTTCGAGCTTTCTCTGTTTACCATAAGGTAAGCTTGTTGCCAATTCATCCTTAACATCATCAAGGCCAACTAACTTGAGAAGATCAAGTGTATCCTGACGCATCTTTTCTTCTTCATTGAAGTTCAGGTGGAACATTGCAGTAAAGTAGTTAGAAGTTCTTCTGAGATGCTTTGCTGTTAATACATTTTCAAATACAGTCATAGTCTTCCAAAGTCTAATGTTTTGGAATGTTCTGGCCATACCTAATCTTGTAAGTTGATCAGGAGTCCTAACAATCTTCTTGTCATAAAGCCCCATGTTTCTACCAGCGTAAGACTTCTTCATCTTACCCTGAGGATAGTTTTCAATAACCTGATTGTCATTAAAATAAATCTTGCCGTTTGTTGGTTCGTATACACCTGTAATTGCATTGAAAGCTGTTGTCTTACCAGCTCCGTTAGGACCAATAAGAGCAACGATTTCGCCCTCATAAACATCGAGGCAAAGGTTGTCTACGGCAACAACTCCGCCGAATTGCATTGTTACATTTTCAACACGAAGGACGCTTCTTCTTTCTACTGACATTATAAAGCACCTCCTTCGTTAGTTTCTGCTTTGGAGTTCTTCTTACTCTTGAGTTTTTGGAAGAATCCATAAACATCAATTTCTCGTGTTCCCATAATTCCAGAGCGGAAGAAGAGTACGATGATCATGATGAGTACAGAGAATACTACCATTCTGAATCCAGGTCCAAGAAGTGGAACCCTTAAGCCCGAATCAGTAAATGTTTCAAGGTCAAGGAACTTAAGCCACCATTCTGAGCTTGCATAATAAATGAATGCAGCGATTAAAGATCCAGAAACTGAACCGATACCACCGATTACAACTACAAGCAGAATCTGGTATGTCATTGCTGAAGTAAATGTTACTGATGATACTGATGTGTTGCACATTGCAAGCATAGCACCTGCAATACCGCAGAAGAATGAGCTTGTTACAAAGCTAAGCTTCTTGTGATGAGCAAGGTTGATACCCATTGCTTCTGCAGCAATTTCATCATCACGAATTGCTTTAAATGCACGACCGTAAGTCGAGTCAATAAGCATAATTATTATCAAAATGCATACGCCGGCAATGGCAGCATATACAATTGGACTTCTTGGTGCAGTAAAATTATTGATTGGGTCTGGACCATTTGTTACAGGACCGAACTGCTGTAACTGTACAAGGCCACGAACGATTTCTGCAAAGCCTAATGTAGCAATTGCAAGATAGTCGGACTTAAGTCTTAATACTGGAAGACCAACCAAATATGAGAAGAAAGCTGCAACGATTCCAGCTGCAAGTAATGCAACGATAAGCGGAAGCTGGAAATCAAACACTGAATCGCCATAGTTTCTAAATACTGTATGTCTAAGTTCAGATGGAATCGTAAGAATAGCATATGTATATGCTCCTAAAAGCATAAAACCTGCCTGCCCTAAACTAAACAGTCCGGTAAATCCATTTAAAAGGTTCATTGATACCGCTGCCAAAGAAAAAGTAAATACTTTACGCAGTACTGGGAACCACATTGATGTAGGTGGAACGAATAATTCTATGCAAATTACCAATCCAAGTAAGACAAGGACAAGGGCAAGATTGCATGCGCTTTTCTTTGTTAAAATCTTCATGCTATACCCTCCTATACCTTGTCGATTACCTTCTCGCCGAAGATGCCTGTTGGCTTAACAACGAGAATGATAATTAAAAGTGCAAATGAAATTACATCCGAGAAATCCGCAAGCCCGAATGCTCTAGCCAGAGATTCAACAAGACCAATGATTAAAGCCCCAACTACAGCGCCTGGAATAGAACCGATACCGCCGACTACGGCAGCAATGAAGGCTTTAATGCCAGGAGTTGACCCTGCAAGATGATTGATACCAGTGTTCTTTGAAAAGTAAAGAAGTGATCCTACTGCAGCAAGAAAAGCACCGATAGCGAATGTAATTGAAATAACTCTATTAATCTTGATCCCCATGAGTTGGCTTGTTTCAAAATCCTTTGAAACAGCTCTCATAGACATGCCAAATTTTGTATGGTTAATTATGAGCACCAAAACAATCATCAACACAATTGCAACAACTGGGGAGATGAATACTGATAACTTATCTTTAACACCAAGAAAACGAACACTTGTAGATAAACCAGGGATTTCTGGATACTGCTTTGAAAGTCCGCCTGTAATGTAAGATACTAAGTTCTGCAACAAGTAAGATACACCAATAGCTGAAATCATTGATGACATTCTTGGAGCAGTTCGAAGAGGTGCATATGCACACTTTTCGATTAAGTAACCTAATACAACTGTAAGTATAACCATGATGATGATTGAAGCAAAGATTGGCATGCTGCCAGTGCTTCCCGCCATGTATATCAGCATAATACCTGATACCATGAACATATCACCATGTGCAAAGTTGATCAGTTTAAGGATGCCGTAAACCATTGTATAGCCAATCGCTACTAAAGCGAATTGTCCACCGGTTGCTAGACCTCTGATCAAGTAAGGCATGATGTTCATAAATCTAACCTTCCATTTAATTGACAAAAGAGTGCAACGATGAAAGTCTCGTCGCACTCTTTAAGTTTACTATTTCTTTAAATTATTTTGCGACTGTTTCCCAAGCGAAGTTAGCCATTACGCTGCCCTGGAATGGATCGAGGAAGCATGTTCTGAAGTAGTAATCGTGTCCTTCAGTAACTGCTGTATTTGTGCATGAAACACCGATTGCTGGGAGACATGCATCAGCGAATGTCTGAGCTGCTGCGATAGAAACGCCACTACCGTATGAACCGAGTGCCACTAAAGCGCCCTGATTGATAATAGCAGATGCTGCTGGAGCTGCGTTTTCTTCGAGTGAACCATTATCTGATAAGTAAACTTCTACTGCGTAGTCAACGCCGTCAATTGTTACCTTATTGTCGAGATAGTTAGCGTACATAATTCCGATAACTTCCTGCTTACCACCGGCACCATTAGCACCTGATGTTGGTTCATAAATACCGATAACGATCTTCTTGTTTGTTGTATCAAGAGCAATACCATTACCGCTATAGTTAATTGGGCTTGACATTGGAGCATCGTTATTTTCTGTCTTCTGGAGTTTAACAAAGTCGAACTTGCCTTCTCCTGCTTTCTTGATGTAAGCAGAATCCTTAATAGCATCGCCTGTTGTGTTGAACTGAATTGTTCCTGTTACAGCGTTTTCAAGCTTGATTGTGCAAAGAGCCTGAGCTACATCGATTGATGTAAGAGCAGAACCCTTAGCTTCTGCAGCTTCTCTAATAGCTGCAATAGCTATGTTGTAAGCATCAAAACCGAGAGCAGAAACTGCTGCAACGATATCGTTACCACCGTTCATATCCTTCTTGTCTGCGTTAGCGTTGAGCCATGCTTTGAATCCTGTTACGAAATCCTTAGCTGCTGTTGAAGAGCTATCGCTTTCATCGAAGAATGTTGAACAATATACTTCAAAATCACAACCTGCTGCTGCGTCAAGAATTACTGATGATTCCCATGTGTCTCCTGCCATGATTGGGCATTCAACGCCAAGGTCCTGAGCATTCTTGATGAAGTTAGAAGCTACTGTTGTGCTGTTAGGGCTGAAGATTACAGCTGCATCGTTGTCGATTGCCTTCTGAATGTAGTCAGAGAAGTTTGTTGTGTTAGCAGGGAATGTTTCAATGATAACCTTTCCACCGAGTGCTTCGAATGCAGTCTGGAAGTTGTTTGCTAAACCAAGTGAGTATGTATCACCTTTTTCAGCGATTACATATGCAACAACTTCTGCATCGCCTGTGGATCTCCCATTCTGATTACCACATGCAGCGAGAGCAAAAATCATGGCAAATGCTAAGATTAATGCTAATACTTTTTTCATTTTATATACCTCCATGAAATTCCTTTCATTTAAAACATAATAATGTAATATTTTACTAAAAAAAATAGTTAATAGCAAGGTAAATCGCTTGATTCCGTTGAATTTCAAGCGTTTTTCGGAAAAATACCGTAAAATATCCGGCCCGGCCGTCAAAATGCATCCTTTCCGCCCCCATATTATCATTAAATCCAGCATTTTATGATATAATTTAATGTTGAAACACATGGGTATTTGGGTTTTATTTAGTAAAGGAGATAGGATGAACAGAATAGTAACAGAAAAATATAAAACTCTTAAGACTATGGGTAGACAAGCCCTTAACGGCCATTGGGCAGAAGCAATTCTCTTCGCTTTAATTTGCGAAATAATCTTATCTGGCCCAACTATCCTCTTTGGAGCTCTTCCAGAAAGTATTCAGACAAGTTTTTTGGCCACAATATTAAATGTTTATACGCTTTTTATTAACGGCCCAATCAGCTTGTCATTTGCAAATTTCTTTATCAAACTCTTTAGACAAGAAAAATGTGATAAAGCCGGAGTCGAGCTAAAATTTGGTTTTGAACAACTCTCGAAAGCTGTACGTCTTTATCTCAGAATCTGGCTGATTACTTCGATTGGTTACTTTTTCTTCCTGATTCCAGGAATCATTGCAGCATTAAACTACAGCCAAGCATTCTACATCCTTGCAGATGATCCAACAAAGAGCCCTGCACAGTGCATGTTCGAAAGTAAGTTCATCATGCGCGGCAACAAGATGAAATACATTGGTTTAGTATTAAGCTTCATTGGTTGGTACTTGCTTGCATCCATCCCTGCAGGAATTTGTCATATCGTATTCGATTCATCAAGCATCGAAATGATTAGACAGTTCATTATGGAAGGCGACATTTATAATGCAATCATTCAGGCAAGCGTAACCAATCCAATTGTCGATATATTACTGCTACTGCAGATAATCGTTATACCATATGTAAATGCAACAAAGGTTTCATTCTTTGATATTCTTTGCGGTAAACTTGTTGTTCAACAATGTGACGATGTTGTAAATTGCGATTTTGAAATTGTAGAAACAGAAGATAATCCAATTAACGGAAATAATGATGATGGAGAAATACAGTAAACTTTGCTTTGACTCAAGAGAAGTTGTGCCAGGGGCCCTTTTCTTTTGTAAAGGAGCAGCATTTAAAAAAGAATACCTAGAATCAGCTATTGAAAAAGGTGCAACGGCCTATGTTTCAGAGCTTGATTACAATGTTGGGATTCAATGTATCAAGGTCCCTGATATTCGTAAAGCCATGGCAGATATAGCCGATGAATACTATAATCATGCATGGGCAAGTTATCCAACAATTGGACTTACAGGATCAAAAGGGAAATCAACAACCCTTTATTTCATTAAGTCCATTTTTGAATCTTCAGGAAAGAATTTGGCATTCCTCTCCACCATTGACACGTACGACGGAATAGAAAAATTTGAATCACATCTTACTACACCAGAAGCTTTAGAACTTCACCATCACTTTGCCAATGCACGAAAAGCAAATGTTGACGCTTTTGCAATGGAAGTATCATCACAAGGATTAAAGTATGATAGAACAAAAAATGTAATTTTTACTATCGGAGCTTTCTTAAACTTTGGCTCAGACCACATTGGCGAAGGCGAACACACAGATGTTGAAGATTACTTTAATAGCAAACTCAAATTGATGTCACAATGTAAAATCGCATTAATCAACAAAGAGAGTGACAGATATGAACAAATTCTTGCCGCCGCAAAAACAAGTCCAATCTGTGAAAAGATTATCACCTACTCTGCAAAAGAAGACCCTTGTGATTATCAAATTTCAATTCCCGGTTCATTCAACATTGAGAATGCATTAGCTGCGATTTTAATCTGCAAAGAACTTGGCATCAGCGAAGATGCAATTAAAGCAGGCCTCGCAAAAGCCCGTGTCCCAGGAAGAATGGAAATTTTTAAAAATGAAAAGCGCGATTTAATTTGTATAGTCGATTATGCCCATAGCATATTAAGCTTTGATAAGCTTTTTAGTTCTGTACAAGAGATGTATCCAGGCTACAGAATCGAATTACTTTTTGGCTGCCCAGGAGGCAAAGGGTTGCAAAGACGAACTGATCTTCCAGTGACAGCATCAAAGTATATCGATTTTGCATGGATTACAGAAGAAGATCCTGGACTCGATGATCCAAAAGAAATTTGCGAAATCTTAAAAGCTAAATTCGATGAACTTGGAACAGCAAATAAAATCGTCGTAAATCGCGATGAAGCTATTAGGGAAGCTATAACTGCGGCAAAACCAAAAACTGTAATCGTTTTTACAGGTAAAGGCCGCGAAGAATACATGCACAGAGGAAATGATTACGTACCATTTACTCCAGAAACAACACAGGTAGAAAGATTATTGAAATGACTTACAAATCAAGAAAAGATATTCCAACAAAATACAAATGGAACATCGAAGCAATGTACAAAAACCGCGAGCTTTGTGAAAAAGACATCGCAAAAGCTCTAAAGCTCGCAGACAAAATGACTAAATACCAGGGGCACTTAAAAGATAGCGCAGAAACTCTGGCTAAGGCACTTAATGAGCGCGACAAACTGTATATGTTAGTTGAAGCAATCTGTGTTTATGCTCATCAAAAGACAGATGAAGACAGATTGGTTTCATCCTCTATCGAACTCGAAGGCAAATCAACCGCAATGGCCGCCCAAGTTTCTCAGAAACTTTCATTCTTTGCCCCAGAACTATCATCAATTCCAAAAGCAAAACTTTATAAATTTGTAAAAGAAAGCAAAGACTTAAAAGTTTATGAACATTATCTTGATGAAATCATCAGAGAAAAGTCTCATATTCTTAAAAAGTCTGACGAAGAGCTTCTGGCAAAGCTTTCTGAACTTAACGGATGTCCAGAAGATGTATTTAGAATGCTTAACGATGCAGAGTTTATCTTTGGTGAAGTGACGAATGAGAAAGGCAAGAAAGTTTCTCTTACACACGGCTCTTACGGCGAGCTTATGAGAAGTAAGGACCGCAGAATTCGTAAAGAATGTTATGACAAGCTTTATGGTGTATTTAAGCAGTATAGAAACACTCTTGTTACCACCTATAATTACAGCGTAAAGCAAGATGTGATTTATTCTCAAATTAGAAAATATCCGAGTGCCAGAGCCGCCGCTCTTTCAGGTTCAAATATTCCAGAAGAAGTATATGACAACCTGATTAAAGCGGTAAACGATAACCTTCCAAATCTTCATAGATATATGAAACTGCGTAAAAAGTTAATGGGGCTTAAAGATCTTCGTATGTATGATGTATATACTCCGATGCTTCCAAGAGCCGAAAAAAAATTCACTTACGAAGAAGGACAAGAACTTGCTTTAAAAGCACTTGCGGTTTTAGGCAAAGACTATGTAGACACATTACGAAAAGGTTATCAGTCACGTTGGGCCGATGTGTATGAAACACCTGGCAAGCGTAGCGGAGCTTATTCATTTGGTTGCTACTCAAGCATGCCTTACATGCTCTTAAATTATCATGGCAAACTGGATGATGTATTCACATTGATTCATGAATCAGGTCATTCAATGCACTCATATTATTCAAGAAAAAATCAGCCATATGTATATGGCGATTACAGCATCTTTGCAGCAGAAGTTGCATCGACAGTTAATGAATCATTGTTGATGAACTATCTCATCAACAATGCGAAGAACAAAAAAGAAAAAGCAGAACTGCTTAATATGTGGCTCGAAGAATTTAGAACCACCCTCTTCAGACAAACACAATTTGCAGAATTCGAACTTGAAGCACATAGAATGGTTGAACGTGGAGAAGTACTTTCTGCTGATGCAATGGAAAAACTCTACGGCAATTTAAACAAGAAGTATTATGGTCCAGCAATCACATACGATGACACAATTAACCTTGAATGGTCAAGAATCCCGCACTTTTACTCTGCATTTTATGTATATCAATACGCAACCGGCTATTCTGCAGCAACTGCAATAGCAAGCAAGATTATGACAGAAGGCAAACCTGCAGCCGACGAATACCTTAAGTTCCTTAAGGCCGGCAACAGTGACTACCCTATTGAAGTATTAAAATATGGCGGAGTCGACATGGCAACAACAGCCCCTGTCGAAGCTGCAATGAAAAAATTTAAAGAATTATTAGATGAACTCGAAGCTATCTTATAAACTCACAAAAGAAGACGAAGAGCTGCTTGTCAAAGAGTTACTTCAAAGAAAGTTCCTCTTTTCATCCAGACTTATCAGACAGCTTAAATTAGTTGATAATTCTTTATGCCTGGATGGCAAGCCATGCCGTCTAAGAGACAAAGGAAAAGAAGGGCAAGTTCTTTCCTGCGAATATCCAGAAGAAACAAGCTATTTTGAACCAGAAGATATTCCGCTTGATGTAAGATACGAAGACGATGATTTACTTATCATCAACAAACAGCCTTTTCTGATTGTTCATCCAACAAACAATTATCAAGAGCATACTCTGGCAAATGCGATTACTTACTATATGCAACAAAAAAATGAAACATATAAGCTAAGATTCGTAAACAGATTAGACCGAGATACATCAGGCTTAATCATTGTCGCCAAAAATTCACATGTTCAAGACTTCTTAAGCAAAACAGAAATAATTAAGAAATATATCGCAATCGTTCACGGCGAAATCGAAAGCGACGGAATAGTGAATGAGCCTCTTGCAAAAGATCCTAATCATGTTGCAAGAAGAATTGTTACTCCAGATGGGCAAGAATCTATCACCCACTACCATGTGCTTGAAAAGATTCCGGGCTATACAAAGCTTGAACTTAGACTTGAAACAGGAAGAACCCATCAAATCAGAGCACATATGACTTATTTAGGCCATATATTGGTTGGAGATGACCTTTATGGCTCACCAGCCTTTCCAAATCAGTTTGGAAGGCAGGCTCTGCACTCATATTTTTTAGAATTTGAGCATCCTGTAACAGGAAAAACCGTTAAAATCGAAACCGAATTACCAGAGGATATGAAAGAATTATGGAATACTTTGAAGAATTCGCAAATTTAATAGAAACAGAAGAAACAGTTGAATACGAAGATATTTACGAAGCATTAAAAGATTCTCTTGCTGAAGATGTTGGAGAAATCATTGAAAACTACATGGACGAGCTTGAAAATGCGATCCCTGATCCAGAGCAAGATCTTTACATGCTTGTTGAAAACATTAAGACTGGAATGCTCTTTCTTTGTGAAAACATTGAAGATGACAGCACAAGAAGCCAGCTCACAGAAGAAATTTACAAGTTTAGAAACTGGTATGTAAACGAAAGCAACTCATTTGTTGACGGCAAAGAGACAACAGTAATTGATGCTATTGCAACTGCCCGAGCAAACAAAATCACCGGTGAAGAATCAGATTACGATTTCACCGGCGCACTTAATTATGAATTAAAAGATTTTAGTTTTTCTCTCGGAAATTTCAAAGAAATTGATATTCTAGGAGATAATGAAGAATCAGAATCTTCCGAAGACTACAGCATTAACTAAAAAGTTAAGCGGTCTGCCTAATAACATACTTGGGATATCAAACAGTATGAAAATCAGTAAGATTATCATACTGTTTTTGTATATGAATTGCCAAATCGGCTTTCCTCTAAGATTAAAGATGTCTGACACAATTCCAAATCCATCAAGAGGTGGAACAGGAATCAGGTTAAACAGCATCAAACTATAGTTAATAGAGATGATGCGAATCCAAATATCAAGGACAACCTGGCCCGCAGCGTTTGTTCCAAGGAACATTCCTACCGGAGTGCTAAGCAAAGCCAGCCTCAACAAAAGCCCCATGATAGTTGCAATTACAAAGTTCATTGTGACTCCGGCAAAACCAACCATAAGGCTATTTTTTCTTAAGCTCTTAAAGTTTCTCGGATTAATAATAACTGGCTTACCCCAGCCAAAATGAATTAGCGCGAGAGAAACAAGCCCAAACCAATCCATATGAGCACGCGGATCAAGTGAAACACGTCCCATCGCACGCGGTGTTGGATCTCCGCATTTATCTGCGACTATAGCATGAGCATATTCATGAAAACAAAGACCAATGATGATTCCAGGAATCATACAAATGGTATCGTATAGCCAATCAAATATTCCGCCATTAATTAAAGATCTAATCATTTACTACTTCTCCATATAAACTAAAAGTTTGAGCCTTAACAATCTTTACAGGAACAATCTTTCCTATAAGATTTGAGTCTCCTGGAAAGTCCACAGTTTTCAAACGCTCATTTTTTCCAGTAAGCATATGCTCATCGGTTTTTGATGTCCCCTCAACAAGAACTGAAATGATCTTATTCTGATATTCCTTCATCTGTTCTTCTTGGATGTCATGAATCACATCAATCAACCTGTTAAATCTTTCATGCTTTACTTCTTCTGGCACTTGGTTTTCCCATATTGCTGCCGGAGTCCCTTCTCTAATTGAGTAAAGGAAGGTAAAAGCAGAATCGTATTTAACACGTTTAACAAGATCTAAAGTATCCTCAAAATCTGCTTCAGTTTCTCCAGGAAAGCCAACAATAATATCTGTTGTTATTGCAATATCAGGACAAACTTTTTTAAGAGCATCTACCCTTTCAAAATACTTTTCTCTTGTGTACTTTCTATTCATCTTAGCCAGAACTGCATTGCTGCCTGACTGAACTGGTAAATGGAAACAGTGACAAAGATGTTTGCAATCTTTAAAGCATTCAATCAGCTCATCAGAAAGATCTTTTGGATGAGATGACATAAACCTAATTCTTTCAATACCCTCAATTTTATCAATCTCGCGAATAAGCTGCGGAAATGTGATTCCACCATTATATGAATTTACATTTTGTCCAAGAAGCATAACCTCTTTACAACCATTATCAGCAAGGCATTGGACCTCTTTGATAATTTCTTCAGGTTTTCTACTGCGTTCACGGCCACGTGTGTATGGAACAATGCAGTAAGAGCAGAAATTATTGCACCCCTGCATAATTGAAACATAAGCTTTAAAATCATAAAGGCGCTTTGCAGGAAGATTTTCCGCAATAATATCGGATCCTTCCCACACCTCTATAATTCTTTCATGTTGCTCTTGGACATTCTTAAATAATCTTGGGAACTCTCCAATATTATGAGTCCCAAATACAAGATCAACCCACGGATACTTCTGCTTTACAGTATCGATGATATGTTGTTGCTGCATCATGCATCCGCAAACAACAACCATCTTCCCTGGGTTCTGCTCGTGACTATGCTTAAGCTGTCCAAGCACACCAAAAAAGCGCTTGTCAGCATTTTCTCTTACTGAACAAGTGTTAAGAATTACGACCTGAGCCTCGAGCTTGTCAGTTTCTTCGGTATATCCCAGTTCTTCCATAAATCCTGCCAGAGTTTCGGAATCTCTTTCGTTCATCTGGCATCCAAATGTAATTACATTATAGGTTTTATTTTTCACAGCTCGTCTTTCTCGCCTTTTTCTCTAAATACAAACTTGATTGATGTTCCAGCAAATCCATAAGCATCTCTAATTTTGTTTTCAAGATATCTTGAATAGCTGAAATGCATAAGTTCCCTATCATTAACCTGGAAACTAAAGAGTGGTGGTTTAATACCAATCTGGCTTACATAGTAAATCTTAAGTCTCTTCCCTTTATCTGATGGTGGGTTATTCATCATCATTGCATCCTGAACAAGTGCATTAAGCTGACCTGTTGAAACACGCATTGCCCTGTTTTCAGAAACTGCCTTAGCTGTATCAATAACAGCCTCTAACCTTTGACCCTTAATTGCAGATGTAAAGAGAATTGGAGCGTAACTCATAAATGAGAGTTCATTTTCAATCTGTCTTGTCATATCACGCATGGTATTAGTTTCCTTTGTAACTATATCCCACTTATTTACTACAGTGATAATGCCCTTCCCAGACTCATGCGCAAGACCCGCGATCTTCTTATCCTGCTCGGTAACGCCTTCTGTTCCATCAATAACAAGAAGCGCTACATCGCAGCGTTCAATTGCAGCAATAGCTCTTACTACAGAAAACTTTTCAACATCGTCAAAGACCTTGCTTCTTCTACGGATTCCGGCAGTATCAATTAAAGTATATTTTGTTCCGTCCTTTTCAAATGGAGTATCGATACTATCACGCGTTGTTCCTGCAATATTAGAAACGATTACACGTTCTTCTCCAACCAGAGCATTAACAATTGATGACTTACCAACGTTTGGCTTACCGATAATAGCAATTTTAACAGTATCGTCATCATCAGCTTTATCATATTCTGCCCATGGAATCTTTTCAAAGATTGCATCGAGCACTTCGCCAAGCCCAGTCATATTTGCAGATGAAATTGCATATGGATCGCCAAGACCAAGCTCATATAAATCATAAAAATCATCAGGAAGAGTTCTTCCATCGATTTTATTTGCAACCAAAATTACATGCTTTCCCTTACGACGCAGCATGTCACCTACTTCTCTATCAGCCGTAGTTAGCCCTTCTTTGCCATCGACCATAAACAGAATTACATCTGCCATATCCATAGCAATCTCTGCCTGAGCTCTCATCTGCGCAGGAATAACCTCTTCTGAAGTTGGTTCAATACCGCCAGTATCAATTAAAAGAAAATGCTTTGATGACCATTCTGCTTCAGCGATAATACGATCACGAGTAACGCCAGGCGTGTCTTCAACGATAGACACCCTGCGGCCAACTATCTTATTAAAGAATGTAGATTTGCCAACATTAGGTCTACCTACGATGGCTACTATTGGTTTTGACATAATATACCTCAATAAATAATATCAACATATTATTTTAACATAAAAAGAAGGCCTTTCAGCCTTCTTTTTGGTCATTTTTATTTGCTTATCTTACTGAAGCATCCTTGACTGTGAAGCCAAGATTTGTGAAAGCATCAGCAACTTCCTTAATACGTCCATCCTTTGTTGTACGAACAAGAAGTTCAGCTTTGCCATCATGTGTACGCTGTGTAAATACAAAGTGACTCATATTAATTCCAAGGTTATTTGTTGTTTCGCCAAGTTTATAAAGTACGCCAGGAACATTATCAGCATCAATAATATATCTATTGCCTTCTTCTCTTCCACCAAGCATGGCAATGAAAGAATCAAGCATATCAGATTCTGTGATAATACCCACAACCTTATCTTCTGATACTACAACGAGAGCATTAATTCTTCTCTCCCTCATCTTGATAGCAGCATCTTCTATATATGTGTCAGGTGTGCATGTAATAACATCCCTCGTCATTGCATCGCTAACCTTTGTCTTTGCTAAAAGCGCAGTAATTTCAAAAACGCTAAGAAGTGTTGCGCCTGATGGGCTAACCCTATCAACGTCTTTGTCTGTTACAATACCAACAAGCCTTGTTCCGCTAAGAACTGGGACTTTCTTCAGCTTATTATCTTTCATTAAAGTTATAAGCTCTGCAATGCTGTCTGTTTCCTGTACTGTAATTGGGTTTGGTGTCATGCGTTCTCTTACAAACATGGCGGACCTCCTTAAATTTCTCAATAATTATTTATAAATTATACCACAATTCTGCACTTTCTACTGTGGAATTTTCTCAAAAATGCAAGATTGGCAGCTTTCTGTTGCAGCGCCTGTCCAGTAAAGGCCGTCTTTGCCAGGAGCGAAGAAGCCTTCTGCATTTTCATAGTTTACAGTTGCTGTTTCGCCCTTGAAAGTTTCACATTTTTCATCGTTATAAACGAGAAGTCCATCCTCTGCGAGAGTTGCTGTCATTGTCCATTCCATTGTTTCGTCAGCGCTATTGCCCCAGGTAACATCAATATAAACGAATCCGTCCATAGCTGTTACTGTTGCTGTTGCTCTCTGGCTAACTCTGTCCTGATAAGCTCCGGCAAGTTCTTCATAGATTGCCTGTGCTTCAGCATCAGTTGTGCCAGGCTTTGTCATTTGCTTTAACTCATCAGCCACGCTTTCAAATGTAGCCTGTTCCATTCCCTTATTATCATTAATGCAGAATACATACTGTGCATCAATTGTTGCCCAACGTGCGAGCTTGCAATCTTCGCTCTCAGCGTATTGAGTTTCATCTGATGGCATTATGCCTTGGAATGCTGTTCCATTTTCAAGATATACACCAGATGGATCAAAATCGTAATCCGGAGTAGCTCTGAATGTGCATTCATAGCTGTTAACTGTGAACTTGTATTCAGCAATGTTTCCACCAATTACTGCATAGAATGTATCGGTAACACCCATTACTCCAGGAGCACAAAGCTTTGTGTTAAATACTGCGTTAAGCTCTTCAAGTGTTTCGTATTCAACGCAATCCCATGTTGTGCCGTCTCCACCAACTACAGGTTCATCAGCCTCCTTTTTACCGCAAGCTGCAAAACTTAAAATCATTGCTAAGCATAAAGTAATTGCTAAAAATTTTTTCATGTCTAATCCCTTTCTTGTTAAAAAATAAATTGCACAAAGTGGTATATATAGCCACACTAAAGTCTCGGTGTACACTATATTGTATAATTTTTTAATAAAAATTGCTATAGAAACGTAATAAAAACCGGCGTTTTGCCGGCTTTTGTAATATATTCCATTGGCTATTTTTCAATCTTTTCTATCTGCTTTGTCCAAAACTTAATAACAGTTGCATTAAGTGCCGTCGTCATAAGCGTTCCTATGCCGATTCCCGTAAGCTTATGAGTAAGACTAAACGATAATATCAACGAAATACAAAGCATAATTATGTCATTATAAAGTTTAGTGCGAGGTTTAGTCATATTGAATTTCTCTGAAATCCTTACAACCGCGTAATCATAAACCTGAAGTGGGTACGTGGTTTTAAAAAAGAACGCTACTCCAAGCGCGGTGACTATTAAGCCAAGTACTAAGAACACGATTCTGCCACCCAAAGTTGCAGCCGGACCGTTTCCTCCCAAAAGTAAAAACCAACCATCTAAAATATAACCAGAGATTACAGCTTCAACGAAAGTTAAAAGATATCTCCATTCAAACTTCTTCAATATGATTGTTAAGACAACAATCAATACGGCTTCATAAAAATATTCCGCAACGCCTTGAGAAAACCACACAAAGACTTCTCTAAAGTAGACATGCAAAATATATGGGCCTGCGGCTATCATTGAAAGTCCAAAATCTGACTTTGTCGCAAAGGCTATCCCTAACATACAAATTAAATTGCCTAAAATCCAATTAATTAAATTATACTTATTTTTCTCTTCCATAATTTATTCTATTACAAGTTCGATATCGTGTTTTGATAAAGCCTCTACAAATTCCTTCTGCACCTTATTATCAGTAATTACTTTAAGTTCTATATCACTAAGGTTAAGTGCAACCGCGCCGCGCTTTCCAAACTTTTCGCTTTCGGTAAGCACTATTACCTGCCCTGCCTGACGAGCCATATCTCTTACTGCCTGGGCCCTCAGCTGATTGGCATGAGTAAATCCCGTTTTTTCTGTATATCCATCAACTCCAATAAAGAAATGATCAACATAAAAGTTGTCAACACACTGCCTAACCATTGGGCCAACCATTGCCTGGGCATCCTTTTGGTAGATTCCACCAAGAAGAATTATGTCAAAGTTTGACTCGTGGCGAATATGATCTGCGATATAAGCACTATTAGTAATAATCGTCAAGTTCTTTTTAGTCTTAACTAAAATTTCTGCAAGTAGCGCGCAACAGCTTCCGCTTTCAATCATAACATTTTCCCCATCTTGCACAAGCTCTGCAGCTTTCTTGGCAATCTGCATCTTTTCTTCATAATGATATGCGAGCCTTCCGCTTATGTCGTCCTTACTGCGGAGAGTGGCAAAACCGTGCTCGCGCACTACGATTCCTTGCTTTTCAAGTTCATCTAAATCTTTACGAATTGTTACTTCTGATACGTCAAGCTTACCTGCCAAAGTCGCAACATCAATTCTATTTTCAGTTGTTAAGAGTGTAAGTATTTGATTTTGCCTGTTCTTAATCATATAAATACATCCTTTTTTGCATTGACGAATACTTGCTTATATTCTTCTAAATCTTCGGGATAAAGTGCTGACACATCTTCGTATTCAAACTTCTTCCCAAGAAGTGCATATTTATTTTCACCAAACTTATGGAATGGCAAAAGCTGAATTCTGTTTAGTCCAAGTTTATTCATACATTTAACGAAACCTTCAGCATCTTCAGAAGAGTCATTAAATCCAGGAATAACAGGCAAACGAAGCAGAATATTCATACCCGCATCTGCCGCAGCTTTAATATTTTTAAGTATTAACTCGTTGTTAACACCAGTACCTTCTTTATGTTTTTTAGAATTCCAGTGCTTAATATCGCAAAGAAGCAAATCTGCGTTTGATACAACATCAAGGTAAACATCTGTATCTGCATAGCTTGTCGTTTCTATTACAGTATGAAGGCCTTCAGCCTTGCATGCTAAAAGCAATGCTTTTGCAAACTCTGGTTGAGATAATATTTCACCACCCGACAGAGTGACTCCACCGCCACTTTCTTCATAAAAAGCTTTGTCCTGAAGCACAACCTTCATCACATCTTCAACGGTCTTGTATTCACCTTCAGCAGAAAGCGCATGGCCCGGACATTCAGCGCAGCATGACATACAGCTTTTGCAGGTGTTAGGATTAATGACGACATTTCCATCTTCTATGCTTATAGCCTTTCTGCTACACTTCTCTTTGCAGTGTCCACAGTGTAGGCATTTCTTTTCATCCCAAAGAATCTGAATTTTATCAAACTGACTTTCTGGATTAGAGCACCATTTGCAAGCTAATGGACAACCTTTTAAAAAGACCGTGGTTCGAATACCCGGCCCATCGTGCAGACTGTATTTTTGAATATCAAAAACTATACCTTTAACTTGCTTCATCTAAGATTTTTTACTAATTAAATACTGAACTACACCAATTAAATTTGCATCATTTCCAAATGTGCACTTTACAACTTCAGCTTTCGGAAGAGGATAAGGACTTTCTTCATAGAGTTTTTCAAGTTCAATTTGAATTTGCTTAATCAATGCTTCCTGAGCACTTACTCCGCCACCAATAGCGAAACGTTCTGGGTCAAACACTGTTTGCAGATTAAAAATCTGAAGAGCAACATTTCTTGAATATTCAGAAAGAGCTTTTTGCGCTTCTTTTCTCCCTTCGTGATATGCATTGAAAACTTTTTCTCCGTCAACATCATCAAGTTTTAATCCCGCTTCCTTTGCATATAAACGGCAAAGCTCTAATACACTACACTGATTCCCCCAATACTGAGTTAGGTTCGGTTGTTTTTCGCCACTTGTCATAATATATGAAACTTCTCCGGCAGAAAAATGTGTGCCGGCAATAAGTTTGCGATTATGAATAATTCCGCCACCAATCATAGTTCCAAGGAGAATTACAATTCCGTCGTTTACATCTTTAAGAGAGCCTAATGAAGCTTCTGCCATAACGGCGCATTTAGCATCATTTGCAAGCAAAATCTTGGTTTGGCATTTTTTATAAAGTGCATCTTGCATATAAAAATCATTATTGTAGCGCAAAGCTCCGCCCATAGCACAATAGCCCTTACTGCTGTCAATAATTCCAGGCATAGCAATTGCCATAGCTTCAGCCTCTGGGTACTTTTTATATATTGACGCCAATGCTTCCAAGAGATCTTCTCGGCATGTTTGTGGAGTCGGAAATTTACCCTGATTAAAGAAATGAGCATTTTCATCCATAAGGGCATATTTAATCATTGTCCCACCGATGTCGAATGCTAATACTTTCATACTCTCTCCTTAAAACGTTTTATTTACAGTTTTCCATTGTTACAGCTTCGCCTGCAAGACCAAAAAAATCACTTCTGAATTTTTCAACTGCTTCTGTAACTGAATCGTTTGCAAACATGCCATCGATTACATCAGGAGAAACTGTAACAGCCTTTACTCCATACTTAACAAGATCAAGAACCTGTTTTGCATTCTTAAAGCTTGCTGCAAGAAGTCCACTATATTCAAAACCGTTATTCTGAATGGCGTCGTGGATGTCCTTAGAAACTTGAACACCGTCAAATCCCAAGTTGTAAATACGATTTACATATGGAGCAACGTATTCTGCCCCACACTTTGCAGCCATGATGCCTTGCATTGTTGTGTAGATTGCCGTTCCTATAAAACGAATCCCTTCTTTCTTTAAGAGCTTCATAGCTTTATACCCTTCAGGAATACATGGAATCTTTACTAAGGTTGTATTACCAAGCTCCTTAACGATTTTTCTTGCTTCGGCAACCATACCTTCGGCATTATTTGAAATTACCTGAACGAAAAGCTCTCCGTCAGAGCCGATGATAGAGCGGATTTCCTTTAATACTGTATAAGGATTTCTTCCAGCCTTAGCAAGAATTGATGGATTAGTTGAAACGCCATCAATAGGATATAAATCACACAAACGTCTGATGTCATCTACATTGGCATTATCAATACAAAACTTCATTTGAAACCTCCACTCGATTTCTTTATAAACTTTGCTCGGTACGAGCAATAATATCATCCTGAGTCTTCTTGGAAAGAACATTAAAGAATGCACTATATCCTGCCACTCGAACGATTAAATCTTTGTGATTTTCTGGATGTGCCTGAGCATCTAATAATGTTTCTCTTGATACAATATTGTACTGCACATGATATCCGTGAAGACGATTAAAAAATGTGCTAATAAGCATCTCAAGTTTTTGCTTATTTTCTTCAGATTCAAGCATCTGAGGTGTCATCTTCTGATTAAGCAAAGAGCCTCCGGTAATCTTTTCAGTTCTCAATTTAGACACTGACTTAAACACTGCAGTTGGCCCATTCTTATCCGCATTGTGTGCAGGGCTAGAACCTTCTGCAAGCGGTTCAAACGCGTGGCGTCCATCCGGAGTAGCGCATGTTCCCATACCCTGACCTACATTAGCACTAATTGAAGATGTTCCTGAATATCGGATTCCTCCAATCGGACCACGACCATAGCGGGTATTTGGATACTTCGCAATTTCATCCATATAACTATCATATGCTTGAACAACGAGCTGGTCAACATAATCATCATCATTGCCATACTTTGGAGCATCATTTATAAGCATTTCTTGAATACGCTTACTTTCTGCCGACTGAAAATCATCAAGAATAGCATCCCAAAGCTGCTGTTTTGCAATCTTTTTTTCTTCAAAGACAAGCTTTTTGATAGCTGCAAGAGAATCTGCCATATTACCTATTCCAACCTGAAGCCCAGAAATAAAATCGTAGACTGCTCCGCCTTCTTTAATAGTTTTCCCTCTGCAAAGACAATCATCAGTAAGTGTCGAACAAAGAATATCAGGAACATCTCGTTCTGATGCCTTATCAATTGCATTTTCCACAATTACGCTATAGCGAGTGTATTCACGGATGCTTTTATTCCAAGCATCCATGAGTTCTTCATAGCTATTCATATCAACGAAATGACCATATCCTTTTGTAAAACGTTTGCCACTTGTCAAATCTACGCCGTTGTTCATTACACAAAGAAGCAAACGTGGAAAGTTTACATAAGACATCCCCGTTACGCGGTAGCCCCACTTACCAGGAACTGCAGTTTCGACACAACCAATTGCACTATAATTATAAGCATCCTCTTCTTTAACACCCCAACTAATGAATGATGGAATAATAATCTCATCATTGTTAAGAGCCGGCATGCCAAACCCAAGTTTCATAACTTCGATGCATTCATCAAAAAAATGCTTATCTAAATTCTTATGATAACGTACTGTTAAGTTAGGCTGTGTCAATCTTGTCTGGGCTACAGATTTAAGAACAGCAAAACTAAGTTCATTTACTGCGTCTTTCTTGTCAGTTGTCTGACCGCCAATAGTAACATTTTGATACATTGGAGAGCCTGCTGAACTTAACGTATGCGCCTGTGAACGAACTTTATTAATTGTTAAAGTTTTTATCCAAAGATTGCTTAAAAGCTCTAATACTTCTTCTTCAGTAATAACTCCAGCGTCGATATCATTCTTATAGAATGGATACATGTACTGATCGAAACGACCATAGCTGAGTGAATGTCCATTAGATTCAATCTGAAGAATCAACTGAATAAACCATACTGACTGAACTGCCTCGCGGAAGCTGTCGGCCTTTTCATATGGGACCTTTGTGCAGATTCTGCTGATTTCAAGAAGTTCTGCTTTTCTTTGTGCATCATCTGTCTTGTCTGCCAATTCTTTTGCAAGATTGCTATAACGGGCCGCAAAGTCTTTTACAGCTTCAATTACAATAAGCACAGCTTTATAAAAAACATACTTATCAATTGCCTCAGGGTCTGTAAGATCAAGAGCTTCTTTATATTCTCTTGCTCTCTTTTCATATGAAACAAGTCCTTCATTGATGAGCCTATTATAATTTACTGCAAGGTGAGCGTCTCCGGCATTAAGTTTACCTTCCATACCGAATACGCCTGTTTCCATGTAGACACTAACTTCGTCTGGAAGAAGTGCTCCGCCACGAGAACGAAGATTGTTGTTTTCCCAAAATGGCGCAATCTCTCTAAGCTGCTTCTTAGTTTCTTCAGTAATATAGAAAACATCCCCATCCCTTTTCTCGAAAAGATCAAGTTCTTTAATTACAAAATCTAAAGTGTATTCAGGGAAAATTGGAGCATTAACATTTTTGGTTGCCTGATTGCCAACGATTAAAGTCTTGTCCTCAATATAAATGCTCATGTTCTCTAAGATATGTTTAAGCATTAATGCGCGCAGCATAACTCGAGGCTGATTCTGATTAGCCTTATAGCATTCCGTTGCTAAAACAGCACGCTCTGCATCGATATATGGTTTTTCTTCTAAAACTTCAGTTCTAAACGCCTTCATTCTATCTGTAAGGCATCCAAAGTGCTGAGTATTTTGCATATTTTCCCCTCTTTCATACGAAATATTTTTCGCTTTCGTTCGTAAACATTATACTTCGTTGGCCTATCCTTGTCAATTTACTAATAGCTCCTATTCTTTTCAAATTGCATGAAAAAAGAGGCTTCATAATTGAAGCCTCTTTTAATTACTTTTGTAATCTTATTAGAATACGATTCCAAGAGAAGCAAGGATAATAGCAATGATAGTCGTGCAAATTGGAATAACAACTGATGTCATGCACATATCAAGGTATGCTTCTTTGTGTGTAAGTCCGCAAACAGAGAGAGCTGTTACAACAGCGCCATTGTGTGGGAGTGAATCGAGTCCGCCTGAAGAGAGGGAAGCGATTCTGTGGAATACTGAAAGTGGAATACCACTTGTCTGTGACATAACTGTGAACTTGTCAGCAAGAGCTTCGAGAGCAATTCCCATACCACCGGAAGCGGAACCTGTAGCACCAGCAAGTACGTTAACAGCAACTGCTACGGAAATAAGTGGATTTCCTTCAATACCCATCATAGCATCTGTTAAGATACCGAAACCAGCAACTGCCTTAACTACGGAGCCAAAACCTACTACAGCAGATGTGTTGATAATGGAACCCATTGAACCAGCAGCACCTTCGTTCATAATCTTTACGAAACCATAGTCCATAACCTTCTTCCAAGCTGTTACGATAGCAAGAACTACGCCGATAGCAAGAGAGATGATAATCTGGCTTGTGATAGCAAGAACTACTACTACAACTACGAGTGGAAGGAATGCAAGGATAGGGTTCATAATCTTTTCGTTAGGATCTGGTTCTGCAACTTCTTTTCTTCCTTCGAAACCGATACCCTTCTTTTCATACTGTTTCTGACGAATTGTAAGCCATATTACACCAGCAACAAGCATGATTGCAGCTGAAATTAATCCGAGTACAGGGGAAGCACTAGCTGTTGTTCCGAAATACTGCATTGGGATTAAGTTCTGAATCTGTGGGCTTCCTGGGATAGCTGTCATTGTGAATGTGAATGCACCACAAGCAAATGCACCAGGAATAAGTCTTTCAGTAATGTTAGCTTCCTTGAATACGGAAACAGCGAGTGGGTATACGATGAAGATAGCTACGAAAAGTGATACACCACCGTATGTGATTGCAGCGCATGAAAGAACTACTGCGAGAATAGCTCTCTTGCTTCCTACAACCTTTACTACCCAGTAACCTACTGATTTAGCAGCTCCTGTCATGTCAAGGATTTTTCCGAAGATAGCTCCGAGCATGAATGTCGGGAACCAAGATTTTGTAAATCCTACGAAACCTGTCATGTATGTTTCAGCATAGGTGTCGATAAGATTTAAGCCACCAAAGAGTGCAACAAGAAGTGCGCAGATTGGAGCAGCCCAAATTGGGGATACACCCTTGTAGGATAAGAAAATAAGAAGTGCTAATCCTACAAAGATACCGATTAAACTTACCATATTCTTTTCTACCTTTCTTAAAAATATGTATAAATAATTCCTTGTACTGCCGAAGCAAAACACAACGGCAGTACAATTTAACAAAACCTATATAATTAGAGCTTAAGACCCATCTTTTCTTCTCTGAAGATTCTTTCGTCCATAGTCTTTACGTTATTCATGATAGGCTTGAAGTCCATCTGATCAAGAACATCCTTCTGAAGATCGATACCAGGTGCGATTTCGATTAATTCCATACCCTCTTTTGTAAGCTGGAATACTGCTCTTTCTGTAATGTACATTACCTTCTGTCCTACTTCTTTTGCGTAGTCAGCTGCGAATGTAACCTGTTCTACCTGTTTTACGAACTTCTTGTTCTTTCCTTCTTGGAGAATTGTGAGTTTTCCGTCTTTTGCTTCAACCTTAAGGCCACCTGCTGTGAATGTTCCAACATAGATGCAAGCCTTAGAGTTCTGTGAAATATTAATGAATCCGCCAGCACCTGCAATCTTAGGACCAAACTTTGAAACGTTAAGGTTTCCGTTTTCGTCTGCTTCTGCAAGTCCAAGGTAGCATACGTCTACGCCGCCGCCATCATAGAAGTCGAATTGTGCGTCCATAGTAACTACGCAATCTGCATTCCATGTTACACCGAAGTCAGCTCCGCCGCCTGGTACGCCGCCGATTGTTCCAGACTCTGTTGTAAGAACCATACCCTCAAGGCCTTCTTCTGCTGCAACTGTTGCAACACCTTCAGGCATTCCTACACCAAGGTTTACTACAGCGCTTGGAACTAATTCCATAGCAGCTCTTCTTGCGATAACCTTTCTTTCATTCATTGGAAGAGGAGGTACTGATTCAAGAGGAACTCTGATTTCGCCACTGAATGCTGGATTGTAGTAAGATCCATTTGTCTGCATGTGTTCATTGTCAGGTGCTACTACTACTGCATCTACAAGGATTCCAGGAATCTTTACAAATCTATAGTCAAGAGAACCATATTCAACAACTCTATTTGCCTGAATAATTACTTTACCACCGGAGTTCTTTGCAGCTTGTGCAAGAGCAAGAGCATCAATTGGCATACCTTCGTGTTCCATTGAGCAGTTACCATTTGTATCTACAAATGAAGCTCTAATTACTGCTACATCAATAGGAATTGCTTTATAGAAAAGCATTTCTTTGCCACCAATGTTTACAACTTCTACGAGGTCTTCGCCGTCTTTCTTTGTTTTTTCATTAAGCTTACCACCTTCGAGACGTGGGTCTACGAAAGTCTTAAGACCTACCTGAGAAACGAGGCCTGGACGACCAGCTGCGATGCATCTGTAAAGCTGAGATACAACACCCTGTGGAAGGTTGTATGCATAAATCTTGTCTTCAAGAGCAAGTTTCTGAAGTCTTGGAACGAGTCCCCAGTGACCTGCGATAACTCTTGATACAAGACCTTCTTCACCAGCATGGTTCATACCGATATCTTTGCTATTACCGATACCAGCAGAGAACATGATAGTTAAATCCTTAGGAGAACCTGTTGCAAGGTATTCGTCCTGAAGAACTCTGGAAACATGTTCTGCATGCATGCTGCCTACAAAACCTGTGAAGGCAACAGTATCGCCATCCTTAATAAGGGAATGGATTGCGTCTGCTGCAGTCATAATTTTAACCATAATTTGATACACTCCTTTTCACATGTATTTATAAATAAATCGTACTAATTATATTCTACATCTAATATGTATAATATTTCAAGAAAAGCTTTTTATTTTAGCCTAGTTATACAGGTATTATATCATATTTCAGACTAGTTTGTTTATTTTTCTACAAAGTTTATTATACTTGCATTTTTGGGTTTTTACAAGGCTTTCTGCTTCATATCTGCTTTTGCTAAAAAGCACACGGCTGTTCCTATCAAAAAACCAAGTACGGATCCAAACAAGACATCAGTCGGGAAATGAACGAAGAAATACATGCGACTAAAGCCAACCAATGCCGCAAATACAAGCGCAGCTATACCAGCTTTCTTATGAAACCAGAATATCGATGAGGCAGAAGCAAAAGCAAGCATACTATGAACAGACGGACACGAAAAAGAGGACGGCCTGCTGACAAGGAGCGCAACCGTTTCATCAATCATGCATGGACGCGGACGTGCAATAAGGTCTTTCAAGATGCCGTCACCGATATAATATGCAATAATATATGCCGACAAAGCGCATAACCCAGCTTTTCTTGTTTTAGGAAACAATAGCATAATGATTCCAACGATAATCCAGATTTCACCTTTGGCTCCAACTATATCATTAAAGATTGTTACCATTATCGTGTTCAAAAAATCGCTGTGCAGATTCTGTATCCAATATAAAATACTAAATTCCATTTGTTCACCTATCACTTTTCTCTAACTGCTTTAATCAATGTTCCCATAGCTCTTTGAAATAAAAAACAAAATCATTTTTTAATTATTGATTTCACTTTATCATACAGTTTGCAAATCAGAACAGAAAGAACGACAAATGCAAAACCTAATAATATGGCTGGTCCAGCTTTTAAATCATCCATATCAGCCATCATGACAACAAACGTTGCAGTTCCGACAAGCAGCCATTGAGTGATATAAATAACATTCAGATTAACAGCCATATAGTTTACTGTATTGTTTATCACTTTTATGTTAATTCTTTTCGTAGCGAAATATAGCAACGCCAGTTCAATGAGAATTACTAAAATAGAGAATACGCTATGGAAAAACTCCTGCCGATAATAATTGTCGTCTTTAAGAATATAGAAATTCTGAATATCATATTTTGCAAAGTAAAGTGCAGAGCAAAGACCTATAAGAATCACTGCAGATATGCCCATTACTAATCGGTAGAATTTATCCTTATCGGCAACATGTTGAAGGTATTTGGCGAAGATGATTCCTGCAACTGGATATATAAGCCACTGCATAAGAGGGAAGCAGCAGTTTCCAGTATAGTAAAAATGTCCAACGACATAGCCCCACCCTTCGCTGACGGGAACATACTGCGAGAGCAGATATCCGACTATCTGCATCACAATAGCAACTCCACCCATTGTTAGCAAATGCATTTTGCATTTTTTAAACAATGCAATGAGCAGAAATGTCAAGCCTGCAAAATGAAGAATATCACCGTTAAAAGACTGGTAAATCAACTCATTTATATCCCACTCGCCATTCGTCCAGTAATAAATCGCAAAATAGATTCCGTTACGGAAGAAGTTCAATAGATACCCGATAAGCAATAATTGTAGACCACGCCTTACACATTCTTCAGGTGAACGATGGCGTGAATAACATGTACCAACACCCATGGCGAACATAAACATCGGGGCAGCCAACGGACCCGCTCCAAATTGTAACAGATTGTGCCAGAATCCAGTTGGAGCTGTCTCAAAGCAGTCAAAATACGAAAGCTCCTCCCACACATGAATCAGCACCATAAACACAATTGCAATGACTTTTGCATAGTCTACTTCGCGCTGTCTTCCTATATTTATTTTTTCTTCTGCTAAAAAAACTTTCATACTCGTCTACGTGTTTCTAAACTTTATTTCTGCTAAATATTTATTAAAACCAAAACGGCCTCAAATTTGTCAGTGATTTTATTTAACAAAATATCTATAAAGGAAGGTTACAATCTGACATCTTAAGCAATCATTATTCGGAGAAAATGTTGTTTCGTTTGTTCCTTCTGTAACATTCTCAGCCAGCGCCCAACGAACAGCTTCTGCGTAATATGCTCCCGGTACTACGTCTTTCATTTGCATCCAATAATTCACAACAGGCCTTCCAGCATATCTCCAAAGGAATGTGACAGTCTGAGCACGATTTACGTTCCTTGCAGGTTCGAATGTTACCGCCGTTATTCCATCTGTAATGCCATTTTCATAAGCCCAAAGAACTGCCTTGTAGTAATATGAACCCACTTTTACATCTATGAACGGACACTCGGTTAATGTCGGCTCTGGCTTACCTGCAGCTTTCCAAAGGAAAGTTACCATCTGTGCCCGGTTTGTAATTACGTTCGGACCAAAGTGTACTTCATCGATGCCGTCTGTAACGCCATTTGCCGCAGCCCAATCGGCCGCTTCAACATAATACGCCTTAGTAGGAATGTCTATGAAATTCCAGTTTCCTGTAATACCGTATCCCCTTTGATAGAGAATCTCGGACATATAATTATTATCTTCATCCAGTTTCGGGATATTTACTGGCAATTTGCCGTTTGGAATGCAGCCCCCGAAAGCAGTATATACTGCAACAGGCAGATTCGGTCCATAAGAAGTGGTTTCACCATTGTATTCACTCGGCAACACACTCATACCCTTCGCACTGTATGCGGCAAGCAAAGCATCAGCTGTCTGATAGCGTGCCACGTCATAAGGAAGATGCAGACTTATCACTGCGATTTTTTTGTTATTTTCATGAGCAATGGAAATAACATCATCCATGAATGCGGACTGCCATCCCTCCTTTAAATTCTTAGCGCTGGTAGTTTCTACTGATGCAAGCACAGCGTCCGCATTTTTTATTGCATTGGCATACTCATCCGAAACAGCATCCATACTTTGATAGCACAGTACTTTGTACTCTGCATTCTTGGAAATTATGCCTTCATCCTTTAGACGTTCCAGCGCGAAATTCATCGAATTCACTTCATTGCTATATGCACAGAAAAGCACAAATCTATCGCCATCTGTGGCTTTGAACGGCAAAGCCCCATTATTCTTTACAAGCGTAATGGCTTTTTCAGTGATGTCCCATTCAGTATCATGATTTGCTTTAGATCCGACTTCTTGAAGCGCTTTATTTTCATCAGCAAGCTCAGCAGCAACAAACAACCCTTTTTTAATCTTCAAATCCAATATGCGCTTTACCGCAACATCAATCGTCTTTTCGGAAATTTTGCCTGCGATTACCATATGCTTTATCCCATCAATATATGCGCCCATATCATCGATACCTTCCTGATTTGACATTTCAACGGGCATAAGGAGAATATCTACGCCTGCATTGATTGCCATACATGCTGCATCCATACGATCAAAGTGCGTATCAATGGCGCCCATATTCATCGCATCTGTTACCACAACACCGTCAAATCCCAATCCTTTACGAAGAACATCTGTAATGATTGTCTTGGAAAGCGTAGCCGGTAAAGTGATTTCTTCTCCGTCCGCTTTTGAAATATATGTGGTCTTTTCTATCTGCGGATATTGAATATGTGCCGTCATAATCATATCTGCACCAGCAGCAATTCCTGCCTTAAAAGGCACCAGCTCAAGCTGCTCTAATTCTGCGAGTTTTTTGTCTATTAAAGGAAGCCCGCTATGACTATCCGTCTCTGTATCTCCGTGTCCAGGAAAATGCTTAAGGGCGACTGCTAAATTTTGTTCATGCAATCCTGCAATAAAAGCGCTGCCAAATTCAGCTACAATATTTGGGTCATCAGAATATGAGCGTACCCCTATAACAGGGTTTGCGGGATTGCTGTTCACATCCATAGTAGGTGCAAAATCAACATTGAATCCCTCTGCAACAATCTCGCGGCCGATGATTTCAGCCGCCTCTTTTGCAAGTTCAGGATTGCCCGATGCGCCAAGAGCCATATTACCGCATGTATCCGTACCTGTTCCAAGACGATAAATATATCCGCCCTCCTGATCTACTGATACCAACAAAGGTATGCCGTGTTCAGAATCGGATATTGCACGTTGCATCTCTCCAATCAGTTTTGTTGCCTGCCTTGTTCCCTGCACATTTTCTGCAAAGAGTATCACTCCGCCAAAGCCATACTCTTTAATAGCATTTGCTATAGCGTCATTGAGTTCAGTAACCTTTACGGTCTCATCTTTATCCGTCCATGAGCGAAAAGCCGGCATAATCATTTGCCCTATTTTTTGCTCAAGGCTGAGACTTGCCAGCAATTTGTCAGCTGATATTTCATTTCTGCCCTCAGCTGCAAAAACAGTAACGCTCATGGTAAATACCATGGATAAGCAAATCATCAGAGTAATAATTCTTTTAAACACATTCTTCATGGATAATCCTTTCTGCAACATTTGATTAAGCTGCTCTCTACCTTCAAAGGTAGTCCCTGTGGACTAAAGTGCTTTCGTTCTTCTGGGAAAAGTTTGGACAACAAGACAACCGCTTTAACATGGCTCTTAGCAATGAGATTGATGTCATCCATATAAGAAGAACTGTCTCACAGTTTAAAATATAAAGACATCCTGCAGCAATTCTCTTAGTTTTCCTTGTGGATCGTTCTCCATTTTCATCGTACAATCATCGCCCATCACCATAGTAGGGCGATTCTCGAGGTTATATTTTTCCCATATAATCTCGTCTGTTGAAGGATTGCCTGTTCTTGCAAATGAAACCCATGCAGCTGATACTTTTTCTGCAAGTTCCGGATCAGCAGGTCCTACGCCTGGTTTATCACGATTTAGATTATAGAAAACATAATCTAATTCACAGGCATGGCACGCTCCATACCAATCATTCACCGTTGCACGTTTATTAAACAAGTATACATAGTTGTTTCCTTTACAGCCTGCATTTATTCTGTCTGCAAGAATTTCAAACATAGGTGTTCTAAATGCAATTTCAGACATTACATCGGAATATTTCCAGATGCCTGGGTAGAGCTTAGCATATCTACTGTCATCTATTGCTGTTGAGATTTTTATAGCTTCATCGATTCTGTCAGCTTGGTCAGGATACAGATTCTTATATTTTTCAACTTTTCCCTGCACATACTCATAGAACACCGCCGCATTATCATCATCGTTGCCACATCCCATTTCATTAACCCAATAGCGCATTTCATCGCCGTTAGTTCCTATCATAATATCGACATCACGCGCACGCTCGGAAATAGCACGACCAACATCTGAAGGGATTATACTAAGTTCGTCATCTCGCATCGGATAATTATTTAAATCAGATACTCTGGTACCGCTTTCGTCTCCTGTTATTCCAGTATCTGCGCACATAGCATCATATAACTCAGCCTCTGACAAGGCCATTAAGCCATCCATGTCTGACACACCGGCTGCCTTCAGTAATGCTCCGGCCTGATTTTTTTCATCGTATTTTTCCTTAGAATGGTTGAGCCCTGCTCCTGATTCTGCTATTGCTCTATTGAACAGTCCATCCGAGCCGTCTGCTGCCAGAAGACTTATTACAGAACCTCCACCTGCAGACTCGCCAAAAATTGTTACGTTATTTGGATCTCCTCCAAAAGATTCGATATTCTGCTGAACCCATTTAAGTGCCATCTGCTGATCGAGAATTCCAAGATATGGGCCATCAGGATAATCCTCGCCTCCCGGCACATTAGAAAAATCAATAAATCCCAGCAAATTAACTCTATAGTTGATTGTAACTACAATAAGATTATCATATTTATCGACCAAAAACTCTCCATTATATATCGGATCGTTTGTTCCACCCCAACCGTATGAACCGCCATGAATCCAGACCATTACAGGTTTGTTCTGTGTATCGAGGTCGCTTGTCCAGATATTAAGACTAAGGCAATCTTCACTCATCGGCTTGCCGCTTACATTTTCTGTTGATGGTGTCTGAAGACAAACTTTTCCATACTCTGTCGCATCGAAGTGTTCGTCACTTGGATCCGGCTCTACCGGAGCCTTCCATCTAAGTTCCCCAACAGGCGCCTTTGCATAAGGGATTCCCTTAAAAGAAAGAACACCAGTATTATCTTCTAATGCGCCTGTGAAAAAACCATTACTGCATTTAACAGTTAATGATGAGCCTGCATTGTCCGATTGATTGTTCTTCGAATATAACAACACCGTAGCAAGCCCTACACAAAGCACAACTATTATACATAAGAGTAACATCTTTCTGTTTTTCATCTGCTTCTTCTCTCCCATGTCTCGCACTGAGTTTATTTCTTTGCATAATTATATCACAATGCAACTCTCATGCATCTTTCATTAAAAAAGTGACTTCTATGTACTGAAGTCACTGCTACCAGACAATATTCCGCCGCTCAAATGTGCATTTGTGTGCAAGGGAATATTTCGCTCTATTGACATACTCCAATTTTCGTCATAGCTTTTTCTCCGGTCTGTGTGCGAAGAAAATCATTTTCGGATAGTAGGACATAATCCGATCCCAGTCGTTCTTTAACGCTTCGTTATTTTCATATGCCGCAAGATACTCTAACGGTTCCAAATCTCCTACAAAGCAAGAACCATTATCGAGAATCAAAGATACACTATCTTTACTATGACTTGGAGTATGTATTATTTCTCCGGATATTCCTATAGTGGACAACATCTTTCTGCTTTCCCCGCATGAAATGATTTCGGCATCCGCTTCGTTTATCACGCTGAAAGGCAGCTTGTCCTTTTCAAAAATTTTATCGGAAAAGTGTACCGCCTCTTTTTGCACATCTACAAGCAACAATTCTATGCCTTGCTCAACCAGTTGTCCGACAAGTCCCATATGATCGGGATGATAATGCGTAGCAAGTACATATTTTATATCAGCTATCCTGATGTCTGCATTTTTCATTGCCTTGTAAAAAGCTGGAAGCGTTCCTGCATAGTCGGTGTCTATCAGCAGACCACCTTGATCTCCCCTTATGAAAAATGTATTCGTATTGCCATATTTCAATTTATCCATATCATCTCTACAAATTCTGATTTTATTCTCTTTTGCAGTACTCGTTTTTTGATGGGTTTGCCTTATCTAAAAATGATGCTAATTCTGTATTGCCTGTTTCATCCGCCAAACAATCTAATGCACGATATATTGCAATGAAAATAATTCGTTTATCCATCATTTCTTTCTTTTATTAATTGCCTCGAATTCGAGGCAATTAAAGTTTTCGTATTCTAACCGCCTCGAATTGCACGCGGTTAAATCAAATACTATTTTAATGAATCTAAATACTTAATAGTATCAAGATAATCTTTTTCAACATTACTTAAAGTCTTTGCCTTATACTTCTTATACTCCTGTTCTGCTTTTTCCATCGCCTCTTTATGAGATATAGATCCATTTCCAGTTAATAATTGTTCGCCTGTAGATGTTAAAATATTATCGAGATGATTTGACCAATCCTTCATAGTCATAATCTGTTTATGCTCTGCCCGTCTTTCTGCAAAATCAAGATATCCGGATACAAGTTGCCCCATTTCTTTTAGTTCTTTTTCATTAAGATAGTTTTTTGCAATTTTTACGTCTTCAAGTGTTGGTTGCTTTCCTACAAAAGTAGTTAAGCCCATAAACTCTTCTTCTGCATCTGCGCGATTATAAATAATTTCTGCTGCCGTTTCACCAGAAACTGCATAATGAATCTTGTTTTGGACTTTCTTAAAAAACTCAACGGATTCTTTTGTTTTTGGATCATAGTCAATACTTGTCGCATAAATTTCAAGGACTTGTCTATAGAATACTTTCTCTGAAGAACGAAT
The DNA here is from genome assembly GCA_045616685.1 of Anaerovoracaceae bacterium. Lineage (GTDB taxonomy): Bacteria > Bacillota > Clostridia > Peptostreptococcales > Anaerovoracaceae > UBA1764. Next base: position 87,654 of record JAZLHF010000006.1, read on the forward strand.
ATCGCGAATGCGATCAATCAATTCTTTCCAATAGCCACCGCCACCAAGGCTCTTTAATCGCTCGTCATCTAATACAAATCCTTTTTTTAAGTATTCTTTTATTAAATTACTTGCCCAAATACGAAATTGCACACCTCTTTGAGATTTTACGCGATATCCAACAGAGATAATTACATCCAAATTATAATATTCAATTTGTCTTTCTACATTCCTTGTGCCCTCGATTTGAACAGTTGCAAAATTTGCAACTGTTGACTCTTTAATAAGTTCCCCTTCATCATATATGTTCTTTATATGCCTTGAAATTGTTGATTTATCTCTCTGAAACAATTCACTCATTTGATCTAATGATAACCATACGGTTTCTTTATCAAACGTAGTTTCCACTTTAGTCAATCCATCTTTAGTTGTATAAATAATAATATTTGTATCCACAAGAACCTCCAAATTTAAACGCATCGAATTCGAAACGTTTAAGAACATATGTTTATGCCATTTTATCATAGCGCCCAAAGGTCTGCAATGATAAAACTTTTCATTGATATTTATCAAAAATCCAAGCAGCCTCATTTTGAAGCTGCTTGATGTCGTTCTATATGCAATCAGTTAAGTGGAGATTTAAAATTGCATATCGTTACCATTTGTAAAAATCAATTCCCCAGAAGTATTCTCCACATCCCCTGTAATTAATTATCATTCCGGAGATTTTTAATGGCATACCTTCATGTACTAATTCTTCAATTTTATAACCACTATCTTCTATCGTATAATTCTTTTCATCAAAAAAATATACTTCGTTGAGTGTTACATTTTTTTCTTCACTGGAATCATAAAAAGTATATGGTTCATTTAGTTCAAATATATATCTGCCATCCTTAATTGCAACAATGCCCTCCAATGTATGCACTTCTGGATTATCTAAACTTGCAAAGTATGGAATTTCTTCATATACTTCAGGTTCTCCGTTAAAGTGAATTCTTTCTTCAGAATAACTATTAAATAGAATTGTTAATTGTTCATATTGCCAATTCTCAAGGTTACTTTGATTAAATGGATCAACTCCATTCCCTGTATATTTCTTAACTATGTCATATCTAGGGAAAATATCTATATCATCAAATTCTTGAGCAGCAAATTTATTATATGTATACCTATCCCCATATTCGTCATCTTGCATGTTTGTTTTGTATTCAAAGGAATAATAGGTATAATCGAAATTAACTCCAACCTTTTTATCATTTCCAGCATTATTATCTTTGGCAATACAATTGCTAAAGATTGATATTCTAATTCCTGTATCAAAAGGAGAATACTCATACCATGCAGTTTCTTCCATCAATGCTACTAAATAGCCAATATCTTCCGGCAATAAATCTTTTAAAGAATAATAACTAATTGAAAACTGTTCCTCAGTAAATGTTGAAACACCTTTTATTGGAGAATTAGAGACTACATTAATTTTATCATTCTTCTCGTCATATATTTGCTTGTAGTCTAGTTCTACTAATTTACTTGTAAAATCCTCTGTAAAGGATTTGTCAATGTCAGAAGACGGTTGAACATCATCCAATGAAGATTTTGGCTTTTCCCCACAACCGCCACATAGAAATACCATCACAGCAATTATGGCTGATATTGTAATAATTTTAAATACATTACATTTCATTATTAATCCCTTTTTCCAATACTACAACTTATACTTTTAGACTATTGAATCCCGTTTGACAAAAGCACAACCGTCTCAACGCCTTCATTTTTGTCCAAACATAAACTGATATCTTCAGTAATAATTGGCAGTCTGAAAGTAATTGACTTAAGCCATTGCCCATTTGGTTGACGCTCATCATATATTTCAACTTTCTCAATCAGTTCTTGAACAAGTTGCCTGCGTTCACTCTCATTCATCAATGCATAGAGCTTATCAAATGACATTAGCACTTTATAGATATTATCAGCCGTCATTTTATCAGCTTCAATTACAAGCTTTTTCGCTCTGGCATCAATTAGATTGTTTTCATTAATATCAATTTTATCATATATTGCACTTATACGGCTTTCAAAATCAGCCTTCATTCTATTTTTCTGAGCATCAAGAGAATAGCCTTCTATCTGCATTGCAGTAGAAACACGAGTGTATGTATATACTTTTATTTTAGATTGCGGTGTCATTTAAAACAATCTGATAGAAAATTATTCCCAAAACTACTTATTAGTTAACAACTGTGGTTCTTCCTGTTTAATGAGCTCTATCAAATCTGCCCACTCTTCACGACTTATATCTGCAAATAATTGTGAATAGTTTGTCTTTTCCGATATATATTTCTCTGCTATTGCATACGAATCACTGCATTCGACATTACCTATATTAGATCCAAACCAATTATCATATTCACTGTATATTACAGGATCCGCAGATTTTCTATCTTCAAACACATATGGGTTTGCCTTATCTAAAAATGATGCTAATTCTGTATTGCCTGTTTCATCCGCCAAACAATCTAATGCGCGATATATTGAAATGAAAATAATTCGTTTATCCATCATTTCTTCCTTTTATTAATTGCCTCGAATTCGAGGCAATTAAAGTTTTCGTATTCTAACCGACTTAAATTGCACATAGTCATAATCTGTTTACGCTCTGCCTGTCTTTCTGCTTTAAGGTCTTCATATGTCGAACTAATAAAAATAGAAAACTTGCGACTGAATGCCATATTAATATCCCCTCATACTTTTTTCTTTTCACAATATGTTTATTTAGGAAACAGATTTATCATAGTAAATGTACTGATTATTAAAATGCCTCATGTTGCCCCATAAACTCCATTAAATTTCTGTGCAATATACCATTGCGTTTCTGGAGCAAGAAATCTGTTGTAAGTACATATTTCTTATAATTATCATTAATAGCTTCCAGGGAACGATATTCTCTATCCTCAGTATCTCTGCTTTGTAAAATAGTATAAGCAACCTGTACATAAGAATAGTCAGAATTTGTATCACGAAGAATAAAGTCGCATTCCAACTTTCCAATCCGTCCAACACTAACTGCATAATTCATCCCCTTTGCATAAATGTAAACTATATTCTCTAATGTTGGTCCATAATTGATTCTCTCATCTGTATTGCGTACATAATAAAAACTTAAATCTGCAAGATAATACTTCTTTTCTCCAGATAAAGATTTTTTTGATTTCATATCAAAACGCTGACATTCATAAAGAATTTTTGCATCAACCAATATCTGAATATATCTGCTTACAGTTGCTCTTCCTATTAGAGTCCCATTTTTCCTAAGAGCATCATGTAAGCTATTGATACTGGTCGTGGCGCCAAAATTATTAATTACATAGTTAGTTACTGTTTTAAAAGAATCAGTATCCTTTATTTTAACACGTCTCTTAATATCCTTCTTAAAGATTTCATCAATAATTCCATTTACATAATCATGCTTTGCGACTGGATCATCTATAAGCACTGCTCGTGGAAATCCACCTTCCCTAATATATTTTGATAACTCAACTTCTGCATTTGAATCTATAGTTTTCCCATAGAATTTTTTCATATCCAAATATTCATCAAAGCTTAAAGGATACATTTCAAATTCCAAATATCTTCCAGTAAGCTTTGTAACAAGTTCTCCGCTTAAAAGATATGAATTTGATCCAGTAATAAAAATGGAATACTCCCCTTCAGCACGAAAACCGTTTATTATTTCTTCAAAACCTGCAACGTTTTGTATTTCATCAATGAAAAGGTATTTCATTCCTGATACCTGAGTCTTGCTTTCAATAAGATAATCGAGTTGATCTGCAGTTTTTATTGAACGATATCCTCTCCTGTCAAGATCGATGTAAATAATATTTTGTTCACTTATTCCTTGTACAAGAAGCTCTTTGGAAATTGTTTCCATCAAGCTTGATTTACCACATCTTCTTACCCCTGTAATAACTTTTATAATGTCGTCATTATGGTAAAAAGGTCTTATTTTTTTCAAGTATTTTTCACGCTTAAATAATTCCACCGCTTAATCTCCTTATCAAAGTGCCCATATACTAATGAGATTATTATACTTTGTAGGCCTAATATCTTCAAGTTATTGTTACAGAAATTAAAAAAAGATAAACAATTGTAACAATAACTCAAAAAATGATACTAACAAGCGTTCATTACAGGTTTCATTACACACTCATAAGAATACTGTCTTGAATAAGTTCAAAGTAAGCTTCAAATAAACTTCAATCTTAATTCAATTAAAAATCCCACAGGCTGATATCTGTAGGATTTTAATATTTTCAAATAATCTTAAAGTATTTCAAAGCATCCACAATAGCCTTCTCTTTGTCCTCAGGACAGTTTGGTTGCCTCGAACATTCTGATTTAGGCTTATTGTAATTTACACGCTCCTTTATGCCATACTTGTCTTTTATCTGAGCAATGTTTAAATTGCTTACCTTTAGGCCTGTGTGCTTCAGTACATATTCCTTAATCTCGTCATATGTTGCCTTACTCTCTGCACTTGTTAAATCAAGGTCTTTAGTATCAATAGTAATGTTTACATAGTGGTTGACATGTAGTTTGGACAAAAGTGCCACCGTCTCCACGTGTGCCGTATGCGGAAACATATCAACCGGCGTTGCTTCAACAAATTTATATTTTGTGAATCTCGCAATGTCACGAGCCAAGGTTGAAGGGTTGCATGAAATATAAACAATCCTATCTGCCCCAATCTCTTCTACTGTTTTAATCAGCGACTCTTTACAGCCGCTGCGAGGCGGATCAAGAATTATGATATCTGCATTTACGCCCTGCAATTTTTCAGATACTGCAGTTTCTGCCTTACCACAAATAAACGTTGCATTAACAATACCATTAAGTACTGCATTGCGATTCGCAAGCAAAACCGCAGACTTTACAGATTCCACTCCTATAACACGTTTACAATGCGATGCCATACTTAAACCTATGCTGCCACATCCGCAATATAAATCAAGAACAGTATCCTCTTCGCAAGGATTAGCATACTTTTGTGCAATGCTATACAATTTGCTCGTCTGGCTTGGATTAACCTGGTAAAAACTAAATGGATCAACCTCTACAGCAAGCCTTCCCATATCAGTTTCAATATAATCGTGAATAATATTTTCTCCATCATAAAGAAGTACATAACCGCTGTTTTGGATTGTGTAAGCCATGTACTCGCCCGTTTGAGTTGTGCGAATAATTAGATCTTCTGCATTTTTCCTTGGATTATCCTTAAATTCAGCAACAAGCTTTTTTGTTAAATCATCTTGTATCGGACAATCAATGCAATCCAAATTACAATACGGAAGCTGCGCCCCAATTTTAAATTCGCACTTATTTCTATATGCAAAAGGATTAGACATTCCAACGATTGGATTAATCTTTGGTTTTTCAAGCTTTGCAATACGCTCCAAGCAATCTCGAACATGTTTTTCTTTCCAAGCAAGCTGTTTATTATATGGGTAACGCAAAAGTGGGCAGCCGCCACATTCAGGTCTATCGCCTATACGTCTACCCTTCGCAAACTTCCCTTTATCTTCAGTTATCTCAATCTCCACAGATTCACCTGGAAGTGAGTGAGGAACAAAAACAATCTTGCCATCAATTTTGCCGATTCCCTCACCCTCCGAAGAGATATCAAAAATATCAACAATCATAATATCATTATACAACAAAACCCCTGCACATAGTGATGCGAGTGGACACTAAGGGCGTCCCGCAGGCCGCACGAAGGGCGAGCTTGCGAGCCCTGAGCAGGGCGAAACGGTGTCTGTGAATGTTGCCAAGCATAGGGGCTATTAACTTGTTTATTTTTTACCCGTCCTTGGGTTTTCGTACATTGAGTAATCTCTACCCGAACGCTTACGCTCAAGCTCCCCTAAAATCTTTTTACGGAGCCTGATATCAGACGGCGTAATCTCTACGAGCTCATCATCATTAATCCACTCAAGTGCCTCTTCAAGTGAGAAAATTCTTGGAGGCGTAAGAAGGACCTTATCATCAGTACCAGCTGCACGCATGTTAGATACATGCTTTGCCTTTGCTGGATTAACAACCATATCATCACTGCGGCTGTTTTGTCCGACAATCATCCCCTCATAAACCTTAGTCTGTGGCCCAATAAACATCTGTGCACGCTCCTGAATATTATTAAGAGCATACGGAGTTGCGACTCCGGCCTCTTGAGCAATAATTGCGCCAAAGCTTCTCTGTGGAATGTCGCCCTTAAAATCTTCATAGCCGATAAATTTTTGAACCATAGTTCCTTCGCCATGAGTCTGGTTAATAAACTGCGATCTATATCCAAGAAGCCCACGAGTTGGAACTGTGTAAACAAGTTTGCTTCTTCCATTCTTGCCATCCATAGAAACCATAGTTCCCTTACGAAGATTAAGCTCGGAAATAACTCCGCCACTATATTCGTCAGGAACTTCGATAACCACTTCTTCCATAGGTTCCTGCTTGTGACCATTTTCATCACGTTTGAAAATTACTTCTGGCTTTGAAACGGCGAGTTCGAAACCTTCACGTCTCATATTTTCGATTAAGATAGAAAGATGAAGCTCTCCGCGGCCAGATACCTTAAAGCTATCTGTACTGTCTGTGTCTTCAACGATAAGCCCAACGTTAACTTCGAGCTCTTTTTGAAGTCTTTCGCGAATATGTCTTGAAGTTATATACTTCCCTTCTTTCCCAGCGAATGGGGAAGAATTGACCATAAAGTTCATGGACAGCGTAGGCTCGTCAATCTTGATTTCGCTCATTGGGCAAATATTTGCTTCAGTGCAAATTGTATCGCCAATCGTGATTTCAGGAAGACCTGATACAACTACAATATCGCCAGAGCCTGCCTCAGGAACAGAAACCCTCTTTAATCCCTGATATACGAACACCTGATTAATCTTTCCGAGCTTATATGATCCGTCTGGCTTTGCAACCGCAACAGTCTGTCCTTCTTTAATAGTACCGGATGTAATTCTTCCGACGCCAAGACGACCGATATAATCATCATACGCTAAAGTTGAAACCTGGAACTGAAGAGGATCAGCATCCTTATCTTCATAGCCACCAACCATATCGATGATTGTTTCAAACAATGGAGCGATTGAAAGACCATTCTGACCTGCTGCAGCTTTTCTAACTTTACCTTCAGCATTTTCAATTTGAACTCCTTGGCACTCTGCAGGATCTCTAACTACAATACCCTGTCGAGCAATACCATAAAGGATTGGAAAGTCGAGCTGCTTATCATTTGCATCTAAGTCCATGAAAAGTTCATATACTTCGTCAACTACTTCGTCAACACGAGCATCTCTCTTATCAAGTTTATTGATAAGAAGAATTGGATTAAGCCCCTGCTCTAGAGACTTCTTAAGAACAAATCTTGTCTGTGGCATTGGACCCTCAGAACTGTCAACAAGTAAAATAACCGTATCAACAGTTTTGATGATACGTTCTACTTCTGAACTGAAATCAGCATGGCCCGGAGTATCTACAATATTAATTTTATAACCATCGTGCATTACACAGCAGTTTTTTGAATATATAGTAATGCCACGTTCTCTTTCAAGGTCGTTGCTATCCATTGTCTGAGCAACCATTTCTTCATTTTCTCTGAAAACGCCTGACTGAGCAAGAAAAGCATCTACTAATGTAGACTTACCCGCATCAACGTGTGCAATAACTGCAATGTTAATAATCTTCTTCATAATAAATTACCTCTAAAAACCTTAATATTCTATCATAAAATATGGTAAAATTATCACATGATTAGAACTTTTTTATGGTTTTTATTAATAGCAATTCTAATGATAATATCCATTCCATTTTGGATTTTGTCACTACTAACCCTAAAAAAATCCAGGGTTATGTGGCCGCAGATGCTTTTCAATGTAGCTATTCCTACAGTCAAAGGGGTAGCAGGCTTTAAAGTTGAAGCAACAGGCAAAGAGAATATTCCAGATGGCCCAGCCCTTTACGTAGGAAATCATCAAGGTCTTTTCGATATAGTAATTGCTCTTGAGCAATTCGGAAAATTAATTCCTTTTCTCGCGAAGATTGAAGCGAAAAAAATTCCTCTTATCGGCTCTTGGATGAAAATCTTGGATTGCGTATTCATAGACCGAAATAGCTTAAGAACATCTCTTGAATCAATCAAAGAGTGCGAAGAAAGACTTAAAAGTGGAAAGAGTATGATTATCTTTCCTGAAGGAACACGCAGCCGCAAACACGAGATGGGCGAATTCAAATCAGGCGCCTTTCGCTGCGCAATCAAGGCCGGAGTCCCTATCGTTCCATTTGTAATCGATGGAACCTATCACGCTTGGGAAGAACAAAAGAAAATTGTGCCAACAACAGCAACACTAAAAATTCTTCCACCGATTGAAACATCGCGCATAGAAAAAGAAAGAACCAAACATATTTCAGAAGAAATTGAAAATGAAATTAAGAAAGCTCTTGGCTAAGCCAAGAGCTTTTAGTTTGTATATTTACTTTTCAATCTTTAATGTGCCATCATATTCAACACCAGGGTGAATATCGATATTCTTAACAACAGCTTCGCCTTTGAACTTTCCTCCATCAGCAAATTTAAGAACATCAGAACAAATAACTTTTCCGTTTACTTCGCCAACCAGATCGAGCTCTCTGCAATTTGCAGTACCCTCAAAGTAGCCAGTATTTTCAACCACAACGACATTAGAACTTTCAATTGTTCCTTCGAACTTGCCCTGAATCTTGATAGGTTTATCTGTATTTACACTGCCTCTAAACTTAGTTTTTGGTCCTATAACTGTTTCTATTACAGTGGAATTAATGCTTACGTTGTCAGCCATGATATTCCTCCTAATCACAATTTCAACTATGCTATTTTAACATTTTTTAGCCATCTTATCAATGACCGAATAATATAGTGCTTAGAGACGTAAAAAGAGCCTCTTTCGAGGCTCTTTTAGTGTATTTAACTACTTTTCAATTGCTTTATTAAATCTTTGAAGCATTGTTACAGCTTCAGCTCTTGTAAGTACGCCCTGAGGGTCTATCATCTTTCCTGATTTACCATTGATGATTCCTTTCATTACGCACCAATGAACTGCTTCATTAGCCCAATCGCTTACAGATGCTCTATCATTAAAGTCAAGCAAGAACATCCATTCACCAGTGAAACCTTCACCTTTTGTCTTTGCATAGTTGTAAAGCATATTAGCGAACTGTTCACGAGTAATTGAATCGCTTGGGCCAAATGTTGTTTCATTATAGCCCTTAACAACCTTTTCTGATGCT
>JAZLHF010000007.1:0-48785 GCA_045616685.1 Anaerovoracaceae bacterium
AAGGGCGGAATAACCCTCCGCATCCTGAAATCTGGATTAAGTATTTCCTTAGAATGGTAAAACTATATTCTGCTAAGGTATGTGAAATATCTACTGATTCGAATAACGTTGGAATTGAAGAAAGTCTTTCTTTCCTAAAACACAAAGAAAAGGAACTTCTTGTTCTTTTAATTCAGAAGTACAGGGGTGAATTTACCCCGATTGAGTTAAGTGAAAAGCTAAATGTAACAAATAAAACCGTTATTAATAGATTGTCTGTTCTTGCACAAAATGGATTTGTAATTCCTGTTCTGGTTAAAGAAAGAATCAGATCATACAAATTAAGTGACTTTTCTAAAGATAATGCAGATGAAATATTGCATAAAGTATAGGAGTAAATTATAGCACGATTGCTTAATGGATCTTGGATAAATGATGTCAAACAGTTTTTGAAATTAAAGGTTCTTTTTGAATATATTCATTGAAATCAATCTTGAATTAAGAATGTAGGTTTCAATATCAAAAAGCCTCAAAAATATGATATAATATTTTAAATAATTTAGAAAAATGAGGTTGACTATGACAAGTTTTAGCATCAAAATCTTTAGCAAGCAAGCAAGCAAGCAAGCAAGCAAGCAAGCAAGCAAGCAAGCAAGCAAGCAAGCAAGCAAGCGTAGTGGCTCTATTTTTGCCGATTACTTATATTGCCATAATCTATTTGAATCCACGATTGTAAAATCGCGGTTTTTTAATGCCCTTTTTTAACAGATAAAATCTGATTACATAGATAGTTTGACAGATTACTGTAAAGAAAATGGCATAGCAGATCCTTCCAATTATGACTTAAGTAAAGCAATCACCAGAGGAGAATTTGCAGAGATTTTTGCAAAGGCACTTCCTTCTGATGCGCTTAAAAAGATTAATACAGTACAGGACAACATGATTTCTGACGTTAAGATGGCAGATAAATTTAGCGAAGCTATTTATCTTTATAAAAAAATTGTTTATTCATTAAATCGATAAAAGAAGTATTCAAATATTTTGATGGATTTCGGAGGATTACGCTAAATGAGAAAGAAACTGACAGCAATATTATTAGCAGTGCTTATGGTAATGGTTCATGTGCCAATTTGCGTTTATGCAAATGAGGTTCCAGAGGGATCTATATATTGGTATACGAAAGATTACGAAACGAAGCTTGAACTTCATTTATCTGGAAGTAAACCAAGTGCTTCGGAATATGTATCCGGACAACATTTTATGACCTTAACTAAGGAAAATATACCTTGGGGAAGCGAAGAAATTAAATATAAAATTTCTAAAGTAATTATTGAAGATGATATATATCCAAGCAGCACAGCATATTTGTTTTATGATTTACGACACGTGTCAGAAATAGTAAACATAGGGAAAATACATACAGAAAATGTAACTGATATGAATCATATGTTTTATTATTGCATGACTTTAAAAACTCTTGATTTAAGCAAGTTTAACACAAGCAATGTGACAGATATGTCAAGTATGTTTGAGAACTGTCAAGAATTAGGAACACTTAATTTAAGTAGTTTTAATACAAGCAATGTAACGAACATGAGCAATATGTTTAACAATTGTAAAAAAATGACATCACTTAATTTAAGCAGTTTTAATACAAGCAATGTGACGGACATGTCAAGCATGTTTTATAATTGCCAAAAAATGTCATCACTTGATTTAAGCAAGTTTGATACAAGCAATGTAACAGACATGTCATATATGTTTTATGGTTGTAAGACTCTAACAACCCTTGATTTAAGTAATTTTAATACAAGCAAAGTAACAGATATGAGTGGCATGTTTTGTAGTTGCGAAAAAATGGCATCAATTGGTTTAAGCAGTTTTAATACAAGCAAAGTAACAGATATGTCAGATATGTTTAATGACTGTGAGGAACTAACAAGTCTTAATTTAAGCGAGTTTAATACAAACAATGTAACGGACATGAGTTATATGTTTAGTAATTGTTTTGCATTAATAAGCCTTGATTTAAGCAGTTTTAATAAAAACAAAGTAACAGATATGTCAAATATGTTTGCTAGTTGTATGGCATTAACAAGCCTTGATTTAAGTAATTTTAATACAAGCAAAGTAACAGATATGTCAAATATGTTTAACACCTGTGTTGCACTGCTAAGTCTTGATTTAAGCGAGTTTAATACAAGCAATGTTACAGACATGAGTACTATGTTTGGTGACTGTGTGGCATTAACAACTCTTGATATAAGTAATTTTAATACAAGCAAAGTAACAGATATGCCAGGTATGTTTAGTGGCTGTTGGGCATTAACAACTCTTGATTTAAGCAGTTTTAATACAAGCAATGTAACAGATATGAGTTATATGTTTTGTGACTGTTTTGAATTAACAACAATAGAAGCTAATGAGCGTTTTGATACAAGCAGCGTTTCAGATAGCGTTGATATGTTTTCTGGTTGTGATGAACTTAAAGGCGGAAATGGCACACAATATGATGAAGACTACACGGATAAAGGATATGCAAGAGTAGATGAAACAGGAAAGCCTGGTTATTTTACATATAGAGGACCAAAGATAAGTAGTATCCTAGCTACTGTAGAAGGTGGTTTCCCAACATCATCTGAAACAGGTTGGATTAATGAAAACGGAGCAAAAGCATATATAAACGATGCTGTTTTTACTGTCTCTTCTAATTTTTCATTAGATTCAGTTGTACAAAAAGATGGTGATAATTACATACATATTGATGGTAATAGAAAATGCACATTTATCATGTCGTCTGGAGTTTTGACTGGTATTATAGCTGAAGGCATTCCTTCTTTGGGGATAAACGCCAATGGTACATATCTTCCGCCAATCACTCCAACGGTATCTTTAACAGGATGGACATATGGTGATGATCCAAACACTCCGAGTGTTACAGGTAATACCGGAAACGGAACAGTTACATACAAATATAAAGTCAAAGATGCCGCCGATACCACTTACTCTACTGATGTTCCAACAAAAGCAGGTATCTATGTAGTTAAGGCCGAAATTGCAGCGACAACTGAATACGCTGCAGCTTCTGCAACATCAGAATTTACTATTTCAAAGAAAGCTGTCATCATAACTGCAAAAAACAAGAGTGCCTATATTGGTGAACTCGCACCGCAACTTGGTGAAAATGATTATACAATAACTGGTCTTGTAGGTGGCGATTCATTGACCACGACGCCAACGCTTACTTATGAGGTTACTCCGGATATGACTAAAGCTGGTACGGTGGTGATTAAGGCAAGTGATGCTGATGCAGGAAGTAACTATGAAATCTCTTATATTAACGGAACATTGACAATCAGCAGTCGTCCATACTCTGGAGGTGACAGTGGTTCTTCAACAGTAACTGTTCCTGTAAGTGGCAATGAAAACAGTGTGAAGGTTTCTGCAACAATTAGCGGCAGTACTGCTATTGTAAGACAAATCAAGGACACTGATCTTGAAAAGGTAACGGCTGGCGAAAGCGTAAGCATAGATCTTTCCGAAACAGGCAAGAATGTAGATACCGCAAAGATTCCTACACAGACAGTTGAAAAGATTGCAAAAAAGAGCAGCCTTACAGTTAAACTTCCTGTTGCAACAGTTGAATTCGACAAGGCTGCAACTGAGGAAATAGCAGACCAAGCTAAGGGCGGTAATATTGAACTTGTTGTAGATGATATTAAGGAAGTATCCCTTAACGCAGTTCAAAAAGAAGCTGTAAAGAAGCTTGATACAGCAATTATCATTGACGCACATCTTGCTTCAAACGGTAGCAGACTGTGCACAGCAGATAACGGCGGATTTGGCAGCGGCAAGGCAAAGGTTATCCTTCCTTACGAAATCGAGAACAACAGAAAGCCTGAAAACTACAACGTGTTCTATGTAGATGAAGCAGGAAATCGTCAGAAACTTAATGCTACATACGACGAAGAAATCAAGGCATTCGTATTTGAAATTGAGCACTTTTCTGTATATGCAGTAGCCTTTGATCAGTTTGTTGATATTGATGCAAATGCGTATTACTATGACGCTGTAAAGTGGGCCGTAGCAAACGGCGTTACAGACGGCGTAGACGCAACACACTTTAATCCAAGTGGTATTACAAACCGTGCACAGATGGTAACATTCCTCTGGAAAGTTGCAGGCAAGCCTGAACCTACAATTACTGAAACCCCGTTTGCTGATTTAGATCCGGACTGGTATTATTACAAGGCAGTTCTGTGGGCTTATGAAAACGGTATTACAGACGGAACAAGTGAAACAACATTTGAGCCTAATGCAAAAGTAAGTCGTGCTCAGGTTGTAACTTTCCTTTGGAGATATGCTGGAAAACCTGTTGTAAACTATTTCATGCAGATGACAGATGTCCCATCCGAAATGTACTACACAGAAGCAGTACGTTGGGCACTATCTGAGAAAATTACAGATGGAACGAGCAATACAACATTCTCTCCGAATAATGACTGCTTAAGAGGACAGATTGTAACATTCCTGTTTAGAGATTTTGCAAAATAAAGACATCTTAATGGGGCATCAACTTTACGGTTGATGCCCTTAAATTTTTACAAAGACAATTGATGTTAAAGCAAAGCTGAAATTACGAAAAATATGACATTGAAAATATATGTTATGTAGCGTTGAATCTCAGTTTGATCGTTCAACGGATTATAAAAATGACATCAAACAGCTTCGGAATGAGGCTGTTTTTCATTTAGTCTCATTGTAACATTTGAGGGTTGGGATGGAAACAATTAATAGTAATGTGTGCACCTCAAAATTTTTTAGGCTCTTTTTCTTGGAATTAAGGTCTTTTTGTGCGATACTTATAGGGTATGGGCAAGAAGAAAAGAAAACTTCATATTGGAGCACTTTTAATCTGTCTGCTATGTTGTTTAATTCCACTTTCATTCGGATTTTTACATGTACAAAACTTTACTTATATTGATAGTCTTTTCGATGAAGAGGAAGAAGATTTAGTAGCTACACGTGAAATGCAAAATGGATTAGAAACGATAGTCATTAAGGACTATCTTTCTGAAACGGCAGGTGGCGATTTTTATCTTACCAGATATGCAGCTGCAAACGGAGACACTGTTGTCTCTGGGTCTTTGCGTGGCCTAACAAATGAACCAGTAGTGCTTCAGTCTTTACACATTGTTGGTGATGCGCATATTCACTACTATGATAATAATCAATTCGGAAACTTCCCGCTTGAGGAAGGAAAGTATGATTCAAGTTTATTATTCGTAGATTCGGCCGAATTCGATATTGCATGCTATACTCCAAAACAGTACAAGATGCTCGAGAATGAAGCTTTAGAATATCTTCCAGATTTAGACGGCTATCTCAATGTCAAGAAAACAGACGATGGATTTGACATTGAGGTTGTAACTGAAGTCGTGGGCGATGGCTGTTGTACAGACTTTATGCTTGTATACAGCAGCGCTGACATTATGAATTGGGAAACTAATGAAGTTGATGAGGAATGGCTTAAGTTTACAATGGATGGAGATAATAGGTGGACTTACACAGGGTATTATCGAATTTCTCCGGAAACATATTATCCAACAGGGCCTAATGTTTATTACAGATGTCAGGCATGTTACTTGGGTGATAGCTTTGTAAATGCAAATCCAAAATATAGAGTAATGGATGATATGCTGCTTTGCATTATAGATACTATGGCTAGACAGCAGAACGAACTTGGATTCTTCCCGAGTACATCAATGTCAAATTGGCTATATGAAGACTATAACATTAAAGAAAGTTACTATGACACAAGATTTAATTCTGATTTAATAGAAATTTTCATTGCATACTATAAGGACTATGATAATGATGTCGTGTTAGACGCAATGAAAAAATATGCAGATTTTTATTATGACATGGCTACGCAGTGTGCGTGGGATGATGGAAACGGCGGTCTATTTGTTCCTGACTATTGGGAAGTTAATGGATATGAAGAAAAAGTTCATACCTCGCTTAATCACCAGCTTGCTGAAATGAGTGTTTTATATAAACTTAGTGATATACTTAGGCGTCCGGAACTTGCTAATCTTGCGGACAAGATGCTTAAGGCAATAGAGAATGCTGGGCTAAAGTGGATTCGCTCTGATGGCGATCTTCACTACGGTGTATATCCAGACTATACATTTGGCATGGACGACTATCCAGAACTTACATACAATGATATGTTTGAAATGCAGGAATTATTGACCGATAGAAGAGGCTATAGAAGCGAGAAAATGGATGAAATCATGGGCTATAAGCTTAAATGGATGCAGGCCCATAATGTTACAACTTACTTAAAATAGATAAAAAGTTTCAAAAAACTGTTGACAGTGTACTATTACAGATAGTACACTGTTTTTGTTAGAAAAGGAGAAATTAGGGCATGTTTGAATTGGATTTAAGCAGTAAGAAATCCATACATGAATCTATAGTTGATGGCGTTAAGTCAATGATTATTGATGGCGAACTTAAGGTGAATGAAAAATTGCCTTCGGTTCGTGATTTGAGTGCTCAGCTTACAGTTAATCCAAACACTATAGCTAAAGCTTTTAAAAGCTTAGAAGCTCAGGGTTGGATTTATACTATCGCCGGAAAGGGCTGTTTTATTTCTGGTGAAAAGCAAGCTCCGGACTTTGCTCGTACTAATAAGATCTATGAGGCAATGGCGGATTCAATTAGAGAACTCAGATATATGGGGATTTCTGAAACTGAAATTGTAAATCAATTAGAGAAATTGTTTAGGAAAGGGGGAGCTGAAAAATGATTGAAGTAGAAGGCTTATTTAAGAAATTTGATGATTTTGAAGCTTTAAGTGGTCTTCATCTCACAGTCAATAAAGGTTCCATTTATGGACTTATCGGTGTTAACGGATCTGGTAAGACTACTTTAATTAAGCATTTAACAGGCGTTTATATGTCAAACAGCGGTTCTATCAAAATGGATGGAGAGGAAGTTTTTGATAATATAGCTATTAAAGAAAGATTGGGAATTATTCCTGATGAATTATATTTTTATCAGGGATATAACTTAAAGACCGAAGCGAAGTTTTATTCAAAGATTTATCCAAATTGGAACCAGGAAAGATATGAAGAACTGGTTAAAGCATTCGAACTACCAGAAAACAAGAGACTTTCAAAGTTTTCTAAGGGTATGCAAAAACAGGCTGCGTTCATTCTTACTATGAGCACAATGCCAGATTATCTTATTTTGGATGAACCTGTTGATGGACTTGATCCAATCGTTAGAAGAAAGGTATGGAAATATATCGTTTCTGATGTTGCAGAGCGTCAGATGACAGTACTTGTTTCTTCACATAATTTACGTGAACTTGAAGGTTTGGTAGATACCGTGGGTATTATGTACAAAGGGGCTATTAAGTTCGAACATACAGATCTTGATGAGCTTGAAAGTAAAGGCGGGCTTATGAATCTCGAGAACCTGTTCTTTGATGAAATGGAAGGAGGGGAAAGATAATGAAAAAGACTTTTTCTTGTCCTTTATTTAAAGAAAATTTAAAGAGATTTTGGGGATTTAGTGCCGTTGTATTTATGGCATATTTCCTTTCGACAAATTTTATTGTACTCGCTGATACAGATCGTATTTATGAATCCACAATTTTAACTTTGATCGAGCTCAGCAGTCCAGGATATATTGTGTTTAACGTAATTGCGCCAATTGTAAGCGCTGTAATTATGTTTAGCTATTTAGCTAAAGTTAATAGTACAACAGTGATGCACACAATGCCTTTCTCAAGAAAGAGCTTGCTTATCACAAATTATGTTAGCGGATTTGTACTTGTTGTAATTCCATTGTTGCTTAACACAATCATTACAATTGTTGTTAAATACTCAATAGTTGACCAAGCTGTAACAATCCTTGGCTCAAATGGTAATATACACAATATATTTACAGTTGCAAACATAATGAAAACCTTTGGGTGGAATGTAATTTGTGTGCTATATACATATTCAATTTCAGTCTTGGCGGGAATGATTTCCGGTAACTCAATCATTCATTTACTTACTGCCGGAGCAATGAACTTTATTGTTCCTGTGTTGTATTTAGTTTGTCAAGGTTATGGAGATTTCTTCCTTTATGGATATGTTGAATCTAATAGTATGTGGAATGTTATTTCATATACGCATCCTGTATTCCTTGGTTTAACAAATGCGACATCATATTTCACAGGAATAAATTATGGTATTGCAACAACGAAATTAATTGCATGGATTATTTATACTGTTTTAGGTATCGCATTCACAATTGCTGCTTATATCTTTTATCAAAAGAGAATGCTTGAAAAAGCAGGGGACAGCTATGTATTTAATTTTGTAAAATACATTATTGCATTCTGCTTTACATTTATTCCAGCAACAGGAATGGCATTTATTTTAACTTCATCACTTGGTCTTTGGACAGGCCTTGCAATTGGTGGGGTTGTTGGATTTATCATTGGATGGATGATTATTTCTAAGAGCTTTAAGATTTTCAATATTAGAGCAATCTATGCTTTACTTGGATGCGGAATTGTAACCGTTGCTGTTGTCTTTGGATTTAAATTCGATATCTTTGGATATGAAAAGAAACAGCCAAAGTTAGAAAATATTGAATCTGTAACATACAGTTCAAGCTATATTGGTAATACTTATTGGTCTGTCGAAGTTAGCAAAGAAGAAAATATAAAGAATATTTTGACTGTTCATAAGAATATCATTGATGCAAAAGATGATGCATATGACGATGATGACCTTGATAGACAAACCTTTGATATAAAATATTCTTTAAAGAACGGAAAAACACTTGAAAGACATTACTATACAGTTCCTGTAGAATTGTTTAAATCAAGTAAAGAGCTTAAAGCTTTATATGAATCAGATGAAACAAATAAGTATACAGATGAATATTTTTTATTTGATCCAAGCAAGGCAACATTAAGTATTGATAATAGCATGTTTGATACATGGCTTGCCAATAGTGCACTCAATAATACTGATGTTAAGAAAGAAATTATTGAAGCTTTGGTTAAAGATTTAAATGAACGAACTTATGAAGAGGCAATTTCTCATAAGATGCCATATGCATATTTGGGTTTCAGCCAAGATATTACTCTTACTGAATATGACAAAATGATTCAAGGCAAAGAACTTCATTTTGTTGACTGTTTTTCTATGGGAAATAATGGCTATAACCTTTACAGCACTATTCAGTTCAATGGGGACTATGAAAATCTGATGTCTGTATTTAAGAAATACAATATTTATGACAAGATTATGCCAAGAGAAGAAGTTGGGTTTATGTATATTACTCCAAAAATGACGTACGAACAGTATGACGATTATGGTATAGCTCGTGTATATCCAACAGTAGCTTCTTCAGAATATAACGGGACTGAAGCTCCGGAATCAAAAAAAGATTTGGTAGTTGTTAGTGACACAGATTTGCAAAAGGCTATTATTGAAAATGCCGCATTTGTATATGATTATTGTGTAGATGAAGACAATAGATATTGGGGCACTTATATGACTTGGGAATTGCGCCAGACCAGTGAAACTGCTACTGGGGAACCAATCTTTACAAAAGAAAATTTTGCTTATGAGCGTAATGGTTTTAGAATTGATTATTCCAAGCTTCCAGAAGATGTTCAAAAACTGATAGATCAGTATTTATAGGGGTTTTAACCGTTTCAAAAGGGGTTTAAATGATAAATAAGAAGCTGTCAAACAAAATGCTTGACAGCTTCTTTTATTTTGGTATAATAGATACGTTATGTTAGAAGATTCCTTTGAAATCAGCATATTGTTTGACTTTTACGGTCCACTGCTATCTGAAAGGCAGCAAGAGTTCGTTAGGCTTTATCATGACGAAAATTGTTCACTTACAGAAATCGCAGACAGCATTGGAGTAAGCAAACAGGCTGTTTCAAGCGGTCTTAAGAGTGCAGAAAAGAAACTAAAGTTTTATGAAGAAAAGCTTGGTTTAGTAGCACGATGGAAGAGAGAAAATGGCATTTGAAAATCTTTCTGAAAAACTGAATGGGGTCTTTAAAAAACTGACCGGTAAGGGCGTCTTATCTGAAAAAGATATTGACGAAGCAATGCGAGAGGTTAAGCTTGCACTGCTTGAAGCCGATGTAAACTTTAAGGTTGTAAAAGAATTTGTAGCAACTGTTAAAGAAAAGGCTATGGGTGAAGAGGTTATGAAATCTCTTACTCCTGGTCAGATGGTAATAAAGATTGTAAGCGAAGAATTGACTGCTCTTATGGGCGGAGCAAATTCAAAGCTGACATATAGCCCAAGCGGATTTACCACTATCTTAATGGTGGGTCTTCAGGGTACTGGTAAAACAACAACTACTGCAAAGCTTGCTGCCTTCTTAAAGAAAGAGGGTAAAAGCCCTATGCTTGCTGCGTGCGACGTACAAAGACCGGCTGCCATTGATCAGCTCGAAGTTGTCGGAGGTCAGGTAGGTGTTCCTGTTTATACCGATAGAAATTGTAAAAATCCAGCAAAGATTGCATGTGATGCAAGGAAAGAAGCTGAAAAAAAAGGCTTAAATGTTCTTTTAGTAGATACTGCGGGTCGTCTTCATGTTGATGAAGAACTTATGGAAGAATTGGTTCGAATTAAGAAAGAAGTGAAGCCTCATGAAATCCTTCTCGTTGTTGATGCAATGACTGGACAAGATGCTGTGACTGCGGCAAGTGCTTTTCATGAAGCCTTAGGAATTGATGGTATCATCATGACAAAGCTTGATGGTGATACAAGAGGCGGTGCTGCATTATCAGTAAAGAGCGTAACTGGTAGACCAATTAAGTTTATCGGTATGGGCGAAAAACTTGATGCTCTTGAAGCTTTTCATCCTGACAGGATGGCTCAAAGGATTTTGGGCATGGGCGATGTAATGACGCTTATTGAAAAGGCCCAGGAAAGTTTTGATCAGGAAAAGGCCGAAGCTTTAGAAAAGAAATTAGCTAAGAATAAATTTGACTTAGAAGATTTCTTAGATCAGTTTGGTCAGATTAGAAATATGGGTGGACTTGGAAAGATGCTTTCAATGATTCCTGGAGCAGGAAAGATTACTGATGAACAGGAAGACCAAGCAGAAAAAGAATTTAAAACCATGGAAGCAATTATACAGTCTATGACAAGAGAGGAGAGAAAGGATCCAAGAATCCTCGATGCGAGCCGGCGTAAGAGAATTGCCGCAGGCTCTGGAACAACGGTAACAAAGGTTAATAGCCTTATTAAAAAATATGATGAAGCGAAGAAACTGATGAAACAAATGAACAGTGGCCGCTTCAAGCCAGGACGCAAGTTCATGGGTTTCTAAAGTTTAATTTAAAGGAGAAAGAAAATGGTAAAAATCAGATTAAGAAGAATGGGAGCTCACAAGGCACCTTTTTACAGAGTAGTTGTTGCAGATCAGAGAACAGCTAGAGACGGAAAGTGCATCGAAGAAATCGGTACATACAATCCACTTACAAATCCAGCTGAAATTAACATTGATGCAGAAGCTGCTAAGAAGTGGCTCGCAACAGGCGCACAGCCAACAGAAACAGCAAAGGCTCTTCTTAAGAAGGCAGGCATCATCGAATAAAGATAAGGAGTCACAATGGTAAGTTTAGTTGAAACCATTGCCAAGTCTTTAGTAAGCAGCCCTGATGAAGTTAGTGTTAGAGAACTTCCCGCAAGAGGCGATTCAATGGTTATTGAACTGAAGGTTGCGGAAAAGGACATGGGCAAGGTTATCGGTAAGCAAGGCCGCATTGCAAAAGCACTGCGTACAGTTGTAAAGGCCGCTGCCGTTAAACAGAACAAGAAGGTTATTGTGGAGATTGTATCCTAATGGATAAAATTAAACTCGGAAAAATAACCGCCCCTCATGGGGGTAAAGGAGAAGTGCGGGTGTTCGCATATACAGATGAGCAAACCCGCTTTTCTGCTATAAAGGAGCTTTGGGTAGAGGATACTCCGGCAGTACTCGAAAAAGCTCGCTATCAAAAGAATATGGTCATTATCAAGCTTGATATTGCACCAGACAGGAACGCAGCAGAACTTTTAAGAAATAAAGAATTATATCTGGACAAGGATAGGCTTTGGGATGTTCCTGAAGACACTTATTTTGTTCAGGATTTACTCGGTTGTGAATGTGTGGACGAGTCTAAAAACTATTTAGGCAAATTAGTTGATGTAATTCAGAATCCTGCACAGGATATTTATGTTGTAAAAGATGACAAAGACGCCGAGCATATGGTTCCTGCTGTAAAAGATTTTATTAAAAATGTGGATACCGATAACAAAGTTATTGTTATCCATGTTATTGATGGGCTTTTTGTTTAATGAAAATCAATATTCTTACGCAATTTCCTGAAATGTTTGCGCCAATTACAAGCGAAAGCATTTTAGGAAGAGCTGTAGAAAAAGGAATACTGGAAATTAAGCTGATTAATATCAGGGATTACAGTACTGATAAACATAATAGAACTGACGATACGCCATTTGGCGGCGGAGCAGGTATGGTTATGCTTTGTCAGCCTGCTTTTGATGCTTTAAACGATATTAAAGCAGAAGGCAAGCGTATTTTATACATGTCTCCGAGAGGTAAGATGCTCAATCAGGCATTGATAGAAGATCTTTCAACAGAAAGCGAAATAACAATTCTTTGTGGCCATTATGAAGGTGTAGATCAAAGAATTATTGACTATTGGAATATGGAAGAAGTCTCAATTGGTGACTATGTACTTACCGGAGGCGAACTTGCCGCAATGGTATTAGTTGATTCGGTAAGTAGACTTGTTCCCGGAGTCTTGGGCTCTATCGAATCGCTCAATGAAGAGTCTATATATTCAGGTCTTTTAGAGTATCCGCAGTATACAAAACCTCGTGAATATGAAGGCTTAGAGGTTCCAGAGCTATTATTTAATGGCAACCACAAATTGATTCATTTGTGGCAGTTTGAACAGTCTTTATTGTTGACTAAAGAGCGTAGGCCAGATTTATTTGATAGTTTTATTGCCAATCATAAAGACTTGAGTAAAGATGAAATAAAAATTTTAGAAAAAGTTAAAAATGGTATTTGAATGTAATAGGGTGACATTATGAAAAAATTTATCTCATTGCTGATATGCTTATTATTGTTTTTTACTTTCTTTGGATGTGCCTCAAAAGATGCTACTGTAGAGACTAAAACTGATTTGAATTCAAGCACACAAGTTGAGCCAAATGATTATATTACTATTCGTGAGTATGATTATGATGGAAATAATAATCCAACATGGTATTTTTACACAGAATATTATGAAACAGGTGCTTATAAATCCAAGAAAGAGACATTTTTGCTGACAGAAGCGATACCGGGGCATAATTATATCGAATATGAAGAACCCAATGCTTCTTCGCGCGAATCAAAAGGATATAAACGTACTAATTCTGCCAACGATACTAATGTATATGATGCTGGATATGAAGTTTTAAAGTACGATAATGAGTGGCGAGTACAAAGCCAAAGTACATATCGCGATGATGGTAGTTTAATTGAATGCATTGAATATACTTATGATGCTTTAGGAAATACAATTAAGAGCGTTAAAAAAGCAGAAGATGGAACTATTACAACTATTGATTACGAATATAATGATGCAAATCTTTTGCTAAGAGAAACAAAGACTGTAATTAATAACAATAATACTGAAACCATAGTTTACGAATTTGAATATGAATTTGATGATAAAGGATTTGCAAGTGTAAAAAGAAGAATATATGGTGACAATGTTCAAAAAACTATAATTAGCCGTGATGAAAACGGATATATTATTAGACAAGATGTCTATGATGAAAAAGAAAATAAACTTTTGGTTTATGGCGAATATGAGCGATATGACAAAGAAGACTTCTTGACCGGAAAAATTACTATAGAATCAGAAACTACTGTTGTAAGTGATTCTGCAAAAGGAAATCAAAATGTTGAATCTTCATCGTTAGGATTTACATCTGGCGAAGCACTTGCAATTGGGAAGAAGGTTTCTTATGTGACCTCCCAGTATGGATATAATTATTCTTCATATGTAAGCAATGGAGCTAATATGTTCTATTACGCTGACCATCCATTCGGATACTATTTTTTAAGCAAAACATATGGAAATCCAACAGATGATAATTATATTTTTGGCATAAGCTGTTGGACAGAAGGTTGTGAATTGTTTAATGGAATTAAAATAGGGGATACTTTAGATAATATTGAAAGTAAGTTGAATATTCAACTTAATCCACAAGTAGATATGGCAGGTGAGTATGGTAATGACACGCTTGTTGAAATGACAGAATTTAGCCAATACAAAGTATTTTGGGTCTTTGATGCTGATTCTCATAATTTAAAAGGTGCAGATATTTCAGTTACCGATCAAGGTCTTATTAATAAATGGATGAATGAGTAAGTAAATGAAAATATTGTAAATTTAAAGGCTTACAAATTTTTAGATTTAAAAGCGATATATTGAGTATATATCGCTTTTTTGATACAATATATAATATGAAAAATCGTAAAATTGGGGTAATAGCATGCGTAATCTTTTTATTAGTTTGCGCTATGTTATATATTTTGATATACACAATTCCAGAAATAACTGGTGCACTTAAAAAAACTTCAGTTGTAGAGTTTGGCTCTATGCGCATGGCAGAAGAAGTTAATGCTGTCATAGTTAGAAAAGAAACTATTTATACTGCTGAAGCAAGTGGAAATATTGAGTACTATGTTGATAATAACTTAAAAACTCGAAAGGGTTATAAGATATTGGACATCTATGGAACAGAAACAATATCTGCTTTATGTCCTGAAACCGGAGTTGTAAGTTATTACTACGATGGATTTGAAAAACGTCTTACCCCTGATAGCTTTGATTTAGTGTTTGATATAGATGCGGCCAATACAGAACTTCAGGTTAACAACTTAATAAAAGAGTCTGTTAATATTGGCGACCCAATTTATAAACTGATTACAAGTGATACTTGGTATGTAGTTGCAATCGTTCCAACTGAAGATATTGAAAAATATACTGAAGGAGCGTCAATTACTATTGAATTTGAAACTGGTAATGTTCCGGCAACTATTTCGCAAATTATAACCAAGGATGATAGAAGCTTGATTGTAGCATCCACATCAAAGTATTTTGCTGAATATGATCAGATTCGTCAGTGTTCAGTAAATTTTGTGCTCAGAGATGATAAAGGCTTAATTGTTCCAAACTCCGCAATTACCATGAAGAATGGTCTGTCCGGAGTCTACGTTAAGAAGATTGATGGCGAATATGATTTCACTCGTGTTAAGGTAATAAATACTGATGGAGAAAATAGTGTCGTATATGCTGACACGTTCACAGTTACAAAAAGTGATGGCACAATTGAGACTGTAAATACTATTAATGTTTATGACGAAATTCTAAAAAATGCTTCAAAATAGAATTAACGAAATAAAAAGTAAATTGCCAGATGGCGTTAAACTTATTGCGGTTAGCAAAACTTATAGCGCTGAGGTGATAAATGAAGCAATCGACTGCGGAATAACTGATATCGGGGAGAATAAGGTCCAAGAAATCCTTTCAAAATACGATGACGTTAAACCTGTAAGATGGCATTTTATTGGGCATTTGCAGACCAATAAAGTTAAGCAAATTGTTGATAAAATCGATATGATTCATTCTGTTGATTCTTTGCATTTAGCTCAAGAAATCTCGAAAAGAGCAAGCAGTCCAATAGATGTCTTGATTCAGGTTAATGCTGCCGGAGAAGTTCAGAAATTCGGCGTTTCGCCAAATCAAGCTATGATATTAGCAAATGAGATAGTTAAGCTTCCTAATTTAAGGCTAAGAGGTTTGATGCATATAGCTCCGGCATCTGATAATCCAGAAGATGTAAGAGTGTATTTTAAACAAGTTAAAGAATTATTCTATGAACTAAAACCACAGTTTGGTGATGCTTTTGATACTTTATCGATGGGCATGTCAAAAGACTTTGAGGTTGCTATTGAAGAAGGTTCAAATTGTGTCCGTGTTGGAACTGCGATTTTTGGTCAAAGAAATTATTCGAATAAACAAGGAGAATAGAAATGGGAAAAAAATGGTTTGGAAAAGTGAGAGAGATTGTTGGAATTGAAGTTGCTGAAGAGGAAATTGAAGAAACTCCTGAGATTACTTCTTCTGATATGACTAGAATGACTCCGGCTGCTGAAAGACTTGAAGCAAGATCTTACAAGGCTCCAGAAACATCTGGATCAATCTCTGGAAGCACGGGTAAGTTTACAAGCCAGTTGAAGATGGTTGTAATCGAGCCAACAGAATTTAATGATAGCCCTAAACTTGTTGATAGTTTAAAGGCAAAAAAGCCTGTCATCATCAATCTTGAAAATATTGAAACAGATGTTGCGAGGAAAATCTTTGATTTTCTTTCAGGTGCTACATATGCATTAAACGGCAATGTACAGAAAATAGCTAATAACATTTTCGTTTTCGCTCCAGAAAATGTTGATGTTACATATAATCAGACACAAAAAGCAAGTGAATCTTACAAGAATCCTTGGAGATAAAAGGAGAAAAATATGCTTACACCATTAGATATTCAAAACAAAGAGTTTTCAAAGGGCGTTAGAGGATATAAAGAAGAGGAAGTTGATGAATTTTTAGATCAGGTAATCACTGATTTTCAGACATTGCTTTCAGAAAATGTAAAACTTAGAGCTGACCTTGAAGAAGCTAATAAGAAGGTTCAGGACATTAAGTCTACTGAAGGTTCTGTAATTACAACTTTGGAATCAGCAAAGGCTTTGATGAATGAAATCGCTCAGAGTGCAGAAAAAAGAGCTGAAGTTCTCGTTAAGAATGCAGAATTGGATGCTGAGCTTAAGATTCGTCAGGCTAAGGAAAACCTTTCGCAGCTCCAGGCTGAGGAAACAAAACTTCGCACAAGGGTAAGCTCTTATAAGACTCGCTTAAAGTCTTTACTTGATTCTGAATTATCACATCTTGATACAATAGAACAGGATGTTTTCAACGACTAAAATATGTTCACCGTTGTAGCATTATTAGTAATCGCATGTGACCAGTTATCTAAAATCTGGGTCAAAACTAATATGAATCTTTATGATCATATTATGCTTGGCAACCAAGAGTTTGTTGAACTGTACTATATTCAAAACAATGGTGCGGCGTATAGCATTCTTCAAGGGAAACAGACCTTGTTAATCCTGTTTACACTGGCCGTGATGATTGGAATTATCGCTTATGTCATTGCATATAAATCAAGAAGTTCCAAACTTGAAATATTCTCCTTGGCATTGATATTAGGCGGTGGAATTGGCAACTTAATTGATAGGGTTATGAATGGCTTTGTTGTTGATTTTATCAATACAAATATCATACCTGTATTTAATGTTGCAGATATTGGCATCACATGTGGCTGTATTTTGTTTATATTGACAATTTTGTTTTCTAAGAAAAAGTAATGAGCGAAGAATTAATTAAATTTGTTATAAATGAAGATCAGGAAGGCCAGAGAATTGACTCTGTCCTTTCTTCTTTAATGGAAGAAACTTCGCGTTCATTTATTCAAAAATTAATTGAAGAGGGCCGAGTATCTGTAAAGAAAAAGAACGAGAAAGTTAAGGCTGGCCAAGAAATTACCATTCTTATGCCAGAACTAAAGGCAATAGAAGCTCTTCCTGAGGATATTGATTTAGACATTGTCTATGAGGATGATGATATTCTTGTTGTTAACAAGCCAAAGGGTTTAGTAGTTCATCCTGGTGCAGGAAACGAAACTGGAACTTTAGTGAATGCACTTTTATTCCATTGCCCAACGCTTTCCGGTATAAATGGAATGCAAAGACCTGGAATCGTTCATAGAATTGATAAGGATACATCAGGATTGCTAGTATGTGCTAAAACAGATTTAGCGCATAAAGGACTTTCTGAGCAGCTAGAGGCTCATAGCATGACAAGAAGGTATATTGGGGTTTGTTTCTTTGGTTTTGACCAAGATGAAGGAACCATTGATTCTCCAATAGGAAGAGATCCAAAGAATAGACTTCGGATGGCAATTGTTTCAGATGGAAGAAAAGCTGTTACACATTATAAAGTGCTTGAAAGATATAATGGTTTTACTCTTATTGAAGCAAGGCTTGAAACAGGCAGAACCCATCAGATTCGTGTTCATATGTCTAGCATTAATCGACCACTTCTTGGCGATAGCGTTTATGGTCCTGCAAAACAGGCGTTTGGTCTGACAGGACAAATGCTTCATGCAAAGACTTTGGGTTTTAATCATCCAAGGACAGGGCAATATATGGAGTTTAGTATTGATCCCCCAAAAGAATTTAATGATATTTTAGAGAAACTTAGAAAAAGATGACGCCACTTTCTACACGAATGAGACCTCAAAAATTGGCTGATTTTTATGGCCAGAAACACTTCTTATCTCTGGGGTCTTTGCTTTACAATTCAATAAAAAATAAGACTTTCGAGTCTGCTATTTTCTTTGGTCCATCTGGAACTGGAAAGACAACGTTAGCAAGAATAATTGTTAACGAACTTGGTGCTCAATTTTATGAACTTAATGCAAGTGTTTGTGGTATCAAAGAATTAAAAACAGTACTTGAAGAAGCGCGCATTAAAACTCAGGGGCTAGAAAAAGCCACTGTATATTTGTATGTTGATGAATTTCATAGATGGAACAAACTTCAGCAAGATAGTCTCCTTCAAGCAATTGAAGAGGGCATAGTAAGATTTATTGGTAGTACAACAGAAAATCCTTATTTTTCAATAAACAATGCTATTCTTTCGAGGGTTCGTGCAATCTATGAATTTAAAAGACTCGAGAATGAAGACATTGTTGCCATATTAGAACATGCATTAGTTGATAAAGAGCGTGGCCTTGGAAAATTAAATCTTAAATGGGACGATGATGCTCTTAGAATGATTGCTGATAGAAGTAACGGCGATGCAAGAATTGCCCTTGATACACTTGGCTTTGTTGCTGACAATATGCAAGGTGATGAACTTACTCTTAAGCTTGTTGGCGAAGCTATGCAAAGACAGACGACGTTCTATGACAGGAGCGAAGATAAATATAACTTACTTTCTGCTCTTCAAAAGTCTCTTAGAGGAAGCGATCCTGATGCAGGGCTTCATTATTTGGCACGACTAATTGAAGCTGATGCTGATGTTCTTACAATTGGTAGAAGGCTTATGGTTATAGCGTCTGAGGATGTTGGAATGGCCTATCCTAACGCCATTTCAATTGTTACTTCATGCGTTCAAGCTTCCCAGATGGTGGGTTTTCCAGAAGCCAGAATTATGCTTGCCGAAGCCGTCGTACTGCTCGCATCTTGCCCAAAATCAAATTCTGTAATTTGTGGAATTGATGATGCATTGTCAGATGTTAGAACTAAGAAGATTGATAATGTACCGGCCAATTTAATGGATACTCACTATAGTGGTGCAGCAAAACTTGGACGTGGTTTAGATTATAAATATCCACACATGTATCCTGATGCATGGGTGGATCAACAGTATTTGCCTGACAATCTTGTTGGAACAAAATATTATATTCCAAACGAGAGAGGTCAAGAAGCTGCATTTAAATCATATCTCGATTCTTTAAATAAAAAGAAAAAGAAAAAATGAAAGAAATAAAACTTGCTGATCATGCGGGCTTTTGCTTTGGTGTAGGAGCCGCAGTCGACAAATGCAAAGAAGAATTAAAGAAAGGATGCCTTTATTGTTTAGGGGCTCTTATTCATAACGAACAGGTTTGCTCAAAACTTGAAGAAGAGGGGCTTGTCATTCTAAATTCGATTGGTGAAGCTCCGTCAGGAAGTAGGGTGATTATTCGCGCGCATGGGGAACCTGATTCAACTTATGCAAAAGCAAAAGAGAAAGGTATTGAATTAATTGATGCTACCTGTCCTTTTGTTGCAAGAATTCATAAACTTGCAAAAGATGCTGAGGCAAAAGGACAAAGGGTTCTTGTTATTGGAGATAAAAATCATCCAGAAGTAATTGGCATTTTGGGAAGTTGTAAAGCAGCACTCGGTGCAGTTGAAACTATAGAAGAAACAAAAGAATTAGTTAATGGTTTTGATATAAAAAATATATGCGTTGTATCGCAAACTACTTTAACAAAAGAAAAATTCAGTTCGATTTGTAGCGTTTTAATAGGAGCAGAAATTCATGATACAATTTGCAAGGCCACAAAAGAAAGGCAAGATGCTGCAGCTAAATTAGCCTCAGAATCCGATGCCATGGTTGTAATTGGGGACCCAAACAGCTCGAATTCAAGAAAATTATATGAAATCTGCCAAGAAAAGTGTAATAATTGCTTTTTTATTAAAGATATTTCTTCAATTTCATTGAAAGTACTTGAAAAGTACGATAAAATAGGTGTTGCGGCTGGAGCTTCGGCACCTGCTGACATAATTTTGGAGGTTATTTCTAACATGAGTGAAATCAAAGTGGACATGAACAATGAGATGATGGCTTACATGGACGAAATCGAAAAGTCCTTAAAGCTTCCTCAGAGAGGTGAAGTTGTAACTGGTAGCGTTGTTCTTGTCAAGGATGAGTACGTTGTAGTTAATCTTGGATGCAAGAAAGATGGTATGCTTCCTGTTGACGAAGTCGGACTCGAAGAGGGCCAGACTCTTAAGACACTTTTCAATGAAGGCGACGAAGTACAGGCAAAGGTTATCAAGACTGATGATGGTGATGGCAACATCCTTCTTTCAAAGAAGAAACTTCAGTCTGGAGAAAACTGGGACGAAATCAGTGCTGCAGTTGACAGCAAGGAAGTTCTCAACGTAACAGTTGTTAGAGAAGTTAAAGGCGGCGTTATCGCAGCTTATAAAGAAGTATCAGGCTTCATTCCAATGTCACAACTCGCAGATCACTTTGTAGAATCTGCAGAAGAATACATTGGCAAGACTCTTCCAGTAAGAGTAACAAGAGTAGATCAGAGAAGAAACAAGGCTGTATTCTCACATAAGGCATTCCTTATGGAAGAACGCAACAAGAAGATTGCAGAAATTTGGGATACACTTTCTGTAGGCGATGTTGTTGAAGGTAAAGTTATGAGATTCACTGAATACGGTGCATTTGTAGATATCGGTGGTATCGATGGGCTTCTTCACATTTCCGAAATTTCTTGGGGTAAACTTAAGCATCCACAGGAAGCTCTTGAACTTGGTCAGTCTGTAAACGTTAAGATTCTTTCAATGAATGCTGAAAAAGGTAAGATTAGCCTTGGACTTAAGCAGAATGCACCAGAACCATGGAGCGTAATCGACGAACAGTATCACGTTGGTGACGTTATCAAGGGAAAGGTTGTTCAGATTAAGGAATATGGTGCATTTGTTGAATTGGCACCTGGCCTTGATGGTCTTGTGCACATTTCAGAAATCGCATATAAGAGGGTAAACAAAGTTGCTGATGAACTGACACTTGGTCAGGAAGTAGAAGCTAAGATCCTTGAGATCGATAAGGAAAGAAAGAGAATCTCTTTATCAATCAAGGAGACTCTCGAAAAACCAGCTGAAGTTATCGCTGCAGAAGAGGCTGCTAAGGCAGCAGCAGATGCAGCAGTTGAAGAAACTACTGAAGCTGCAACTGAAGAAGTTACTGAAGCTGCTCCAGCAGAAGCTTAAGAGTTTCTTTTGGAGGAAGATTGCTAGAGTCAACTATGAGCCCCGCGTACTTTTCGTATAGCGGGGTTCTTTCATTGTAAAGGTCCCTAAAAGTCTGATTTGGCTTAAATACAATTCCGCGGGAGCTCAGATTATGGACTCTCTTTTCTAATTCTTCAAAACTTACTCTAAGATATATAACTTCTGCAATCTCAGATAAGTGTTTCATAGCATTTGGATAATAGCAAACACTTCCGCCAGGGCTAATAACATAATTCTCGCACTGCAAATTTGAAAGGATTTTATCTTCAAGGCTTGTAAAATAATCGTTTCCTTTGGTATTGATAATTTCTTGAAGTTTCATTCCTTCTTGTTGTTCAATAATCACATCACCATCAATAGCTGTCATGCCAAGTTCTTTGGCAAGAAGTCTGCCTATTGTTGATTTGCCAGAGCCTGGCATGCCAATTAGTACAATGTTGCTTTTCATAATAATATCTTTCTTAATTCTTCGATAGTGTTTGCTGTATATTGAGGATTGAGCAGGGCAAGCTCATCAAAGTCTCTATATCCCCAAGTGACAACAACTCCAGCCATTTCTGCATTTTGCGCAACTTTTATATCAAATTCAGAGTCCCCAACATAAATTGCATCTTTTTTTGATATTCCAAGCTGGTCAAGTGCGTAGTATAAGTAGTCTGGAGCAGGTTTTAATTTCATTTTCCCGTCGAGCTTGTCGCCAAGAGCTATATCAAATATTCCATTGAAGTAATGTTCGCAAAGTGAGACTACTCCATTGTGAGGCTTGCTTGAAACTACGACAAGTTTAGTTCCTTGCGCTTTAAGGTCATTTAAAAGCTTTAATATGCCTGGATAGGGCGCTGTTTTGTCCTTGCCATGAGTTTCATAGTATGGAATATATTCTGAGAAAAATGCCTGAAAATCTTCTTCGTTTATGTTTTCTGGTAGCATCTTATGAACTAGCGCATTGGCTCCCCCGCCCATTGCGTGTCTTACATCGTTCATGCTTTTTCGAGAATAGCCGAATTTTTCAAGGTAAATGTTTACACAATCGTATATATCAAGGACTGTGTCAAGTATAGTCCCATCCATGTCGAATAAAACTGCTTTGTATTTCATGCAATAATTATACCATAAAATATGTTATAATATTATGTCTGGTATGCGCAGAACATGAATATTTTCGCTATAAGTGATTTGCATTTATCAATATCTGTAGGCCCTGAAAAGGCTATGGATATCTTCGGAGATGCATGGAAAAATCACACAGAAAAACTGAAAAATAATTGGCTTAAGCTGATTACAGAAAATGACGTAGTAATTCTTCCTGGAGACTTTTCTTGGGCAATGAAATTGGAGGAGACTATGCCAGATTTTGAGTGGCTTAAAACACTTCCTGGGAAGAAGGTTTTTGTTAGGGGAAATCATGACCTTTGGTGGGGAAGCCTTAAAAAAATGCAGCTTTTGTATCCAGAGATTACATTTATTCAAAATGATTCTGTGGTGATTAACGGTATCGCTATCATTGGTAGCCGTGGATGGATTTCTCCAGAAGATTCTGATTTTTCTGAAGAAAATGACCGGGCAATATATGAACGTGAAAGATTAAGATTTCAAATGTCTTTTGATACGCTGAAAGATAAAGCGTATAAGCGATTAATTTGTGCAACACATTTTCCGCCTTTTGGTTTTAAAGATTTATTCAAAAAATTTGGCGTAGATAATGTTGTATATGGACACTTACATGGAGAGAATGCTTTTTTAAACGGCACAGAAGGTAAGATTGATGGCATTGAATATAGGCTTGTTTCCTATGATAAGCTAAATGGCGTGCCACAATTAATATGTAAGGCAGACTAAAATGGTTGAATTAGAAAAAGAATTTCACTTAAATATAACAAAAGAAGATGTAGGCAAATATTGTTTTTGCCTGGAGATCCTGGCAGATGTGAATTGATTGCTAAACAGTTTGATAAGTATCATTTTGTGGGACAAAATTGAGAATTTAAAATTTATACAGGCACGGTTAATGGTGATCCTGCAGCGTGAAAAAGCCGGCCTTGATCAACGTATGAGCACTCAAACAGATTTGGCAATACGCGTTGCTATTGAAGGTCTTAAACTCTTAATTGAACAAGACCATGTAACAGAAACATTATAACTCATGAGACATATTTTTATTGTTAATCCTGCGGCTGGAAGTGGTGAAACTGAAGCAAAATATTTACCTCAGATTCTAAAAGCTGTTAAAGCAACAGGGGTTGATTACGAAATTCATAGAAGTCTTAACGCAACTGATGTTACCAGTTGGGTTCGTCAAAGAGCTGGTGTTGGTGACCCAGTTCGATTTTATGCTGTCGGTGGAGACGGTACAGTTAACGATGTCGTTAGCGGTATTGTTTCTTATGATAATGCTGAGCTTGCTATAATTCCTTGTGGAACAGGCAACGACTATGTTAAAAACTGGACTAATCACGACAAGAATCTTTTAATAGATGAGTTAATGAACGGTAAAGTTATTAAATCAGATATTATTAAGTATAATGATTCTTATGCATTAAACATGCTTAACATCGGGGCTGATTGTGATGTTGTGGTTGAGGCTAAAAAGATGAAGAATCTTAAAGGAGTAGTATCTTATCTTGCCGGAGCCATGAAGATTATTCCTAAAGGCCCTATATACAGCATGCGTTATAGCATTAATGATGGCCCGGAAGAAGAGGGCGATTTTCTTTTGATGTGTATTGCTAATGGACAATATTGCGGTGGAGGATTCCATTCGTGCCCGAAGGCAAGCATTCAGGATGGAAAGATGGATCTTTGCTTGGTTAAACCAGTCAGTGGGGTCAAGATAATTCCATTGATTTTAAAATATCGTAGTGGCAAACATCTTACTCATCCAAAGACAGTTGAGCTTGTTAAATATGTCCAGTGTGATAAGTTTAAACTTACGGCTTTAAAACCAGCTAATGTCTCAAAAGATGGCGAAGTTGATACGTTTAAATCGGCAGAATTCATAGTGCTCAAGCGAGCTATTAACCTGGTTGTTCCGCAAAGTTCGAAACTTATTAAGTAAACTATTCGGAGAAATCTCCGAATTTATGGAGATGTATCGAAGTGGTCATAACGGGGCGGTCTCGAAAACCGTTGGGCGCTTAGCGCCACGTGGGTTCGAATCCCACCATCTCCGCCAAAATTTAAAAATTCCTATTACTAAACCAGAAAACGAATGGGTGATAAAATGGACGATTATAAAAAATGCATGCTCGTTGACAAGTGCGTAATTCTTTGTGGAATACTTGCTTTTATTGCCGATGCAGTTGCTATCATTCTTGGGATAAAAGGCAAAATTGAATTTGATATTAATTATGTAATTCTTCTTCCTGTAAGCATTTTCTTTATTATTTATGGCGCAAAGATTCTCAAGCGCGATAAAGAACGTTTTGGTGATAAATAATGTGGAATAAGCTGCAAAAAGCTACAAAACCTATTGTGCTGTACGGCACAGGCAATGCAGCAGAAAAGGTTATTGCAGAACTTAATAAAAGAGATATAACCATCGCAGGTATTTTCGCCAGCGATGGTTTTGTTCGCTCTAGAACATTTGATGGATTTCCGGTTTTAAGTTATCAAGATGCCAAAGAAAAGTTTGGAGACATGATAGTACTACTTTGTTTTGGATCTCATTTGCCAGAGGTAATTGATAACATTAAGCTAATTAATAGTGAACAGGAACTCTATGCCCCTGATCTTCCAATTGCTGGTGAAGGTCTATTTAAATATGATAATCGACTAGAAGAAATTAGAGCCCTACTTGCTGATGACAAGAGTTGTGAGGTGTTAGATAAAGTTGTTCAATACAAAATTGACGGAAAGATTGATAATTTATTTGCCGTTGAGACTTTAAATGACGAAAATTGGGGCATTTTAAAGCTAAATTCCAATGAAGTATTCCTGGACCTTGGAGCATATAATGGCGATACTGTAGCTCAATTTTTAGCCCTTACGGATAATAAATATAAAGGGATAATTGCAGTCGAGCCGGAAATTCACAATTTTAAAAAGCTTTCAGAGCAGTGCAAAGGCTTAGATTCTATTAAACTCTTTAATATTGCTATTGGCGATGAAAAAGGTGAGATTTTATTTACTAAAAATACGGGGCGAGGCGGAGCAGTTGGAAAAGGTAAAACATATCCAGTTACTATTGATACAGTTGATTCAATTTTAGAGGGAGAGGCTGTTAGTGTTATAAAAATGGATCTTGAAGGCTACGAGCAGAAAGCAATTCTCGGAGCAAAGGAAACGATTAGACATTATAAGCCTAAGATGCTAATTTCAGCTTATCATAGAAATGATGATTTGTGGATGATACCTAAACTTGTTTTGAATTTGAATCCAGGCTACAAAATTTATTTAAGAAAATCACCATGTTTACCAGCGTGGGAAGTAAATTATTACTTTATTTAAGAAATAAAACTCGGTTCTTTCGAACCGAGTTTAAATATTGTCTTATTTTGCTTTTTCTGCGGCTTTCTTTGCTTCCCATCTGTCAAAGTGCTCTTTAGTTTCTTTTGCAACTATACCGGATAAAGCAAAGAGGGCAATGAAGTTTGGAATTGCCATCAGTCCGTTGAGTGTATCTGCAATATCCCATACAACTGAAAGTTCTGAGATAGAACCAATGATTACAACAACTACGAAAAATGCTCTGTAAATACGACCTGCTTTGTGTCCTAATAAGTATTCTGCGCAACGTG
Organism: Anaerovoracaceae bacterium; assembly: GCA_045616685.1. GTDB lineage: Bacteria > Bacillota > Clostridia > Peptostreptococcales > Anaerovoracaceae > UBA1764. The sequence goes on from JAZLHF010000007.1 coordinate 26,473, forward strand.
CACCATAAAGAGCCCATCCAAGAATTGTTGAGAATGCAAAGAGGATAAGTGCGAAAGCAACGAATGCGCTAGCAAACTTCTGTCCGAATACTGTACCCATAGCAGCAGAAATAAGTTCTGAACCTGGTTTTGTACCAAAGTTAATATCAATGCCAGAAGTAATGATTGTCATTGCTGTGATTGTGCAAATAACGATTGTGTCAACAAATACTTCGAAAATACCATAAATGCCCTGATATACTGGTCCTTTTGTTTCAGCTGCTGCATGAGCAATAGCTGCAGAACCTAAACCAGCTTCATTAGAGAATGCTGATCTTCTAAGGCCCCAAACAACGCATTCTTTTAAGAGAATACCGCTTGCTGCACCACCAAGAGCACCTGGTGTGAAGCATGTCTGGAATACTTTTGCGAATCCTGGAATAATCTGATTAGCATTTACTCCAATAACAATTAAAGCAAATAGAATATAGAAAATTGCCATGAATGGAACAAGTTTTTCAGAAACTTGTCCAATCCTTTTTACTCCGCCAAATAGGATTAAAGAAAGGGCAAATGCCATTGCAATACCGACAAATAATTTGATGTTATAAAGATTATCAGCAGCAGCTGGTTTAAATGAAACTACTGCATCACCTACAGCACCAACAATTGAGTTTGCCTGTGAAAGGTTACCAATACCAAAAGCAGCTAGTCCGGCAAGCGCAGCATATAAGCCTGCAAGCCAAGCCCATGATTTACCCATACCTTTTCTGATATAGTACATAGGGCCTCCGACCCATTCGCCTTTTTCATTCCTCTCACGATATTTTATAGAAAGAACTACTTCGCAGTACTTTGTGCACATACCAACGAGAGCTGCGATCCAAAGCCAAAAAAGGGCCCCATAACCGCCAAGTGCGATTGCCTGTGAAGTTCCTACAATGTTACCTGTTCCTATAGTAGCTGATAACGCTGTTGTAACAGCTTGGAATGGCGTTACCGCTCCCACGCCGGCTTCTTGTTTTTGAAACATTCTGCCAGCGGTATTTCTCATTGCGTAGCCAAAATGTTTAAACTGTACAGCACCGCTTCTAATGGTTAGGTATAAGCCACCTAAAACTGCGCAAGGGAGGAAAATATACAGCCAAGCTACAGTATTAAGAGTTCCTGTAAAAAAGTTGAGGAATCCGTTCATTTTTTTCTCCTTCCAAAAAATAATAATAATATATTTTACCACTTTCGGGAGTTGAAGTAAAATGTTTTTCCATTGTATGCACAATAAAAAGTGACATGTATATTAGTTCTATTAATTATTGAGTTTAAGTATGCTAATAAAAGTGTGATTTTTTTAACAGTATTCAAAAAAAGCTTTAATAATAGGATAAATGCTGATATAATTTTTTAGTTAATTGGTTAACAAATATATATTTTTATATTTACATAAGGAGAAAAAATATGGCAAAGAAGTACGTATACCTGTTTTCAGAAGGTAACGCAAAAATGAGAGAGCTTCTTGGCGGTAAGGGTGCTAACCTTGCTGAAATGACCAACATTGGTCTTCCAGTACCACAGGGTTTCACAATTACAACTGAAGCTTGCACAAAGTACTACGATGATGGAAAGAAGATTTCAAAAGATATTCAGACTGAAATCTTAAAGTACATCGAAAAGATGGAAAAGATTAATGGTAAGAAGTTTGGCGATAAGGAAAATCCATTACTCGTTTCTGTACGTTCTGGTGCTAGAGCATCTATGCCTGGTATGATGGATACTATTCTTAACCTTGGACTTAATGAAACTGTAGTTAAGACAATTGCTAAGAAATCTGGTAATCCACGTTGGGCTTGGGACTCCTATAGAAGATTCATTCAGATGTACTCTGATGTAGTTATGGAAGTTGGAAAGAAACACTTCGAAGAACTCATTGACGAAATGAAAGCTAAGAAGGGCGTTAAGAATGATATTGATCTCGACGCAGCAGACCTTGAAAAACTTGCTAACCAGTTCAAAGCAGAATACAAGAAAGCTATTAAGAAACCATTCCCAGATGATCCTAAAGAACAACTCTTTGGAGCTATTGAAGCGGTATTTAGATCATGGGATAATCCAAGAGCTAATGTTTATAGAAGAGACAATGATATCCCTTATTCATGGGGTACAGCTGTTAACGTAATGCCTATGGTATTCGGTAACATGGGTGAAACTTCTGGAACAGGCGTTGCATTTACACGTGATCCTGCAACAGGAAAGAAACAACTTATGGGCGAATTCTTATTTAACGCTCAGGGCGAAGACGTAGTAGCAGGTGTTCGTACACCGATGCCTATTGCTGAATTAAAGAAGTACATGCCAGAAGTATTTAATCAGTTTACAAAGGTATGCAAAACTCTCGAAAATCACTATAGAGATATGCAGGATATGGAATTTACTATCGAAGATAGAAAACTCTATATGCTTCAGACAAGAAACGGAAAGAGAACAGCTCAGGCTGCACTTCAGATTGCTTGCGATCTCGTAGATGAAAAGATGATTACAGAAAAAGAAGCAGTTGCTATGATCGAACCAAGAAACCTTGATACACTGCTTCACCCAACATTCGATGTTGCAGCTCTTAAGAAAGCTACACCAATTGGAAAAGGGCTTGGCGCATCTCCGGGTGCTGCATCTGGTAAAATTGTATTCTCTGCAGAAGATGCTAAGGCTGCAGTAGCAAAAGATAAGAAGGCTAAAGTTATTCTTGTTAGACTCGAAACATCCCCAGAAGATATTGAAGGTATGAAGGCTGCTCAGGGTATCCTTACAGTTCGTGGTGGTATGACATCTCACGCTGCTGTAGTTGCTCGTGGTATGGGTGAATGCTGCGTATCAGGTTGTGGTGACATCAAGATGAACGAAGCTAAGAAGCAATTCGAACTTGGTGGCAAGATGTACAAAGAAGGAGATGTTATCTCAATTGATGGTACAACTGGTAACATTTATGCCGGAGAAATAAAGACTCAGGATGCTAAGATTTCTGGTAACTTTAAGCGCATTATGACATGGGCTGACAAGTACAGAAGGCTTAAAGTAAGAACAAATGCAGATACACCACATGATGCAGCTAAGGCTGTTGAACTTGGTGCACAAGGTATTGGTCTTACAAGAACAGAGCACATGTTCTTTGATCCAGATAGAATCGGACCATTTAGAGAAATGATTTGTTCTGATACTGTTGAAGAACGTAAAGCTGCTCTTAAGAAGATTGAAAAGTATCAGCAGAAAGACTTTGAAGGAATTTACGAAGCAATGAAGGGATTCCCAGTTACAATTAGATTCCTGGATCCACCACTTCATGAATTTGTTCCTACAGAAGCTGAAGATATTAAGGCTCTTGCTAAAGCTCAGGGTAAGTCAGTTGCACAGATTAAGAATATCATTGATAGTCTTCACGAATTTAATCCAATGATGGGTCACCGTGGATGCAGACTTTCTGTAACATATCCTGAAATTGCTGAAATGCAGACATCAGCAGTTATTAAGGCTGCTCTTGCTGTAAACAAGAAACACCCAAGTTGGAAGATCGTTCCTGAAATCATGATCCCACTTGTTGGTGAAGTAAAAGAACTTAAGTATGTTAAGGACGTTGTTTGCAAGACTGCAGATGAAATTCTTGCTAAGAAAAAGTCAAAGATGAAGTACCTTGTTGGTACAATGATTGAAATTCCAAGAGCTGCTCTTACAGCTGGCGAAATTGCTAAGGAAGCAGAATTCTTCTCATTCGGTACAAACGACCTTACACAGATGACATTTGGTTTCAGCCGTGATGATGCTGGTAAGTTCCTCAGCGCATACTACGATAAGAAGATTTATGAAAATGATCCATTTGCTAAACTCGATCAGACTGGTGTTGGTCAGTTAGTAGATCTTGCATGCAAGAACGGTAGAGCTACACGCCCATCACTTCACTTAGGGGTTTGCGGTGAAACAGGCGGAGATCCAAGTTCAGTTGAATTCTTCAATAAGGTTGGTCTTGACTATGTATCATGCAGCCCATTCAGAGTTCCTATTGCTAGACTTGCTGCTGCTCAGGCACAGATTAAGCTCGAAGCTGAAGCAAAGGAAGCTAAGAAGGCATGCTCTAAAAAGGGTAAGAAATAATTAAAACTTCGTTGTTAATCTTAAAGATGACAAATAAGTCTTATAATGTTAATTTATGAAAAATAACTGAAAGGGAGAAATCTCTTTCAGTTATTTTTAAGTTTTTGATAATAATATTAAATTGTAGCTTATAATTAAAGATAGGGAGAAAGTCATGAAAATACTTATAATTGAAGACGACAAACTATTAGCTGATTCCTTAAAAGATATGTTAACAATGAAAGGCTTTGATGTTGAAGCTGTTTATGATGGCGAAGATGGTGCTGATTATGCAGAATTAGGGGTATATGATCTCTTAATTCTTGACGTCATGATGCCAAAGATGAATGGTTATGAAGTTGCTAGACATGTTAGAGCAAAGAGATGCTCAACGCCAATCTTAATGCTTACGGCCAGATCAAGTCTTGAAGATCGAATTGAAGGACTTAACGCCGGAGCAGACTACTATCTTACAAAACCATTTGACAGCAGAGAACTTCTTGCATGCATTAACGCTCTTTTGAGGCGTCAAGGGACTGAGGTTGACGAATTAGTATTTGGGAATACGCAACTTGATTTGTCTACTAGCATGTTGATTTGTGGAGATAAAACTGTAAGGCTTTCTGCAAAAGAATTTGATGTTATGAGATATTTGATGCAGAGTAAGGAAAAGAATTTATCAAAGGAAGTTATTCTTTCTAGGGTTTGGGGATATGATTCAGATGCAGTAGAAAATCACGTTGAAGTTTATGTTGGCTTCTTGAGAAAGAAACTTGCAAGCATAGGTTCAAATGTGAAAATTGAAGCTTTACGTAAAATGGGTTATCACTTAGAAGCTGCTGAACAATGAAAAAAGATATTAGACAATTAAGAATTAGATTTGTTGTATTGGTAATGATAATAGTAACCATAATTATGGGTTGCGCTTTTGGCGTTATCTATAATCTATTGTCTAATACAATTGAACGTGCATTTATAGATCCGCTCTTAAAATATAACCTGCTTAAGATATTAAGGTTGAACACAATACTTATTTGTGTTGTTGGAATAGCAGTATTTACAATTATTGCAGCGTTTGCATCCAAATGGATTGTTAAACCTGTAGAAGAAACTTGGAAAGAACAAAAGCAATTTATTAACGATGCTTCTCATGAACTTAAGACTCCATTAACAGTAATTACAACAAACGCTGAATTACTTGCTCAGCCTGATTTGGGTACAAATGATAGATTAAAATATTCTAATAATATCGTTACCGTGTCTCATCAAATGAAAAATTTGGTTGAGGATATGCTGAATCTTGCACGAATAGAAAAGGGTGAAGAAGCTGGATTTGAAAGATTAAATTTAAGCGAACAATATTATCAATCTATCTTGCAGTTTGAGCCTGTTTTATATGAATTAGGGCTTGGCTTAAAAGAGAATATCGCAAAAGATGTTTATGTTAAGGGTAGTGTGCAACGCCTAAATCAGCTTCTTGTTATTTTACTTGATAATGCAGGAAAATATTCCAGGCAGGGCGATGTTACTGTCGATTTAAGTATCCAGTCTAAGACAGCTGTTCTTAGGGTATCAAATCCAAGTGATCCTATTTCGCAAGATGATTTAAAGAATATTTTTAAGCGATTTTATAGACAAGATGAATCTCATAATGAAAAAGAGAGTTTCGGTTTAGGGCTTTCTATTGCTAAGAATATTTGTGAGGCTCATGGCGGTAAAATAAAAGCAGAATATTTTAATAATAAAATTTCCTTTATAGTAAATTTACCGCTTGCTTAAAATTTGTGCTATAATACGGCGGTAAAGAGGAAATAAAATGAAAAAGGTATTACTAATAATTAATCCAGTTGCAGGGCGTTTAAAGGCCAAAGGGGCTTTATTTGATATTGTAAATGCATTCTGCGAAGCTGGATATATAGTTACAACTCAGACAACTCAATATCAAGGACACGGAATTGAACTTGCAGCATCCGCTAAAAAAGATGAATACGATTTAGTATGTTGCAGTGGAGGCGATGGTACACTTCATGAAATAATTACTGGAATTATAAAGAGTGGTTCAACGATTCCTGTTGGATATATTCCTGCAGGATCTACAAATGACTTTGCTGAAGCTATGGGCCTTTCAAAAGTGCCTGCAGAAGCTGCAAAGAATATTGTTAACGGAAAGCCTGTAAAGCTTGATATTGGAACTTTTGGAGATGACAACTACTTTAGCTACATTGCAAGCTTTGGCGCATTTACAAATGTTGCATATGCAGCACCTCAAGATCTTAAAAACCGCCTTGGATATTTGGCTTATATGCTTGAAGGCGCAAAAGATCTTAAGGATATCAAATCTCGTAAAGTTACGTATACGGCTAATGGTCAAGAATATTCAGGTAAATATATTTTTGGCGGAGTTTCAAATTCAACCGCAGTTGCTGGTGGAATCATAAAGATGAAGAAAAGCTTGGTAAATTTCCAGGATGGTATATTTGAACTTATTATGATCCATATGCCGAAAGATATTATTGAACTTGGCGAAATTATTAACGGAATTACTTTCCAAGATTATTCAGGTAAGATGTTTGAATTCATGCAAATTGAAGAAGTAAACTTTCAAATGTCTAAAGGCGTTGACTGGACATTAGATGGGGAGAAAGCCTCTGGTCAATCGGAAATAAGAATTAAGAATTTAAAACAGGCAATTACCTTAATAAAATAGCTAACAAAACCTTGGTTTTAACCAAGGTTTTTAATTTCAGAAACTCGGTTTTTATTGATTTTTCATAGGCTTACAGTTGTTGTTACTTTTTTTTTAGCATTTTACAGAAAAAGGATGCAGGCTTTTGATTAAACGCAGAAATAATTAAGGCAAATATCATAAATTCCGGATTATATCCGGATTGTATACGATATGAGCGCTTGAATACAAAAACTATTACACTTTTTCGTTGAAAAAAGTGAACTGATATACTAAAATACATATATCAAATCTCGACAGAGAAATATTAAGGAGAAAAATTATGAAAAAATTACTTGCAGTATTATTAGCATTGGCTATGATTCTTTCATTTGCAGCTTGTGGAGATTCAAAGACAACTGGATCTGTTCATCTTGTTAGCATTGATTCTGAACATGCAGATGCACTTATTGCACAGTCACCATACTATGCAAAGAATACTATTACAAAAGATATTTATGGAACAAGTAATGATGCTGAAACAGTTGCTATTGCAGCAATGATTCTAGTTAGAGATGATGTTTCTGAAGATGCTGTTTACCAGTTAATTTCTACTATTTTTGATAATAAAGATGCTTTAAAAGAACAACACGGTAAAGCTGAAGCTTTAGATCTTGATTTTGCAACATCTGTTACATCAGTTCCTTTCCATCCAGGTGCAGCAAAGTATTATGCCGAAAATGGTATTAATGTTCAGTCTTCAGGAAAATCTGGGAATGATAGTTTGTCCGATGCATCATTTGTAACTGGTGGAGAATCTGGTACATATTATGCTTATGGTACTGTACTTGCTCAGTATGTTTCAAATAATACTGATTTAAACATTACAGCTAAATCGAGCGGCGGTTCTAAGGCTAACATCGAAGACCTTAGTGCTGGAGATGCTCAGTTAGGTTTCTCACAGTCTGATGTAATGTCCTATGCATACGATGGCACAAGCTTATTCGACGAAAAAGTTGAAGGTTTCTCGGCTGTTGCTGCTCTTTACATGGAACAGGTTCAGATTGTAACACTGAATGATGAAATTCAAAATGTTGCTGATTTAAAAGGAAAGACTGTTTCTGTAGGTGCTGCAGGATCTGGTACATATTTTAATGCCGTTGATTGTCTTCAGGCATATGGGCTTGATATTGAAAAAGATATAAAGCCTGTATTCCAAAGCTTTGGTGATAGTGCAGAATCATTAAAAGATGGTAAGATTGATGCTGCATTTATTGTTGCTGGTGCTCCAACTGCAGCTATAACAGATTTAGCAGCAACAAAATAGGCACGTTATTGTAGCGGTTTAAAAAAGTGAGTTCGGAGTTTTTATTCCGAACTCACTGTTATGTTAATTTATGAATACAAATATGAACGTACAAAATAATTCTGAACTGTCAAGTGTTCAGGATGTTATGCGAAAATATGATAAAGAATCCAACACGAGATTATGGGAGGGGACTCCAGCTTTAATTATCAAACTAATAACTGCTTCTTTTTCTTTGTATTGTATTTTATCTACTCTTTTTAGTAAACAGGGGATAGAAATACGTCTTTGCATTTTTGTTGGTTTGATAATTGTGATGGGTTATTTAATCTATCCTGTTAAAAAGCATGGACTAAAAGTTAATTATATTCCATGGTATGATTGGGTTATCATGATTTTAGGATCTGCCTCATTTTTCTACTATGCTATAAACTATAATAGAATTGTAATGGTTGTATCTAGCGGATCAAAGATGACTCCAAAATATATTATTATTGCAATTATTGCTTTGCTTTCTTTAATGGAGCTCTGCCGTAGATGTGTAGGGATACCTATTTTGTGTGTTGCTGGGGCTTTATTAATTTATACATTTGCAATCGGAACCCCATTAAATCAAGTAACATTTAAATTGTTCTATGGCACTAATGGAGTGTTTAATACACCAGCTCAAGTGTGTGCGAAATATATAGTTGTATTTATTATATTCGGGGCATTTCTTGAGCGAACCGGTATTGCTTCATTCTTCATTTCTTTTGCAAACGCATTAGTAGGCCGGTTTTCAGGTGGACCAGCTAAAGTTGCAGTTATATCTTCAGCTCTTTGCGGGATGGTAAGCGGATCATCAGTGGGTAATACCGTAACAACAGGCTCTGTAACTATTCCTATGATGAAAGACACTGGATATAAGCCTGAGTTTGCGGGAGCAGTAGAAGCATCTGCTTCTACTGGAGGCCAGATTATGCCACCTATTATGGGCGCAGCAGCCTTTCTTATGGCGGAGTACATGAATATCACTTATACACAGGTTGCAGTTAAAGCTATTTTGCCTGCAGTGTTGTATTTCCTTGGTATTTTTATTGCTGTTCACCTTGAGGCTAAAAAATTGAAACTAACAGGTATCCCTGTAAATCAATTACCTAAGATGAAAGATTTAGTCAAGAAGATATACTTGCTTATACCATTAGTATTATTAGTATATTTAGTTTCTACTAATTCAAAAACTATGCAATTCTCTGCGTCGATATCGATAGTTGTTGCAATTATTGTTAGTATTTTTGATAAGGATAACAGGATAAGTGCAAAGAAAATACTGGATGCACTTGAAGCTGGCGGTAAAAGTACGTTAACTGTTGCTGTCGCATGTGGAATGGCTGGTATTATTTCCGGTTGTATTACCGTTACTGGTCTTGCTTCAAAACTTATTTCGGCTGTTGTAAGTATCAGCAGTAAAGTCCCAACTATTGGAAGCATCAATCCTTCTATCTTTGTTGCATTATTCTTGACAATGCTTTGCTGTATTATCCTTGGTATGGGGGTTCCTACAACAGCTAATTATTGCATTATGGCAAGCACTTGTGCTCCAATTCTTATAACAATTGGGGTTCCAAAAATAGCGGCTCATTTCTTTGTTTTCTATTTCGGAATTGTGGCTGATATTACACCTCCAGTAGCACTTGCTGCTTATGCTGGTTCTGCAATCGCAAAATCAAATCCTATGAAGACAGGAATTCAGGCCACTAAACTTGCGATTGCTGCATTTATTGTTCCTTATGTATTTGCATTAAACCCTGCTATGCTCTTTGTTGATACTACAGCAGTTGAAGTAGTTATGATTATTATCACTTCTATTGTAGGTCTGTTCTGCATAGCAATGGCTTTGGAGGGGTACTTTATGACAGAAGTCCCAGTTTGGCTTAGAATTTTATCTGCAATTGGTGGTCTCGGTTTGATTATTCCAGGGACTGTTACAGACCTTATTGGCTTAGGAATTTTAGTGATAATTTTTGTAGAACAGATTCTTTCAAAAAAGAGACTTGCAAACGCATAAATTTCTTGAAATTACAATACTTTTGAACGTATATATGATAAAATATAGGGTGTGTCATTTCACCTTATATTTTTATTAGTGAGATGATATTGCATAAAATTATTTTTTAGGAGGAAGTATGGCTAAACTTAATGATGCATCTGTTAAAAAGATTGAAGAAATCTGTGACAGATATGCAGGCGAAAAAACACCTCTCATCATGATTCTTAGCGATATTCAAAAGGAATATGGATATGTTCCACTTGAAGTTCAGGAAATTGTGTCTGCAAAGACTGGGATTTCTGTTGCTGAGATTTATGGCGTAGTAACTTTCTATTCATTCTTCTCTCTTACTCCTAAGGGAAAGTATGTAATTGGATGTTGCTTAGGGACAGCTTGTTATGTTAAAGGATCTCAAAAGATTATTGATCAGTTTTGCGAAATTCTTGGTATTAAACCTGGCGAAACAACTGAAGACGGCATGTTCACCGTTGATGCTCTTAGATGTATCGGCGCATGTGCAGCTGCTCCGGCAGTAAGTATTAATGGCCAGGTATATGCACGTGTAGATGTTAAAGATGTACCTGAAATTATTGCTGAATATAGACAAAAGGAGGCGAACGCATAATGTATAAATCATGTGATGAACTCCGTTCTGCAATAGAACAATTTACAAGGGACTTAAATTCCAAATTTGATACATCGACTAATAAGAGATACGTTATGCTCTGCGGTGGTACTGGTTGCCGTGCAGCAGGCACAATGGATATCAAAGGCGAATTCGAAAAGTTGATTGCAGCAAATAAACTTGAGGATAAGGTTGAAGTAAGAGTAGTAGGTTGCTTTGGCATGTGCTCTGAAGGACCTTTTGTTAGAATCTTCCCAGAAGATAGACTTTATCGTTTAGTAAAAGTTGAAGATATTGCTGAAATTGTAAAGTCAGATTTAATGGAAGGCCAGTGCGTAGATCGTCTTATATACGAAGATCCTAAAACTGGCAAGAAGATTGAAAAGATGAATGAAATTCCATTCTATGTAAAGCAAAAGAGAATTGCTCTTCATGGATGCGGAATTATTGATCCAACTAAGATTGAAGAAGCGCTTGGTTGTGGCGGATATCAGGGATTAATGAACGCTCTGTCAATGTCTAGAGAAGATGTTATTCAGATGATTCTTGACTCTGGACTTCGTGGCCGTGGAGGCGGCGGATTCCCAACAGGTCAAAAGTGGAAATTTGCATATCAGCAGGACAGCGACGAGAAGTACGTCGTATGTAATGGTGATGAAGGTGACCCAGGTGCATTCATGGATCGTAGCGTACTTGAAGATAATCCACTTTCAGTTATTGAAGGTATGGCTATTGCAGGTTATGCAATTGGCGCAAGCGAAGGATACTTCTATATCCGTGCTGAATACCCTGTAGCTGTTGAAAGAATCCAAGCAACAATTAAGAAGTGCGAAGAATTAGGACTCTTAGGAGACAATATTCTTGGTACAGATTTCTCATTCCATGCTCATGTAAGACTTGGTGCTGGAGCATTTGTTTGTGGTGAAGAAACAGCACTTCTGAATTCTATTATGGGTCTTCGTGGTATGCCAAGGCCACGTCCACCATTTCCAGCAATCAAGGGACTTTGGGACAAGCCGTCTATCGTTAACAATGTAGAAACACTTGCTACAGTTCCTTATATCCTTCGTGAAGGTCTTGATAAATATGTTTGCTATGGTACTGAAAAGTCTAAGGGTACAAAGGTATTCTGCCTTGGCGGTAAGGTAAATAACGTAGGTCTTGTAGAAATTCCTATGGGCGTTACACTCCGTGAACTTATCTATGATATCGGTGGTGGAATTAAGAACGATAAGAAGTTCAAGGCTATTCAGACTGGTGGTCCATCAGGTGGATGTTTAACCGAGGCTCAACTTGATACTCCAATTGATTTCGATAACATGGTAGCGCAAGGATCAATGATGGGCTCTGGTGGAGCTATCGTAATGGACGAAGACAACTGCATGGTAGATGTAGCTAAGTTCTATATGGGATTCATCTGTGACGAGTCTTGTGGTAAGTGCTCACCATGCCGTATTGGTACAAAGAGAATGATGGAAATCCTTGAAAGAATTACATCAGGTCAGGGTACAATGAAGGATCTTGACGAGCTTGGATTAATTTCTGAAGCTTGTAAAAACAACTCACTTTGTGCTCTTGGTCAGACAGCTGCCAACCCAATTAACTCGACACTTATGCAGTTTAGAGATGAATATCTTGCTCACATTGTTGACAAGAAGTGCCCAGCAGGTGTTTGCAAAGATCTTATCGAGTACAGTATTGATCCTGAAAAATGTAAGATGTGCTCTATGTGCTCCAGAGCCTGCCCAGTTGAGGCTATTTCTGGTGTACCTGGAAAGACTGTATTTACTATTGACACAGATCGCTGCATTAGATGCGGTATGTGCGTAGCAACATGTAACTTTGATGCAGTATTAAAAAAGTAAGGAGGAATAGAAATGAGTAACGTTAATATTAAAATCGAAAACCAGAGCTATTCCGTAGATTCTAACCTTACCGTTTTAGAAGCTGCAAGAGCTTGCGGATATGAAATTCCTTCACTTTGTACATTTAATCATGGCGAATGCAATCAGGGTTCTTGCCGTGTTTGTCTTGTTGAAGTAAAAGGCGCTAGAGGTTTAGTCGCTTCCTGCGTATATCCTGTAAATGAAGGAATGGAAGTTACTATTTCTTCACCAAAAGCTATTAAAGCTAGAAGAACATCTGTAGAGCTTTTACTTTCTAATCACTCACAGAATTGTCAGCAGTGCCATAAGAATGGCAAGTGCGAACTTCTTGATGTGGCTAAGAAGGTGGGCGCAAGAGAAAACATGTTCCTTGGTGCAAAAACCGAAGCAACCTTTGATAATCTTTCTCCATCAATCGTAAGAGATACATCAAAGTGTATCCTTTGCGGTCGTTGCATTGCTCGTTGCAAATCAGCTCATGGCAATGGAGTACTTGGATTTGAAAACAGAGGCTTCAATGTTCTTGTCGGCCCTGCAGGCAATATTTCTTTTAGCGAATCCCCATGCTTAATGTGCGGACAGTGCGTATCTGTTTGTCCAACAGGTGCTCTCGTAGAAAAGAGTGATTTGCCACTTATTGACAAAGCATTTGAAGAAGGCAAGCACGTTATCGTTCAGACTGCTCCGGCAGTCAGAGCAGGCCTTGGTGAAGAATTTGGCATGCCAGTCGGGACTCCTGTAACAGGTAAGATGGTTGCAGCACTTAGAAGACTTGGATTTGAAAAGGTTTACGATACAGACTTTGCAGCAGATCTTACAATCATGGAAGAAGCAACAGAGCTTCTTGGAAGAATCAAGAATGGCGGAAAACTTCCTATGATTACATCTTGCTCACCAGGCTGGATTAACTATGCAGAAACTTATTACGGCGATTTACTTGATCACGTTTCATCTTGCAAATCACCTCACGAAATGCAGGGTGCTATCTTAAAGAGCTACTATGCACAGGTTAATAATCTTGATCCGAAAGATATCTTTGTTGTATCAATTATGCCTTGCACAGCAAAGAAGTTTGAAAAGGATAGGGACCAGCTTCAGAAAGATGGAATCAAGGACGTTGATGCTGTGCTTACAGTACGCGAACTTGGTGACATGATTAAACGTGCTGGTATGCTTTTCACAAAACTCCCTGATGAAGAATATGATCAGGATATTATGGGTACATACACTGGTGCCGGAGTCATTTTTGGTGTAACAGGCGGTGTAATGGAAGCAGCCCTTAGAACAGCTTACTTTGTACTTGAAGGTAAAGAATATGGTCCAATTGAATTCCACGAAGTAAGAGGCTTTGAAGATATTAAAGAAGCAACACTTCACATTGGTGGAATGGATGTAAATGTAGCTGTAACAAGCGGTATGAAGAATGCTAAGATACTTCTTGATGATATTAGAGAAGGTAAGAGCAAATATCACTTTATCGAAGTCATGTGCTGCCCAGGCGGATGCATTAACGGCGGAGGAATGCCTTATATTCGTCATTCATTCTTACCAAACGAAGATATTGATATTCTCGATACCTATCGTCAGAAGAGAGCTGATGCCTTATATAGTGAAGATGAAAGACAGGTTCTTCGTCAATCACATAATAATCCTCAGATTAAAGAGCTTTATGAGAAGTTCCTTGGCGAACCGAATTCACATCTTGCACACGAACTGCTCCATACAAGCTATAAAGCAAGAGAACCATTTAGAATTACTAAGAAATAGAAAAATCGCTTAAATAATTCAATTTTTAGGCCTCGCAATGCTGCGAGGCCTTTAATTTTGTTGAGAAAAATGGCAAAAAGTTGTAAAATATTATGGTTAATAAGTACGGAGGCGTAGTATGAAATCATACAACGAATATTCTAAAGAAGAACTCTTAAAAGAAAAAGAAAATCTTGAAAAAGAATTACAAAAATATAGAGAATCTGGCATAAAGCTGACTATGGCGCGCGGCATTCCAAATGTTGATCAGTTAGAATTTAGCATGCCTATGATGAATATTCTTAGAGATGAAAAAGATTTTATTTGTGAAGATGGCACTGATGTTAGAAGCTACGGTTGCCTTTTAGGTATTCCTGAAGCACGTAAACTCTTTGCAGAATATCTTGGAGTCAGCCCTTCAGAAATTATTGTTGAAGGTAGTACTTCTTTAACTATTATGTATGATTGCATATCAAGAGCTATGCTTAGAGGGGTTCTTGGTTCAGAAAAACCTTGGTCAAAATACGACGAGGTTAAATTCATTTGCCCGGTACCAGGCTATGATAGACATTTTAGTATTTGCGAATTCCTTGGAATTAAGATGATACCTGTTAAGCTTACAGAATGGGGCCCTGATATGGATGCTATTGAAGAGCTTGTTAAGGATGAAAGTGTAAAGGGTATCTGGTGTGTTCCAAAATATACGAATCCTTATGGCGGATGCTACAGCGATGAAGCGGTTAAACGACTTGCTTGTATGAAGACTGCAGCAAAAGATTTTAGAATTTTTTGGGATAACGCATATGCTTATCACTATGTATATCAAGATGTAAATGTTCTTAATATCTTAGATGAATGTAAGAAGGCTGGAAATCCTGATAGATGCTATATCTTTGGATCAACCTCAAAAATTACATTCCCAGGTGCCGGAGTTTCATTCCTTGGAGCATCTGAGGCAAATATAAAGTTTACTCAAGATCAGATTAAATACGAAAGTATTAGTTGGGATAAAGTAAACATGATGAGACATGTTAAATTCTTAAAGGACATGGATGGAATCAAGAATATGATGAACAAGCATGCATCAATTCTTAGGCCTAAGTTTGATGCAGTTCTCAATGGGCTTGAAAATAATTTAAGCGGATTAGATGCTGGCGAATGGGTAAAGCCACAAGGTGGTTATTTCATTACATATATGAATCCCGGTTGTGCAAAGAGAATCTATGCACTTTGTAAAGAAGCGGGAGTTACTCTTACAGATCCAGGTGCTACACATCCATATCACAATGATCCAGAGGACAGTTATCTTAGAATTTGTCCAAGCTATCCATCTCCAGATGACCTTGCTAAAGCAATTGAAATTTTCGTTGTAGCTGCAAAGCTTGCAACAGTTGAGAAATTATTAGGATAAAAATGAGTAAAGTAATAGTACCAAAAGATTATCATACAAGATTATCAATTTATGATATGCAGAAAGCTATTGGCTTGGTGCATACTATCTTCGAAAGAAATCTTAGCAATGCTCTTCATATTAGTAGAGTTTCTGCGCCACTTTTTCTTGAGGCGTCAACAGGCTTAAATGATGACCTTTCCGGGGTTGAACGCAAAGTTAGTTTTGATATTCGCGAAGATGGCAGAGAGTGTGAAGTTGTTCAGTCTCTCGCAAAGTGGAAGAGACAGGCCCTTAGGGATTATAATTTTTATGCAGGACATGGACTTTACACTGACATGAATGCAATTAGACGAGAAGAAACACTCGACAATCTACATTCTGTATATGTTGACCAATGGGACTGGGAAAAAGTTATTAGAGATGACCAAAGAAATCTCAACTATTTGAAAGAAACAGTTGTTGATATTGTTGGAGCTATTTGTGATACAGAAGAAGAATTGCGTCAGCGTTTCGATGAGCTTAAAACTTTAAATAAAAAGGACCGTGTTGTTTCTTTTATTACTTCTCAAGAACTTGAAGATCTTTATCCGAATCTTGACGGAAAGAGTAGAGAAAACGCTTATGTCAAGGAACATCATACAACTTGCTTGCTTCAGATTGGGGGAGATTTAAAAAGTGGAAAGCCTCATGATATGAGAGCTCCTGACTACGATGATTGGACCCTTAACTGCGACATTTTATTTTGGGATGATATTTTAGAATGTGCAATTGAAATTTCCAGCATGGGTATTAGAGTAAATGCTGAATCTATGGATAGGCAACTTAAGCTTTCTGGTCATGAAGAAAGAAAAAAATTTGCCTTCCATAACGATATTTTAACGGGCAATATGCCTAATACAATTGGCGGAGGTATTGGCCAGAGCAGACTCTGCATGCTATTATTGGGTGCAGCTCATATTGGTGAAGTACAGTCTGCAGTTTGGGACGAAGAAACAAGACGTATTTGTAAAGAAAACGGTATATTTATTCTCTAATGATACAAATTGGAAAGAAAGAATTTGGAATAAGCAACTTTGCAGTTAGAATTATCGCCATCATATTTATGGTTGCTGCAGCGGTTGGATATCTTAAAGGATTTGGCTATGATTGGCTTGAAGCTTTTGGCTGGACATCCTTTACTTTGTATGCATTTTTAATGGCCGAAGGTATAGTTCATACAACTAATAAAGAGCTTTATCTTAGACGATTTTTACTATTTGCAGCTATTGGTGAAGTTTTATATAACTATTTCCGAGCAAAGACATTTTGGTCGACACGTTTCTTTAGTGCCATGTCCACAATGTTCTTAGGTTTTCTCGTTATTCTTGTAGCATCAATCCTAAAGAAAAAGTATGATAATGTTGTACTTGATATGATAGTTTTAGGCGGACTTGGATATGTTGCTTATTGGATTACAAATAGGTTTAATTTTGATTTTGGTGGCTATGGCATTATCATTATTATTGGCTTTTATGTTGCCAGAGTTGTAACTTATACAAAAATTACTCAGGCATTAGTTCTGCTTTATATCAGTTTCTTCTTGTCTGAAAATGTTTTGACTTATATATCGATCTTTGGTGTGCAGTATCCTATAGCTATGGAACTGTTTTCGGTGATAGCTTTACCTTTTATTTGGCTATACAATGGCAAGAGAGGATTTAACTCTGTATTATTACAAATTTTGCAGTATTTAGCATATCCTATTATGCTTGGCGCTTTGATTTTTTATAAATACTTTTTATAAAAACCTTTACAATAAAGGCTTTGTGTGCTAATATATCAAATGTTGATTCGCGGTATTGGCGGAATTGGCAGACGCGTACGGTTGAGGGCCGTATGGGTAACACCGTGGTGGTTCAAGTCCACTATACCGCACCAGCTAAAGACAGGTCGTTGACCTGTCTTTTTGTGTTATACTAGATATATGATTACTGTAAATAATGACGATTTTGATATTAAAAAAATAGCTGAATCTGGTCAGTGCTTTAGATTAAATCAAGAGGGAGATCATTGGGTAAATATCGCACAAGATAAGATTCTTAGAATATATGGAAACAAGCTGGATTGCAATAATAGCGATTTTAATGCCTTCTGGAAGCCGTATTTCGACCTTGAGACAGATTATTCAGCATTTCGCGATAAAATACCTCATAAGGATAAATTTCTTAGCAATGCAGCCGATTTTGGAAGGGGCATCCGTATTTTAAGGCAAGATCCTTGGGAAATGCTAATAACATTTATTATTTCACAAAGAAAAAATATCTCTGCAATAAAATCAAGTGTCGAAACTCTTTGCTCAATATGCGGAGATGAAATTTCAGAAAGTGACGGACTTCCTATTTATGCATTTCCTTCTGTTTCAAGATTAGCATCTGCAACTGAAACGGAGCTTAGAAAATGCAGTTTAGGATATCGAGTTCCATATGTCATTTCTGCAGCAAGGATGGTTGACAATGGAGATATTGACCTAAAAGCTATTGCAAGTTTATCTGATGAGGAATTACTGGGCACATTAATGTCAGTAAAAGGGGTAGGAATAAAAGTTGCAAATTGTGTGTCTCTCTTTGGATATTATAGAATTAATGCTTTCCCGATTGATGTTTGGATTGCTCGTGTTTTGGAGGAGAAATATGATAATAATTTCCCGCTTAAACGTTATGATGGCTTCGCCGGAGTAATTCAGCAATATATGTTTTATTACGCTAGAAATAATGTCGAATCCTTACTGTAAAAACTTAAGAACAATCATATTTGATATAGAGACTATGGGATTAATGCCATATAAGGATATGGTTATTAATGCTGGTTTTTGTGATCCTGAAACTGATGATGTGTTTCAACTTTTTGCAGAAAACAAATCAGATGAGGAACGCATTATCCGAGAAATTTATAAAATCTTAAGTCAATATGAAGCAGTTATTACCTATAATGGTAATAGATTTGATTTGCCATTTATTAAAACTCGAGCTACAAAATATGGAATTGATAATTTTCCATTTTTCTGGTCAATAGATTTATATCGATATTTAAAAAAGTATTGGCCAATGGCGAAACGTATGCCACATCTTAATCAGAAATCTGTCGAGATTGCATTAGGTTTGTCTGATAACAGAAATGATATGATTGATGGTGGTGAATGTATCCCGCTTTATGAACATTATCTTGGATATAAAGATAATCAGTCTAAGCAACTAATTTTACTTCATAATGCTGATGATGTAAGGCAACTTGCCAGAATTTATAATGCTGCAGTCTTTTTGCCATATGACAAAATTGTCTTCGAGCAGGGATTTGGAGTGCCAGCTAAAAAGTATGTTATTTGTGATAGCATGCGCTTTGATAAGAATTACTTATACATTAAGGCTGAAACTATGCCTGGCGGAATTCCATGTTCGATTTATGAAGATATATATGAACTAGAATATGATTGCTTATCGGGCACCATTGATATTAAAATATTAGTATGCAATAAAGATGAACTTAAGTATGTTGATTTAAACTCTTTGCCATTAAATAAAGCCGAGTTTAAAGAACTGCAGGGTTATCATTCTGACTATTTGGTATTATCTAATAGCGATAAGTTAATGTATCAAGAAATTAATACTCTGGCTTCAGCTATTTTATCAAACGAAAACTTTTTCTAATGTATTTAAACGGAGCTCGCATTAAAAAACAATTCCCTTAGTTGCATTTAGAAAAAAGCTCAAAGAAGATTAAAGAAAGGTTGAAGAATATATATATTTAATGTATAATTATCCTTGCTTGCGCCACTAGCTCAACGGATAGAGTGCCTGACTACGAATCAGTAGGTTGCGCGTTCGAATCGCGCGTGGCGCACCAATAGGCTCGAATCTTAATTGATTCGAGCTTTTTTATGCAAAAAAACAAAATACCCTGCAGGGGAGCAGAGCATTTTGTTTCAAAAGGGGTATTGGGATTAGAGATCTATGAGGTTATCAGGGGGATAAACCTCATAAAAATATTAACAAAAAAACGGAAACATATCAATAAAAAGCTTAAAGAAACTTGAATTTTCGGCATGTTCTTTACTATTTTTATTCTAAATAATATAATAAATATAAGAAGTTATGGTAAACCATTCAAATGAGGTATTTCCATGTATAAAGAACAAGAATTCAAGAATTATCTTAAAATTGAAAAGAATGCTTCGGCTGCTACGATAAAAGCGTATATATCTGATCTTCGTGAATATGAATTATATGTACAAGCTTTAAATGTAAATATATTAGCATGTAGTTCTGATACAATTAAAAAATTCTTAAATATTCTTAAATCTAAGGGCAAAACAGGTTCTACCATTAATCGCAAATCTGTTTCTATTAGAAAGTATTATGAGTTTTTAAGATTTGCTGGAGATATTGAAAATAATCCTTGTACTAAGCTAATTGTTCCAAAAGTTGAAAGCAGTGAATTTAAATATTTAACTATTTCTCAAATTGAAGACCTGTTAAAGCAACCTAAAGATGATTTACTGGGAATCAGAGATAAGGCATTACTTGAATTGATGTATGCCTGTGGCCTAAAGGTTAGTGAGGTTACCGAACTTAATGTTCAAGACATAGACCTTAGAATTGGGTTTGTTTCATGTCACGGTGAAAGGTCTAAAATTAGGATTATTCCTATGGGCAAACCTGCAAAAGATGCTATTTTAAAGTATATGAAAGACATAAGAGTACAGTTTTTAGCTGATAAAGAAGACTCAGGGGCCTTATTCTTGAATTATAACGGGGAACGTATTTCCAGGCAAGGAATCTGGAAAATAGTTAAGCTATATGGCAAAAAAGCGGGCATTTCAGAGGATTTAAGTCCACAACTGATTAGGAACTCGTTTGCTGCTCATATGATTCAAAATGGGGCTGATTTAAAGAGTCTGCAGGAACTTTTAGGTACTGAGGATGCCTCTATAACTAAGCTTTTCCTATCTCTATCTAAGGTTAGAATTATGGATGTGTATGATAAAACCCATCCAAGAGCATAAAATGCTTGCATTTTTAGGTATTTTTTGCTAATATATTTAGTGCTTATTGCGTGCGCTCCGCTGGCAGAGCTTATGAACATCAAGGTTCTTAGGTGTTTTGTTTAAGAACGTAATGGTTGATAAGGAGAAAAAAATGGATTTAATTAAATCGATTACACAAGAATACGAAAGAACAGACCTTCCTAAGCTTAACATTGGTGATACAGTTAAAGTATTCATCAAAATCAAAGAAGGTAACAGAGAAAGAGTTCAGGTATTCGAAGGATTTGTTCTTAAGAAGCAGAACGGTGGCGTAAGTGAGACTTTCACAGTAAGAAAGCTTTCATCAGGTGTCGGCGTAGAAAAGACTTTCCCAGTTAACAGCCCTATGATTGAAAAGATTGAAGTAGTTCGTGGTGGCGAAATTAGAAGAGCTAAGCTCAACTACATGAGAGAAAGAACTGGTAAGGCAGCTAAGATTAAGACAAACGAACAGTAATAAATCCACAAGCGGAGAACCGAAAGGCTCTCCGTTTTTACTATCAAAACATGGGTAACTTAGATAATATTAATTGGTATCCTGGTCATATGAAAAAGACCAGAGAACTTATACAGGAAAATCTCAAGCTCGTAGACTTAGTTTGCGAGATTATTGATGCGCGTATTCCTGTATCAAGCCGTAATCCAATTATTAATGAATTGGTTGCTAATAAATCAAGAATTATTATCTTAAATAAGTGCGATTTAGCAGACGAAAAGAACACTAAGGCTTGGGCTGAAAAACTTGCTGATAAAGATACTAAGGTGCTAATTTTAAACGCTAATTCCGGAGAAGGCATAAAACCATTAAATAATATGCTTGCCAAAATTCGCGATGAGAAGAATGCTAATAGAACTGTGAAGAAGGCACTTCGCCTTATGATTGTCGGGATTCCTAATGTAGGAAAGTCTTCTCTAATTAATAGACTTACAGGAACAAAAGCTGCTAAAGCGGGTAATAAGCCTGGAGTAACTAAGGGCAAGCAGTGGATTAAACTTGGCGAAGATATTATGCTTCTAGATACTCCTGGAATACTTTGGCCTAAGTTTGAAGATCCTAAGGTTGGATTAAATTTAGCGTTTTGTGGATCTATTAAGGATGAAATTATGGATCAATCAGAACTTGGCTTGGAACTTATTGATAGACTTTGTGCTGATTACCCAGATTTAATGAAGGAAAGATACAAGCTTGATGCAATTTGTGAAACTCCATTAGAGAATATGGAGGCTATTGCCTTAAAACGTGGTTTTATCTTACCTGGAAAAAGAATCGATTATGAAAGAACAGCGCGGACTGTCATAGACGAATTCCGCGCTGGTAAAATTGGACGTATTAGCCTTGAATAAGCTGCTTAGCTTGGGCTCTTGCTTCTTCGGTAATTTCAGTGCCGGAAAGCAGACGAGCCAGTTCTTCAATGCTTTGGTCTTTATCGAGTGGTGTAATGCTTGTATATGTAGCATTTTCATCACTCTTTTTTTCTATTCTATAATGAAAATCTGCTAAAGCTGCAA
>JAZLHF010000008.1:0-77321 GCA_045616685.1 Anaerovoracaceae bacterium
TCCATGGAGTTGTCTTCCTAAGACCGCTTGGCCTCCGACTTTAGACGAATTCCGCGCTGGTAAAATTGGACAAATTAGTTTTGAATAAGTTGTCTTGCTTGCGCTCGGGCTTCTTCAGTAATTTCAGTTCCCGAAAGCAGTCTAGCAAGTTCTTCAATACTTTGTTCTTTGTCGAGTGGTGTGATGCTAGTATATGTAGCATTATCATCACTCGTTTTTTCTATCTTATAATGATAATCACCTAATGCTGCAATTTGAGGCAGGTGAGTGATGCAAACAATTTGATGATTTTGTGAAATGCTCTTAAGCTTTTCACCGACGATTCCTGCAGTGGCTCCAGATATACCAGTATCAATTTCATCGAATATCATTGTTGGTATATTGTCTAAATCTCCTATAATTTGTTTAAGAGCAAGCATTATTCTTGAAAGTTCACCGCCACTTGCAATCTTTGCGAGAGGTTTTGAATCTTCGCCTTTATTTGTGCTTATCATAAACTCTGCCTCGGTTGTTCCATTAATACATGGGGTGCAAGGGTTTAAGTCAACAGAGAAAGCTGCATTGCTAAAGTTGAGTTCTTGTAGTTCCTTTGTGATATTAAAAGCTAAATCTAATGATGCTTTTTCTCTTAAAACGTTCAGTCTATTTGATGCAGCAGTATATTCTTCCCTGTATAAGCCAAGTTTTGATTCAAGATCAGCTATTCTATCATCAGCATCTTCCATAAGATTTAATGATTTTGCTGCTTTGTCTCTATATTCAATAACAGCTTCAATTGTTGAGCCGTATTTTCTCTTAAGTTTATTAATTTCTTCTAAACGCTCGATTTTTTCGTTTAATGTTTTTGGTGAGAAGTTTATGCCATCTCTAAAGCTTCTTAGGTTGGAATTCATATCATCGATAGCATAATAAGCATCTGATATAATTGAGGAAAATTGTGCCAGATCGTCAGAATATTTTGAAATATCTTCGATTTCACTCATAGCTTTTCCTAGTGAATTTGTAGCACAATATTCACTATTATATAAGGCGTCAGAAATATTGCACAGGGCGGAGAAGATTGTTTCACTGTTTTGCATCAATGAAATTTCTTCTTCTAATTCTTCATCTTCCCCAGAGTGAATTTTTGCAGCATCAATTTCTTCAATTTCGTATTTGAAGATGTCTTTCTGCCTTTGAGCATCTGTGATTTTAGCTTTGATATTTTTTAATTCAGAGTTAATGAGACTTAAGTCTTTATATGAATCTACTGTAATCTTTTTAACTTTGAGAAGTTCTGTGCCTCCATACATATCAAGGATATTTGTATGGTTTTCAGGATTTAAGAGGGATTGATTATCATATTGACCGTGAATATCAACTAATTTATTGCAAAATGATGAAAGCTCAGAAAGACTTACAATTTCACCATTTATCCTGCAAAGGTTTTTCCCCTGAGAGTTGATTTCACGTTTAATAACGTTATCATCAATTACTAAGGTGATTACTGATTTTTCTGCGCCTGTTCTAATATAGCTGGCATCAGCGCGAGCACCTAAAGCCATGCTAATTGCTTCAATTATAATAGATTTACCAGATCCTGTTTCACCAGTTAAGATGTTAAGTCCAGGATTTAGTTCTAAATCTAAATCTTTAATTATTGCAAAATCTTTAATATTGATATGAGAAATCATATTAAGCTAATACCTTTTTAATTTCACTAATAATACTTTCAACTGCTTCTTTTGATTTAGCCACAACAAAGATTGTGTTTTCTCCAGCAAGAGTGCCTAAGATATTTGAATTATTTTGCAAATCAATTGCTTCGGCGGTAGGGCCTGCGCAACCAGAAAGAGTTTTAATAACAATCATATTTTCGGCAGAATCTATAGAAACGACAGTATCTTTGATTATTTTCTTGAACTTTTCGGATGGAGTAGATACTGTTTCAACTGGAAGGGCATAACAAGACTTGCCATTCTTATTTTGTTTAATAAGCATCAAGCTCTTAATATCTCTTGATACAGTTGCTTGAGTAACATTAAAACCTTCAGCGTTAAGTAAATCTGCGAGTTGTTGTTGAGTTTCAATTTCCTTGGTACTAATTAGCTCAAGTATTTGATTTTGTCTATTGTAGCGCATAATTACTCACCTCATGTATAATTATACATTTTCTGAAATTTTATGCAAGAATATTAAGAACATTTGTGCGCACACCATATTTGTGGTATAATATTCACATGAGAATACTAGGTATAGATCCAGGCTATGCAATTATGGGATATGGAATCATAGAACAACGTGGTAACCAAGTTTTTCCCATTGCGTATGGTTCGCTTGAGACTGAAAAAAATTTACCGATGCCTGAAAGGTTAAAGCATCTGTATTCTGGTTTAATGGAAGCAATCGCAGAGTATCAACCTGAAGAGGCTAGTATTGAAGAATTATTTTTTCAAAACAATGCCAAGACTGCAATTTTTGTTGGGCAGGCAAGAGGCATTGCGGTTTTGGCGTGTGCGAACTCTGGTGTAAAAATTTTTGAATACACACCAATGGAAATTAAGACATCTATTACAGGATATGGGAAAGCTGATAAACATCAAGTTCAGGAAATGGTTAAAACTATTTTAGGATTTAATGAAATTGTTAAACCGGATGACACATCTGATGCACTTGCCGCAGCAATTTGTCATTCATATCAAGGTGAAATTAAGAAACAGAATTACGAGATGAAGTAAATGATTCACTATATCAAAGGTTACATTACGGATACTATGCCTGGAGCAGTCGCTATTGAAAATTGCGGTATAGCTTACTATGTAAATGTTCCGGATAATTCATATGCTTTTATTGCTCCTAAAGATGAGTTGGTTACTTTATACACAACAATGATTGTGCGTGAAGACGATATCAGTCTGTATGGATTTACTGATAAAGCAAGCTTAGCAATGTTTAAGCTTTTACTTACTATCTCCGGAGTCGGAGCAAAGGCTGCGCTTTCAATTTTAAGCGTTAGCTCGGTTTCTGCAATCAAGCAAGCTATTGCTTTTGAAGATGTTGATACAATTCAAAGAGCTAATGGCGTTGGAAAGAAAACAGCTCAAAGAGTTGTTCTGGAATTAAAAGATAAACTTGATAAAAACGAAGACTTAGTTAAGATTACAACAGAAACTGCTTGTGCAAGCACTTCCGATGATAGAGAAAAAGCTGCTGCAGTTGATGCTCTTATGGCTTTAGGTTATTCAAAGACTGAGGCTATGACTGCTTTGGTCGGAATTGAGGCTAATTCAACCGAAGAATATATTGCTAAGGCATTGAGGAATAAATAATGGAATATGAAAAGCGTGTTGTTGGCGCAGGCCTTCAATCAGACGAAGAACAAATTGAAAAATCAATTAGACCTAAAAAATTTGAAGACTATGTTGGACAAACCAATGTAACAGAAAACCTTAAAGTCTATATTGAGGCGAGTAAGATGCGCCAAGAACCTTTGGATCATGTTTTATTCTATGGTCCTCCAGGACTGGGTAAAACAACTCTGGCTGGAATAATTGCAAATGAGATGGGTGTTGATTTGAGAGTGACATCTGGGCCTGCAATTTCAAGAGCTGCTGATCTTGCCGCTATTCTTTCAAATCTTAATAAGGGAGATGTGCTTTTTATCGATGAAATACATCGTTTAAATCGTAGTGTTGAAGAAGTTCTTTATTCTGCAATGGAAGACTTTGCTCTTGATATCGTAACGGGTAAAGGGCCAGCTGCTCACAGCATTAGAATTCCTCTTCCAAAGTTCACTTTAGTCGGAGCAACTACGCGGGCAGGTTCACTTTCTGCACCTCTACGCGATCGTTTCGGAGTGCTTGCAAAATTTGAACTTTATAACAATGAAGAGCTTTCGCAGATTATTAATAGAACTGCAGGTATTTTAAACATCGAAGTTGAAAAAGATGCTGCAGCCTTAATCGCATCAAGGTCTAGGGGAACCCCTCGTGTGGCGAATAGACTTCTTAAGCGTATCAGAGATTTTGCTCAGGTTCAGGGGCTTGCAAGAGTTGATACTAAAATTGTCAATACTTCTTTAGAAGCTCTTGGCATCGATGAATTAGGACTTGAAGATCTTGATAGAAAGATTCTTGATCTTATCATAAGTAAGTTTAAAGGTGGCCCTGTTGGCATTGATACAATAGCTGCTTCATTAGGGGAAGAAAGAGTTACTATTGAAGATGCATATGAACCTTATCTAATGCAAGTGGGTTTACTTGCAAGAACCCCTAAGGGAAGAGTTGTTACGGATTTAGCTTATAAACATTTAGGACTTGTGATTCCAGAAGAGAAATAGTATGAAAAAGTCTTTAAAAAATATATTAATAATAGTTTCAACTTTGAGTATAGTATTTGCATCTATTAATTTAGCATTTGCAGATTCTTCAATTAATGATGCGGATTACATTAAAGTTGGATTATATTGGGGAACTAATAGCAAAAGTCAAGTCCAGCTTCAATCAGCAGATGGATTTTTGCTTTATGATGAAGATTTTAATTTAATTGATCAAATCGATGAAACTTCTATCATAATCGATACAGATTCTTATTATCTTGCACATAAACAATATGTTTATTTCATGTCGGCCGCTGACGACGAAGATTCTAGAAAAATAACATTGACTACAAATCCAGGAACAAGTAGCGCTTACTCTAAAGCATATAGAGACGGAATTGGAATTTATGAAAATTCTGGCCTTAGAATAATTAATTATGTAACTGTTGAACATTATGTTTGGGGTGTTGTAAATAAAGAGATGTCTTCTTCAAATCCAGAAGAGGCTTTAAAGGCTCAGGCTGTTGCTGCTAGAACCTATGCATATGAAGCAAAATTAAACAAATCTGGATCTCATAAGAATTATGGTTTTGATGTTTGCACAACAACCGATTGTCAGGTTTATGGTGCATATTCTTCAGAATCTGATAAGACAACTAATGCATGCAAAGCCACTGAACATGAAGTTATGGTGTATGACGGTGAACTAATTAATGCTTACTTTAGCGCTGCTAATGGTGGTGGTTACACTCAGTCATTGTATGATGCATGGGGCTTGGATGATGTCCCTTATTTACAATCTAAAAGAGATGAGTATACGCCTGCTCAAAAGTGGCATTTTTATAATACATTTGATGAAATCCGTTCAAAAATTTTTAGTTACTACGGCCTCGATTTGGGTAGTATAACAAAATTTGAAGTTACTAAAACTACCGATTTTGGCTCGGTTACACAAATCACAGTAACTGGAACTAAAGCTACAAAGGTAGTTCCAAGAAGCCAAATTATGACGGTATTTAACCTAAAATCCAATTTCTTTGTAATTGGTGCGAAAGACTATGTTGAACTTGTTGAAGATACTTCTGAATCTGGCTCGTCAAAAACAGAGCTTACCGATAAAGTCTTTGTTCTAAGTGCATCAGGTCTTGCTGAAGTTGATAGTTCGACTCTTTATGCTTATAACGGAATAACTACGTATAAATATGGTATTAGTACGCAACCTGCTATCTTAAATAATGAAAGCGAAGTTTGCACTGAAGGTTATGTTTATTGGAATGGCCTTGGATATGGACATGGAATTGGCATGTCGCAGACTGGAGCTATTGCTATGGCTAAGAGCTATGGTTTCGAATATGATGAAATTTTAAAGTATTACTATATAGATATTGATATTATTGATTATTTAGATTTATAAAATGAACGTTTCAGATTTTGATTACGATTTGCCAAAAGAGTTAATCGCGCAAGAACCGAGTGATGTACGTGATGAATGTAGACTTCTTGTTATTCATAGAAATACTGGCAAAATTGAACATAAAAAATTCTTTGAAATATTAAATTATTTTAATCCTGGAGATTGTTTGGTTTTTAATGACTCTAAAGTGATTCCTGCAAGAATTTTTGGCGTTAAAAAAGGTACCGGAGCAAATATCGAATTTCTTCTTTCAAAACGTTTAGAAGGTGATATCTGGGAAACATTAGTTAAGCCAGGAAGACGGCTTCATATTGGGGATGTTGTTACATTTGGTGGTGACAAACTCAAAGCTGAAATTATTGAGGAAGGTGAAGAAGGTACAAGACATGTTAAATTTACTTATGAAGGCAACTTCATGGAGATTTTAGATGAACTTGGATCAATGCCGCTACCTCCTTATATCGAGCGCGCTGCTGACGAACATGATAAGGATAGATATCAGAATGTGTATGCAAAAAATGAAGGTTCTGTAGCTTGCGCAACGGCAGGTTTGCACTGGACTTCGGAACTGATACAAAAAGCGCAAGACATGGGAATAAATATTGCTTATGTAACTCTTCATGTAGGCATTGGTACGTTTAGACCAGTTAAGGTTGAAAAGATTGAAGACCACCATATGCATTTTGAAGAATATTCGATTTCTGAAGAGGCTGCAAAAATTATTAATGATTCGCGTGCTGCTGGGGGTCGCATTATATCTGTAGGTACAACAGCATGCAGAACGATGGAGAGCAGTTCAACCAATGATGGCAAACTTATCTCTCAATCAGGCTCAACAGGAATTTTTATTTACCCTGGCTATAAGTTTAAGATGGTAGATTGTTTGACAACGAATTTTCATCTTCCAAAATCAACATTACTTATGTTGGTTTCAGCTTTATATAATAGAGAAGCAATAATCGATGCTTATAAAGAAGCAGTAGAGCGAAAGTATAGATTTTTTTCATATGGCGACGCCATGTTAATTCTTTAATTTATGAAACACGCTGTTACATTTGAACTTAAGAAAACTGATTCTAGAACTAAGGCTAGAAGAGGTACTGTGCATACCCCGCATGGCAGTTTTGAAACACCTGTATTTATGCCAGTAGGGACTCAGGCAACTGTAAAGGCTATGAAGCCAGAATCAGTTGCGGGCTTGGGACATGAGGGCTCTAATATAATACTTTCAAACACATATCATCTTTACTTAAGACCTGGTCATGAATTAATTAAGCGCGCTGGAGGGCTTCATAAGTTTATGAATTGGAAGGGCGCTATATTAACTGATTCTGGTGGATTTCAGGTATTTTCTCTTGGTAAGATGAGAAAGATAACCGAAGAAGGCGTTAAGTTTCAAAGTTATATAGATGGTAGCACTCATATGTTTACTCCTGAAAAATCTATGGAAGTTCAGGAAGCTTTGGGATCTGATATTATTATGGCTTTTGATGAATGTGCTGCTTACCCATCTGAAAGAAAGTATGTTGAGCAGAGTTTAGAGCTTACAACAAGATGGCTTAAACGTTGCAAGGAGTACCATAAGAACATAGAAGAGCAAAGTCTATTTGGAATTATGCAGGGTGGTACTTATAAAGATTTAAGGAAGCGTTCTGCTGAACAGATTGTCGATTTAGATTTGCCTGGTTATGCGATTGGTGGTTTATCCGTTGGTGAACCAAAAGAGCTTATGTATGAAGTTCTTGATGATTGTGTAGATTATTTACCAAATGATAGGCCAAGATATTTAATGGGTGTTGGCAGTCCGGATTGTTTATTTGAAGGCGTTGAGCGTGGTATTGACATGTTTGACTGCGTTCTTCCAACCAGGGTTGCAAGGCATGGACTTGCATTTACAAGTCATGGAAAGATTAATATCAAGAATGCTAAACATAATGAAGACTTTAGTCCATTAGATTCTGAATGTGATTGCTATGTTTGTAGAAACTATAGTAAATCGTATTTAAGAAGTCTTTTTATAAATGATGAAATACTTTCATCAATGCTTCTATCTGAACACAATCTACATTTCTTAGTAAGAACGATGGAAAATATCCGAGAAGCAATTGATGAAGATCGCTTCTTAGAATATAAGAAAGAATTTTACGATAAATATGGCGAATTCTAGACCAATGTGTCCGCAAGCTGGTATTTGCGGAGGCTGCACATTTCAAGACCTTGATTATAATGAACAACTTGATAAAAAACTTGAATCTGCAAAAGAGTCTTTAATTTCCAATGGAATTGATGATGACATCCTGTCTGAGATAAGCCCTAGTCCAGAAATATATTCTTATAGGAATAAGATGGAGTATACTTTTGGCGATGAAATAATTAATGGCCCATTAAATCTTGGGATGCACAAGATGGGTAGTTATATTTCAATTATTGATGCAAGCTGCTGCCAATTAGTACCTGATGATTTTAATAGTGTGTTAAAATCAACACGCAATTGGTGCATCAAGCAAGGTTATAAGTTTTACCATAAGAAAAGACATGATGGACTTCTTCGAACTTTGCTTATCAAGCATGGCGTACGAACTAATGAACTTCTAATTAATATAGTTACATCTAGCTTTGGTGACTTTGATGAAGAAGCTTATGTCAAGTTGCTTCTTGGTTTAAATCTGGACAACAAAATTATCGGAATTATTCATACTATTAACGATAATATTGCTGACGCTTTAATCTGCGACGAAGAAAGAATTCTTTATGGAAGGGATTATTATTTTGAAGAAATAATGGGGCTTAAGTTTAGAGTAGGAGCATTTAGTTTCTTCCAGAGTAATGTTTTGGCTGCTGAAAAGCTTTATAATTCTGCTCTTAATCTTATTCCAGATTTAGAAGGGAAAACCGTTTTTGATCTTTACTGCGGTACTGGTACTATTAGTCAGGCAATGGCATTAAAAGCTAAGAATGTAGTCGGAGTTGAAATTGTAGAAGATGCCGTTAATTCAGCTATTGCGAACGCAAAACTCAACAATCTTTCGAATTGTAGATTTATATGCGGTGATGTTCTAACGGTTTTAGATGAGATTGAAGAAAAGCCAGATGTAATTGTTGTAGATCCTCCAAGATCAGGAATTCATCCAAAGGCAATGAAAAAGATTTGCGCCTACCAAGTTCCTGAGATTGTTTATATATCTTGCAATCCGAAGACTTTGGCAATTAATCTTGCTTCGGCAATTGAAGAAGGTTACAATCCAGTTTTAATGAAATGCTTTGATAATTTCGCCTTCACAAAACATACTGAAGCAATTGTTTTACTGTCTAAAAAGTAAGTGAAAGAATTATAATTCCGTTAATATGAAGTTATTAAGCAGTTCCTGGTAAGGAGCTGCTTAATTGTTAAAAAATGGTAATAATTGTGTAAATCTAAAATATGTAAAAAATACTTGCAATATTTGCTTTGTTTATATATACTTATCAGGTACGAAATCTATGGATTTATATCCGTTTACATTAATGAACCCGGCACTGGGTAAGAAGGAGGTGCAGATAAATGTCAAAGAAGTGCGCTATTTGTGGTAAGGGTCAAGTATCCGGAAACAATGTTTCCCACTCAAACAGACACACCAGAAGAAAGTGGAACGCTAACATTCAGTCTGTAAAAGTTGAAGAAAATGGTACTGTATCCAGAATCAATGTATGCACAAGATGCATCAGATCCGGAAAAGTTTCCCGTGCTATGTAATTTAAATAGCTTAATTAGATCCGAGTTTTTTCTCGGGTCTTTTTTTATGCTATAATATATATATGCTTACTCAAATTGAAAATAACAATGGAATAATTAGCTACGATAACGCATTAATTGATCAAGCTATAATGGAATCATTATCTGATTATAAAGGACGTTTTAAGTTGCTAAAAAAGGAATGCATTATGCAAGAAGATGGTCTTGCTATTTCTATTAACGTGCACTTAAAATTCGGAACAAGTATTAATGATTTTTCTGAACACGTTTTTACTTACATTTCTAATCTAATTGAAAACTCATTTGAACTGACTCTGGCAAATATTAAATTAAATATATTAGGTGTTTATTCTAAGAAATTATCTAAGAGAAATATAACCATTGAATTCAACAATCAATCTGAAATCAAATATAACTATGATTAAGGGTTTTGGCCCTAAAAAAGCCGAGGCGTTTGCACGTCTTGGTATTTTTTGCGTAGAAGATTTTCTTAGATTTTATCCGCGTGATTACGAAGACTTAAGAAATAAAAAATGTATTTCAGATTTAAAGAACGAAGAAAAGGCCGTAGTAGAGGCAACTATTGTAATTAATACTCTTGGCCGAGGATATGGTCGAAAAAAGACTTTACATTTAGCTGCAGTCGATAAGACTGGAAGGATGAATGTACTTTTTTTTATGGCTGGATTTATGGCTAAGAACTTTAAAATTGGCGAAACTTATCGATTCTTTGGAAAGGTTAAAGTTGAAAATGGTAGTGCTACAATGTTTCACCCGGCGTATTCATTAGTTGATGAATCTTCCGAAACTGGAATTATTCCTGTTTATCCATTAACTAAAGGCTTAACTCAAAAGGATATCAGAAAAGGAATTAAAGCTGCTATTGAATGTTTAGGCGAATATTCTGAAAGCTTGCCAGATTATGTTATAAAAAAGGCAAATCTTTGTCCGATTGACTATGCATTTAAGCAGGTGCATTTTCCTGAAGATGTAAATAAGTTTGGTGCAGCCAGATATCGTTTAATATTTGAGGAACTATTTGATTTAAGAGTCGCATTAAGACAATCAGCGAACAGATTTGGCTCTGGTAGAGATGGTATTTCGTTTATGTCTGGCTCGTATGAAGAGTTTATTAATAGCTTATCTTATGAATTAACAAATGCGCAAAAGAGGGCTTTGGAAGAAATAAATCACGATATGAATAGCACAAGAGCTATGAATAGGCTTTTACAAGGTGATGTAGGCTCTGGTAAGACTTTAATAGCGGAGGCAGCAATGTATAAAGCAGTTAAGGCAGGCTACCAGGCCGCATTTATGGCGCCAACGGAAATACTTGCGAATCAGCATTATCAGACGCTGCAAGAACTTGGTCTTAATATTGATTTACTTACTTCATCGATTTCAATTTCTGAAAAAAAAGCTATTTTATCGCGACTGGAATCCGGAGAAACGGATATTGTTGTTGGAACGCATGCAATTATTTCTGAATCAGTAAAGTTTGCAAATTTGGGCCTAGTTATTACTGACGAGCAACATCGATTTGGGGTTGTTCAAAGAAAGAAACTTTCTGAAAAATCAAATAATCCAGATATTTTAGTAATGACCGCAACGCCAATTCCAAGAACATTAGCCGTTGTAATCTATTCGGATATGGATATTTCGATTATTGATGAACTTCCGCCTGGAAGAAAGGAAATTCAGACAAGGCAATTCTCTGAAAGCACTCGTGATGAAGCATATAATCTTTTAGTCAACGAAGTAAAAAAAGGGAGACAGGCGTATATAGTTGCGCCATTTATAGAAGATTCAGAAAGCATATTTGGCAATTCGGCAGAAAGCTTATTTGAAGAGTTTAAACATAGATATTCAAATGTTTCATGTGCTCTTCTTCATGGTGATTTAAAGCAATCTGAAAAAGATGATGTAATGCGAAAATTTGCTGCCGGCGATATATCAGTTTTGATTTCTACGGTAGTAATAGAAGTTGGAATCAATGTTCCTAATGCTAGCGTAATGTTAATTGAGAATTCCGAACGTTTTGGACTGGCGCAGATGCATCAGCTTCGAGGCAGAGTTGGTAGAGGTGAATATCAATCATTCTGCTTTATCATTTTAGGTGAAGAAACGAAAATTGCTAAAGAGCGTGCTAATATAATGTGCAATTCATCCGATGGTTTTTATATTGCGGAAAAAGACCTTGAAATTAGAGGCCCTGGAGAACTATTTGGTTATAGACAGCATGGTCTTCCTCAGCTCTACTTAGCTGATTTTGGAAAGCACATGAAGATTGTTGAAGTTGCAAGTATGCTTGCTGATGAAATATTATTTGATGATCCTGATTTGGCTAAGTCGGAGAATAAAATGTTAAAAAATACAATTAATAAGACCTATGGAAACGAAATTAGCCTTGTGTTATGATTAAAACATGAGAATTATTACTGGAGAATTTAAAGGAAGACGTCTAATGACGCCTAAAACGTATGATGTAAGACCGACTACGGATAAGGTTAAAGAGGCCATATTTGATATCCTCATTCCTTATATAAAACAAGATTTTATATGTGTCGATCTTTTCGCGGGTACAGGCAATCTTGGGCTTGAAGCTATTTCTAGAGGGGCAAAGACCTGTTATTTTTCAGATTCTTCAAGGGCAAGTGCAAGGCTTGTAAAAGAAAATATCAAAATTTGTGGAGCAGAGGACTATTCTGTCATACTTTTGGGTGATTATAGACAAAATATTGTCCGAATTCATAATAAAGTTGATATAATCTTAATTGATCCACCTTACGAGTCAGATTTCTATCTGGATGCATTAGAAGAAATCGCCAAAGCTGGCATTTTAAATGTAGGTGGTTGTATTGTTTGTGAACATTCTGATAGGGATGATCTTCCAGAATCTTATGCAGGTTTCACAAAAGTAAAAGATAAGCGTTATGGAAGCATAGGAGTTACAATTTATGAATAAAGCTGTTTTTACTGGTTCATTTGATCCAGTGCATCTTGGACATATTGATATTATTAAACGTGCTGCCAAAATTTTTGACGAGCTTACTGTTGCTGTAACAGTAAATCTTGAGAAAGACTCAATGTTTGATTTTGACACAAGGGTTGAAATGATTAAACAATCTTGTAAAGATATTCCTAATCTTAAGGTTGAAGCTTGCGAAGGTTTAAGAGCTGACTATGTAAATAAGAATGGATTTAATGTAGAAGTTAAAAGTCTTAGAAATAGTACAGATTTAAACTACGAACTTCCACTCGCGCAGATGCATTCAAAACTGTATAATAATGCTGAGACGATATTCTTAATGACTGATCCGTCATTATCATATATAAGTTCAACTCAGGTAAGACAAGTATTTTCTTTAGGCGGAGATGTATCTATGATGGTACACCCAAGCACACTGAAATTAATGAATAAGAAAGGGTAAATCACATGAAAGTATTGGAACTCTTAGATGAATTAGATGAGATTATTGAAGTAGCAAGTGGCGTTCCTCTTGTTAAGAAGGTAATGGTCGATCCAGACGAAGTATCTGAAATTGTTAAGGAAATTAGGGAAGAATTACCTGATGAAATTCAGCAAGCTCAGTGGATTAAGAACGAAAGACAGAGAATTCTCGACGAAGCAAAGAATGAATATGAATCTATTCTTGCTGATGCTCGCAAGAAGGCTGATGCCATGATTGAAAATGACGAGATTACAATTATGGCAAAAAACAAGGCTGATGAAATTATCCGTGTGGCAAAAGAAAATTCTCAGGTTATGAAGATGAGTATTCTCGACTACACAGATAATATGCTTTACAACCTTCAGGAAAAAGTTGATCAGCTTTATGCAACATACTTTACGGACATGTATGATAATCTTCAGAATACATTCGAAAAGATTAATTCAAATATTTCCAACTCAAGAAATGAAGTAAAAGATCAGATTTATAAGGCTCAGGACGAAAAGGATAAATAAATTATGAAACTTGTCGGTGTTGTTGCCGAATTTAATCCGTTTCATAACGGCCATAAGTATTTAATCGATGCCATCCGCGGTGAATTAAACCCGGACGGCATTGTTTGCGTTATGAGTGGTGATTTTGTTCAACGCGGATATCCAGCAATCACTGATAAATGGTCACGTGCCAGAGCCGCTGTAGCTGAAGGTGCTGATTTAGTTATCGAACTTCCTACGGTATTTTCACTAAGCTCGGCTAGCGAGTTTGCCTATGGGGGAATTAAAATTTTAGAAGGTTTAGGTTGCATTACTGACCTTGCATTTGGCAGTGAAACGGCTGATATAGAAGAATTAAAAAGAATAGCGGAAATTAATATTGATAATAATGATACTCTTAAAATGGCTTTAGATGAAGGTTTCTCATATCCAGTGGCGTTGACACGAGTTATTGGGAAACCCCTCGAGCCAAATGATATTTTAGCCGTTGAATATTTAAGAGTTAATAGTGATTTTGAAGTTCATGCAATTAAACGTAGGGGCAAGGGCCATTTAGCAACAGCAAGTTATATTAGAGATAATATCGCTGAAATTGAAAATTTTGTCCCTGAAGATGCTCTTTATGAACTTCAAGAATTTCCATTTTGGGACGAGTATGCTGATGCCAAGCTATTTGATATGATTAGATATGCTTTGTTAATGAGGACTCCAGCAGAATTGTCACAGACAATGGGTATATCTGAAGGCTTAGAGAATGCCCTAAAAAAGGCTGCTGTGGGGGCAGAATCTTTCGAAGACATAATCATGAAGGCTAAGTCAAAACGTTACACATATGCACGAATTTCAAGATCTCTTATGTGTGTCGCTTTAGACATTAACAAGGCTCTTTTGGAAGAGGCTAAAGAAAGCCCTCTGTATGCCAGAGTTTTGGCTATGAATGAGAATGGTGCAAAGATATTAAAACTGGCTAAAAAGACTGCTAAATATGACATTATTAGCAATTTAAAGAAGGCTGAAGTTTTACTATCAAAGAATAAGAATCTTATTGAAACTGATGTTCAGGCAGCTGATTTGTATTCTATTTTAACAGGCCGCAGCGTTTATGATAATTCGGACTTTGTCAAAAGCCCTCGTCTTGAATTGGAAGAAGTATAGTTATATAATTAATAATTGGTGAAAGTTGCGGATAGATTAACTTTTGTCAATCTATCAATATTTATTATAAAAGTATTTAAGGAGAGTAAAAATGAAGGTTTTAGTAGTTAACTGCGGAAGTTCATCACTTAAGTACCAGGTTCTTGAAATGCCTAGCGAAGAATTACTTTGTAAAGGCCTTGTGGAAAGAATTGGTATTGAAGGTTCAGTTATTAAGCATGAAAAGATTGGAATGGACAAGTATGTTCTTGAAGTGCCAATGAAGAACCATGAAGATGCACTTGGTCATGTCATCGATGCAATTTTAGATACTGATCATGGTGTTGCAAAGAGCTTAGAAGAAATTGGTGCAGTCGGTCATAGAATCGTTCAGGGCGGTGAAAAATTCCCAAAGTCAGTTTTCATTGATGATGAAGTTATTAAGGCTGTAGAAGGTTTCACAGATCTTGCTCCACTTCATATCCCAGCAAATTTACTTGGTATTAGAGCTTGTAAGAAATTGATGCCAACAACTCCAATGGCTGGTGTATTTGATACAGCATTCCACCAGACAATGCCTGCTGAATCTTACATTTATGCACTTCCTTATGAATATTATGAAAAGTACAGCGTACGTCGTTACGGTTTCCACGGTACATCTCACAAGTATGTAACTCTTAGGGCTGCTGAAATGCTTGGCAAGAAGGTCGAAGATGTTAATCTCGTAACATGCCATATTGGTAGTGGAGCTTCTTGTGCAGCTATTAAGAACGGTAAATGCTTCGATACATCAATGGGTATGACCCCACTCGAAGGCCTCGTAATGGGTACACGTTGTGGAGATATCGATGCAGCTATCTTAAAGTATCTTGCAGATAAGGAAAACCTCAGCCTCGCAGATTTAGATACGATTATGAACAAGAAATCTGGCGTTCTTGGAATATCTGGCGTTTCATCAGATATGAGAGATATCGATACTGCCGTTGCAGAAGGAAACAAGAGAGCAAAAATTGCTTACGATGTATTTATTCATAGAATTAAGCACTATGTAGGTGCTTACCTCGCAGAGCTTGGCGGAGCAGACGCTATCGTGTTCACTGCTGGAGTTGGCGAAAATAGTGCATCCACAAGAGCTGATGTTTGCAAGGGCCTTGAAGCTCTCGGAATTAAACTTGATTCTGCTGCTAACAATGTAAGAGGTGAAGAAGCAATTCTTAGTACAGCTGATTCTAAGATTAAGGTATTACTTATTCCTACGAACGAAGAAGTAATGATTGCTAGAGACACCTATGAAATCGTTACAAAATAGGCTTGACAAGAGCTTTTAGCTTGTTTATACTTTATAAGTCGCGTAAAAACCGCGAAAATTAAGTAATTTAAGAAGGAGGTGTTGTTCTATGGCAACCCCAAAAAGAAGAACATCCCATGCTAAGAGTATGAGTAGAAAGTCTCCTAACATGAAGAAATCTGCTCCAGCATTATCAATTTGCCCACAGTGCCACGAGCCAAAAATGCCTCATAGAGTATGCCCAAATTGCAACTACTATGATGGACAGGCTGTAGTAGCAGAGGACTAAAGTACAAAGCAATACATCTTTAGCTAAGGAAAATCAAAAAGCGGACCACTGCAGAAGGTCCGCTTTTTACGTGCGATTTTATGATATACTGTTGGTATGAAAAAATTCTTTATCTATAGTTTAATATTTTTTAGTCTGTTTCTTTGTTCTTGTTCAAAGGATGTAGTTTCAGTGACCGACACTAGATCTTTTAGTAATGATTTAGGCGAGATTACTGTATCAACATTAGAAGATGGCAAACTTAGCATTAGAAGTTATGAATACAAAGATATTGACGCAACTGTTGAGATGTATCGCGTGTACGATAATAAATCAGCTGAGTTTGAGTTTCCAATAGGTACTAATGCTGTAGTGAGAGTGGCTACTCCAGAAGTTGGCTTTAAAGAATATACAGTAGATGATGATATACCGCAGTCTTCTTGTTATTATATTGACTCGGACAATTACCACTATTGGATTTACACCCCTAAGTCCTATAAAATTCTTGAAAATTTCAGCTTAGAATATCTTCCTAAATCAGATGGAAAGATTAAGGTTTATGAAGATCGAATTGTTGTAGATACTAAGTTGATAGGATTTAAGAAAATCTCAGACTTTATGATTGTTGAGTCTTCAGACCCTTTATTTGACTGGGGTAAAGAGGATAAAAAAGTTGAAAATTTCATGAAATATTACAACCTTGATGGCGATGGACATTGGTGCTACGACGGTTATTATTATAAAGCTGCATCAAGTTATGTACCATCAGGTGATAATGTATATTACTTTTGTGTTGATTCATATATTATAGGCAGTTTTATTGCTGGCATGAGATATGATGGATGTAAGTTCATTGTACCTGCAATGATTGATACAATGCTTATGCATCAGACTGATGAAGGATATATTCCAACTTATTCATTTAGTACTTGGCTTAATGAGGATTACGGCATAGAAGCTGGTTTTTATGATACAAGATTTAACACAGACTTTTGGCAGTATGTTCTTGATGCATATAACAAAAGCGGAGGAGATATTTTTTGTTCAGCTTTAGAAAAGTATGGACAGTTCTTTTTAAAGCATGCGGATAAGAATCAGATTAAGACAGAAAGTGGCTATTTTGTATCGGATTATTATCAGCCAGAATCCGGAGCATTAACTCATGCGAGTCTTAATCATAATATCGCAGAAGTCGAGCTTTGCATTAAACTTAGCGAATTATTCAATGATTCAGCTTATAAAAATGTTGCTTATAATATTATTGATGCAATCGAAGATACATATGAAGATTGGATAAAGCCTAATAATAACCTTGAATATGCAATTTGCCCGAATATGAGCTTTGCTTATGAAGATTACCCATATCTAACATATAATGATTTATATAATATTCAGGTCATGCTTGAGGAAAGAGGCTTAGGTAGAAATGAAGCGTTTGATAAACTGATGAGTGCAAAAAAGGCTTGGATGGATGCAAATAACATAACTGAATATAAGAAATAAAAAAGCTCCAGAAAGGCTGGAGTTTTTTGGTGCCGGCGGCGGGGGTCGAACCCGCACGATATTTAAGTATCACGGGATTTTGAGTCCCGCGCGTCTGCCAATTCCACCACGCCGGCGTACTTAAATACTATACCAAAAAATGATTGGAAAATGCAAGGTTTTAAGGTATAATATTTTTGTTAATTACCACAAGGAGGTCATTATAAATGGGTCAAAATTCACAATCAATCATCATTATGGTGGTTTTACTTGCCGTTATGTATTTTATGCTTATCCGTCCACAGAATAAGAAAGATAAGCAGGATAGAGAAATGCGTAGCAACCTTCAGGTTGGCGATGAAATTATGACAGTTGGTGGAATCTATGGTAAAGTCGTAAGAATTAGAGAAGATAGACTTACTATTGCATCCGGGGCTGAAAAGACAAAGCTTGAAATTACTAAGACAGCTGTAGCTAATAAGGTAGATGAAAAAGCTGGTAAAGTTGTTGAGGACGAAAAGGAAACCAAGGCTTCTCCAAAGAGAATAAAGAAGCTTGGTAAAAAGGAAGAAGCTCTCGCAGAAGAACCTGTAGTTGAAGATACTCCTGTTGAAGAAGCTCCTGCAACTGAAGAACCTGTTGCCGCTGAAGAATAAATTGTGATTGTATACAGGGCATGTGGACATTTTGCCACATGCCTTGTTTTCGTTTTTAAGTAATGGAACAAATTATCGAAGAACTGCTTTCATATAACAAAAATTATGATGCTGCATTCTTAGAAAAGGCATATTTGAAAGCAAAAGAACTTCATAAAGATCAAAAACGTAAGTCTGGTGAACCTTATATTATTCATCCAATGGCTGTTGCTAAGATTCTAGCTGAACTAGGAATGGATGATGTTAGTATTGCCGCAGGCTTTCTTCATGATGTCGTTGAAGATACAGACTATTCATTAGATCAGCTTCGTAAGGACTTCGGTGATGAAGTTGCATTGCTTGTAGATGGCGTTACAAAACTCACATCTTTCGTTTATGGTGGCAAGCGTGCCGCTCAAGATGAGACCATTCGCAAGATGTTCCTTGCAATGGCTAAAGACATTAGAGTTTTAATCATTAAACTTGCAGATAGACTTCATAATCTTAGAACTATTAACTATATGACCGAGGCTAAAATCAGGGAAAAGTGCGAAGGTACTCTTGATATTTATGCGCCCCTTGCTGCAAGACTTGGTATGTATGCATTCAAGTTCGAAATGGAAGATATTTCATTTAAGAACCTTGAGCCTGAAGCCTATAATGATATTGACGAAAAGATGAAGAGACGTTCCTTAGACAAAGGGGCGGATATTAATCAATATATTGCTGATATAAAAGAGGGCTTAAAACCTCTTAACTTAAACTACGAAATTTACGGCAGGCAGAAACAGTATTATAGCATTTATAAGAAGATGAAGGTTCAACATAAAAACCTTGATGAAATCTTTGACTTGACTGCTATCAGAGTAATTGTCGATTCTATTAAGGATTGTTATGCCGTTTTAGGTGCGGTACATACTATATGGAAACCAATTCCTGGGAGATTTAAAGACTATATTGCTATGCCAAAAGCAAACATGTACCAGTCGCTTCATACAACTGTAATTGGCACAAATGGTTATCCGTTTGAAATTCAAATTCGAACAAAAGAGATGCATCATATTGCTGAATATGGTATTGCAGCACATTGGAAATATAAAGAGGGTATTTCTGGCCCTGGCAACGAAGAGGATAAATTGTCTTGGATTAGGCAAACTCTTGAATGGCAACAGGAAGTTAGCGATTCAACGGAGTTTGTTGAAGCTTTAAAGATGGATCTTTTTACCAACCAAGTTTTTGTATTTTCTCCAAAAGGGGATGTTATGGAACTTCCAGCTGGGTCAACTCCATTAGACTTTGCATATAAGGTACATACTGCCATAGGCAATACTTGTGTCGGAGCAAAAATTAATGGAAAGATGGTTTCTATTGATTATATTCTCCAAAATGGTGATTTAATTGATATTGTAACTTCTGCAAGTTCTAAAGGCCCAAGTGTTGATTGGCTTAAGATTGTTAAGACAAATCATGCAAAGAATAAGATTAAACAAGCACTTAATAAGAGCGACAACTCTATCTCTATTGACAGAGGTAAGGAAATGCTCGATAAAGCTGTTAAGCGCAAGGGCTATGAGCCATCTGAAATTCTAATCAATAAATATCTCGAAAAGGCTGCAAGAGCACAGAATTTTTCTGCAGTAAATGATTTATATATAGCAATTTCAGGAGGCGGAGTTGCTCTCAACAGAACAACACTTCTGTGTGCTTCTTATTATCACGAAGATAAACAGCTCGAATTTGCTAGACAAGAAAAAATTGAGGCTAATAAACTGGCCTCCATTGAAAAACGCCAAAGAATTGAAAGGACAAAAGGCGTTAAGGTTAAGGGTGTTACCGACCTCTTAATTCATTTTGCAAGATGTTGCAGCCCAGTTCCTGGGGATGATATTATTGGCTATACGACTAAAGGCCGCGGTGTTTCCATACATAGAAAAGACTGTGTAAATATGCTTTCTCTTCTTGAAGAAGAAAGGCAACGATTTATTGATGTTGAATGGGATGTAGATTCTGAATCTGCTCAATTTGAATATGCATTAACAATTATTGCTGAAGACCGTAAGGGTTTAATAGTAGATATTTCTCGTATCTGTGAAGAAAAAGACATTAATATTTCTGGCCTACAAGTTAATGTTGACAAGGTAGGAATTTGTCAAATAAATTTAACTCTTGAAATTAGAACATCTGATGACATTGAAAGTCTTCAGGCTAGATTTAAACAGATCGGCGGTGTAATAGATGCGTATAGAGCTAACGCAGAAAGGTAATTTATGAAAATAGCTTGTTTTGTTTGCGGACCAATAATGAATAATTGTTATGTTCTTAATCAAGAAGATTCTTTTGATGCGATGATTGTTGATCCTGGTGCTGAGAATCTTAAACTTGAGAACTATTTATTTGCGAATAAACTTAATGTGAAATATATAGTTTTAACTCATGGACATGGTGATCATACTGGCGGTATCGAAAGAATTAAGGAAATGTACCCAGAAGCTAAATTAATTGCAAATAAGCAGGAGGCTAAGCTTTTGTATGATCGTAATGTCAGCTTTGGCAAAGGCGGCATTGTCGCAGATATAAATGTTGTTGATAATGATGAGATGGATCTTTGTGGTATTCATGTAAAGTTTATCGCAACTCCTGGACATACACCTGGAGGAATGTGTATTTATATTAAGAGCGAGAAAACTTTATTTAGTGGTGATACATTGTTCTTTTGCTCTATTGGAAGAACAGACTTCCCTGGTGGAAGTTATTCTGATTTGATTGATTCTATCAAGAATAAATTATTCTTACTTCCAGATGATACAAGAGTTTTATGTGGTCACGAAATGGAAACGACTATTGGAAAGGAAAAACAATTTAATCCCTTTGTCTCTTAAATTTGAAGTCGCAACTGAAAAAGATGTTTATGAACTTTCGGAGCTTTCTAAGATGTTTGGTGAAGCTCCGGAGTTTTGTGTTGTGGAAAGGCTCGGAGGCGATAAAAATGAGCAAAAAAGACGCCTATATAAAGAACTTTCAGCGCTTACAGGAAAGACTTTAGACTGGGGCATTCTAATTGGAGTAAGACCGCTTAAGCTTTACCGTGAACTTACTGAGAAAAAAGGCAGAGAAAAAGCCGAGCACATTTTAAAAGAAATGTATTTGTTATCAGACGAAAAGCTTGATTTACTTCATAGAACATATGATGTGCAAATGGATGCTTATTACGACCCAAATCCAAAGTCAGTCAGCCTTTATGTCGGGATTCCATTTTGCCCTACAAGATGTCTTTATTGTTCATTTACTTCAAATAAATTTGAAAAAGTTGCATCTCAAAAATATATATCTGCATTGTGTAAGGAAATTGATGCTGTTAAAAAAATATTTGATGAAAAAGGCATGTATGCTGAATCAATTTATATAGGGGGC
The DNA here is from genome assembly GCA_045616685.1 of Anaerovoracaceae bacterium. Lineage (GTDB taxonomy): Bacteria > Bacillota > Clostridia > Peptostreptococcales > Anaerovoracaceae > UBA1764. The sequence goes on from JAZLHF010000008.1 coordinate 21,609, forward strand.
GGCACTCCAACAAGTCTTGATGATGAAGAGTTTGAGATTTTATTAAGCTCTGTTAGAGATGCATTTAAAAGCCCAAAATGTCGGGAATGGACAGTAGAAGCAGGCAGACCCGATACAATTACTGCTAATAAGCTTTCCTTGATACATAAGTATGGGGCAGACCGTATCAGTATAAATCCTCAAACTATGAAGCAGCATACGTTAGATCTTATTGGAAGATCTCATAGCCCAGAACAAATCTTTGATGCTTTTAAACTTGCAAAAGCTGAAGGAATTGAAAATATCAATGCTGATTTAATCACAGGTTTGCCAGAGGAGACTCCGGATGACTTTGAAAATAGCTTGAAAACTATCATTGATCTAGGCCCAACAAACATAACAGTACATACTTTAGCAGTAAAAAGAGCTTCAAGATTAATTGATGAAGATCCGGATATTGCTTTTAGACAGGCCGATACAGTACGAAAAATGCTTGAAATTAGCCAAAATATGCTTAAAAATGCTGGTTTTAAGCCATATTACCTCTATAGACAGAAGCACATGACAGGTAATTTTGAAAATGTTGGATACTGTACTAATGGACACCAAAACGTGTATAATATAAGGATAATGGATGAAAATCAGAGCAATATAGCTCTTGGAGCAGGCGGTATCTCAAAAATTTATTTTCCAGATGAAAATAGACTGGAGAGAGTTCCGAATGTTTCTAATTATGAAGTTTATATTGATCGTATAGATGAAATGATTAACAGAAAGGAAAAAGGCATCTTATGATTATCAACATTCCAAAGGGAACTAAAGATATTTTGCCAAAAGAAGTCTATAAATGGCAATATGTCGAATCGGTTTTCCGCAAAGTCTGCGAAAAATATGGTTTTATTGAATTTAGGACCCCGATGTTTGAACATACAGAGCTCTTCAAGCGTGGTATTGGTGATACAACAGATGTTGTGCAAAAAGAAATGTACACATTTGAAATTGCTGATAGAAGTTTAACATTAAAGCCTGAAGGAACTTCTCCAGTAGTAAGATCTTTTATTGAAAACAAGCTTTATGTAGATCAACTTCCTGCTAAGTATTATTACATTACACCTTGCTTTAGATATGAAAAGATGCAAAAGGGCAGACAGCGTGAATTCCATCAGTTCGGTATAGAAATTTTTGGTGCAGATTCAATGCTCGCTGATGCTGAAGTGATTTGTGTTGCTATGGACTTTTTTAAAACTCTTGGTGTAACAGGTCTTAAACTTCATATTAATAGCATTGGCTGTCCTGATTGCAGATCTAAATACAGAAAAGCATTACAGGATTTCCTTAGGCCAAATTTAGATAAGCTTTGTGATACATGCAAGGATAGATTTGAAAAGAATCCAATGAGAATTCTTGACTGTAAATCTTCGGAATGCCAGAAATATGTAGCAGGCGCTCCAAAAATGCTTGATTATCTTTGTGATAACTGTAAAAAAGCCTTCGGGAATTTAAAGGAAAACCTGGATGCATTAGGACTTGAATATGAAGTTGATTCTGGTATTGTAAGAGGACTTGATTACTATACAAAGACTGCATTTGAAATTGTTAGCAATAATCTTGGAGCTCAGTCAACAGTTTGTGGTGGTGGTCGATATGACAATCTTGTAGCTGAGATTGGTGGGCCTGATACTGCTGGCGTTGGCTTTGGTCTTGGTATTGAGAGACTTCTTTTGATACTTGAAGCAAATGGAATCGAAATTCCTAAGCCAAAGACTTGTGATATATTTATTGCTTGCCTTGGTGAAAAAGCTAAAATTGCAGGTCTAAAGATTGCTCAAAATCTTAGAGATAATGGATTTAATGTTATGTCAGATGTTTGCGATAGGGGTTTAAAAGCTCAATTTAAATATTCTGATAGATTAGATGCAGATTATACTGTTGTTATTGGCGATGATGAACTTGCTAAAGGCGTTGTAAGCCTTCGTGATATGAAGAACTCTAGCCAAGAAGAAGTAAAAATAGACAAACTTCTTGAGAGGATTAAGTAAAATGGAGAAGATTTTTAAGAGAACTAATATGTGCGGTGAGCTTCGAAAAGAAGACATCGGTAAGGAAGTTGTTTTAAACGGATGGGTTCAGACTAAAAGAAATTTAGGCGGACTTACATTTGTTGACTTAAGAGATAAAACTGGTATAACTCAAGTTGCATTTGCTGATGATATTCAAGAAAAAGCTAATTCCCTAGGCCGTGAATATTGCATTGGTGTTAAAGGCACTGTAATCGAAAGAGAATCAAAGAACGAATCTCTTCCAACTGGCTACATTGAAGTTAAAGCTACTGATTTGGTAGTGTATTCCGAAGCTGATACTCCACCAATTTATATCAAAGATGACGATAATGTAAGTGGTGAATTAAAACTTAAGTATAGATACCTTGACCTTAGAAAGCCTATGATGCAAGACACTTTAGCTTTCAGATCAAAAATGTATAACGTAATCAGAAACTTCTATTACGAAAATGGATTTACAGAAGTTGAAACACCTGTACTTGGAAAACCTACGCCAGAAGGAGCTCGCGATTACCTTGTTCCATCAAGAGTAAATCCAGGCATGTTCTATGCGCTTCCACAAAGCCCTCAAATTTTTAAGCAGCTTCTTATGGTAGCTGGAACTGATAGATATATTCAGATTGCAAAGTGCTATCGTGATGAAGACTTAAGGGCTGATAGACAGCCAGAGTTTACACAGATTGATATGGAGCTTTCCTTTGTTGAACAAGAAGATATTCTTGAAATTCAGGAGCGGTTCTTAAAGACTCTTTTTAAAGAAATGAGAGGAATTGATATTCAAACCCCACTTCCAAGACTTACGTGGGATGAAGCTATGAATAGATTTGGTTCAGATAAACCAGATCTTAGATTTGGGTTTGAGCTTCATGATCTTGCTGATGCTGTAAGAGATTGCTCATTTAATGTTTTTACAGATGCTCTTAAAGATGGTGGCAAAGTTATGGGTATTGATATTGACGGTGCAAGTGCAAACTTTAGCCGTAAGGATATTGACAAGATGACAGAAGCTATTAAGAGCTTTGGCGCAAAAGGCCTTGTTTGGATCAGATTTGAAGAGGACGGAATCAAGTCTTCGGTAAATAAATTCTTTGACCAAGATCAACTCAAAAAAATTGGTAAAGTATTTGAAGCTAAAACCGGAGACCTCATTCTCATTTGCTCGGGTAAGAAAGAAGTAGTTTGGGCTTCACTTGGTTTCTTAAGAAGAGACCTTGCTGGCAAACTTGGATTACTTGATCCAAATGAGTTTAAACTGCTTTGGATTGTTGACTTCCCGATGTTTGAGTGGTCTGATGAAGAAAATAGATATATGGCAATGCATCACCCGTTTACATCCCCAAAGAAAGAAGATATTCATTATCTTGATACCGGAGAACTCGATAAGATTTATGCAGATGCTTACGATATTGTTATTAATGGTTATGAAGCTGGCGGTGGATCAATTAGAATTCATGATAGGCATCTTCAGAAAAAGATTTTTGAAGTACTTCAGTTAACAGAAGATGATATTAAAACAAGATTTGGATTCTTTATTGAAGCATTCTCATATGGGGCACCTCCACATGGTGGATTGGCATATGGCATGGATAGACTTTGTATGTTATTACTTGGAACCGATGATATCAGAAGAGTAATCGCATTCCCTAAGAACCAGAATGCACAGTGTGTAATGAGCGAAGCTCCAACAATTGTTGATAAGAAAGATCTCGATCTTTTAAGTATTACTACAACAGTTTAATTTATGAAAATAGGATTTTTGGGTGGCAGTTTTGACCCTATTCATTATGGACATTTGATTTTGGCGGAGCAGCTTATAAATGAAGCTGCTTTAGATAAGGTCGTCTTTGTTCCAAATTATGTGTCACCAAATCCTGCTCATAGCATGAAGGCTTCTCCAGAGGAAAGACTTCAGTTGATAAAGTTGGCAATTGCTGATAATCCTAAATTAGATGTTTCAGATCTTGAACTCAAGAAAGAACAACTTTGTTATATGGACGAAGATATGAGAGAGTTCAAGAAAATCTATTCAAATGATGAACTCTATGTAATAACCGGGCAAGATGCTTTTATGCGAATTGAAAAATGGCATAATTATGAAGCATTTATTGTTGAGAATAGGTTCTTAATTGGTAAAAGACCAGGTTTAAGTACCAAAGAACTCTTTAGATTGTTTAAAGATTTATTTGCTAAGTTTAATAACTTGCAATTTGATTTTTTTGATATCCCAGAAATGGACATATCTTCAGTTACTATTCAAAATAAAGTGCGTGTTGGTAAGTCCATTAAATATCTTATGCCAGATGTTTGCATAGATTACATTGATAAAAACAACCTTTATGATGGTTTAATTCCTAAACTTAAAAAGTTTGTTGAATCTAATGTAAAGGCCACACGTTTCGAACACACAAAAGGGGTTGTTGAAACAGCAAGAAAAATGGCTCTGAGATATGATGTAGATCCTAAAAAAGCCGAAATCGCTGCATGGTTTCATGATGCTTTTAGAGATGCAGGCAATCTCGAGCATGGAGCTGTTGCAGCCGATAAAATTCGGGAACTTTTTGGTGTCGATGATTCTGAAATAATAGAAGCAATTCGTAACCATACTACGGGGCATCCGAATATGACAAAACTTGATAAGGTTATTTATATTGCTGATAGTTTGGAACCTGGACGTGATTATCCTGGAGTCGACGAACTTCGTAAAATTATGTATGTAGATTTAGACGAATGCTTATATCAATTAATGACTCATACCAGAGATTATGTTTTAAGCATCGGTGCAAAATTTGCTGATATATCCAATTTGGCTATTTATGATTTAAAGGAGAAGTTAGGTAAATGACAAATAAAGAAACAGCGCTTTTTATTGCTAAAACATTAAGCGAAAAGAAAGCTTTTGACATTGTCATTATAGACATTGCCGAAAGAAGTGGTTTTGCCGATTACTTCGTTATTGTAACTGCATCATCGCTTAGACAAATGGGGAGTTTAAATGATGAGCTTCAAGATAAGCTTGCAAAAGAAGATATACTTCCGAAGAACATTGAAGGCAAAGGCGAGTCTGGTTGGATTTTGATGGATTACGGTGACATTATTGTTAATATCTTTACTGAAGAATCACGTAATAAGTATCAGATTGAAAAGATTTGGGGCGATTGCAATAAACTTGAATTTGAAGAGGAATAAGAAATGAATGAAATTTATGATTTTAAAGCTATAGAGCCTAAATGGCAAAAAGCTTGGGAAACTGCGGATATATTCCATGTAACAGAAGACGAAAGTAAAGAAAAGTACTATTGCCTTGAGATGTTTCCTTATCCAAGCGGAAAGCTTCACATGGGTCATGTTCGTAATTATTCAATTGGTGATGTCGTTGCTAGGTATAAAACAATGACAGGCAAGAATGTTCTTCATCCAATTGGATTTGATTCATTTGGGCTTCCTGCAGAAAATGCAGCTATTAAAAATCAGTCCCATCCTGCAGTATGGACTAGTGCTAACATCGAATATATGGAAAAGCAGCTTAAGCAGCTTGGGTTTTCATATGATTGGGATAGAGAATCTTGCACTTATAAGGAAGATTATTATAGATGGATGCAGTGGATTTTCATACAGTTCTATAATAAAGGTCTTGCATATAAGAAGGAAAATCCTGTTAACTGGTGTCCATCTTGCGCCACAGTGCTTGCTAATGAACAGGTTGTCGATGGCTGCTGTGAACGTTGCGGAGCAACTGTAACAAAGAAAAATCTTTCTCAGTGGTACTTAAAAATTACTGATTATGCTGATAGATTACTAGATGATCTTGATAAGCTACCTGGTTGGCCTGATAAAGTTAAAACGATGCAGCGTAACTGGATTGGCAGATCATTTGGCTATGAAGTAACTTTCAAACTCAAGGATGGAAATCTTCCTATGACAGTATTTACAACAAGAGTAGATACTATTTATGGTGTAAGTTTCATGGTTATTTCCCCAGAGCATCCTTATGTTGAGGAATTAATTAGAGGCCAAAAAGAAGAAGCTGCCTGTAAGGAGTATATTGAACAGGCAAAGCGTCAATCCGATATTGAAAGAACTTCTACTACTAAAGAAAAGACCGGTCAGTTTACAGGTCGTTATGTAATTAATCCTATCAACGGTAATGAAGTTCCACTTTATCTTGCAGATTATGTTCTTATGGGGTATGGTACAGGAATCGTTATGGGTGTTCCAGCGCATGACCAAAGAGACTATGATTTCGCAGCAAAATTTAATCTTCCTATAGTTCCCGTTGTTGATGCTGGCACTGACGAAGATTTAGAGCATCTTACTGCAGCTGTTGAAGCTGAAGGAAAGATGATTAACTCCGGCAAATATGACGGAATGAACAATAAAGCTGCTATCGCTGCTATAGGTGATGATTTTGTCACTCAAGGCATTGGTAAAAAAACAACTAATTTCAAACTTAGAGATTGGCTTATTTCTCGTCAGCGTTATTGGGGAACTCCAATTCCTATGGTTAATTGTCCTGACTGTGGATGGGTTCCTGAAAAAGAAGAGAACTTACCTGTATTACTTCCAACGGATGTTGAGTTTACGGGAAAGGGCGAATCTCCAATCGTAACATCTAAGACATTTGTTAATACGAAATGTCCGAAGTGCGGAAAACCTGCAACAAGAGAAGTTGATACAATGGATACATTCCTTGATTCTTCTTGGTATTTCCTTAGATATTGCGATGCAAAAAATGACAAAGCTTGTTTCAGTAGAGAAAAGGCAAAGTACTGGATGGCTGTTGATCAATACATTGGTGGTGTTGAGCATGCCATCTTGCACTTAATGTATTCTAGATTCTTTACTAAGGTATTATATGACCTTGGACTTTGCGATGTTGAAGAACCATTTACAAACCTTTTAACACAAGGAATGGTATTAAAGGATGGCTCTAAGATGAGTAAATCTGTTGGAAACATCGTTTCTCCGGAAGAAATTATTGATAAATATGGTGCTGATACTGCAAGACTGTTTATTTTATTTGCAGCTCCACCTGAAAGAGAATTGGAATGGTCTGATACAGGCGTTGAAGGTTCATTTAAGTTCCTTAACAGAGTATACAGACTTGTATATGAAATGTCCAAACAGACAAAGGGCATTCCATGTGTTTATAAAGTTGAAACAAAAGATGACAAGCAGCTTGCATTTGCATTAAATAGTGCTGTTAAGCGTGTTACCGATGATATTAGTACTAGATTTAACTTTAACACTGCTATTTCTGCAATTATGGAACTTGTTAATGAAATGTACAGATATAAAGAACTGGAAAACGTTAACATGGGTCTTTTGAGAGATGCTACTGAAAAATTAGTTCTTCTCTTATCACCATTTGTTCCTCATATTGCTGAAGAAATGTGGATTGGTCTTGACAAAGAAGGATTTGTATCAAAAGCTGAATGGCCTTCATATGATGAAAGCGCATTGGTACATGATACTATTGAAATCGTTGCTCAAATCAATGGCAAGGTTAAAGAAAAGCTAGAAGTTCCTAATGGTTTATCGAAGGACGATTTAGCTAAACTTGCTTTAGACAGTGAAAAAGTTAAATCTTTAATAGACGGTAAAGAAATAATAAAAGTTATTGCTGTTCCAGGCAAGCTTGTCAATATCGTTATAAAAGGTTAAGTATGGCAATTAAGAGAAAAATTAAAAAGCCTAAGGAAAAATTAAAAATTATTCCTATCGGTGGCTTACATGAAATAGGGAAAAATATGACTTTAATTCAATATGATGAAGATATCATCATTATTGATTGTGGACTCAGTTTTCCTGATGATCAGATGCTAGGAATCGACGCAGTTATTCCAGATTTTTCGTATGTTATTGAAAACTCTGAAAAAATTCGCGGCCTTATAGTTACACATGCTCATGAGGACCATATTGGTGCTATTCCTTATCTGCTTAGTAAAGTAAATATTCCTGTTTATGCTTCTAAATTGACGATTGGATTCGTTAAACATAAGCTTCAGGAACTAAAAGTAAAGAAAACAAAACTTATCGAAATATCTCCTGGAGATATTATTAAGCTTGGATGTTTCAAGATTGAAGCGGTTCACACTACCCATTCAGTTGCTGATTCATTTGCTTTTGCAATTGATACTCCTGTTGGCAAAGTTGTTCATACAGGAGATTTTAAAGTCGATTATACTCCGGTTGGCGGCGAGCCTATTAACCTTGCTAGATTTGCTGAAATCGGCAATGAAGGAGTCCAACTTCTTCTTTGTGATTCAACAAATGCTGAAAGGAAAGGGTATACTCCTTCTGAAAGAGTTGTTGGTGAATCTTTAAAACAGATCTTTAATTCGATTGATGGAAGAATTGTTATCGCGACTTTTTCATCTAATGTTCATAGAGTTCAAAGAATAATTGATATCGCTGTTGAAACAAAGAGAAAAGTTGCTTTCTCTGGACGTTCGATGGAGCAAATGGTTGCAATTGCACAAGAACTTGGATATTTAAATATTCCATCAAATACAGTTGTAAACCTTAAGAAGATTAAACATGTTCATGATTCTGAACTTGTTATAATTACAACAGGTTCTCAGGGAGAACCCATGTCTGCACTTTACAGAATGGCAAGTGGAGATCATAGAGACGTTAAAATTAGAAAAGGCGATACTATTATCCTTTCTTCTACTCCGGTTCCAGGTAATGAAAAAAGTGTTTCAAATGTTGTAAATCAGTTATTCGAACTTGGTGCTCAAGTTATATATAACGACATCGCCGAAACTCACGTATCAGGGCATGCTTGTTCTGAGGAATTAAAGCTTGTTCATTCGTTACTTAAACCAAAATTCTTTATGCCAGTGCATGGCGAGGCAAAGCATTTGAAAGCTCATGAGGAAATTGCTCTTGAACTAGGAATGCCTGCTAAAAACATAATCAGTGCTCAAAATGGTGACATTATTGAACTAACTAAGGATAAGATTAAGCTTTCATCTGAAAAGGTTCCAGCTGATGCTATTATGGTTGATGGACTTGGGGTTGGTGATGTCGGAGCAGTTGTTCTTAACGAAAGAAGAAATCTTGCATCTTCAGGATGCGTTATGATTGCTGCAACATTAGATAAAGAGACTGGTGAGATTCTTGCGGGTCCAAGCATTACTACCAGAGGGCTCATTTATGTAAAGGAATATGGAGAGCTGCTTGAAGATGCAGAAATGTATCTTGAAGAATTACTATATCAGGCTAGCCCAGAAATTTTGGATGATGAAGTAGCATTAAACAAAATGCTTAAAGATAAAATGCGTAAGTTCATTTATGAACGTACTAAGAGAAGTCCAATGATTGTTTCAATTATTATGCAAATATAAGGAGAAATTATGCAGAACGTTTATGATTTAGCTCATGAATTAGCAAGATCACTAAAAGAGACTGATCAGTACAAAGATATGAAACGACTTCGTGATCAAGTTAACGCAAATGAAAGTTTAAAGAAAATGGTAGATGATTTTTCTGCTCTTAGTGTCCAGGTCCAGACTGCTTTAATGTCTGGTCAACAGCCTGATGAAGAGTTGATAAAAAAGCTTACAGCAACTCAAGCAATTGTTATGCAGGATCCAACTTGCGCTGCATTGCTGAATTCCGAATTAGCATTCTCAACAATTGTGGCAGATATATCCAAGATTTTAACTGAATCTATTGATGGCTAATAAATACGCAGATAGAATTAAAAAATTGAGATCGCTATTTCATGATTATGAAATAGACGGGCTTTATATTTCAAAACCAGAAGATGTCGCTTATTTTACAGGAACTAAAGGAAATGATCTTTCTCTTTGGATTTCAGAGTACGAGCATTTTCTTATAACTGATTTTAGATATAAGGAGTTAGCTCAATCTATTGATTGGTTTTCATTTTTTGAAATTGATATAAGTCATTCTTGTGTAGAATTAATCAAACAATCTAATGCTAAACGCATTGGCGTATGCCGTAATTCTTTATCTCTTGATACTTATCTTAAGTTTAAAGATGTTTTGACAGGTAAAGAAATTATCCCTGTTGGTGATGACGAGTGTAATCCCGTAAATGATCTTCGAATTGTCAAAGATGACGAAGAAATTGAATATACAAGGATTGCTGAAGAGATTGGATCTGATGCATTTAGATATATTCTTACAGTTATCAAACCCGGTGATTCAGAAAAGAAAATTGCTTTAGCCTTAGAAAATTACATGCTTTCAAATGGGGCAGATGGTATAAGTTTTGATACAATTTGCATTGCCGGAGCCAAGACTTCAATGCCTCACGGCGTTTCAGATGGTAATCTTATCAAAGATGGCGATTTTGTTACTATGGATTTTGGATGTACATACAAAGGCTATCACTCTGATATGACGAGAACGATTGCTATTGGTAGTGCATCTTCAGAAATGCAAAATATATATAATATTGTGCTTAAAGCCCAAAACAACGCTTGTAGCAACTTAAAATCAGGCTTAAATGGTGACATTTGTCACCACTTTGCCCTAGATATTATTGAAAATGAAGGCTTCGGACAGTATTTTGGACACGGATTAGGGCATGGTACAGGTCTTGAAATTCATGAATCTCCAAGGCTTTCCCTAAGTTATAAAAAGCCAATTCCAGTCAATTCAATTGTCTCTATTGAGCCTGGAATCTATATCCCTGGCAAGTTTGGCGTTAGGATCGAAGACTTGGCAGTAGTTAAGGAAAATGGTATAATTAATCTCACTAGTGCTCCAAAAGAGTTAATAATTATTTAATTTATATAAATTAAGGAGAAAAATATTATGACAGCAGGTGAATTCAGAAAAGGTATGACATTCGTACTTGATGGCGAACCACATGTAATTTTAGACTTCCAGCACGTAAAACCGGGTAAAGGTGCAGCTTTTGTTCGTACAAAGCATAAGAACATCTTAACAGGTGCTATTAAGGAAGAAGCATTTAACCCAAGTGATAAATTTGATGCAGCTCACATCGAAACAAAAAAGATGCAGTATCTCTATAACGATGGAGAACTTTATTACTTTATGGACCCAGAAAGCTTCGATCAAGTTCCTCTTGGACAGGAACTCGTCGCAGATGCAATCAAATTCATTAGAGAAAACGATGTTGTTACTGTAAAATTCTATGAAGGTTCAGCATTCCTCGTAGAAGCTGAAAATTTTGTTAACCTTAAGATCATTGAAACAGAACCTGGTGTTAAGGGAAATACAGCAACGAATGTTACAAAGGCTGCTACAGTAGAAACTGGCGCTATTGTTCAGGTTCCTATCTTTATTGAAGAAGGCGAACTTATCCAGATTGATACAAGAACTGGTGAATACCTCGGAAGAGCTAAAGCTGAATAATTATAATAGCGCAGGCTTTATTACCTGCGCTTATTTTTGTATTGAGGATTAGAAATTAGAGGGACTTATGACTAGAAAGAAGAGAAAAAAGAAGAAATCAACTAAGTTTTTTGTCTTTCTGCTTATTATTTTGGGTATTTGTATAGCCGGAGCTTTGGTGGTCTATAATAAAACAATTAATTATAATGAAGTTTTTGATTCAGAAAATACTCAAACTTATACAATTACTGTTAACCCTGGTATGACGGGTAAACAAATTGCTGAAATGCTTCAAAAAGAAGGAATAATTAAGGATTCAAGCAAATTTAGAATTAGAGCAAAAATTCTTGGTTTAGATACATTATTCCAGGCTGGAGAATATCAACTTTCTCCTTCAATGAGTACTGAAGAAATTTACGAAGCATTGCAACATGCTATAAGAGAGACTATAACTTTTACAATACCAGAAGGTTATTATATTAGACAAGTTGCTGAAAAGCTTACACATGATGGACTAATTACGTCAGTCGATGATTTTTATAAAGCCTGTGAAGATGACTATAATTATGATTTCTTACCAAGCGAAGTTGATTGTGTTGCTGATCCAACAGGCATTTTAAATGCAAGAGCAAATAGATTAGAAGGATACCTATACCCTGAAACATATCAAGTTTTTAAAAATGCGAGCGCTCATGACATTATCAACACCATGCTTGCTCAATTTGAGAAAGTATATACTGATGAATATGAAGCAAGGGCTAATAAGCTTGGCTATAGCACTCAGCAAATAATTACTATAGCTTCTATGATTGAAAGAGAAACTATGGTTGATTTTGAAAGAGAAAAGGTTGCTAGTGTAATCTACAATAGACTTAACATTGGTATGCTACTTCAGATTGATGCCTGTGTTCAGTATTGTTTAGGGGAACATACTGATAGAGTATTATATGATGATCTTGAAATTGAATCTCCATATAATACATATAGAAATAATGGTCTTCCTATTGGACCAATTTCTTCACCGGGTAAAGCTTCTATTGAAGCTGCTTTATACCCAATTGAATCAGATTATATTTATTATGTTTTAAAGCCAGATAATAGTGGTGAACATAATTTTGCAACTACATCTGCTGAATTTGCAAAGTACAGGAATCAATATATTAATTCCTTATAGTACTAGACCTGCACACTGATAATTTAATTATATTAAATAATTTACAGGTCTATCTTATTACTAGGCCTGTTTATTTTTATGGATGAAAAAAACAAACGTACAAATGAAGAAGTAATAGGAGAGATTGCTAAAAAAGCGACTCTTTCGGTTAGGGGCGTTGGCTCTTTAACAAACAATCCTGTTGGATTCAATCTTAGAAGCAAGGAGATTTCAAAAGGAATTTGGTTAAATGTTAACAAAGATAGCCTTAATTTTGACGTGTATTTAAATGTGGTTTATGGATCTAAAATTCCGCAAATAGCTTTTAATGTTCAAGAAAATATAAAGAAATCTATAGAAAAATTAACAAGTTTAGAAGTAGATAAAGTAAATATTCACGTACAAGGAATTGATTTTTAATAACTATGAAAAGATCAGAAGCAAGAGAATTATTAATGCAATTATTTTTCCAGATGGAAGCTCAAGATGATTTCAGCAAAGAAGCTCAAGATAAGTTTATTGCGAACTTTAATACTGAGAATGATCAGTTAGAGTATATGCATAGTGTTTTAAATGCTTATAGTGTAAACAGAGATGCAATTGATTACGATATTGAGAATTCATCTGTGAAGTGGCATATTAAGCGTATGGCAAAAGTTGATTTAGCAATTTTGAGACTAGCTATCACAGAAATTAAGTATCTTAATGATAATGATATTCCTGCACAGGTTGCTATTAACGAAGCTATTAACTTGGCGAAGAAATTTAGCAATGAGGACTCTGGCAAATTTATTAATGGTTTACTTGGAAAGGTTATAAATAATTGATTTCTTTAGGAGTTGATACTAGTAATTACACAACCTCTGTGGCCGTAGTTAAAGATGGCGAGATTTTGCTCGATAATAGAAAACCACTTAAAGTAAAAGAAGGGGAACTTGGTTTACGGCAATCTAATGCATTATATCAACATTGGGAGAACTTGCATACTCTTTTAGAGCCTGCGCTTGATTATAAACTTGATAATATAGTTGTATCAACGAAACCAAGGCCTCAAAAGGGCTCGTATATGCCTTGTTTTAATGCTGGTAATAACATTAGCCGTATACTGGGGAAAGCTCTAAATATCCCTGTTTTTGTGCTTTCTCATCAACAAGGGCATGTCTTGGCTGCAGCATATAAAAACGATATTAATTTTGACGAGAAATGTGTTTTTGCACATCTATCTGGTGGAACTTTAGAGATAGTAGATGAGCACTTTAATATAATTGGCGCTACTAAAGATATTTCTTATGGTCAGCTTATCGATCGCACAGGACAACTTCTCGGTCTTTCTTTTCCATCAGGAAAAGCTTTAGATGAAATAGCATTATCTACGTTTGTAGATAAAAATCCTCTTTCAAAAATTCATATTGAAAATAACTATTTGAATATTTCTGGAGTTGAAAACCAAATTAAAAAAATTAATCTTAAACCTGAAGAGATTGCTTACTGTGTAATGGAACGAATCTCTGAAAGTTTCGTAAGTGTTATTGAAAGTTTAAACGCAAAACAAGTATTGGTTGCAGGAGGAGTTGCTTCCAGTAAATTCTTAAGAAAGTATTGCGAAAAATATAATTATAAATTTGGATTGACAAATTTATGTAGTGATAATGCTGTTGGATTAGCATTATCCGGAGGAGTTTTCCCTTGGGATTAAAAGCTGTCAGTGTTTCACAATTAAATGGATATATAAAGCGAGTATTGGCAACAGATCCAATACTTATGAATTTATCTGTCTTTGGGGAACTTACTAATTTAACTAAACATTCAAGTGGACATTGGTATTTTAGTCTTAAGGATGATAACAGTACAATAAGATGTTTTCTCCCTTATGAAAAAGTATCAAAGCTTAGGTTTGATCTTGAAGAGGGAATGAGCATAATAGCTTATGGTGCAATTTCCATTTATGAAAAAGGGGGATCTTATTCCTTAATCGTTAAAGATGTTGATGTTAAGGGCGAAGGAGATCTTAAGAAGGCATTTGATTTGCTTGTAAAAAAGCTTTCATCAGAAGGACTTTTTGACGACGATAAGAAAAAGTCTCTTCCGGCCTTTCCTAAGAAAATTGGAGTTGTTACTTCTCCAACAGGGGCAGCAATTCACGATATAATTACTACAATTAAACGTCGAAATCCTCTTGTTGATGTAATGCTATATCCCTGTCTTGTACAAGGCAATGAGGCAGCCGCTTCTATCATTAGGGGAATCGAATATTTTAATAAAAATTATAAAGATTTTGATTTGTTGATTGTTGGTCGAGGTGGAGGAAGCGCAGAAGATCTTTGGGCTTTTAATGAAGAAATTCTTGCCCGCGCAATATTTAAATCTAAGCTTCCAGTTGTGTCTGCGGTGGGACATGAAGTTGATTATGTCATTAGTGACTATGTTGCAGATTTAAGAGCTGCTACACCGACTCAGGCTGCTGAACTCTCAGTTCCTGACATATCTTATTACAAAGATATTATAGCTATGTGCAGTCCAGGCAAAATGTTTAACGCTTTAAAGGATAAGGTAGACTCTTATATTAATCATGTTAAACATTTAAAAAATTCTTGTGATAATTCAATTGATAATATGCTTATAAACTATCAGCATAGACTTGAATTATTAAAGGCTGATATTACTTCATACAACCCATTAAATCAGCTCGAAAAAGGTTATGCAGTCCTAAAAAACAATAAAAACCATTGGATTGTTTCACAATTAGATGTTGAAGTTAATGATAAAATTTCTATTCTTTTGAAAGATGGTGATTTGGAATGCTTAGTTTTGAAAAAGCAATCGAAAAATTAGAAAATATTAGTGAACAGCTTAGATCTAGTGAACTTTCTATTGAAGAAAGCACGAAGCTCTATCAAGAAGCTGTGAAGTATTTTGATATGTGTAATAAGATTTTATCTGAAGCTAAACAAAAAATTGAAGTCTATCGTCCGGAAAAAGATGAAGTGGAGGATTTTGAAGAATGTTAGGCCCGGAGTATAACAAACTTAAGAAGCTTGTTGATGAGCACATTTTAGACTTTATCCCCGAAATTGATAATAAAACTGCAACGCTTTATGATTCAATGAAATACAGCTTAACCGCTGGAGGAAAGAGAATTAGACCTGTTCTTATGCTTTCTTTTTACAAAATTGCATCGAAATCTGAAGACTTTTCCTTTGCACTTCCATTTGCTGAAGCAATTGAGTTTATTCAGACCTATTCTTTAATTCATGATGATTTGCCTGCAATGGATAATGATGATTATAGAAGGGGCATTCTTACAAATCATAAGGTTTTTGGCGAGAATATTGCGATTTTAACTGGAGATGCACTTCTTTCAGCAGCATATGAAGTGATGCTTAAAGATTGCTTGCTTTATATAAACGAAGCAGGCAAATTAAAGAATAAGGTAAAAGCTTCTTTTGAAATTAGCAAAGGCACTGGAGTTCGCGGAATGGTTCAAGGACAGGTTGCTGATGTTGAAAATGAAGGAAAGCCTTGTTCAACCGATTTATTAGAATTTATTCATTCAAACAAAACTGCTGCATTTATTAAATCTTCAGTTTTAGCTGGATGTTATTTAGGCGGAGCCGATAAACAGTTTTTAGAAGATGCAAATATTTACGGAGAATGCCTTGGTCATGCATTTCAAATTGTTGATGACATTATGGATGTCATTAGCACAAAGGAAGAGCGCGGAAAAGATGTTGGCGGTGATGCTGAAGCTGGCAAAACCACATATCCTTCATTATATGGACTAAAAGAATCTAAAATTAAAGCCATGGACTTACTCAATAGAGCAGAAAATGCTATTGATAAATATTCTGAAATATCTGAAGTTCCTATGACTCTGATTAAATATTTAAAGGAGCAAATTTCCTAATGTTTCTTGATAAAGATGACATCAATTTAATAAAGACAATTAAATCATCTAATTACAAAGATTTAGACTTACTAGCAGTTGAAATTAGAGAGTTCTTAATTGAAAAAGTTTCAAAAACAGGTGGTCATCTAGCTTCAAATTTAGGTGCAGTTGAACTTACAATTGCACTTCATAAAGTGTTTGATTCACCGAAAGATAAGATTATTTTTGATGTTGGACATCAGTCTTACGTACACAAGATTATTACTGGAAGAAAAAATCAGTTTGATAGTTTAAGACAGCTTGATGGATTATCGGGTTTTCCAAAGAGATCTGAAAGTGAACATGATATGTATGACTCTGGCCATAGCAGCACATCAATTTCAGCAGCCTTTGGTTATGCAAAAGCCCGTGATTTAAAAGGCGAAAAATATAATTGCATTGCTGTGATTGGAGATGGAGCACTTTCTGGTGGCGTTGCCTATGAAGCGCTCAATGTAGCTGGAGACTCTAAAACGCCTTTGATTGTTATTCTTAACGATAATGAGATGTCAATTAATAGTTCTAAAGGTGGTATGTCCAAGCATTTACATAACCTTAGAACATCAGCTGGATATCAAAAATTTAAGAGCACGGTTAAGTCAAAAGTTGAAGACATGCCAAAAGTATATAAAGGGCTTCAACAAACAAGAGATTTTGTTAAAAATGTTGTTCTTAAAACTGGCATTTTTGAAGAGCTTGGTTTTAAATATTTTGGGCCAATTGATGGACATGACATAAAGATTTTGTGTGAGACATTAGAAATGGTTAAAGAACTTAACCGTCCCGTTTTAGTACATGTTTTAACTAAAAAAGGGAAAGGCTTTATTCCAGCTGAAAAGAACCCAGCTAAATTCCATGGGATTAATAGCTTTAATCCAAATGAAGTTTCAATAATTAGTGTTTCGGATCCAGAATCTTACTCGGATATATTTGGCAGAAAGCTATGTAGCTTAGCAGAAGTTGATTCAAGAATTTGTGCTATTT
Source organism: Anaerovoracaceae bacterium (assembly GCA_045616685.1). Lineage (GTDB taxonomy): Bacteria > Bacillota > Clostridia > Peptostreptococcales > Anaerovoracaceae > UBA1764. Next base: position 39,043 of record JAZLHF010000008.1, read on the forward strand.
CAGCTGCTATGATTAATGCAACAGGCCTGGATTACATGCAAAGCAAATTTCCTAACAGAGTTTTTGATGCCGGAATTGCTGAGCAACATGCTGTATCATTTGCTGCAGGCCTCGCGTTAAATGGGATGAAACCAGTAGTTGCAATTTATTCAACTTTTCTTCAAAGAGCATATGATCAAATTGTATCAGAAGTAGCACTTCAAAATTTACCTGTTGTATTTGCTATTGATAGAGCGGGTGTAACAGGCCGTGATGGAGAGACTCATCAGGGCAATTTTGATATTTCATATCTTAATAATGTTCCTAATATAACATTACTTGCTCCTAAGGATGGTAAAGAACTTGAATCAATGCTTGAATATGCAATAAGTCTTAACGGTCCAGTTGCAATTCGCTATCCTAGAGAAAAAAATGTTGATTTAAGTGAGTATGAGTTTAAGCAGACTTGTGAAATTGCTGAGCAGTATGGTGATGAATCTAAATATGCAATTATTGCTTATGGTTCTATGACCAAGATTGCTCTTCAGGTCGCTGATGCATTAAAATCTAAGAATATTGATATTACTGTTTATAATCTAAAGCAGCTTAAACCTATTCAAACAAACTTTCTTAATACTGTAAAAGCTAAACATACTAAAGTTTTAACAATTGAAGATGGATGTTTAACTGCTGGAATGGGACAAAGTATAGCTGATTATTTATGCAGAGATGCTATTCACCCTGTAGTTAAGTCACTTGGTTGGCCAGACAAGTTTATTGAACATGGAAGCATTGATGAGCTTAGAAATAGATATGGTCTTAATGTCGATTCTATAGTTAAAGTTTGCGAGGATTATTTTGAAAGCTAGACTAGATGTATTATTAGTTGAACAAGGGTACTTTCAATCAAGAGAGAAAGCTAAGGCATCTATTATGGCTGGGCTTGTTTTTGTCGACGGTTTAGTTTCTGATAAAGCGGGCAACATGATTTCTGAAGATTCAGTAATCGATGTTAAGGGTAGTGATTGCCCATATGTTTCTAGAGGTGGTTTTAAGCTTGAGAAGGCTTTAAAAAGCTTCAATATTGATGTGAATGGATTTCATTGCATTGATATTGGAGCGTCTACTGGAGGTTTTACTGACTGTTTGCTTCAAAATGGAGCTGAAAAAGTATATTCAGTTGATGTAGGCTACGGCCAACTTGATTACAAATTAAGACAAGATCCTCGAGTTGTATGTATGGAAAAAGTAAATTTCCGTTATATGCAAGAAGAAGACATCCCTGAAAAATTAGATTTTGCTTGTGCAGATGTTAGCTTTATTTCTTTAAAGCATATGTTTCCTGTTGTAACAAATATGCTTAAAGATGATGGGCAAATTGTTTGCCTTGTTAAACCACAGTTTGAATCAAGTAAAGAACAGGTTGGTAAAAACGGAATAATTCATGACCCATCTGTTCATAAAGAAGTTATAAAAAAAGTAATTGACTATGCACTTGAAAATAATTTATATCCAACTAATTTAAACTTTTCTCCAGTTACTGGAGCTAAGGGTAATATAGAATTTTTATTGCACTTAAGTAAATTACCTGCAGATATTAATATAGATATTGAATCTATAGTTATAAAAGCACATGAGGAATTAGATTAATGGCTTACACTCCAATGATTGAACAATATTTAGAAATTAAGAAACAGTATGATGATTGTATACTGTTTTTCCGCTTGGGCGATTTTTATGAAATGTTCTTTGAAGATGCACTTGTTGCTGCAAGAGATATGGAAATAGCTTTAACAAAGAAAGCTTGCGGCGACGGGAAATTCGCACCTATGTGCGGTGTCCCTTATCATGCTGTTGATTCATATGTTGCAAAATTAATTGATAAAGGCCATAAAGTTGCTATTTGTGAACAAGTTGAAGATCCTAAAGATGCGAAAGGAATTGTTGAAAGGGAAGTAATTAGAATTATCACACCTGGCACAGTTCTTTCGTCAGATATGCTTGATGAAACTAGTAATAATTTCTTAATGTGTATTATTTCTGGTGATAATTATGACTGTGCTTGGGTTGATATCTCGACAGGGGAATTCTTCTCAATGCAAATTGGTGGAGACTTAAAAGATAATCAATTAATGTCAGAAATTATTAAGATTTCACCAAAAGAAATTATTAGCAATATTGATTTTTCAGATAAAAATATTTGTTTGTCATCAGTATATTTCAAAGCTGAAACTGCTGTTGAAAATATTCTTAAGTATTTAAAAGAAACTCAAAAGCAGGATATTACTCACTTATCAAAAGTAAAAGTTCTTCACGTTGGTGATGTAATGTGCCTTGACAAGGCTACTATTAAGAACTTAGAAATCATAGAAACTTTATTTGAAAGAAAAACTCAGGGTTCACTGTTTGGAGTTCTTGATCATTGCAAGACTGCTATGGGTAGCCGTAAGATGAAGGCATGGCTTAAAGAGCCTCTTCTTAAGAAAACGCAAATTCAAGAAAGACTTGATGCGGTTGAAAATTTAGTAAATGATGTTATTTTACGCAATAATCTAAAAGAAGAGCTCAAGCCTATATATGATCTTGAAAGGTTATCTTCTAGAATTGCAACGGGAACAGCAAATGCTAGAGATTTAATAGCGCTCAAGAATTCTATAGCAAGTTTACCGGACCTTAAATATGATTTGGAAGGTTCAGAAGATAAACTCTTAAATAAATACAGCAAGAATATATCTGACTTTAGACAGCTTTATGAGACATTAGATAAAGCTATAGTTGAAGACCCTCCATTTATTATTCGTGAGGGCAATATGATTAAACCTGGATATTCAGATGAACTTGATAAAATTGTCAACTCAATTTCTGATAAAACAAAGTGGATTGCTTCTTTAGAAGCTGTTGAAAAAGAAAAGACAGGAATTAGAACACTAAAAGTTGGATATAATAAGGTCTTCGGTTATTACATTGAAGTATCTAAGTCTTTTAGCAATCAAGTCCCTGATTATTATGTCAGAAAGCAAACTCTTGTAAACGCTGAACGATTTATCACATCTGACTTAAAGGATGCAGAATCGGTGGTTTTAGGTGCAAGAGAAAAAATTAATAGCCTTGAATATAAGTTATTCAAAGATATTTGCGCACAAATTCTTGCTTTAACAAAAGAAATTCAGTCAACTTCCGCAGCTATTGCTGCTGTTGATGTTTTATATAGCTTCGCTGAATCTTCAGTAAAGCATGGCTATTGTAAGCCTTCTATTAATGAATCTGATAAGATTGTCATTAAGAAGGGGAGACATCCAGTAATAGAAACTTTTATCAATGATGGATTATTTGTATCAAATGACGTTTATCTTGATAAGAATAAAGCCTCATTACTACTTATTACAGGGCCTAATATGTCTGGTAAATCTACATACATGAGACAGCTTGCATTGATTGTTTTAATGGCTCAGGCTGGATGTTTTGTTCCAGCAGATGAGGCAGAAATCGGCATTTGTGACCGAATCTATACACGTATCGGAGCTTCGGACAATCTTGCAATGGGACAATCTACGTTCTTTGTTGAAATGTCTGAATTAGCATTTATCTTAAATACAGCTACTCCAAAGAGTTTAGTTATATTGGATGAAATTGGTCGTGGTACATCAACCTATGATGGACTTTCTATTGCATGGGCTGTTGTAGAAGAACTTACAAAAAAAGATCGACAGGTTAGAACATTATTTGCAACTCATTACCATGAGCTAACTTCCTTAGCAGAAGAGATTCCTGGAATTAAAAACTTGAATGTTGATGTATCAGATATTGATGGAAACATTGTGTTCTTACATAAAATTGTTGAAGGCAGTGCTTCCAAGAGTTATGGTATTCATGTGGCAAAACTTGCCGGAGTTCCACAGTCAGTCTTAAATTCAGCTAATATTAAGCTTGATATGTTAATATCAAGGTCTATTGACATTACAGAAGATGAAAAACAGTTATCATTCTTTAAATAAAATTAAAGCTTTACCAAAAGAGTTAGCAGAAAAGATTGCTGCTGGCGAGGTTGTAGAAAGACCACTTTCAATTGTAAAGGAATTAGTTGAAAATGCTATTGATGCAGGTTCAACCAGTATTACTGTTGAAATAAAAAAAGGTGGTAAAGAATATATCAGAGTAACTGATAATGGTTCGGGCATTGAAAAAGACCAATTGCCATTGGCTGTCCAAAGATATGCGACTTCTAAAATTTCTAAGGAAGAGGATTTAGACAGTATTTATTCTTTAGGATTTAGAGGAGAGGCTTTAGCTTCGATTGCTGCTGTTTCAAAATTTGAGATTATTACGAAGACAGATTCAAACAAACTCGGGGCAAAGATTACATGCGAAGCAGGAGAAGTTATAGGTATAGAAGATACAGCTTGCGAAAATGGAACAACAGTAATTGTTAAGGATGTTTTCTTTAATTTACCTGCAAGAAGAAAGTTCCTAAAAGCTGATAATACAGAAAGTAGTCTTATTGCAGACTTTATGCAAAAGATTGCTCTAGCTTATTCAGGACTTAAATTTAGATTCATAAATAACGGTTCAATACTTTTCTCAACCATGGGAAAAGGAAGTCTATATGAGGCAATTTTAGCCCTTTACAGCCCTCAAACTGCAAGAGGATTAGTAGAGATTGATTATTCCCAAGGCAATATGCACATTTATGGCTATACTTCTGGGACTGAATCTTCAAAAACAAACAAAAGAGGGCAGGTATACTTTGTCAACGGACGTTATATAAAGAGTAAACTAATTGATACTGCGATTGATGAAGCGTATCATGATAAGCTATTTGAAGGCAGATATCCAGTTTGCTATCTTTTTCTTGAAATAGATCCTTCAGATCTTGATGTAAATATCCATCCAAGAAAAGCAGAAGTAAAATTCTTCGATGAAAATTTAATTAAAGATTTTATTATTCTAGGTATAAGAAATGCTTTAGTTAAAAAAGAGGCAGCTCCAAATATTGCAGATCTTGTGGATAAAAAGGCAAAATTTGTGGAAAAACCTGCTGAAAACAAAGGACTTTATCAACAGGCTGTGGATAAGTCTGATGTTAACAATAATATTTTCTTGTCAATTAATAGAGAAAAAGATTTTTTTGATACTTTAAGAGAAGAACAGCAAAGCATTGAAATTCCAATTATTAAAGTATCGGAAGACATAAAAAAGGATTTAGGAAAAGAGCATAAATTTGAATTTAAATCATTAAAACCGCTAGCTCAAATATTTACAACTTATATTTTAGCTACAGATGAAAAGAATTTATATATTGTAGACCAACATGCTGCGCATGAAAGAATTATGTATGAGCATTTACTTAATAAGTTTAATTCAGAGGAAAATCTATCACAGATTTTAATTGCACCTATTTTATTTAACACAACTCCGGCACAAACAGCTATGGAAAGTCAATGGGGGCAATTATTAAATGAGATAGGGTTTAGGTATGAATTATTTGGTCAAAATCAGTATGTTATAAAAGAAATTCCGGCTTCTTTAAAGTTAGATGAAGCCGAAGTGTTCGTTCATACAATACTCGATAGTGATATTGAAAATCCTGAACATTATCAAGAAAGAAGAGACGCTATTATTTCTGCAAGTTGTAAGGCTGCTGTTAAAGCAGGAGATAAGCTTTCTGAAAATGAAATTTTGGCTTTGTTTAAAGATTTAGATCTTTGCGAAAATCCTTTCTCGTGTCCCCATGGAAGACCAACTTTTTTGAGGTTTTCTGAGAATGAGATTGAACGATTTTTTAAGAGAAAATAATTCAAAATTATTAAAATAAGTATTAAAATGTAGTAATGAATAGAATTTTAGGTCTTGATATAGGTGATAAAACGATTGGAGTGGCGGTTTCAGATCCACTATTTATCACAGCTCAAGGGGTAACCACAATTGAAAGAATAGGGGCCCGAAAGGATTGTGATAAAGTTATAGAGTATATAAAGCAATATAACGCCGAAATTGTTGTATGTGGCTTACCATTAATGCTTGATGGTACGGATTCACCACAAACAGTAAAAGTCCGTGATTTTGCCAGATTACTTAGCAATAAAATGATGGCAAGTAGTCTTAAAACCAAACTTGAATTCATGGACGAAAGGTTTACAACCAAGATAGCAGAAGATATTATGATGCAGACCGGAATGAAACGTAAAGAGAGAAAAGAATACGTTGATAAGCAAGCTGCCATGATAATTCTTCAATCATATATGGACAAAATAAAATTTGCCCAAAATATAAATAAAAAAGGAGGGGAACAGGACAATGGATGAAAAAGAAAAATCTAAGATGCCTGAATGGCTTAAAGACAAGAAAAAGCAATTCATTATTATAATTGTCATTATTGCCATACTTGCATCAGGGGTTGTGAAATTTATCCTTGCTAGTGCAATTTCAAATAAAATCTATAGTAAGGTAATGGGTTATAATAACCAATCTTCAGTATCAGTTTTTGATAAGCTTATTTCTCAACTAAATAATCCTAAGCTATCTGGACCATATATGAACGATAATGCTGATGAAGTTCTTATTTTCAATGAGGATGGAACTTTGGATTATGTAGCATCAGGATTTAAAGAATCAGGAGAATGGTCGATTAACGATAATATTTTAACGTTAACTATTGCCGGAAATCTTATGGAATTCGAAATTGTAACAAATGAAGAAGATATTCTAGAATTAACAAACGGACTTACTACTTATAGTTTCACAAAACTTTTAAATTTTGATTATTAATATGGAGGAAAAATAAAATGTCAAATTCAGCAATTAAAAAGACTGCAAAAGCTAATATGAAGCTACAGTGGGGCGCATCACTTGTAGCATTAATCATTTACAGTGCATTAATTTCAGTCGCAACTATTATTCCTGTTATAGGAAATATTATTGTTATCGGACCTTTAACGTTTGGCTTATTATTTATATATTATAATGCTTCAAAAGGTGAGAAGATTGATTTATGGAACTTATTTAAAGGCTTTGAAACAAGCTTTGGAGATACATTCTTAGCAGAGCTCTTAGTTACAATTTATACAGTTCTTTGGACATTATTATTCATAATTCCTGGAATAATTAAGTCATATGCATATTCCATGACAATTTATCTTCAGGTTAGAGAGCCGGGTCTTGGTGCTCAAGATGCTATTAAAAAGAGCATAGAATATATGAAAGGGTACAAGATGAAGAAATTCCTATTAGATCTCTCATTCTTAGGTTGGGATATTCTTGAGGTTTTGACTTTTGGAATTCTTATGATTTATGTTGAGCCTTGGAAGATGCATGCTAAGACTGAATTCTTTAACCAAGTTTATGATGAACACAATTTTGTAGAACCAGTTGAAGAAAGTGTAAAATTTGAAACATCTGAACCACTTAAGGTTGATTCAAAATTTGTAGTTGAAGATGTAACTCAGCCAGTTGATAAAAATGCGACTGAAAAACAGACGGAAGAGTGGTCATCACAGAGATAGATAACTATTCCTAAAATATAAATTTTGGGAACAATTAGCACTACTAAATAAGAAAGCGCCCCGAGCCATCGTTTTAAGCTTTGGGCGCCTTTTTCTTATCTATTAATCAATTGCAGTTTTTTATTATGACTTAATTTTTTAATCTCATATTCTCTTTTACTTGCATCAGATCTATTCCTAAAAATTTCGGTATATATAATCTTAATTGGTTTATGCGCCTTTGTATATTTGGCACCGAGTTTTCCACAAGTATGTTCTTTAAGTCTTCTTTCAGGATTTGTGCTTATTCCTGTGTATAAACTCCCATCCTCACATTCAATAATATATAAATAGTAATTATTTTCATCCATAATATTACTTTATATCCTATATTTATGAAAAATATGTTATAAAATGATATAATTATTGCCAGTTCTGGAAACCATTGAAATTTCAACGGTTTTAAGCCAAGGCCAAAAATCGCCGATTTAAGCGATTTTTTTTGCTTGGTCGATAAATTATACCTCAAAAAAACGGGCTATTTTCGCTATTTTTCAAGATATATGTACAAATTATTGCACATAAAAAGTTTAAAAATTCCACTCATCTTTTTAATGAAAAGTCAATATGATTTATGAATTTTTTTTAAAAAATATTAGATTTTTTATAAATACTTCAATTTAATTCGGCTTGCAAATCATTCTGTAGCTAACTTTTCCACAGAACTTAGATTAAAACAGTGAATTACATTTTAGTTATTAAATTATTATTGCCCAAAAATTTAAAAAATTACGGCAAAAACTAACGGTTAACCGTAATTTAATACTGTTAATTCTACTATATTCTAATAATTAATAACGCCTAGACAAGTTAGAATTAATTCTGTAGCGAGAATTCCTGTTTGGTTGCGATTATCTAATAATGGATTCACTTCAACCAAGTCCATGGAAACTAATTTATTAGATTTTGCTATTTGCTCGCATGCTATAAATGACTCACGTTGAGTTAAACCATTTGGAACTGGAGTTCCAACACCTGGAGCTTCGGTTGGATCAATGGCATCTACATCAAAACTTAAATGTAAACCATTTGTTCTTTCGGTGGCGATTCTTATAGCTTGTTGCATTACTTCTGCCATTCCTAATGTATGGACATCGGATATGGTAAAAATTGTAACCCCAGAATTCTTAAGCTTAATCTTTTCTTCAGGATCTAAATTACGCGCCCCAATTATAACAACATTTTGAGGATTAACACGTTTATCAGTAAAATCAACCATGCAGTCTGGGCCTAAACCGCATACTGCTGATAATGGCATCCCATGCAAATTTCCTGTAGGGGTAATTTTTTCGTCATTAAAATCTCCGTGAGCATCAATCCAAATTATGCCTATATCATTGAAATTTTCAATGGAAGCTGATACTGAACCTGCAGCAATACAGTGATCCCCTCCCAAAATAATAGGGAAATCGCCCTTTTTATGGCTTAAATCAACAAAACTGAATAATTTATCATTGGCATCATTTATTTCTTTAGAATAGCGCATTTTAGGGTTTCCTTCCCCATGTTCAACAGAAGGAACAATATCACCCATATCAACTACTTCATAACCAAGATCTTTTATTCTATGCAAAAGACCTGCGTGTCTAATTGCAGAAGGCCCCATATCAACGCCTTTGCGAACAGCACCCAAGTCCATTTGTACACCAATTATACTAATTTTTTTGGAAATCATGTGTTATTACCTCAATAACACATTATACCATAAATTATAAGGTTTCAGGTATAGATATATATTGTCCAGCTTGAAGTGTACTGGCAGAAACATTATTAATTTGCTGAATTTCAAATATAACCCTACGACAATCAACATTTTGAGGTCCATATTGCTGAGCTAAGCTCCAAAGTGTATCTCCAGATTGAACCTGAACCGTCTTATAATTACGAACATCTGAACCAGCAGCTGATCCAAAACCAAAGGCAGCACTTATGCCGAAAGCAGCGATAAGCATAAATACTGTTAAAAAAGTTATAAATCTAAATTTGTTAGATATTCTATATGTCCTCTTTGTGTTCATCGTTTTCACCTCGCAGAAACAATTGTTCTTTATCAGTATATTATCAGAACAATTGTTTACTGTCAATAGTTTTTAGAACAATTGTTCAGAATGTTTTTACTAATAAAAAATAGGTAATGTTTTGTCTACACTACCTATTATATAAACATGCATATACATAAATCTGTACAGTTAAAGACGGTTTATGATAACTTATTTTCAATATATTTTTTTAATTTTTCGTAGCTATCCCCATCTAAATCAAACCATTTAGCTAATTCACCATATTTCTTGAACCAAGTAATTTGCCTTTTTGCATAATGTCTTGTATTTAATTTAATGTTTTCGATTCCTTTCTCTAATGGCAAATCTTCCATTAGCTCTTTGTACCCTATCCCTTTCATGGCTATATCATTTTTTGTAAAGCCCATATTTATAAGGTTTTTAACCTCTTCAACTAATCCCGACTCGATTAATTTATCAACACGTAAATCTATTCTCTTGTAAAGAGTTTCACGGGTTCTTGTCAGTACGCAGACTATTGGTTCATAATCTTCTGTAATTTTTTTCATTTCAGAGAATTCAGCCAACGAATCTTCGCCTTTTTCAAGTCTTTCAATATATCTTGCTATACGCTTAATATTGTTCATATCAGACTTGTTTCCTGCAGTTGGATCTAATTCACGCAGTCTATCAAAAAGTTGCTCAGGGGTCTGATATTTTGCTATTAAAGCATCTCTATAAGCAGGATCTCCTTCCGGAGCTGAAAAGTCCATATCATAAATTAATGAATTTAAATATAAACCAGTTCCACCACATACAATTGCTAGCTTTCCTCTGGAAATAATATCATCAATGTATTTCTTCGCAAGCTTCTGATAATCTGAAACATTGAATGGATTTCTAGGATCTATTTCGTCTATTAACCAATGTTTAGCCATTGCTTGCTCTTCTTTAGTAGGTTTTGCAGATCCAATGTCCATATATTTATAAATTTGCATAGAATCAGCTGAAATGATTTCACCGTTTAAATCTTGAGCAAGTTTAATAGCATATTCAGTTTTTCCTGTTGCAGTTGGACCTGCAATAAAAACAACTTTTTTCATTAACTATTTAATTAATCCCTTATCTTTCATTTGTTGAACGGCTTTTATTACACCAAATTTGCTGTGTTCGTAAGTAATTCCTCCTTGGAAGAAAACATTATAAGGTTCTCTCATAGGAGCATCGGCGCTAAGTTCTATTGATGAGCCACCGACAAATGCACCCGCAGCCATGATTACTTTGTCAGTATAACCAGGCATATCCCATGGGATTGGTGTTACATAAGCATCGATTGGAGCCGCAGCCTGGACTCCTTCACAAAATGCACATACAGCTTCAGGACTGCCGAGTTTAATAGCTTCTACAATATCATTTCTTGGATCATTTGGCCCAGGACAAACTTCATATCCTAAATCTGAAAATACTTTTGCGCAAAGTGCCGCTCCTTTAATTGCTCCATTTGTTACCCTTGGAGCAAGAAATAATCCTTGGAACATTGTTCTGCTTTGGCCAAATGTAAGTCCACATTCTCCACCAATACCAGGGCAAATTACTCTATAAGAAACTTTATCAACTAATTCTTTTTTACCAACAATATATCCGCCACTAAGAGCTAAACCTCCTCCAGGATTTTTAATAAGAGAACCTGCCATAATATCAGCGCCAACTTCAGTTGGCTCTTTAATATCAGTGAATTCGCCATAGCAATTATCAACCATACAAATAACATCAGGCTTAACTTCATGGCATGTTTTTGCCCATTCTTCGATTTGAGAAATGGTCATTGCGTTTCTAAAAACATATCCACGGGATCTCTGAAGCGCAACAACTTTAGTCTTAGGGCCGATAGCTTTTTTTACGCCTTCAATATCGACTTTATTGCCAGGGAGTAAATCAACCTGTTTGTAAGTTACGCCATATTCTCTTAATGATCCAACGGCATCGCCTTTGAGGCCTATAACCGTTTGCATTGTGTCGTAAGGATTACCATTACAATAAATAAGTTCATCTCCAGATCTTAAAAGTCCAAGGTAAACCGATGCTAACGCATGGGTTCCATTTACAATCTGAGTTCTAACTAAACCAGCTTCAGCACCAAAAACGTTTGCAAATAACTGTTCTAAAGCAGTCCGTCCAATATCATCATAACCATAACCAGTATTCCATGCAAAATGCTGATCATTAATTCTGGCTTCCTGGAAGTAATGAAGAACCTTATACTGATTAAAAGTCATTATTTCATTTAGTTTTGAATATACGTTAGATAAGGAACTTTCTGCTTTTTCAACTTTATCAATTATATCAGCATCAATGCCAAACTTTTCTTTTAACAAATTTAAAGTATCGTTAGTCATCTTTCATTTTCTCCATATCTTCGCCCCACTCGAAGTTTTTAATCAATTCGCGCTTTGTGTTTAGCTTATGCTGAGCGTAAAGTTGAGTGGTAGTAACGTTATCATGATCTAATAATTCCTGAACATCATAAATTGAATTGCCTCTGCCTATTAATGATGTTGCCGCAGTCGCTCTTAATTTATGAGGACTGTATCCATCTCTATGAGATGTTCCCATAGCAATAGCCGTATACTTCTTAACGATTTCTCGAATTTGTCTATCAGTAAGTCTAGAACCTCTAAGCGATAGAAGCAGCGCATCTTTGTGCTCAGGAGCCAGTTCTTCATCTTGCATACGTTCAAGATTTACATAATCTGAAAAAGCATCAGCAATAGTATTATTTATAGGCATAATACTTTCTTTTCCTCTTTTTCTATAGATTTTAAACTCCCCGCGATCAAAGTTAAATGAAGTGACATTAAGCTGTTGCAACTCGGAAAGACGCAGTCCATATGTAACAAGCAATAGCAATATAAGTTTATCCCTAGCTTTTGTCTTTTCCCAATAGCTCTTTTCATGTCCGGTTAACCCTTGCCCGGTGATAACAGCATCAAGCATTATCATAACTTCGTCATCTTGAAGAGCTTTGATTTCACGTTCCCCAGGTTTAGGCATCCTAATTGGATCGAAGCCATCTGTGATATTTTTATCTATGAAACCATCTCTGTATAAATATTTAAAGAGAACTGAACATGTGGATTTTTTATGTGATAGTGCTGCATTCTGGTTAGTAAAGATTTCTTCTTTTTCTTCTTTCTTTACCGAATAACGTCTGCAGTAATCTATAAACATATTAATGTCCTGAGAACGTAATTGATTTAAATGTTCTGGTTTAATATCTTTAATCGTTTTAGCCTCAATGATATGTTCATTAATTAAGTAATTAAAGAAAAAACGAACCTCTCTAAGATAGGAAAATTTAGTCATCGGAAGTACACTACGATTTAAATACATATAAAAACCGCGGAGCCATCCAGGGAGTTCTTCTTTAATTTTGTCGCATTCGTATTCGACTTGATCGGTGCGCTCTACTACATTCTTAGGCTTATCTGTTTTATTGTGAACAACTACTTGTGTCATTAATTATTCCTAAAATTTTTACAATATCAAAAAATAAACGGCTACATTTGTAGCCGCTCATTTTACGGTTTATTTCTTCAGGAACTTTCTTAACAGTTCTTCAACTAAATCGTCTCTTTCTATACGACGGATTAAGTTTCTAGCATTGTTATGTCCTGTAATATAGGAAGGGTCCCCAGACAAAATGTATCCTACCATCTGATCAATAGCGTTATAACCCTTTTCATTAAGAGCATCATAAACCATGTTCAGAATTTCTTCAGTTGTATGTTCAACATTCTTGTCAGGACTTGTGAAAAGTATAGTATTTCTTTCCATATTGTCTCCTCCTTTATGACTTTATTATACCCCAATATATTGTGTTTGGCAATTTTTTACTTAAGAAGTTCTTCTATTTTTGCAAATGCTTCATCAAGCTTTGAAGGATCCTTTGCTCCGGCCTGAGCCATATCAGCTTTTCCGCCACCGCCACCGCTACAAATTGCAGCAACTTCTTTAATCATTTTACCTGCATGTACGCCCTTTTCAAGTAAATCATCAGTTACTGAAATCATAAGTGTAAGCTTTCCTTCGTTTTCAGTTGCAAAGAGCATTACTACGTTCTTTTCATTTTCTTTAATCTTATCGCTGATTGTTCTAAGCTGATCGATGCCAACGTCTTTGAACTTCTTTGTGATAAGTCTCTTTCCTGCTACATCTTTTGCGGAATTGAGTAAATCGCCTATGCCCTCACCTGCTGCTTTAGATTTAACATCGTCCAGTTCTTTCTTAAGAGCCTTAAGTTCAGCAGCAGTATCATCAGCCTTTTTTGAAAGTCCAGCAACATTAGTTTTAAGACTAGTTGCAACCTTGGCGATAAGAGCTTGTTCATCATTAAGAAGCTGTCTTACAGCATTGCCTGTAATAGCTTCAATGCGACGTGTACCTGCTGCAACCCCGGTTTCAGATAAAATTTTGAAGCAACCGATTTGCCCAATATTTGATACATGCGTCCCACCGCAGAATTCCATCGAGAAATCTGGGACATCTACAATACGAACTTCGTTTCCGTATTTTTCACCAAAGAGCATCATTGCGCCAAGTTTCTTTGCCTCTTCAATTGGAAGTACCTTGGTATCAACCTTTGTGAACTTAAGAATTTCAGCATTTACGATATCTTCAACTGCGGCTAAGTCTTCTTTACTGATAGCTTCGAAGTGCGTAAAGTCAAATCTAAGTGATTCATCTGTTACATATGAACCTGCCTGCTCAACATGATCGCCAAGAACAAGTCTTAAAGCTTTCTGAAGTAAGTGAGTTGCTGTATGATTTCTGGCAATTGAATTTCTTCTTTCAATATCAACTATTGCGTTAACTGTATCTCCTACATTTACTTCACCAGCGCTAATTACACACTTGTGGATATAAACGCCATTAATCTTAATTGTGTCTGAAACAGCTGCATTAAATCCTTCAGATTCGAGAACCCCGGTATCACCAATCTGTCCGCCGCCTTCACCATAGAATGGTGTGCTATCAAGAACTATTCTAACTTCATCGCCTTCACATGCTGACTTTAGAGCATTCATCCCACGAACAATTCCAATAACCGTGCCGCTTGTCGCAAGTGATTCATAGCCAAGAAAGTTTGTTTGCGGCATGTCTTTATACATTACAGATTCGTCAAGCCAACCTTCATTGTCTTCGTCTTTACGAGCAGATCTAGCAAGATTTTTAGCTTTATCCATACAAGCCTTAAATCCAGCTTCATCAATTTCCATGCCGAGATCTTCAACCATTTCTTGAGTAAGTTCAATTGGAAAACCGTAAGTATCATAAAGTGTGAAGCATTGTTCGCCGGAGATTAGCTTAGCGCCAGACTTCTTTGCTTCAGCGATATAACCTTCAAGTATTTCGGATCCTTTATCAAGTGTCTGAGCAAATTTATCTTCTTCAATCTTAATAATCTTTTTAATGTAATCCCTACGTTCAATAAGATCTGGATACGCGTCTCCAGAAGTTTCAAATACCTTTTCGCAAAGTTCGGCAAGGAATGTTCCTTTGATTCCAAGAAGTTTACCATGTCTTGCAGCTCTCCTAAGAAGTCTTCTTAAGATATATCCGCGGCCTTCATTTGAAGGAAGAATTCCATCGCAAATCATGAATGATACTGATCTAATGTGGTCTGTAATAATTCTAAGCGAAATATCTTCCTTTGCTTTACCTTGCTTATATTCAATATTAGCAAGTTTAGCAACTTCTTGAAGAATTGCTTGCATTGTATCAACATTGTAGATAGAGTCTACGCCTTGCATAATACAAGCCATTCTTTCAAGACCCATACCTGTATCAATGTTTTTATGTTCAAGCTCTAAGTAAGAGCCATCTTCCTGTTTATCAAACTGCGTAAATACATGATTCCAGAATTCCATATAACGATCGCAATCGCAACCTGGTTTGCAATCAGGCTTTCCGCAACCATATTCTGGACCGCGGTCATAATAAATTTCTGAGCATGGCCCACATGGACCTGTACCAATTTCCCAGAAGTTATCGTCTTTTCCAAGTCTTACGATTCTTTCTTCTGGCATACCTATTTCATCTTTCCAAATGTTATAAGCTTCGTCATCATCTTTATAAACTGTAGCCCAAACTTTTTCAGCTGGAATTCCAAGCCACTCAGGGCTTGTTACAAATTCCCAACCCCAGTTAAGAGATTCTTGCTTAAAGTAATCTCCAAAACTGAAGTTGCCAAGCATTTCAAAATATGTAGCATGTCTTGCTGTATGACCAACATTATCAATATCGTTAGTTCTAATACATTTTTGACATGTTGTCATTCTATGACGAGGCGGTTCTTCAACTCCTGCAAAATAAGGTTTTAAAGGTGCCATACCAGCAGCAATTAGTAATAATGATTTGTCATTTGCTGGGGGAACAAGAGAATAGCTCTCATGTCTAAGACAACCCTTTGATTCCCAGAAAGAAAGGAACTTCTCTCTGACTTCATTAACACCCATGTATTTCATATCTATTTCCTCTTTCAAAATAAATTATTTAACCTGTCTATTTTACAATAAATCCGCCACCTATTACAAGATTATTGTAATAGAGGACAGCTGATTGACCTGGCGTTGGAGCTCTTTGAGCATCCTTAAAATTAAGTACAACATCGTCTTTTGTGGAATAACTTATTGTGCATTCTGCATCATTGGCAGAATATCTAAGTTTACATGTAAGTTTTGTACCAGCATCAGGGAGGCCGCTTGTCCAAAACATCTGGTTTACTGTAACTAAATTTTTGTAAAGTAATTCTTCAGGACCAACAATTACATCATTATCATGAATTTCAACAACATAAGCTGGTTTTCCAAGGTTTAACCCCAACCCTTTGCGCTGTCCTACAGTATAACTTAAGATACCTGGATGTTTTTTAATTTTCACACCATCTTCGTCGATAAAATCACCTGATTTATTGATAGCACCAGAGCTCATTAAGAAGTTCTTATAATCACCATCTGGTATAAAGCAAATATCTTGGCTATCTTTGTCGCTATAATTATCAATACCTTCAGCCTGAACAAGTTGTCTTATATCAGCTTTATCATAAGCACCACTTAAAGGTAAAATTAAACGTTTTAACACTTCTTGCGGAAGCCTGTATAGCATATAGGACTGATCTTTTGCTAAATTTTTAGCTTTTTTTACGTAAGAAATATTATTTAATTTCTGAATTCCTGCATAATGACCAGTGGCAATATAATTTATACCTTCTTGGTCAGCAACGTCACATAAAGCTTTAAACTTTACTTCTGGATTGCATAAAATACAAGGATTAGGGGTTCTTCCGTTTTCATATTCAAGGATAAAAGGTTTAATTACCTTTTCATTAAACTCCGAAGCAACAGATTTTTTAATTAGCTTGATGCCAAGCTGATCCGCGACAGCTTGCAATTTTGCTGGATAAGAATCATTTATAACATTAAAACAAAGACCGACTACTTCATAGCCAGCCTTTTTTAACAAAATTACGGCAGCGGTACTATCTACGCCACCTGAAAAACCAACAAGTACTTTAGTGTTTGGTGCCATTTTTTAGTCTGGGATCAGATGAATCAACAATTTCAATATTATCTAATTGAGATTTTAAATTCTCACGAAAAGATGCAATGTAAATTTGGCGAAGCTGTGCCTGCTCGACCAATTCTTCTTCGCTTAAGCCTGTTTCTTTCTTTTTAGCCGCCAATTCATTTATTCTTGCAATTTGTTCTTTCGTAACCATATTGATATTTTAGCACATTTCACTAGTTTACTGTATAATATTCCCTGATTTTTTGCAGAGTTTTGTCCCCAATTCCCGATATTTCGGTCAATTCATCAACACTTGTGAAATTTCCGTAAGTTTTCCTGTACTCTATTATTGCTTGAGCTTTTGCAGGTCCAATTCCTGGAGCAATTTGAAGTTCATCAACAGTTGCAGTATTTAGATTAACTTTACTTGAACTTTGAGTATTTGTTTCTACTACAACATTGCTATCATCACCTATCTCTTCCTCAATGTTCATATTTACCTCAGTTTCGTTGTTTCCCCTTTCAATAACAACATTACCTTTTCGTAAATATGAAACTCCACTGCCTATAGCAATAATAACAATTAGCACAGGAATCATATACTTTCTAATTTTTTCCATATTAATATATTACCATATATTACCATATAGTCAAATAAATAAAAACCAAATAAAAAAAACTGGCCCTAAGGCCAGCTTGTATAAATAATATCATTTTGCTCTATAAAGGAACGTTACCATATGAGCTTTCGTGCAATCCATATCTGGAGCGAATAAATTATGCCCAATACCAAATGTTATTCCATTTATCTTAGCCCACTGAACAGAATCAATTCCTTGAGTATCTAAAAAGTTATCATCTCCATTTACCTCAGGACTTTCTGCTTTTTTCCACATGAAATCAATCGCATCTAAACGTGAAGCTGTTGTGTTGGAACATTCATTTTTAACTGAAATGATTCCTTTTTCAAGGCCCCACTCAATTGCTTTTGAAATATCTGAATTTGGATCTGAATCTGCAACCGCTTTTGCGGAAACAACTTGACCAGGCGCTCCTGCTGCTTTCCACATCGAAATAAGAATCTCGGCTTTAGTCATTGGAGTGTCGACTCCATATAAATCAGGCTTAGCCTCTGTAATTATTCCTTCTGATGCACCCCATGAAACTGAATCTTCAAACCAGTCTCCTACTTTTACATCAGAGTAAACTGCGGCAGCATCAATCTGAGGTTTAGCTTGTGATTCACTCTTTCCGTTACCACAAGAAACCATGCCGATTCCTATTGCCAATATTAAAATACATGCTATTAATTTCTTCATAAGTGGGACTAGTATATCATATTTAAACTTTTCTATCAAATAAAGAAATGAACTTTCCATTTTCTTTAAATAATAAATCTGTTCTCATAACCCTAACTTCAACAGTTGTCTGCCCAACAAACTTAAGCAAACTTTCGCTTAGTTGCGCAGGATTTAATGTTTCATTGGGAGCTGCTCTAAGAACCATATCAAAGATCTGACCTCCAGGGATATCAATTGGCCCAGAAATAGAATAAATCCACTTTTTCATGTCTTTTTCAACATATTGCTTGGTCTTTTTATCTCTTTTAAGAACCATAATTTCTTTTTGCGATAAAAAGTCTGCAAGTTGTGTATTAGTTATTTGTGAATCAGCCAAAAAAACTTTAAATATTGAGCATTCTGTTATAGCTGATAGATTCTTCCTTTCGTGAGGAATCTCTTTGCATTCCATGAATTTTATGCCTTCAGGAAGAGCTTGATTAAGCCTATCTACCAATGTAGTTGTGAACACCCCTTCCGTGGTTTCAAATTCAAAATAGTCTTTTTCAGCTTCGAAGCCTAAAGATAAAGGTTGGACTATATTTGTTATGGGGTGCGGATTAAATCCTTGAGTAAAACAAAGTGGTATATTAGCTCTATAAAGAACTCTTCTAAACAATCTTTGTAAATCCAAATGTGAAATAAATCGCATATTACCCTTTTTATAAAAGGTTAAAACATATCTATGCATGTTTTAAAACACCTCCAAAAGGACAATCTACGTGATTATTAATTCCACAATTTTGGCAGCCATATCTGCAGTCATCAGTTGTGACTCCGGCCAGAGCCTTTTTCCATTCTTTAAGATAAAATTCTTTACTTACACCATTATCAATAATTTCCCATGGCTGTTCTTCATTAGGATCTAATTCATTGACAGCAAAATAATTGTCATCGATGCCAGTTTCAGCCATAGCTTCTAACCAAAGATCCTTCTTAAAGCCTTCAGTCCAAGCATCAAAGCTGCAACCTTTGTTATATGCAGCAAGTAGTGTCTTGCAAAGCTGACGATCACCACGAGCAAAGAAAGCTTCTAGATGAGACTGGAAACTGCCATGATATCTATAAGTTATACCTTTAACTTTCTTAAATTTTTCTCTCAGATAGATGTGCTTTTCTTCAAATTCTGCAGTTGTATTTTGCCTTACCCATTGGAATACCGTTTGAGGCTTTGGAACAAAATTGGAAACTGAAACAGATACATTAAATCGTTTACCTTTTTCGTGAGCAAGTTTCATGATTCTTGTTGAAAGATCAACAATCCCATCAAGGTCCTCATATGTTTCTGTAGGAAGCCCCATCATAAAGTAAAGTTTTACTGATTGCCATCCCATATCCATTGCCTGATTTAAGGTTGCAAATATGTGTTCCTCAGTAATATTTTTGTTAATAACGTCTCTAAGTCTCTGTGTACCGGCTTCACAAGCAAAAGTTAAGCCAGATTTTCTTACACCTTGTAATTCATTCAAAATTTTAAATGCAAAATTGTCCATTCTAAGAGATGGAAGTGATATACAAATCTGTCTTGGTTGACAATATTCCATTAAATCTGTTACAAGTGGTTTGAACTGTGAATAATCAGATGTTGAAAGCGACAATACTGAAATCTCTTGATGGCCACTATCTTTTAGTTGTGATCTTGCGATGTTAACAACGGTATCTTTGTCTCTTTCTCTCACTGGTCTATAATTCATTCCAGCCTGGCAGAATCTACATCCACGTGTACATCCCCTAAAGATTTCTACGCTTGGTCTATCATGTACTACTTCAATAAGTGGCACTAATGTCTTGCGCGGGTAATCTACTGCATTTAAGTCCTTAACAAAGGCTCTTAATACTCTATCTGGGGCATTTTTATTAAGCTTTTGATGGTTTTTATTATAAAAAGATGGAACGTAAATTCCTTGGATTTTAACGGCTTTTTCCAAAAACTCAAGCTTTGACCAACCGTTTAGCTTTTTTTGTCTTGCAAGTTCTAAAAGTTCTATAAGCTGCTCTTCTCCATCTCCTACTTGAATTACATCTATAAAATCGGCAAATGGTTCTGGATTGAAACAGCATGGACCTCCGGCAATAACAATAGGATCATCTTCGGTTCTGTCTTTACTTAAAAGAGGAATTTCTGCCTCATCAAGGCACATTAAAATATTAGTGTATCCAAGTTCATATTGAAGTGTAAACCCTAATACATCACATTCCTTAACTGGGGTTTTGCTTTCCAAAGTAAAAAGAGGAACTTTGGCTTTCTTCATTTCTTCGGCCATATCTCTTGCCGGAGCAAATACTCTTTCGCACCATAGTTTCTCTTCTTTATTTACAAGATAGTACAAAAGCTGTAAGCCAACATATGACATTCCAATCTCATAAGTGTCAGGAAAACAGAATGCAAAACGTAACATATCATCAGATTCTTTCTTAATCACTTGATTAAGTTCTCCTCCGATATATCTTGCAGGCTTTTCTACTTTTGGTAATATTTTATCTAATTGTGTTTGTACGCTACTCATCGATATATTCGAAATCGTAATCTATAATTCGTATTGTGTCTCCATCCTCGAGACCCATTTCCTTGAAGCGTTCAATAGCTCCCCTATCTTCTATATATTTCTGCAAGTATCTTAAAGACCCTGCATCATTAAAGTTCGTAGAATTGAATATCTTTTCAAGTTGCTTGCCACGGACTACATAGACATCATTTTCTAATGAACAATAAAGTTCTCTGTAATCTTCATCTTCTTCAGTATCACGAGCTTCATATGGAATAAGAATTTCTTCTTCTGGAGCTGTTTCGCTAAGAAGCTGATATGCTGCTTTTAGAAGTGCATCAACCCCTTCGTGGATTGGAGCGCAGATTGGGTAAACCTGAAGTCCTTTTGATTCAATATAATCAGTAAATCTCTTTAAATCTTCCGGAGTAACCATATCGGTTTTATTAGCTGCAACAATCTGCGGTTTTGAAGCTAGCTTTTTAGAGTACTGTGATAACTCTAGGTTTATCTTTTCAAAATCATCAATTGGATCACGGCCTTCACTACCCGATACATCAACAATGTGAATCAAGATTCTTGTACGCTCTACATGTTTTAAGAAATCAAGACCAAGTCCTTGTCCCTCTGAAGCACCCTCAATAAGTCCCGGGATATCGGCCATTACAAAGGATGAATCATACATATTAACAACGCCAAGTTTTGGAGTTAAGGTTGTGAAATGATAATTCGCAATCTTAGGATTAGCAGATGTAGAAACTGAAAGCAATGTGCTCTTGCCTACATTAGGATAACCAAGAAGACCGACATCGGCTATAAGTTTAAGCTCAAGTTCTATATGCTTTTCTCTTGCGAAGCCTCCGGCTTCTGCAAAGTTAGGAGCTTGACGAACTGAGTTTTTAAATAGAACGTTGCCTTTACCGCCTTTGCCTCCGCGAACTGCAATAAACTTTTGCCCGTTTTCAACTAAATCAGCCATTACTTCATTGGAATCAATGTCTCTAACTAAAGTACCAACTGGAACTTTGATGATAAGATCTTCACCATCTTTTCCAAATTGCTGACGACCTCTACCATCTTCACCCGGAGCAGCTTCATATTTAGTTTTATATCTAAAGTCCATTAATGTACGTAAGCTGAGGTCGGCCTGAAGAACAATGTCCCCACCTTTGCCCCCGTTACCTCCATCAGGACCGCCTTGAGGAATATTTGCTTCACGTCTAAATGAAACAGCTCCATTACCGCCCTTGCCAGATTTTACGTAAATTTGAGCTTTATCAACGAATGTGTTTGCCATAATAAACGAAAAAGAGGCTCGAAATCGAGCCCCCTTAAATCAACTAAGCTTCAGTATATACACTTACTTGCTTTCTGGTCTTGTCTTTTCTTTCGAACTTAACAATTCCATCCTGCTTTGCGAAAAGTGTGTCATCTCCACCGATACCTACATTGTTACCAGGATGAATCTTTGTTCCTCTCTGTCTAACAATAATTGTACCTGCACTTACGAACTGACCGTCGGCTCTTTTTACTCCTAAGCGCTTAGACTCACTGTCTCTACCGTTCTTAGAGCTACCTACACCTTTTTTACTTGCCATGTGGTTTACCTCCGATCCTTTATTACTTTAATCCTGCTTCGATAGCAGCGATTAATTCAGCGTTAGTTGTATTTTCATCGATTGCAATGTTATTGGCTTTTGCATAATCAATGAGTTCTGCCTTCTTCATAGATTTAAGAGAAGGTTTCTTTTCTGGTGCAGCTTCACTTACAAAACCATCAGCAACAATGTTAGTAACTTCAAGCTGTGTGTATGGCTGTCTGTGACCTTGTTTCTTGCGATAGTCTTTCTTAGCCTTATACTTGTAGATAATAACTTTCTTGCCTTTGCCGTTTTCAACTACTTTGCATTCAACCTTAGCACCATCAACAAATGGCTTACCTACGACTGTCTTGCCACTACCGCTTACTGCGATAACTTCATCGAGAACAACGCTTTGTCCTGCTTCAACGTTTAACTTTTCAACGTTGATAATGTCTCCATTGGAAACGCGATACTGCTTTCCCCCGGTCTGTACTACTGCGTACATATTGTTTACCTCCATATTATACGGGCTCGCCTTTATGGGTATGTAATTAAAATTACATTTGAAAAGAACCACATTTAGAGCGGCAACACACGAATAATATCAAAAATGGCAAGCTTTGTCAATAAAAAATGGGCATTTTCGCCCATTTTTTAACGTCTTGAAGATCTTGTTAACATTATCATTCTTAACAAGTTACCAACAGCCATAGCAAGGGCTGCAAGATACGTTAATGCAGCTGCAGATAATACGGCTTTTGCTCCAGTGTAATCTGAACTATTACTTATTAAGCCATAGTCTTGCAGGAGTTTTAAACCTCTCCTAGAAGCATCAATCTCAACTGGTAATGTAACTAAATGGAACAGAATAACCACGACGAACAGAATTACACCCAAATCTGCTAATTTTGCTGCTCCGAGGATTAAGCCGATTATAAGCATTGGCCAAGATAAGCTCGAGCAAATATTAACGGCAGGTACAATTGAGTTTCTAAATTTTAACAACTTATATCCTTCGTAATCTTGAATTGCATGTCCACATTCGTGGGCTGCAATACCCATAGCTGCTATAGATGGGCTATTAAACACTCCATCACTGAGATTTAATGTTTTATTTTGAGGATTGTAGTTATCAGTTAGTTTACCCTGGACATGATTGATAGGCATACTCCCCATGCCATTTCGATCAAGAATTACTCTTGCAACTTCACCACCAGGAATAGCTTTTGAATTTGCAATGCTTGAGTATTTGTTATATGCGCTCTTAACCTTAAGCTGTGCATAAAAAGTTAAAATGATTGCCGGAATAAGCACTATCATTGATAAGTAATATTCTAAACCGTAATACATATTCAACATCTCCTTATTCAAGAATTATACACTATATTTTCTTAAAATTAGCTTAAAAACGAGTATTTCTTATTAGTTTTGATAAATCTTTTCCATTAACAGTTTCTATATTAAATTTATCAGCATAATCATAAGCGGGGTCAGTAAAGTCGCTTGTAGTTACAAAAATTCCTCTATCAGCATCGGAGTCAATCATTGCAGAATGAAGTTTCTGAATGCGTTCACGATCAACTTTATGGCTTTGCTTATACAATTTAACCTCTACTGCATATTTATGACGACCTTTATACATAATTATATCTTTACCACCATCTCCTGAGCCACCTGTTACTTCAGTATCAAAACCTCTATCTTTATAAATATCAGCAATAAATTGCTCGAATTCTAATGGACAAGTTGCAAAATGTCTAAGAAGTTTTTGAATATTGGAATAATGTCTATATTTGATTAAAGATAACAATTTCTTGATAACTAAAATTAAAAAGATGAAAAGCAAAATGGCTAATATCAAATAATCGATATTAGCCACTGCTAAAGTATAAAAATCTTTAAAATTAATCGAGAATAACTCCATCGTCATCAATCTCAAACACATCATCATCGTCGATTCTATCTTCATCTTTTTTAACGATGTATTTATCTTTAAGGTTTTGTTCAAGCTGTTCAAGTATTGTAGGATTATCTTTAAGATACTGTTTGATGTTTTCACGGCCCTGTCCAATTCTTTCGCCGCTCATTGAATACCACGCACCAGATTTTTCAATCATTCCGGCTTCTACAGCACAATCAAGAACGTCTCCAGCTTTAGAAATACCTTCGCCATACATAATATCGAACTCTGTTGTCTTAAAAGGTGGGGCAACTTTATTCTTAACAACTTTTACTCTTGTTCTGTTACCAACAACAGCTTCGCCAACTTTTATAGACTCAATTCTTCTAACATCAAGTCTAACTGATGAATAGAACTTTAATGCGCGGCCACCTGTCGTTGTCTCTGGGTTACCAAACATTACGCCAACTTTTTCACGAAGTTGGTTAATAAAGATGACGCAAGTATTTGTCTTATTAACGACACCTGCGAGTTTTCTTAAAGCCTGTGACATAAGTCTAGCCTGAAGACCGACATGCGAATCCCCCATGTCACCTTGGATTTCTGCGCGAGGAACCAAAGCGGCAACAGAGTCAATTACGATAACAGTGATTGCGCCTGATCTTACTAGCATTTCACAAATTTCAAGTGCATCCTCACCAGTATCAGGTTGAGAAACGAGTAAATCATCGATATCTACTCCTAAGTTCTTAGCATAAACTGGATCTAAAGCATGTTCAGCATCAATAAATGCTGCTTTACCACCCTGTTTTTGAGCCTCAGCTATTATATGAAGAGCTAAAGTAGTTTTACCAGATGATTCAGGGCCATAAACTTCGACAATTCTTCCCTTTGGAACACCGCCAACGCCAATCGCAAGGTCTAATGAAACTGATCCTGTTGGAATAGCTTCAATATTCAATCTTGCAGTTTCATCACCAAGAGACATTATCGACCCCTTGCCGAATTTTTTATCTATTTGTAATAATGCAGCTTCAAGAGCCTTGTCTTTTTCGCTAAGTTCAACTTTTTTAGTTGCCATTTTTCCCTCCAAAATATAGGTATTAAACATCGTGAACATTTGTTCGTACTTATAATACGCTATTTTTACTCCCCAGTCAACTAAAATTTAGAATATTTTTATAATAACATATATTTACATTATTGTAAATACTAACCTTTAAATACTTCTTTGTTCTTTAAGGTATAATTTACGCCAGAGACCACCGTCATTACTAACGAAGCATAGAATAAAATATAAGCACAATAATATAATACATTATTTGCTGTGCAAATAATTAGACATGGTACTGCAAACATTTGAAGAACTGTTTTAATCTTCCCTGCCATATCGGCAGCAATTACAATTCCTTGTGCTGCTGCAACTGCTCTTACTCCGGCAACTAAAAATTCTCTTGTTAAAATAATAATTAATGTCCATGCAGGTATTTTTCCATCGGCCACAAAAAGACAGAATGCTGCATAAACTAAGACCTTATCAGCGAGTGGATCCATAATCTTACCAAAGTTGGTAATTAAGTTGTATTTACGAGCAATCTTACCATCAAACATATCTGTAATAGATGCAAGTATGAATAATATTAAAGCTAAAATAAACATTCTTTTCAGATAGCAAAGAACGAAAAATGGTACGGCTATTACACGCGCAATAGTAAGTTTATTTGGAAAATTCATTATATTAGTTCTCCATTTAAATCATAATCAAATGCATCTGTAATCTTTACATTTACGAAAGACCCAAGTTTAAGTTTTTTATTAGAAGTAAAAATTACTTCATTATCTATATCAGGGGCATCATACTGTGTTCGTCCAATATAAACTTTATCAGAGTCAAATTCTTCGACCAGGACCTCTTGAATAGATCCAACCATTTCTTGATTGTGTTGCAAAGAAATGCTACGCTGAAGTTCCATTATTTTTTCTTGCCTTCTAAGCTTGGCCTCTTCTTTTACTTGCCCAGACATGTTGGCAGCTCTAGTTCCATCTTCTTTTGAATAAGTAAAGACTCCCAGTCTATCAAATCTAGTATTTTTTACGAAATCATAAAGGGCTTTAAAATCTTCTTTATGTTCTCCTGGGAAGCCAACAATAAATGTTGTTCTAATTCTAATATCAGGAATGGCCCTTCTTAGTCTTGCAATCGTGCTATCAATAGTATTAGCTCTAGACTTCCTGTTCATAGATTTTAGAATCTTGTCTGAATAGTGCTGAAGTGGAATATCAATATATTTAACAATCTTATCTTCGTTTTTAATAACTTCTATTAGCTCATCAGTTATTTCATCTTCATAGCAATACATTATTCTAATCCAATGAATTCCATCAATCTTACAAAGCTTTCTAAGAAGTCCAGGCAAATCCTCATAAGCAGTTACATCTTGTCCAACTAAAATAAGCTCTTTAACGCCCTGGGCTGCGAGTTGCTTCGCTTCTTTAATAATAAGCTTAGAATCACGTGACCTATATCTGCCTCTAATGTAAGGAATAGCACAATAAGCGCAAACGTTTTTACATCCATCCGAAATCTTTAGAGGCGCACTCCAAAGACCTTTTAATGGCGCTCTGGATCCATATTCTTTATAGGATTTATTAGCTTTATTGTTATATAGCAGTCTTTCATTAGAAGTAAGCAATTCTTCAAGCTTGTCATAATCATTTACGCCTAAAAAAGCATCCACTTCAGGCATTTCATTATAAAGTTCTTTTCCGTATCTTTGAGACAAACATCCTGTAACAATGAGTTTTTGATTATCTGTTTTAATGTTTGCAAGCTCAAAAATACTTTCAATCGATTGAACTTTAGCATCCTTAATAAAGCCGCAAGTATTTACTATCATTGCGTCAGCATTATATGGATTATCTGTAATTTTATATCCCTTGTCTATAAGTCCACCTTTTATAAACTCACTATCACAAGTATTCTTATCGCATCCAAGGGTTTTAATAAATATTTTCATTAAAAATCAACTTCATTATCGTTTGTCTGCTTTTGTGTTGATTCAAAATCTGTTGGAGTCATCAATACTTTACGTGGATGGCTACCATCGGCAGGCCCAACAATTCCGCGAGCTTCCATATCATCAATTAATCTTGCAGCTCTATTGTATCCAATTCTAAATCTTCTTTGAAGTGAAGAAACAGATGCAGTTTCTGAATGAACGATGAAATCTACTGCTTCTGCAAAAAGGTCATCTTCTTCATTGTCTTGCTTTGAACCAGAATTAGCTCCGGTAGCGGTGATAGCATTATTGACAGACTGACTATATTCAGCGACTCCGGAATTTTTCTTTACAAATTCAATAACTTTATTTACCTCTTCATCAGAAACGAAGCAACCTTGTACACGCATAGGTTTATCCATGCCTTGTGGGCTATAAAGCATATCACCCTTTCCGATAAGATGTTCCGCTCCGCCCATATCCAGTATAGTTCTCGAGTCAATCTGAGAGCTTACAGCAAAAGCGATTCTAGATGGAATATTAGCTTTAATAACACCAGTAATTACATCAACAGAAGGTCTTTGTGTTGCAATAATAAGATGAATTCCAGCAGCTCTTGCTTTTGCAGCAAGCCTTGCAATGTATGTTTCAACTTGATTTTGCGCAGCCATCATTAAATCATGAAGTTCATCGATGATAATTACAATCTGTGGAAGAACTTTTTCTTTTTCACCGTCCGCAATAACAGATTCATTATATGACTGAATATCACGTACATTTTCTTCACTGAACTTTTTATAACGTTCATCCATTTCGGTAACGGCCCAACCAAGTGCAGCAGCAGCTTTACCAGGCTCAGTTACAACAGGAATAAGGAGATGAGGGATTTCATTATAAATCGAAAGCTCAACCACCTTAGGATCGATTAGAATAAGTTTAACTTCTTCAGGTGTAGCTTTATAAAGGAAACTGATGATAATACTATTAATACATACAGACTTACCTGAACCAGTGCTACCAGCAATCAAAAGATGTGGCATGTCCTTTAGGTTGGCAATTACAGGAGTGCCCGCAATTGATTTCCCAAGGCCCATTGAAATCTTTGATTTTGCAGAAGAGAATTCTCTAGAATCAATAATTTCTCTGATGCCAACTGTATTAACATTATCATTTGAAATTTCAATACCAACAGCAGCTTTTCCTGGAATTGGAGCTTCAATTCTAAGAGACCTTGCTCGCAGATTTAAAGCAATATCATCATGAAGATTTGTAATCTTTGAAACTTTAACACCAGGTGCCGGAGTCACTTCAAATCTTGTAACAGACGGACCTTGAACAACATCACTCACTGTTGCATCAACACCAAATGACTTAAGCGTATTTTCCAGTGCTAAAGCGCGACTGTGAAGATCTCCCGCTTCTTTTCCACTCTTAAGTTTTGCGAGCAAACTAAGTGGTGGGAATTTATATTTAGCACCCTGCTTGTGAACATTATAATTTTCATCAGGAAACATTTGTGCTTTAATTGAGTTCTTACCCATTGGATCTTGCGGACTTAAATCAATATGGACACTACCATTATCTGAATCTAAGTCTTTTGTGCGTCCTGGCATATCCCCATCAAGCCCATAACCAGAAGTTTTAACATGATCATCTCTACCAAATAGATTTTCATCTGTAACCAGGTGAAGAATATTCTGTTTATTATCGCTTCTATCATAGATAATCGGTGGTTCAGATTGTTCATAACTAGCAGCCTCTTCTTCAAGCTCATCAAAAGCTGCTTCTGCCTCAACTTGTTTTTCAAAGAGTTTCAGCTTAGGAAGATCGTCTTCTTCATAGGCTTCTTCATATTTTTGAGCTTCAATATTTCTAATGGCATCGATTTTAGCTTTTTGCTCGATTTCTTCTTTTATCTCTTCAAGTTTAACTTGCTCATCAACAGGCTGTTCTTCTTCAAGGTTAGCCATAGCTTCAGCTACGGCTTCTCTTCTTGCCTTAGCTTTAATTTTCATCTTGTCAAACACAGCAGAAATTGGAGTATTAATTACAAACAAGAGGCAAACAATAATACCAGCTGCACAAATTATATAAATACCAATCTTGCCAACATACTTTGAAAGGAAAGATACAAAGACGGTTCCAATAACCCCGCCTTTAGTTTTTCCTGCAATATAAATATTTTTAACCTGAGGCCAAGTAATCTTGCCCAAAACAGGATATGCAGTAGCAAACAGCGTGGAAATCAAGAAGAACAATATTGTGCAAAATAATACAGATCTCCAAGAAATATACGATGTCTTTTGAGCAAAATTAAGAATTCCATAAATAATCAAATAATAAGGAAAAGCATATGCAACCTTTCCAAACAATCCCATTAATACTTCTTGTATAACAACCCCTACTTGACCAGTAGAATGGGTATGAAGGCTGACGGCTAAAAATACACCGATTGCAATAATAATGATAGAAGTAATTTCATCATGAATTTCCTTTTTTCTAGCAATCTCAGCTTGCCTTCTTTCAGCTTCCTCTTTAATTTTAGCTTTTTGTTCTTTAGTTGGTTTAGAACTCTTTTTTTTAGTTGTTGCCATTTAATAATCCTTTTACCTTATCTATTAAATCTTCTAAAGAGCCGTTATTTTTAATTACAACATCAGATTTAGCAATTTTTTCTTCATCGCTCATCTGAAGAGATATTCGTTTTTTTATTTCTTCAATCGATAGTCTATCTCTGGCTGCCACCCTATCAATTCTTTCATTTTCCGGAGCTGTCACCACCCAGATTTTATCGCAAATCTTATCATATCCACTTTCAAATAAAAGAGGTAGGTCAAGATAAATGTCTTTATCTTTATTTGTATCCATTAATTTTTTTATTTCATCACTGATCGCTTTGTGAGTAATATCGTTGAGTCGAGGATTACCTAAAGCTTTAGCCGATAATTTTGCCCTATCTAAAGCACCGGATGTAGTAACATCACCGAATTCTTCTTCAAGCTTTTTAACTAATGGCATGCCTGGCTGTGTTAACTCTTTATATATAGCGTCTGCATCTATTACGAAGCATCCAGCTTTTTTTAACTCATCTGAAACAGTAGTTTTTCCACTACCTATTCCACCTGTCAAACCAATTATCATTTAAGGTCGTACCAATTCTTTCCTTCTTCTGAAGATACTTCAAGAGGAACAGCAAGTTTAGTGGCTGACATCATGTTATCCTCAAGAATCTTCTTAACTCTATCTATATCTTCTAATTTTGTATGTATAATTAATTCATCGTGAATTTGAAGAATAAGTTTACTATCTGGGCATTCCTTTTGGAGAGCTTTATAGACATTAATCATTGCAATTTTTATAATGTCAGCGGCAGTTCCTTGAATTGGAGTATTCATTGCAAGTCGCTCGCCAAGTTGTCTAACCATGTATTGAGAAGCGTTAATCTCGTGAATAGCGCGTTTTCTTCCAAACATAGTCAGAACATAACCATTTTCTTTAGCAAAATTAATTGAACTGTCCAAAAACTTTTTGACATCCTTGAATTTATTAAAGTATTCGTTTATATATTTTTCGGCTTGCCACCTACTAATAGTTAATTCATCAGCAAGTCCAAAACTAGACATACCATAAATTACTCCAAAGTTGACAGCTTTGGCATTGCTTCTCATTTCAGATGTCACTTCATCGAGGGGAACTTCAAAAACCTTTGACGCTGTTTCAGCATGAATATCATGTTTATCTTTAAATGCTTTAATAAGAGTTTTATCCCCACTCATATGAGCCATAACTCTAAGCTCTATCTGAGAATAATCAGCTCCAATAAGGCAGTATTCTTCGTTATCAGAAATAAATACTTTTCTAAGTTTACGTCCTTCTTCATCTCTAACGGGAATATTCTGAAGGTTTGGCTCAGTGCAAGACAGACGTCCAGTTGCTGTTACATTTTGTCTAAAGTGAGGATGTACTTTACCGTTATTATCAATCAATGGAAGCATTCCATCAATATATGTGCTCTTAAGTTTTGATAAGGTTCTATATTCAAGTACCTTTTGAACAATTGGATAGTCTTCAGCCAGTTTATCCAAAACATCAGCATTAGTAGCGTAACCAGTCTTGGTCTTTTTTGCTCCAGGAAGCTCAAGGTCTTCAAATAGAACTATACCCAACTGTTTTGGAGAATTAATTTTGAACTCTTTTCCAGCAAGCGTATAAATTTCCTTCTCTATTTTTTTAATTTTCTTACCAAGATCATTTCCAGCATCTTTTAAAGCCTCATTATCAAGCTTTATACCAACAGCCTCCATACTTGCTAATATTTTTACAAGAGGAAGCTCAATATCATATAATACCTTATCTAACTTCTCAACTTCAATTTCGTTTTTTAACTGAATACTTTGCTGAAGGAAATAAGAGAATTTTTTCTTTGCTTTTTCAGCTTCAATATTTTCATCAACAAACATAGAAACTTGTGAGGGATTGTCATCAAAACTAAGTTCTTCTTGCTTTAACGTTGTATTAAGTAAATATTGTGCCAAAGAAATATCAAATTCAGTCTCCATTTTTGACGTATCAATCCCTAACGATTCAAAAATGTAATATACCTTTTGAAGACTATATCCATTAAGTTTAAGCTTTAAGCCATCAAACACTTTAATGTCTATATCTGAAGAGATGTAAACATTATCACCTTTACAAATCTGTATAAACTCAACGCTTGGTTTATCAACATGTGAATTGTTGGAAACTACATCAATCCAAATTGAGCCATTAAGGTTAGATATGAGTTTTTTTGTATCAGATACAACGGTTAATTCAGAAACAACTTCAATTTTTTCCTTAGGGAGCATTGCAAGGTATTTCTTAAATTCAAGCTTTGTATAGATTTCTCTTAACTTATTGGTATCTTCTGGCTTTATAGTTAAATCATCGATTGTATAATCAACTGGAATATTTGTAACAATAGTTGCAAGACGTTTAGACATCATTGCAGACATTGCGCCATCTTCAATCTTTTCGCGCAATTTAGCATTTTCAATCTCATCAGTATGCTGGAGCATATTTTCGATAGATCCGAATTGCTGAATTAATTTAGTAGCAGTCTTTTCACCGACGCCAGGAATTCCAGGAATATTGTCTGAAGTGTCACCGCGCAGACCTTTATAGTCAATAAACTGAATGTGGTCAAAACCATATTCCTCAATCATAGCTTTGTCATCATAAAGCTTAAATTCAGATATACCTCTCTTTGTGTAAATTACATTTGTCAATCCTGTTGCAAGTTGAAGTGCATCCTTATCTCCAGTTATGATATAAGCCTCAATTCCGGCCGTCTCAGCCATTTTTGCAGTTGTGCCGATAATGTCATCGGCTTCCCAGCCATCTTGCTCAAAACGTGAAATTCCCATTGCATCTAAAATATCTTTAAGAACAGGCATTTCCATTGCAAGTTCAAGTGGCATCTTCTTTCTTCCAGCCTTATAATCGGCATATTCTAAATGCCTAAAAGTTGGAGCTTTTCTATCAAAAGCAACTAACATATGAGTTGGGACATAGTCATTTCTTATTTTAAAGAGCATACTTAAAAAGCCATAGATTGCTTGGGTATAAAACCCATCAGCAGTGATCATAGGTTTTTGAATAGCATAGTATGCTCTATTTATTAAACTGTTTCCATCAATGATTACAATCCTACTCATACACAGTAATTATACCATATATTGTAGATATTTGTTAAAAAAGCATAAAAATACCCCATTTATTAGATTTCTCTAACAAATGGAGATTAAATACATAAGATTTTGTTTATTTATTATAATATTCAGTAACTTTATTGGTCGTTATATTAAAAAGTCCTTTATCAAAGTAATTGTCTATCTTTGATACATCATCAATTGTCCATGCGGAAATTTTTAATCCAGCCTTTGCACATTTATTGATGAAGTCATCATTTAGAACTTTATAATTAATGTTTACAACATCATATCCGTATGCTAAACAGGATACAATAAGCTTATCTTTTTCAAGGTTTTTATAAAAGTCTGGTACAATTTCTTCAGCGTTTATGTAAGCCTTCAGCATAGGATGGTTTTTTACATGTTCTTCTGGCTTTGTAACAGATCCTGAAAGCACAATCTTATCTGTGCAAAGCCCAACCTCTTTTGCAATTGCAAGAACATCGTCCTCGAGATTGTATTCTTTTAAATCACAATTAACCTCTTTGCCAGAGGCCATAATAATTTCAAACGCTGTTTTAAGATCAACTAATGCAACTGAATCTGATTCATTATGAGTTAGAACCATCCTTCCACTCGGAAGCTTTCTAACATCAATCTCAATTGCATCTACGGCTGTTGTTACAGCATGTTTTAAATATTCTAATGAGTTTTGAACTGTATCGTCGCATCCTGAATGAGCAGTAATATGTATATTCATAATTAATACTCCAGATTCTTTCCTGTTTCTTTATCAAATAAATGAACAAGCTTAGCTGGGAAACGATAAGAAATCTGCTTGCCCAATGTAAATGATACATTCTCAGCAAGATCGACAGTTTGAACGATAGCAACAGCAGTAGTATCAAGTGTGTTAAAGTGAATATGAACTGTGCTACCAAGCATTTCAGATACTGTTACCTCACCATAAAGGCCATCTTCTTTAACTTCTGAATCAACGATAATATGTTCAGTTCTAATACCAAGAGTAATATCAGAAGATTGGACCTCGTTATTTTTCAAACGAGCCTCTTGATTTTCTGTCAAGTAAAATTCATAGTTGCCAACAACAACGCTATATTTTCCATTATAGCAAGTAAGTTTAGCATTAAAGAAGTTCATCTGTGGAGCGCCAATGAAACCGGCAACAAACAAGTTGCTTGGTTTATTGAATACATCCTGTGGGGTACCAACTTGCTGAACAACACCGTCCTTCATAACAACTATTCTGTCTCCCAAAGTCATCGCTTCGGTTTGATCGTGTGTTACATAAATAAATGTTGTATTAATACGCTGACGAAGACCTATAATTTCAGCTCTCATCTGATTTCTTAATTTAGCATCAAGATTTGATAAAGGTTCGTCCATTAAGAATACCTTAGGGTTTCTTACAATAGCACGACCAATAGCAACTCTTTGTCTTTGTCCACCAGATAATTCCCTTGGTTTTCTATTTAAGTACTCAGTAATACCAAGGATTTCTGCGGCTTCTTTAACACGCCTGTCAATCTCATCTTTAGGGAATTTTTTAAGTCTTAGAGAGAATGACATATTATCATAAACAGACATATGAGGATAAAGAGCGTAACTTTGGAAAACCATCGCAATATCTCTATCCTGAGGCTCCACATCGTTTACAAGCTTTCCATCAATATAAAGTTCACCATCCGTAATTGTTTCAAGCCCAGCGACCATGTTTAATGTTGTAGACTTTCCACATCCAGAAGGACCAACTAATACAATAAATTCTTTATCATTAATTTCGAGATTAACATCATCAACGGCAAGGACACCATCTTCAACGAGTTGCAATCCTGTATTCTCGATTTCTTTCTTTGTTTTAGCATCAAGAGAATATACTTTTCTAATGTGCTTTAATGTTACATCTGCCATACAAAACTCCTATACTCTAATCAGATTCATTGCCCAAGGCACGTTTAATATACAAAACTGATAATATCAAGACTAAGACTGTCATAATCAAAGCGCCTGCACTACCAAGTCCAAATTTCAAATTTTTAATACCGTACTTGTAAATGTATTCGGTAATGGTGGTTGTCGAGTTTGCTGGACCACCGCCAGTAAGTAAATTAACTTTATCAAAGATTCTGAAGCTGTCGATTGTTCTAAGCAAAGCACAAAGAGCTAGGCTCGTCTTTAAGTTTGGCAAAGTAATATACCAGAATGTACTAAAGGTATGAGCCCCGTCAATCATAGCTGCCTTATATTGATCTGCAGATACAGTCTGTAATGCAGCATAAAGCATCAAGAATACGAACGGAGTATTCTGCCAGATATCAATTACAACAAGCATCCAGAACGCACTCCTAATATCAGAGAACCAATTTAAAACTGGAATACCCAGTGAAGTCATCCACTGGCTAACAATACCATAGTTAGATGAGAGCATCATCCTCCAACTTAATGCAACTGTTACAGCAGGTAATAAGTATGGGAGAAGAACTATGGTTCTCATTGATTTTTGCATAAATCTGCTTTCAATACTGTTAACAAATAATGCAAGAAGTAAGCCAAATAGCATTTCAAAGATCACTGCACAAAGTGTAAATTTAACTGTAATCCAAATTGCATTAATAAAATATTCGTTGCTAAGTAACTCTTTATAGTTTGCTATGGCAATAAATGAAATCTTTGGCTTAAGTAATTTGAAGTCAGTAAAACTGTAAATTATGGTCGATAACATTGGGTATATGGTCATAATGACCATAATAACCAATGTTGGGATTAGCATTAAACGCACAAAGCGTTTGCTATCATTCTTATTAACTTGTAAATTTACTTTTTTCAAAATAAAACTCCTAAAAATGACAGCAAACGCATGTCATTTAATTAATTATTTCATTAACACATCGAGCTGTGCCTGTGCATCAGCAAGACCTGCATCAACTGTCTTTACACCATTGAAGATATTACCAAGTTCTGTACCAAGAATTGTGTAGAATTCTGTCCATTCTTCGATAACTGGTCTATACATACCACCATCAAGAGCTTTGCATACTACATCGAATTCTGGATGTTCTGCAAGAACTGTTTCGTCTTCAAGGCAAGAGAATCTGCATGGAACTCCGCCTGCAGCGATTGTGCCCTTCTGAACTTCAGGGTCCATTAAGTATTCAACAAGCATTTCTGCAAGTTCTTTGTTTGCACTATTAGCTGGAACACCGATTGTCCAGATACCATATACGTTTGCCTTGTAAGCTGTGCTATTTGCATGAGCCTTACCGGTAAGTGCGCAGTAATCTGAGTTAGGTTCTTCAGCAGCTTTGTGCCAACCTGGCCAACCAACTGCCATTGTAGCTGTGTCATTGTTGATAGCTGCGATAAGGTCATCCTTTACTGCTGCTTCACCAGTTGCGATAAGCTTGAGGTAATAGTTCAGAGCTTCCTTGAATTCTGGAGTATCAACTGTTGGTTTGTTGTTGCTATCAACTACCCATCCACCATATGAAAGAAGGATTGATAAGAAGTCAACAACTGCATTGTTTTCTGTGTCTCCTCTGTAAACGAAGCCGATTTTACCATTCTTCTGAGAATTCTGGCAGATTGCAAGGACATCATCTAAGTTGTCAATAGTCTCAGCTGTGTAACCTGCAGCTTCAACAAGGGCCTTGTTAAAAAGAAGAACTGTTACATTGCCGTAGTATGGTGCAAGATAGATATCTCCATCTGGACCATAGCTGATAGCTGTTGTAGCTTCAATAACGTCATCATCGAATGAATATCCGAGTTCACTAAGGTTAGCGAGAACGCCATTAGCTGTGTATTCAGCCATCCAAGAACCATCTACCATGCAAAGGTCATATGCACCTGTGCTGTTTGTAGCATCAAGAGCAACTTTTGTATGAAGATCGTCTTCTGATAATTCGAGGACTTCGCATGTTACGTTGTTAGCTGCTTCAAAATCAGCGATGCAAGACTTTACAGCGTCTGCGTAAGCGCCTGCTCTGAGAGCAAGTGTTAAGGTGACTGGACCGTCACTTGCGTCTTCTTTCTTCTGGCCACAAGCGCAAAGGGAAAGTACCATTGCAAGTGCGAGAAGAACTGCTAATACTTTTTTCATCATTTTTTCCTCCATATAATTATTCCTTAACAGCACCCGAAGATAGGCCTGAAATAAGGTAATTCTGAGCAAAAGCGATAAACATTACTATTGGAACAGTGGAGATAACTCCGCCTGCTGCAACCAAACCAAAATTAGTCAAGTTATCTTCAGCATTTAATGTAGCAAGCTTAAGTGGAATAGTATAGTTTGCCGGAGATTGAACGAAGATAATACTGTATGTATATTCATTCCATGCGTACATAAATGAAAGCATTGCTACAGCAGCAATACCAGGAGCAACAAGTGGAAGAACAATCTTAGTAAAGAGCTGCCACTCGGAAGCGCCATCTACTCTGGCACTCTTTTCTATGTCTTCAGGTAAGCCGCGGAAAAATGTAACCATGAACCAAATAATGAATGGAATATTAATTAAAATACATGCCAAAGTTGCTGGAAGTTTAGTATTCAATATATCAAGTTTATTAAACATTGTATAAAGAGGAATAGTAAATGCAATTGGTGGCAAAATACGAACAATCAAAACCCATGTATTAAGAGGTTTCTTAATACCGAATCTAAATCTTTCTCTTGTAAGTACATATGCAGCGCAAAGGCCACAAACTAATGACACAAACACTGAAATAAATGTAACTTCAACACTATTAATCAAAGCTACATCAAAACCCTTTTCAATAAATAACTGTACAAAATGCTCAAGTGTAAACGTCTGCGGCCATAAGGGAATTAATCCTTTCATCTCGCTGGTTGGTCTAATAGACATAGCTACAAGCCAATAAATAGGAAATAGAGTGACAACTACAACGATGGCACCCATTAAGAATTTAAATACTCTTTTAGAAAAATGTTTTTTAGTCATAATGATAATAGGAATAATCTATACTTTATTTATTATATTTTACCAAAAAAAATACTTAATGTAAGGCTTGACATGAAAAGAAACAGGTGTTCTAACAAACGGCCTTCCGACTTTATTAGTGGGCAAGATTTTTGACAGATTCTGAAAGAATTTGGAAGAATTTTCCCCGGCATTGGTGGGCGGCATTGGTGGGCAACCGTATCTGAACTAAATAAAGGAGCAATAACTGGACAATCA
>JAZLHF010000009.1:0-30650 GCA_045616685.1 Anaerovoracaceae bacterium
GCTTTACAACTATGCAAAGACAAAAGGTGAAGGTTTCACTGGTGAATGGATGTTCTTACTTGACTTTAACGATAGAGCATCTGTAAGCGATTGGGCTAATGAAGCAGTTCACTGGTGCGTAATGAAAGGAATCATCAATGGCAAATCAGGAAAGATGATAGACCCTCAGGGCGTACTCACAAGAGCTGAAGCTGTAACAATGCTTCAAAGATTTAATGAAGCAATTGAAAAGTAGTTAAATACACTAAAAGAGCCTCGAAAGAGGCTTTTTTATTTCTAAAATGACTTCTCTTTTTGTTTATTTTTCTTCAATTTTGGTGTAAAATATTCAAGTACACTTTGTAAAAATTTCGAAGGGAATTTATATATGAAAAAACTGATTTCACTCGCATTGGCAATAGTAATGCTTTTCTCGTTTGCTGCCTGCGAAGACAAAAACACAAATGAAGATGTAATTCCGGTTGACCCTAACGCAGTTGTTAATCCACAGATTGACTTGGGCGAAGATCTTCCAAGTTTCGTACTTACTGGAGAATATCACAAAGATGATGTGGCAGAAAATCAAGCAAAAGAGGGCCTTGTTGAAAGCTATACGGCAATTTCGGAAAAGCTTGAATCTCTTTGTGTATATAGAGTTCCTTCAAACAATGCATCCATCATGGATCGCATGACATATGAAGAATACCTTTATGGCTATGAAGAGCAAGAGTTAATGTTCGCTGAGTTTGATACACTTATTGAACCTAACGATTACCACTACGGTTATTACATTGCTTATGAAGATGGTGAAAATGGTGAAAACCCATATTACCTTAGGAACTACATTTTCCTTGATGGAAATGAATTTGTAAAGGCAACATTCAAGGTTCCTGCATGCGAAGTAGCTGTTGTAGAATATAATGTTGTAACTTGGATTCCATTTGGTCTTGAACAGCTTTATGTAACAGACGAACAGAAAGAAGACAACGTTCTTGTTGCATTCGGTGAAAACGAAGATTATTCTGACTTCATTATTAGAGGTTGGAATACAGAAGGTAAAGATTTAAATGCCGGAGTCAAAGAAATCTCTGCAAAGCATGATGTAAAGGTCCAGAACTTCTATGATTATCCGTTGGCAAATGGAAAAAGTCAAAGCTGTGTTTACCTCAAGTATTATGATACAGTAGAAGATGTAGAATACATGAGCGAAAGCATTCTGACAATTTCTAAGGATAAGTATATAGAACTTTGCTTCACAGCCCCATCTAATGAAGAAACAGGCCTTAAGAAGCAGATGTCTTCAATCCCAATGATGTGGAGCATTGATTCCATCAAATAGATAATTTGATATTTAAACGCGTGGCATAGGCCACGCGTTTTTTTTAATGTAATCGGCGGTTTAAAAGATTTCGAAAGAGCACTAAGGGCGAAAGGAATCTTTTAAAACGCAAATATGCATAAAATGGCATAAAATGCATAGAATATGCATAAAAATATTAAAAACTTGCATAAAATTTAAAAAATATTCAAAAAACCTGTTGACATATGCATAAAAATGAATAAAATATAGATATATTTTTTAGAGAGAACCGCCGCTAAGCAGGCGGCGTTAGAAGGAGATTAGAAAATGAAGAAAGTATTTGCAATTTTATTAGCATTCGCTATGATTTTTAGCTTAGCTGCTTGTGGCGAAAAGAATGAAGCTGAAACAGCTGTAGAAAAAGAAGTTTTAACAATGGCAACAGAAGGAACATTCCAGCCATACGAATACTATGACGGAGATCAGCTCGTTGGTATCGACGTAGAAGTTGGTGCAGCAATTGCTGAAAAGCTCGGTATGGATTTCGAAGTTATTGATATCGCATTTGACTCAATCATTCCTGGTGTTCAGGCAGGAAAGTATGATATGGGTATGGCAGGCATGACAGTTACTGAAGAACGTCTTAAAGAAGTTAACTTCACAACAAGTTATGCAACAGGTATTCAGGTTCTTATCGTTCCTGAAGGAAGCCCAATCACAACAGTTGATGATCTCTTCATAGATGGTGCAAACAATGTAATTGGAACCCAGACAGGTACAACAGGTTTCCTCTATGCAACATGGGATATCGAAGATGCAGGACTTGGCGAAGTTAAGAGTTTCCAGAAGACAACAGATGCTGTAGAAGCATTAAAGAATGGTCAGGTTAACTGTGTACTTCTCGACAGCGAACCAGCTAAAGCTCTCGTTGCTGCAAACACAGGGCTTGTAATTCTTGATTCAGAATACTCTGTAGAAGAATACGCAATCGCAATTGCAAAAGATAACACAGAACTTTTCGACAAAGTTAACAAAGCACTTGAAGAACTTATCGCCGATGGTACACTTCAGCAGGTTGTAGACAAGTACATCCAGTAAGTTAATTCAAAAGAAATTTGTTCATCAAATAAAACCCAAAATACACATGAAAGATATGATTAAACGAAGTGGCAAATGCTGCTTCGTTTAAGTCGTTATAAGAAACTATGTCACAATTCATTCAAAATTTTAAAGAAGATTTTATAACATGCTTCGTAACCAAAAATAGATACAAGTATATTGTTAAAGGCCTTGGCAATACTCTAAAAATTGCCTTCTCTGCAGTAATACTTGGTATCGTTCTCGGTTCTATCGTTGCGATAATTCGTTCAACCTATAACAAGAATTATGACGCAATGAAACCAGGCTTTGGCAAAGGGCTTTTGAAATTTGGAAACACTCTTTGCCAAATTTACCTTACAGTAATTCGTGGAACTCCAGTCATGATTCAGATCATGATTATGTTCTTTGTAATATTTAGCACAACCAAAAATGGCGTCCCTGTTGCAATCTTAACTTTCGGTATTAACTCCGGAGCCTACGTTGCAGAAATTATTCGTGGCGGCATTATGTCAATTGACGAGGGCCAAATGGAAGCTGGCAGAAGTCTTGGACTTAATTTTGTTCAAACTATGTGGCACATTATTATTCCGCAGGCACTTAAGGCTGTTTTGCCAGCACTTGCAAATGAATTTATCGTACTTTTAAAGGAAACATCAGTTGCTTGCTATGTAGCTGTAACAGACTTGACAAAAGGTGGCGAAATTATCAGAGGCGCAACTTATATTCAAGCGATGCCACTGTTCGCAGTTGCCTTAATCTATTTAATCATGGTTATTTTCTTTAGTAAATTAGTTAGCGCTTTAGAAAAGAAGATGCGCAATAGTGAGAGATAAAATGAGTGACGCAATTATTCAAGTTAAAGACTTAAAGAAGCATTATAAAGACGGGCAAATTAAAGCTCTTGATGGCATCAGCGTTGAAGTTAACAAAGGTGATGTTATGGTTGTTATCGGGCCATCAGGATCTGGGAAATCTACTTTTTTAAGATGCTTAAACCTTTTGGAAGTTCCAACAGGTGGACAAATTTTATTTGATGACGTTGATATCACGGATAAAAATAATAATATAAACATTCATCGTCAGAAGATGGGAATGGTATTTCAACACTTTAACCTTTTCCCTCATATGACAATCATGAAGAACATGACACTTGCTCCTGTCCAGCTCAAGAAAATGACTGAAGAAGAAGCTGTTAAAAAAGCTCAGGCATTGCTTGATCGTGTGGGTCTTGGTGATAGAGGTGACAGCTATCCTGCACAACTTTCAGGTGGCCAAAAGCAGCGTATTGCAATTGTTCGTGCTCTTATGATGGAACCTGAAATCATGCTTTTTGATGAACCTACATCAGCACTTGACCCAGAAATGATTGGCGAAGTACTTGATGTAATGAAAGAGCTTGCACAGCAGGGAATGACAATGGTTGTAGTAACACACGAAATGGGATTCGCGCGTGAAGTCGCAACAAGAGCGCTGTTTATGGAGGGTGGACATTTAATAGAGCAGGGGGCTCCGGAAGAATTGTTCAACAATCCTAAATCAGATAGATTAAAAGATTTTTTATCAAAAGTACTTTAAAGGAGTAAAAAATGAAATCAAAAAGGGTAATTTACATCTTTGCTGCAATCGTTTTTTTTGCATTGTTTTTTGCATATATGCATTTCGTGCAAACATATGACGTTCAGGCAATAGGACCTTTGGGGTCAGAGGTTGGGTGTGCAACATTTAACAAATCAATTGCAGATTCGTGCCCACCAAACAAAGTTATGTACGAGCTGACACAGCTGCTTGGATATTTCAGCATCTTCATATGTGCAGTTTTTGGTGTTATCGGAGCAAAACAACTATTTACTGAAAAGAGTTTAAAGAAGGTTGATCCGGATCTTATTTGCCTCGGCATTCTTTATATACTCGCAATTATTGCATATGTAATTTTTACAAAAGTTGTGATTAATTACAGACCTGTGCTCGAAGATGGTGTGCTTAAATCAAGTTTCCCAAGCAGTCACACTGTACTTGGCAATGTTGTTTTCGCATCACTACTTATCGAAATCAAACGCAAAATTAAAGATCCACTTAAAGTGTTGATTGGTACAATTGGATGTCTCGCAATGATTACAATTATCATCGGCGGAAGATTCCTATCAGGTTGGCACTGGGCCACTGACATCGTTGGTGCAGTAATTCTTAGCACAGCTTTAATATTCGTATTTTTAGCGATTTTGCCAAAGCAAAAAGAATAATAAAATACTACACACAGCCAGAGTCCAGTAAGTGAAGTAAACCCCTTGCATCAAAGTTTTTGTCTATCGAAAGGGATTCACTTCACTTACTGGGCTCTATTTTTTATTGCATCCTGTTTGCCCAGAGCGCGGAGGGCTGGCCGCGGGCCTTCATTTGCCTACGAAGGCAACTATAATCCGAACGCGCTCGCTTAGCAAACATCGCGAGCCCGAGTTAGGGGCGAGAGGCGTATCTTTTGCCAGAGTCTTCTGGAAATAATTGACAGCACAATTTAAAAATGGTAATATTTGACAACGGAGATTTCGAAACATCATTCAAAACATCATTCAAAACAGCTTGTTTTTCCAACATATATGCCGGAGTCTTCGTTATTTTTGGAAATCAACAAAACATATTCCAATATTAACCCAATTCGTTATCCATCTATTGAAATCACACAAATTTATCTTTTAAACTCATGCAAAACGATCAAATATTTTCATCTTTTCTCATAGACAACCAACAAAAGATTGATTCTATTGGAAAGCGATTAAAAGATTCTCCAAAAGGAAGCCTTTGCGTGCGCATCAAAAACGGCAAACCATATTATACTCAGGTTGCAAGTACTAAAGGAAAACAGTATCAGCGCGGTATCACTAAAAAACCTGAAATAATTGAAGGCCTAATAAAGCGGCAACTACTTGAGGCGGAGCTTGACGCGCGCAACCACCAGCAAGAATTAATGCGCGTTATCCAAAAACAATGGCCCGAATTTGACCTTCAACAAGAAATCAGCTCACTAAAACGAAAATATCCTTCAATCACAGATGCGATGATTTCATGTGCGCTCGCAGAGCAAGAATCAGCGTGGGCCAGCGAACCATTTGAACAAAGCGACTACCGCCCAGAAGAGCGCCGTCAAATTAACTCGCACGGTTTAAAAGTTCGGTCAAAATCCGAAGTGCTTATAACTGAAAAATTTTACGAGCATAAAATCGCTTTCCGATATGAACAAGTAATT
This sequence comes from Anaerovoracaceae bacterium, assembly GCA_045616685.1. Classification (GTDB taxonomy): domain Bacteria; phylum Bacillota; class Clostridia; order Peptostreptococcales; family Anaerovoracaceae; genus UBA1764. The sequence goes on from JAZLHF010000009.1 coordinate 5,622, forward strand.
GAAATTGGCAAAATAAAATTAAACCCAGACTTTACAATACGCCGGAGTGACGGCAAAATTTTCATTTGGGAACATGAAGGCCTGACAAATTCACAGGAATACCTAAATTGGCAACAACGCAAAGCCCAGTTATATGCCAGTATTGGCATAGTTCCGTGGGACAACTTAATTGTTACATATGATAAACCCGATGGCGTTATCGACCTTCGAATCGTTGAATTTGAAATAATAAATAAACTTACTGTGTAAATTAGAGGTCATAATCTTGCAATAATCAAAGGAGGATGATAATATGAATTTAGCTAAGTTAGCTAATAATACAAAAGGATTAAAAATGAAACAGGTTAATATTTTTGACGCGAAAACTGAATTATCCAAGCTAATTAAAATGTTAGAATCTAAAGAAGAGGACAAAATTGTAATTGCACGCAATGGGGTCCCAGTTGCTCAAATAGTACCTTACGAAAACAAAGATATTAGCAAAAGACTGGGAATCGCCAAAAGTGTATTATCAAACATTGATTGGGATGCATTTTTAGATTCAGATGAATTTTCTATAGAAGAGATGATTGACTGGGAGAGTTTAGATGAAGATTTTAATTGATACACATTATCTTATTTGGGCTCTCATTGATTCCTCGAAATTATCTGAGAGCGATAGAGAAATCTTCCTAAACCCAAATAACGAAATTTTTTATAGCACCATTTCTATATGGGAAATTGCAATTAAAAGGATGAATAAAAAATCATTCAAAGGTATCCCGGAGGTTATAGATCAGCTATCTCTAAAAGCCGGATTCAATGAACTTAAACTTGATAAGAAACATATATTTGAGGTGACAACTTTAAAGGATATCAAGGGCCATAAAGACCCATTTGATAAAATATTGTTGGCTCAGGCCAAGAGCGAAGGAGTTAGATTTCTAACAAAGGATGAAGACTTGCTTCAATACAATGAAGCCTGTATTTTATAAGAGATACATCAAGGTGGCATCAAGCCACCTTGTTTTAATTTGTCTGTTTCCACGCTATTTTTCATCACCACAAATATGATATAATATGGGGAATGTTTTATGGCGTAACAATTATTAATTTAATATTGCTTTGCATCGCAATGTTTGCTGCCGGTTTTGTTGATTCCATCGCCGGAGGCGGTGGTTGCATCTCATTGCCAGCGTATCTGCTCGTAGGCCTTCCAACCCACGTAGCCTTTGCTTGTAACAAAACAAGCGCATGTCTTGGTACGAGTGTTGCGACATATAAATACATCAAATCAGGAAACATAAACATCAAAGTAACTCTGATAAGCGCAGTCTGTGGCATCATTGGATCGAACATCGCAGCGCATATTATCTTTGCACTCGATGCTGTAGTCTTTCAAAAGATTATCATTTGCGTGACTCCATTTGCCGCGTTGTTTCTGATTTTAAAAAAAGACTTTGGCTCGGAAGACGCGTTTGATACGATTTCTGTAGGCAAAGTTTGGATTGTATCAATTATTACCGGTCTTGTCCTTGGACTTTACGATGGCATTGTTGGCCCAGGTACAGGCACGTTCGCAATCATGGTTTTCGCGAGCGTCCTTAGATTTGATTTAAAGACTGCAAGCGGAAACGCAAAACTGTTAAACTTCTGTACTGGGCTTGGATCAGCAATCCACTATGTTACAGTTGGAGCAGTCATTTGGCCACTTGTTGCTCTTACGGCAAGTAGCAATATTTTGGGAAACTATATCGGATCGAACTTAGCAATCAAAAAAGGCGCGCCATTCATTCGCATCATGATGTTTATCGCAGTCCTCATTCTTCTTGCTAAACTTGCGTATGACGTATTTGCATAAATGAAATTTGATCAAGAGCTTTTCAACAAAATAGAAGAAAGTAAAGCCTCTTTGAAGCTTTTAATTGTGCCGGCTCAGCTGACCTTGTCCGCCGAAACCGCTGCTTTTAATGCGACCAAAAAAGAAGGCTTCTTTGATCTGCAGATTATGTCTGGCAACAAGCTTCGTGCTGAAATTCTAAATAAGACAGGGTCTCCTCTCGAAATCCCAATCACAACCCTTGGCCGCAGAATGATACTTAGAAAATGCGCTAAAGAAGCTAATCTTGAGCTTTACTCAAAGCTTTGTGGCAGCGACGATTTTCTTTCTTCTGCAGCAGATTTTATTGTTCAATCAAAGCAGAATAATAAAGAAGTGGTTGATGTTTCGGAAGAACTTCCAACTTTATTAAAGCAGAAACTTTCTGACATGAATAAGCTCAGTGCGTTATATAAATCTTACATGTCAGGTAAATATATCGATTCAGAAGACGGCCTTACATTCGCAACATCAAAAGTGGGGGAGTGCGATTTTATCAAGCAATCAGAAATTTGGTTTGTTGGGTTTTATTCATTTACAAAGCATGAAAAAGAATTTCTGAAAGCACTTGATGAAAATAGTTTTGGTTGCCACGTGATCTTATCAAATCCAAAAGAAGAATTTCCTGTAACACTTCAGCCCGTCATTGTTGCTGATAGCGCATACGACGAAGCAATTAAAGTTGCTGCTGAAATTCTTCGTCTTATTAGAGAAGAAAATTACACAGCAGAGGACATTATGATTCTTTCTGCTGATGTAAACAGCGATGCCGCAAATTTCAAACGCATATTTGAAAGCCTTGGTATTCCAACATACATCGACGAAAAGCGTAGTATTATGCACATTGATGCTGCTTCCAAGATTGTGAATCTTCTTGATATGGCTGCAGACGGCTTTATGGCTCATAGCGTCGTTCAGTTCGTTGATAACGATGATTTCACCAATTATGTAAAGACCTATCATATCAAGGGAAAGGCTTTTCTTGAGAAATTCAAGTACGGCGGAGACAAAAAGATTAAAGCCGAAATCGCACGTGATGAATTTACTGCTTTAGTAAGCGGTTTTTTTGAAAGTTTTGAAGCTGCAAAGACTGTTCGTGAAAAGAGCATGGCACTTTACACTTTCCTCGTTGATACAATGCATATGCCACGGGCGCTTGAAGAAAGAGCAATTGAGCTTGCAGGTCTTGGCTACACAGAAAATTCAGAAGAACTTGCTCAGGCTTGGGCTGTAATCGTAGAAATTTTAGATCAAACAGTAGAACTTCTTGGCGATGAAACTTTATCAAACGAAGAATATCGCGATGTAATTAAGAATGCATTTAAAGATGTTAAAATTGGGCTGCTTCCTCAAAAGACGGGCTGCATTCAGATTGGCGATTTATATAGAAGTAAGGCTTACGGAATTAAAGCTTTGTTCATCACATCATTTAATGACAGCCGTGTTCCAAGAAAAGTTAGCGCAAGCGGCATCTTAAGCGATGATGAAATAGAAAAACTTGCCAAGGATGGAGTCGCACTTTGCAAATCATATGATCAGCTTGCCAAAGAAGATAAGATGATGCTGTACGAAGCCATGGAGGCTCCGGCAGAAAAATTATATTTTAGCTATGCATTGACCGATGCGAGTGAAGAAGATCAAAAACCATCATACTTAATCGCAGATTTGCCAGTTCAAAAAGAAGAGGACAGTGCAAAAATCTTTACTTTAGAAGAACTTGTCGAAAGACTTAGACTTTTTAAAAGCGATGGCAAAGAATTGGATAATACATGGCAGGCGGTAGCAAATAAGCTGTCTGGTACTGATAGATACAAAGCTGCAGCAAAGGGGCTTTTGTACAAGAACGAACGAGAAGTCTTAAGCAAGGATGCAGCAGAAAAAGTTCTTAAGGCAAACGTGGTAAGCCCATCAGGATTAGAAAAGTATGCGCTTTGCCCATATCAATACTTCATGGGATACGCTCTTAAGGCAGAAGATTCTGAAGACTTTACAATCCAAAGTAAAGACATAGGAAACATTTATCATGAAGTTTTGAATAGACTTTCAAAACATCTTTCATCGGATGGGAAATCTGCAAGGGATGCAAGTTCGCTTTGGCAAACAATTACGGGAGACGAAATAAAAGAATTCGTTTCAAAGACTGTAGACGAAATTAAAGAAACAGACACAAGCGGCCTCTTTACAAGGAGCTTTGCTGAAGAATATAGAATCGAAAAAACAAAAGACCGCGCTCTTAAATTTGCGTTTAACATGGTTAAACAGCTAAGGCTTGGTAATGTCGACCAGATTGAAACTGAAAACGCATTTGAATTTGATTTTTACGGAAGCAAGATTCATGGTAAAATTGATAGGCTTGACACCACAAAGTTAAGCGATAGAGAGCTTGTCAAGATTATCGATTATAAGTCTGGCAGCAAAGAGTTTAAACCGGATATGATTGCAAACGGTTTAGACCTGCAACTTATGATTTATCTTGAATATGCAACCAGGAACGGAGCAAAACCAGTCGGCAGTTTTTATTTTCATATAGAAAACCCTGCCACAGATGCAGATATTGAAAGTTTAGAACTTGAGCAGCTTTCAACAAAGCTTGCCGAAGCAATCGCTGATAAATATAGACTGGATGGAGCCTTTGTTGCTGACGATTTGGCATTCTCAACGCTTGATAAGACAGTCAGCCTTGGCGAAAAATCGGAAGTTGTAAAAGCAAAGAAAGCTTTATCAGAAGCTGAATACGAAGATTTGAGGAATGCATTTAGAGAAAGTCTTGCATCAACCATTTCAAACCTTCAGTCAGGTGATGTTAGCATAAAACCTATTAAAAAAGGAAATGAGGATATTTCTTGCAAGTATTGTCCATACAGCGCAATATGTAAATTTGATCCTCAGGTTGAGGGTTATACAAGAAGGAGAATTAAATGATTAAGTTAATTATTTGGTTAGTGATTTACCTAATCATTGCAAAGAACATACTTAAAGAAGCAGCAGAAAATATTATTCATGGAGAAATCTTCGATGAGAATTTTTTGATGTGCGTTGCATCTATTGGTTCATTTATAATAGGAGAATATGATGAAGCGGTAATGGTAATGCTTCTTTATAGAATCGGTGAATGGCTCGAGGATAAAGCAGTTGATAGAAGTAGAGATTCTATCGGAAATCTCATGGACATCAGACCCGATTATGCAAACCTTGGCAATCAGAAAGTCGATCCAAGAGATCTTCACCTTGATGATATCATTACTATCAAGCCTGGCGAAAGAGTTCCAGTAGATTGCATCGTAACTGAAGGAGCATCTCGTATTGACGCCGCAGCCTTAACAGGCGAAGCACTTCCTGTTGATGCAACAGTCGGAAGTGAACTGTATTCTGGCAGCATCAATCTTGATGGGCTTCTTACCGCGCGCGTTCTTAAATGCGCAGACGAATCAACTGCAAGCAGGATCTTAAAGCTCGTAGAAGAGTCAGCCGACAACAAGGCAAAAGCAGAGAACTTTATCACAAAATTTGCGAAAGTATATACTCCAGTCGTATGCGCTATGGCACTTATTTGTGCAATCGTTCCACCAATTCTTGGCTTTGGGGTCTGGAAAGTTTGGATCTATAGAGCTTTGACCTTCCTCGTAATTTCCTGCCCATGCGCACTTGTAATTTCAATTCCGCTTGCATTCTTTGGCGGAATCGGCGGAGCATCTCGTAAGGGAATTCTTATCAAAGGCGGTAATTATCTAGAAACGCTTTCAAAAGCAGATACAGTTGTATTTGATAAGACAGGAACATTAACTCGCGGAGTATTTAAAGTAGTTGCTGTTCATCCATATGATTGCGACGAAGAAAAACTTTTAGAGCTTGCAACCCTTTCGGAAAGCTTCAGCAATCACCCAATCGCACGATCGCTTGCCGATGCGTATGGGAAGGCTCCGGATAAATCAAGAGTCAGCGAATTTAGAGAAATTGCAGGAAAAGGAGTCCTCGCAAAGGTTGACGGTCAGCACGTTGCCGCAGGAAATCGCAAGATCATGGAGTACGTCGGATGTGATTATCATGACTGCGAGCACCCTGGTACAAGAGTTCATGTTGCTCTTGGCGGACGATACATGGGACACGTCATCATCAGCGATGAAATTAAAGAAGATGCTGCCCAAGCAATCTCAAATCTTAAGGCAAACGGAATTAATACAGTAATGCTTACTGGCGATAAGGAAAACATCGCAATCGAGACTGCAAAAGAGCTTGGCATCAAAGAATACAAGAGCGAACTAATGCCAGAGGACAAAGTTAATATTGTCGAGAAAATGCTCGAAGAAAAGAAAGACACAAAGACCAAGCTGGCCTTTGTTGGTGATGGAATTAATGATGCACCAGTCCTTACAAGGGCAGATGTTGGGATCGCAATGGGCGCTATGGGCTCGGCTGCCGCAGTCGAAGCTGCAGATATCGTCCTTATGAACGACCATCCAAGCGACGTTGCTCTGGCAGTTCGTCATTCAAAGCGCGTCATGAAGATTATCTATGAAGATATCGGATTCAGCCTTGGCATTAAAGTTGTCGTTCTAATCGCATCGGCCTTAGGGTATTCTCCAATGTGGCTTGCAGTCTTTGCCGATACCGGAGTTTGTATGATTGCGATACTTAACTCGATGAGGGCGTTAAAATTAAAGTAAATATCCTTAAAGGCGGGATGGAAATGTCCATTCCGCCTTATTTTTACGCTATTTTACTTGCTTAATGGATATATTATGGATATAATATGGTTAGAAAGGCGAAAAATGACTATAACCGAGATGAACAAAAGAAGAGCTGAATTGGGCTATACATATGAAATGGTAGCTCAGCTTTCTGGTGTGCCAAAAAGCACTGTTCAGAAGGTTTTAGGCGGAATCACAGCTTTCCCGCACAGGGCAACTTTGGCTGCTTTAGAGCGAGTTTTTGCGCCTTCAAGCATGCATGTACTGGTAGCTCAAGAGAAAGTCTCGGGCGCTAAAGAGTGCTGGGTCGTTGATCCTGAAAATCAAAGGGTGCTTTTGTATAATTTTGAGGATGACGAGATGGTACCAAAAGTGTTCAAAATGCTTGAAATTTAGGGTATAATTAAAGTTCAGGTGTAGAGGAACCAATGCAAGAAGACGATTTATTAAAAAAACTAAATGAGGACATAGAAGAATTGTCTCAAATGGAAGAAGTTGACGTCTTAAAAGATTTCGATTACGACATCTTTGATAGGATGAAGGTCAACGCTTCCGCGCCAGAAAAAGCGACTGCTCAGCCAGAGTCTGACGTAGCCGTCGATTTTCGCATTGCAAAAAAACTTGCCCAGGCTGAATCTCGAAAAGTAAGAGCGAAAGCAGTAGCTACGGCAAAAGAAGTAGAAAATGTTGTCGAAAAGGAAAAGAGGCGTAAAGCTTTAGAAGCAGAAAAACTTGCAGAAGAACTTCAGCAAGAAAGACTTGAAGCAGAACGCCGTGCTGAAGAGGCTATGGCCCAAAGCACTATGGCCGTAGAAAAATCTGCAGAGCTTGCAAGAATCGAAAGTGAAAAGGCCGAGAAGGCAATGAAGGCTGCGGCTGAATCTGCATCACGTGTTAACACAGGGCTTCTTGAAGTCGAACAACACGAAAGAGAAAAAAAAGAAAAAGAAAAACTTGAACAGTTCGCAAGTGCTGGCAAGGAATTCTTTAAGAATATAAAACAATCAATTGAAGATGCTGTAAAGGAAGACAGACAAGCGAGCGGAGAAATTGAAACAGAAATAGCTCCAAAGATTGTTAAAGAGCAGCCAGTTGAAGTTATTTCTCGAAAAGCACGTAAGGCTAGTGAGAAGAAACAGGAAAAGCATTGCAACTTTATTGCCGGAGTTCTCGCGTTCTTCGCATGGCTTAAGCACAATCAAATTGTTTACTGGCAAAGCTGGAAGCTTATCATCGCGGAAGATAAACAGAATAAAAAAGATCGCCGCGAAAGATATGAAGCTAAGCGTCAGGTAAGAGAGGCAGTTTGCAGCGTTAAACGTGCAAAGCGTGATGAGCAAAGGCGTATCGCGTCTGAAAGAAAACATGCTCTTGCAGAAAATAAACGTAAAGAAGCAATCAGAAGACACGAGCGTCGGCAAAACGAAAAAGTTATTGAGGCCCGCGCAGAAGCAATTAGAAACGCGAGAGCTCAGCGCGAAATTGCTGCCAAGGAAGAGCAAAAGAAAGTTCTTCAAAATCTGCGTGATGAAATTAGAAAGCTTGAACAAGATCTTGCTGAAACAAAGACTCGTATTGAAGCTGAACGTCAGGCCGAGATTGCAAGAATAGAAAAAGAACGCAAGGGCGAGCTTGAAATTGCAATTGCAGAAGTTGATCGTATTGAAGCAGAACGCCGCGCAGCAATTGCAAAGATTGTGGCAGAGACTAATGCAGAAAGGCGTCAGATTGAAGCTGAACTTTCGAGCAATTTAAGCAAAGAAGAATTCCAAAACAAACTTGCAGAAGAAGAGTTTAAACTTAATGATGCAGCAGAAAAGCGCAAGCTTGAATCTGAATTCAAAGCCGAAGTTCTTCGCATCGATTCGGACAAACGCTTAAGTGCGCTTCAGCAGAGCGAAGCCGTTGCAAAAGAAGAAGCAAACGCTAAATATAATAAAGAAATTGAAGCTGCGCAAGCAAAAGCAGAAGAAGCTCGCAGAATCGCAGAGGCTGAAGCAGAGCGTAAAGCTCTGGCAGCAAGAGAAAAAGAAAAACAACTTGCACGAAGCGTTAAGAAGAAATCCAAGTTTGCTCTTGGATTTGGCAAAGCATATTTCTCTTGGGCTGTGGTTTGGGATCAACTTGAAGAAGAGCGATTCTTAAAGAAAATGGACAGGCGCAGTGCAAGGAATAACAAGAAAACACAAAAATTAAATGCCAAAAAAATTAGAGAAAACCAATGTAATGCGAACATTGGATCAGAAGAAAATTGAACATAAAGAATATGACTACGGCGTCTATGAAGCTTTAAGTGGAGTAGAAGTTGCAAAGATTCTTAGCATTGAAGAAGAGCGCGTATTTAAAACTTTAGTTACTCAAGGAGCAAGTAAAGAATATTATGTGTTCGTGATTCCAGTTGCAGAAGAGCTTGATCTTAAGAAGGCCGCCAAGGCTGTTTCTGAAAAGAGCATTGCGATGATTAAGAGCAAGGATTTATTAGGGCTTACTGGATATATTCATGGTGGATGTTCCCCAATCGGCATGAAAAAGCAATTCAAAACTGTTGTTGATGAGACGGCAGAACTTTGGGATTCAATTGTTTTTAGTGCTGGGAAAATTGGCTATCAGGTTGAGATGCCACTTGATTCGTTAAAGTTGGTTTGCCCACTTAGCATAGCAGACATTACAGTATAGATGAGCGAAATTTTAACAGTATCACAAGTTAAGAATTTGTTTCCCAAAAGGGACGAGAACGCAAACAAGGGCGACTTTGGAAATATCGCTCTTATCGGAGGCTGCGTAAAATACAGCGGTGCAATTAGGCTCGCTGATATGGCTAACGCTGCTATGCGTTCAGGCGCCGGAGTCTGCACCATTGCAGTTCCAAGCTCGATTTCAAAAGAGATTATCCCTGATATTTTGGAAAGTACGATTTATCCTTTATCAGAAAGTGATGGCTTTATTAAGTTCGAAGAAAAAGAGTTCAAAGAGCTTATGCAAAAAAATTCTGTCATCGCTTTTGGTATGGGAATTGGCGATACTGACGAGACAAGAAAATCACTCGAATATTTAATAAAGAATTACGAAGGAATTCTGATTGTCGATGCCGATGGAATTAACGCTATGGCAAAGATGGGAAAGAAAACGCTTTGCAATCATAAGTGCGGTTTAATTTTAACTCCACATCCAAAGGAATTTTCAAGACTGTCTAAACGCAGCATCGCAGATATTCTTGATGATCCAGAAGGAAGCGCAAGTACGCTTGCAAGTTTCTTAAAAGCAATTGTGCTTTTAAAAGGCCATGTCACAACAGTAAGCGACGGCACAATAACTTATCGAGTTGAAAAAGGCAGCCCTGGAATGGCAACAGCCGGAAGTGGCGACGTCCTTTCAGGTCTTGCTGCAGCAATTATTGCAAACAATAAAGACAAATTGCTTCTTGCAACTGCCGGAGCTGCATATATCAATGGCCTTGCTGGTGAAATTGCAACGGACGAGCACGGCGAAACAGGACAGGTTGCAAGTGATACTGCAAAGGCAATTCCAGAAGCAATCGAAGCAATTATTTCTGATATAGATGACGAACTTATTTCTGGAAACAACTTCGTTCTTGCGACAAAAAATAAAGCAATAGGCGAAGTTAAGAGAAATAAGATTCCGCTTCTGATTGTTATCGCAGTCATCTCTGCACTTTGCTTAATTGGTCTTGGCTATACGATGCGTGAAGTAGTCTATAACACATTTGAAGCGGTTAAAGAAGTTGATCCTTTAAATCGTGATGGGGATTATGTCCTTACGATGTCGTTTCTTACGAAGGATATTTACATTGATGGACATCTCGTAAATAATTATGAACTCTATCGCCCAATTACAAAGGTTGGCGATGTGGTGTATGTTCCACTTAGCGATGAAATGAACAGTGCCCTTGGGCTTAAGACTGAATGGAAGGGAGAGCATCCGTCTGATATTTATATTAATCGCATTGATGCAGGTCACGCCGGAGCTTACTATTCAAAAGACGGCTGGAATCTTAAAGATGTGACTGGTTGGGCAAAGGCGAGTGTTGCACTTCATCTTAGAAACGGAGAAAGTGATGAAGTTATGACTCCGGCAGCAAGTGGAGTGATATCATATAATGATGCAGAAGTTTTCTACATTCCGCTTAAATTCTTAGAAGAATCAAATAGCTTTGATATAACGATTGCAGAAGATGAATATGGACTTTATATCTCAACCGAGAAAGAAGTCAAAGCTGCAGAATATTTAAACGCAAATGTTAACAATGTGTCTTATATCAAGGCGCGCGCAGAATATATCAAGAGTTTTCAAGCTGATTTAAGTGATGCTGATTGCCTGTATTACGAATACATCTTTAGACACGAAGCAAATGTAAGCGGGATAGATGAAGATTTAATCATGTCGGTTTGCAGAACCGAAAGTAAGTTTAACAGATATTCAGTTTCCGGAGGCGGCGCACTTGGTATGATGCAGATTATGCCTGATACTGCCAAGTATCAGGGCGTTCCACTTGAGAACTTGTTCATGGTTCATGAAAGCATTCAGTTTGGTGCCAACTATATCAAAGGCACAGTCGCAACATGGAACGGCGATATTACAAAGGCTTTGTCTGCATATAACTTTGGTGGCGGCGCAGTTCAAGCAGGTCAGTACGATACATACTATGCAACAACTGTCCAAACGAGAATGAACGACATGAGAGCCCAGTTTGCAGCTGCTGGCTATAGTAATGAATTTTTAACAGTAATAGACGATAAATAAATGTATAAAGTAAAATTACAAAATTTCGAAGGCCCATTTGATCTGTTGGTTTACTTAATCGAAAGAGCAAGAATGAATATCTTTGATATTCAGGTCTCAGAAATTACAACTCAATATTTAGCTTATATCGAAGAGATGAAAGCTCAGGATGTAAATGTAGCGCAAGAGTTCATGGTGCTTGCTGCGGAATTGATTGAACTAAAATCAAGAATGCTTCTTCCTATTGAAGCGGAAGCTGGAAGCGAAGAGACTGCAGAAGATCCACGCGCTGGTTTGGTTCAGAAAATTCTTGAATACAAACAGTTTAAAGAAATCGCACACTTCCTTGAAGAGGAAGCTGAAATTGCAAGTCATATTCACAGCAAACCGCAAGAAGATATCAATTCATATCGCGGCGAAGAAGACATTCTGCTTAAGGGCAGCATGGAAGAATTCATAGAAAACTTCAAGCTCTTCATTTCAAAGAAAAAGAGAATGGAAGAGGTTCGGCAGCGTTATGAAAGGCTTGAGCGTCAGCGTATCTCTGTTGAAAAGAGAATCGAGCAGATTCTTGATTTCTTTAAAACAAAAGCAAAGGTTCTTTTCTCTGAACTTATTTCAACAGACAAAAGCAGAATGAACAAGGTTGTTACATTTACTGGACTTCTTGAACTTCTTAAGCAAGGAAGCATGAAGGCAACTCAGGAAGAAAGATACGGAGACATTACAGTCGAGTTTAAGACTCAGGAAGAAATTGATGCACAAAATGCACCAATTGCAGAAGACTCGGAGGAACAAAATGGCTAATGAAAATATAAAATCAGCAGTTGAAAGCCTGCTCTTTGTATGGGGTGAACCTTTAGAAGCAAAAGCTTGTGCAGAATTATTTAATCTCTCAACAAGTGACATGCTCAAGATTATTAGAGAGCTTGTAGAAGAATATGATAACAGGGCAGGTGGAATTCGCATCAGAGAAATTGACAAGGCATTTCAGCTTGTCACAAATCCTGAAAACGATGATTATATCAAAAAGCTTTGTACTCCGGTAAGAACAAGAAGACTTTCCCAGGCGGCATTAGAAGTGCTCGCAGTTATCGCATACAAGCAGCCTGTAACAAAGGGTCAGATTGACCAGATTAGAGGAATTAAATCTGACAGAGTAATTGAAGGCCTTATGGCAAAGGAACTTGTTGAAGAACGAGGAAGAAGCACAACCATCGGTCGCCCAATTCTTTATGGAACGACAAGAAGGTTTTTGGAGCTTTTCGGATTCGAATCTCTTAAAGATTTGCCAGAGCTTGAGGACATCGGAACATTGATTATAAATGACGATGAAGAAGAAACATACGATGGCCCAGCAGAAATTTCTGACGAGCTTAAAGATCAAATTACAATGGGTTTAGACGGTGAGAATCAATAAATATATCGCGTCAAGCGGCTATAGCAGCAGAAGAAAAGCTGACGAGCTGATTGAAAACGGACAAGTAAAAATAAACGGTGCAGTCTTAAGAAGTCCGGGCTATGATGTTGCGCCAGGTGACAAGGTGGAAGTTTCGGGTCACCTGATTGAAGCTCATGAAGAATTGGTTTATTATTTGCTTAATAAACCTCAGGGCTATGTCACTACAACAAGTGATGAAAAAAATCGCCCGACTGTCATGGATTTAATGACTGATGTGACGGTCAGAGTATTTCCAGTTGGAAGGCTCGACTATGACTCAGCAGGACTTTTAATCATGACTAACGATGGAGAGCTTTCAAATCATATTGCACATCCGCGCAGCAAAGTGTGGAAGACTTATATGGCAGAAGTTGCAGGGCCGCTTACACTTGCAAAGGTGGCGCAGTTGCAAAAAGGTGTAATGGTTGATGACAGAATGACTGCTCCGGCAAAAGCAAGATTGCTAAAACAAAAAGGTGATATGTCGCTTGTGGAAGTTCAGATTCACGAAGGGCGCAATCGCCAAGTTAGAAAAATGTTCGAAGCAGTTGGCTGCAGGGTAACGTATTTACAAAGGACACAAATCGGAGAAGTAAAACTGGGACGCCTTCACGAAGGTGATTACAGAAAACTGACACGAGAAGAAATAGATTATCTGAAAGGATGTTAAGTGATGGCTTTTTTCATTGAAGAAGAATTAAAGAGAATTGGAATTATTAACGCGAAAGAAATTTATCGCAATTTAACACCAGCAGAATTGACAGAACATGCGCTGCGCCGTGGCGAAGGTGCTTTATCAAATACTGGCGCGCTCGTTGTAAAGACTGGCAAGTACACAGGAAGATCTGCCAACGATAAATTTATCGTTGACTCAAAGAAAGTGCACAAAGAAATCGCTTGGGGCAGCGTTAATAGACCAATTACTCAAGCTGCTGCAGATGCAATTTACGACAAGGTAGTTGCATATCTTCAGAATAAAGAGGTTTTCGTTTTTGATGGTTTTGCCGGAGGCGACAAAAAATATCAAAAGGGCTTCAGAATCATAAATGAACTTGCTTCACAGAACTTATTTATTCACCAGCTTCTGATTCAGCCAAAGAAATCGGAGCTCTCTAAATTCGCTCCGGACTATACAATCATTGCTGCTCCGGGATTTAAGTGCATCCCTGCAATCGATGGAACAAGATCCGAAGCTGCTATCATTGTTGACTATGAAAAACATCGCGTAGTAATCGCAGGTACCCAGTATGCAGGCGAAATTAAGAAGTCTGTATTTTCTGTAATGAACTATGCACTTCCTCACGAAGGCGTATTTCCAATGCATTGCTCTGCTAACATCGGAAAAGATGGCGGCTCTGCAGTATTCTTTGGGCTCTCTGGAACAGGAAAAACTACATTATCAGCAGATCCTAACCGCAAGCTTATTGGAGATGATGAGCACGGTTGGTCGAAAGATTCTGTATTTAACTTTGAAGGTGGATGCTATGCTAAGTGCATTAATCTTTCAAAAGAAAATGAACCAGAAATTTATAACGCAATTAAGTTTGGTTCACTTGTAGAAAATGTAGTTATGGACCCAAAGACTCGTGAATTTGACTTTGACGATGATTCACTCGCAGTTAACAGCAGAGTGGGATACCCAATCAACTATATTCCAAATGCAGAGCTTAAAGGCGTAGGGCCAATTCCTAAGACAGTAATTTTCTTAACTGCTGATGCTTATGGAGTTCTTCCTCCAATTTCGAAATTAAATAAGAATCAAGCTGCTTATTACTTCCTTTCAGGTTTCACATCAAAACTTGCAGGAACAGAAATCGGAGTTAAAGAACCTGTTCCAACATTCTCAACTTGTTTTGGCGAACCATTCCTTCCACTTGATCCATCTGTATATGCAAAGATGCTGATTAAAAAGCTCGAGGAAACTGGAGCTAATGTATATCTTGTTAACACAGGTTGGAACGGATCTGGCAGCCGTATCAAGCTCAAGTTTACAAGAGCCATGGTTACAGCAGCTCTTACCGGAGCAATCGAAAATTCTAAGTTTGTAAAGGATTCTGTATTTGGAGTAGAAATTCCTACATCAATCGAAGGAGTCCCTGAGGAACTTATGATTCCAGAAAACAGCTGGAAGGATAAGAAGAAGTTCAAGAAACAGCAGGCTATGCTGGCAAAGAGCTTTGTAGATAATTTCAAAAAATACGACAAGGTTAGCGCAGAAATAAAGGCTGCTGGTCCAAAGGTTAAATAAGATGCCAAAGGCGTCCCCCTAAAAGGGACGCCTTTTTTTCTTGCCAGTTTTACCATTTCTTTATTTACTGGTAAATCTTGTGGATAATTTGCAAGAAATTAACTGTAAAAACAAAGGTGTGAAAAACTGTGGAAAACTTTCTTTTTCAAGCCTATTGACATTCTTGCAAAGCCTTGCGCTGCAAGACTTTTAGGTTTTTTCACTTATCCACATTTACTTGTGGGTAACCTGTGTATTTACCAATACATAAACTTCCAAATTCGCTCGAACCCTTGAAATTTGGGCCTTTTGTTTTTCATTTACATTTAATGTTTACCAGCAAATCTATTGGTAATTGTAAATTTCAGGGTCTGAAGGTAAATATATATTGGCGTGCGGCACATATTTTCCCGTTAACCCCGCACGTAGGGGCGGGATCTGAATCAATACGAGAGAGCACTAATGTCGCACGTAGGGGTGACGCGAAGAGAGGCTCATGGCGAGGGGCGCTGGACCCGCAGCCCATGAGGAGGCGCTGAGCGGCAGGACCCCTAGTGCGATATTATCCCCGTTGCGCGAGGAAATATGATATAATATTATAGTTTTGAATAATTAGGAGATTATATGTTTAAAAAACTCGATTTTATACTTGAAAAATACGAAGAATTAAGCCTTTTGGTTTCCGACCCAGAAGTCATTGCTAACCACGACAAGTGGCTCAAGCACATGAAAGAATTGGGCGAAATGGAGCCAATCGTTTTAGCATATAAAGAATATAAAAAGACCGAAGAAGACCTTGCCGGAGCAAAAGAAATGCTTGGCGAATCTGATGAAGAGATTCGCGACATGGCAAAGCTGGAAATAAATGAATGCGAAGACAAATTGGAAGAACTTGAACACGAGCTCAAGATTTTACTTCTTCCTAAAGATCCTAACGATGAAAAAAATGTATATCTCGAACTTCGTGCAGGTACAGGCGGAGAAGAAGCAGCACTCTTTGCAGGCGATCTTCTTAGGATGTATTGCCGTTATGCAGAACGCCACGGATATAAAGTTGAACTTACAGATGTAAATGATACAGGTATCGGTGGATACAAACAGGCAGTTGTTCGTATCATCGGCAAAGGCGCGTATTCAAGACTTAAATATGAATCAGGTGTACACAGAGTTCAGCGTGTCCCAGAGACAGAAAGCTCTGGCAGAATTCATACATCAGCAGCAACAGTTGCTATCATGCCAGAAGTAGATGACGTTGAAGTTGATCTTAAATGGGATGACATTCGTGTTGATACATTCAGAGCTTCCGGGCACGGCGGTCAGTATATTAATATGACAGACTCTGCTGTAAGACTTACGCACTTACCAACCGGAGTCGTTGTTCAGTGCCAGGATGAAAAATCACAACTTAAGAATAAAGAGAAAGCTTTCACAGAACTTAAGTCAAGGCTTTATGCATTCTTCCAGCAGCAACAGCACGACGAACAGGCTGAACTTAGAAAAGGTCAGGTTGGTAGTGGCGACAGATCAGAAAGAATTAGAACTTATAACTTCCCGCAAGGAAGAGTAACCGATCACAGAATTAACTTTACAATTTATAAGCTCGATCAGTTTATTGATGGCGATATGGACGAAGTAATCGACGCACTCATAACAGCTGAGCAAGCAGAAAAGATGAAGAACTTCTAGTGGAAACAAAATATCTTACAACATCAGAAGAAGACCTGCATATCGCAGCAGAAATTATAAAGGCCGGAGGCCTCGTTGCTTTTCCGACCGAAACTGTATATGGACTTGGTGGCAACGCACTTAATTCAAAAGCTTCCGATGCCATCTACAAAGCAAAGGGTAGACCAAGCGATAATCCTCTCATCGTGCACATAGCAAGTCCAGATGAAATTACAGACATCGCAATGAACTACCCAGAGAATGCAAGAAAACTTGCAAAAGCCATCTGGCCTGGTCCAATGACAATGGTGCTTCCAAAGTTTGATATTGTGCCGGACGAAACAACAGGCGGACTTAAAACGGTAGCAATAAGATGCCCGGCAAATGAAACCGCGCGCAAACTTATTGAATATTCGGGCGTTCCGATTGCAGCGCCAAGCGCAAACACAAGCGGGCGTCCGAGCCCAACCCAATGGGAACATGTAAAGCATGATCTCGATGGAAAAATCGATGCTATTATCATGGGTGAGCCAAGTATTGGTGGAATCGAAAGTACTGTTATAGATATGACAGAAGAACTACCGATGATACTTAGGCCAGGACTGATTACTCCAGAAAGAGTAACAGAAATATTAGGGCTTTCTTGTGACTATGACCCAGCAATTAAGGATAACGCAAGCTATAAGGATGCAGCACTGCTTGACCCGATGCCTC
The DNA here is from genome assembly GCA_045616685.1 of Anaerovoracaceae bacterium. GTDB lineage: Bacteria > Bacillota > Clostridia > Peptostreptococcales > Anaerovoracaceae > UBA1764. The sequence continues at coordinate 22,955 of JAZLHF010000009.1, forward strand.
CAATTGAGCAGGCACAGCAGATGACAACTTTAGTTCCGAAGGCTCCGGGGATGAAATATAAACATTACGCGCCAAAAGCTGCGATGAAACTTTATAAAGGAAGTCTTGAAGCAATAAAAGAAGCGATTACGCGCGATGCAAATGTTTTAGAAGAAGAGGGTGTCAACGTAGTAAAAATTATTTATGAAGATGGCGAGCTTGCGGCAAGAAATTTGTTTGCTGATTTAAGAAAAGCAGATGAAAATGGGGCAGATGTAATTTTGGCCTCAGCGCTTCCTGATGAAGGATCAATCAATTATTCAGTTATGAACCGCATGCTTAAATCTGCGGGCTATAATATTACAGAGGTGTAAAGATGAAAATTGTTATTGGTAGCGATCATGGTGGATATGATCTTAAAAACCAGGTAATTGAGCACTTAAAGGCAAGAGGAATCGAAGTTGAAGATTTAGGTTGCTATAGCACAGACTCAGTTGACTATCCTGAATATGGCCAAAAGGTTGCAAAGGCTGTTATAGCAGGCCAAGGAGATAAAGGAATTGTTTGCTGTGGCACAGGAATCGGAATTTCAATTGCTGCAAATAAAGTAAAGGGAATCAGATGTGCTCTTCCGTACGATGACTTCACAGCAGAAATGTGCAAGAAGCATAATGATGCAAACATGGTTTCCTTTGGTGGAAGAACTCTTCCTCCAGAAAAGGTTATGCATTTAATTGATATTTGGCTTGACACTGAATTCGAAGGTGGAAGGCACGAGCGCCGCGTTAATATGTTAAATGAATTATAAATGAGGAGAAAATAAAAATGGAAAACAAGCAGGGAAAGATTTATGTATTTGATCATCCACTTATTCAGCACAAGACAGCTTTGATGAGAAGAAAAGATACAAAGCCAAAGGATTTCAGATCACTCGTCGGAGAAGTCGCAGCTCTTATGACATACGAAGCAGCTCGCGACCTCGAACTCGTTGATGTTGAAATTGAAACTCCAATGGAAAAGACAACACTTAAAATGCTTAAGGGTGCCGACATGGCAATAGTCCCAATCTTAAGAGCTGGTCTTGGTATGATTGACGGAATGCTCAGCATTCTTCCACAGGCAAAGGTTGGTCATATTGGTCTTTATAGAGATCCTGAAACACATATGCCAGTAGAATACTACTGCAAGCTCCCTGCTGATATAGAAAAGAGAACAATCTTTGTAGTAGACCCAATGCTCGCAACTGGTGGTTCTGCAATTGATGCAATAACTTCAATTAAACAGCGTGGTGGAAAGAGCATTAAGTTCATGTGCATTATTGCTGCTCCAGAAGGGATTGAAGCTCTTCAGACCGCACACCCAGATGTAGATATTTATATTGCTGCAAAGGATAGAGAGCTTAACGAAAATAAGTACATCCTTCCAGGTCTTGGCGATGCAGGCGACAGAATTTTTGGTACTAAGTAGGAGACAAAATGTTTAAGATACCAGACAACGTAAGTAAATACGATAATGTATATGACGTCCTTAAAGAGCGTGGTTTTATTGAACAGACAACAGATGATGAAGGAATTCGTGAACTTTTAGGGCGCGAAAAAGTTAAGTTCTACATTGGCTTTGATGCAACTGCAGATTGCCTTCATGTTGGACACTTTATGCAAGTAATCATCATGATGTACATGCAAAAGTATGGTCATACTCCGGTAGTACTTATCGGTGGCGGCACAACAATGATTGGAGACCCATCAGGAAGATCTGATATGAGACAGATGATGACTCCGGAAACAATTCAGGAAAACTGCAAGCAGTTCAAGAAGCTTTTTGATCAGTTCCTTGAATTCGATGAAGACTGGAAGCACATCCCAGGAAAGGGTGTTCTTGGTCAAGGCGGCGAAAACAAGAAACCCGAGCCAGGCAAAGCTATTTGTGTAAACAACGCCGATTGGCTTTTAGATGTAAATTATCTCGAATTTATGAGAGACATCGGATCAAAGTTCTCTGTTAACGATATGCTTCGTGCAGAATGCTTCAAGCAGAGAATGGAAAAAGGTCTTTCATTCCTGGAATTTAACTATATGCTTCTTCAGTCATACGATTTTTATTGTTTAGCAAGAGATATAGATTGTAAGATTGAATTCGGTGGTAACGATCAGTGGTCAAACATTTTAGGCGGCCGCGATCTCGCACGAAGACTTCTTGGTAAAGATTCATATTACGGAATGACATTTGCACTTCTTACAAATTCTGAAGGTAAAAAAATGGGCAAGACTCAAAACGGAGCACTTTGGCTTAGAGCTGATAAGTGCAGTCCATATGAGTTCTATCAGTATTGGAGAAATGTTGAAGATGCTGATGTTGAGAAGTGTCTTAGAATGTTAACTTTCCTCCCAATGGAAGAGGTTCGTAGACTTGCAAGTCTTGAAGGCGCAGAAATCAACCATGCCAAAGAAGTTCTTGCATACGAAGTTACAAGACTTGTTCATGGCGACGAAGAAGCAACTAAGGCTCAGGAAGCTGCACGTGCTGCATTCGGAGGCTCTGGCGATATGACCAATATTCCAAGCACAAAGCTGGACAAAGCACTCTTTGAGGGAGAAGGTATGGGTATTGTAAATCTCATGAGAGAATGCAAGCTTGTTCCATCAAACGGGGAAGGCTTTAGAACCATTCAGCAAGGGGGCCTTACATTAAATGATGAAAAGGTTACCGATACAAAGTACATGGTAACACTTAATGACTTTAAGGACGGTAGCCTTATCCTCAAGAAAGGCAAGAAGACATTCCATAGAGTAGACATCTAATTTATGAAAAAGAAATTCATTATCCCCGCAGTAATAGTTATCATTTTGGCTATCATTGTGGGGATAGTCTTTATAAGTACAGATAGAAAAAATAAGATTGCGATTTTAATGTATCATAATCTTTGTCTTAATGATGCCGGAGTTAATTCCGAAACAATTACTGTCGGTAAATTCGAAGAAGATTTAAGGTGGTTAAGTGATAACGGATATCGCACAGTTTTGCCGCGCGATTTAAAAGAGTTCGTGCGCGAACATGATGGAGAAGATTTAAGCAAAGTTGTCATAATCACGTTTGATGATGGTTATCGCTCAAACTACGAGCTCGCATACCCTCTGCTTCAAAAGTACGGGATGTGCGCAGAAGTTTCGGTAATTACCAGCATGACTGATGATGCAGAAAATTTCTTTGTAAATTACTGCACTTGGGACATGCTTCGGGAGATGAGCGAGTCAGGAGTAATTGAAGTGGGATCTCATACTGACAATATGCATAACCCGAACAATCACGGAATGACGTATGAAAAAGGTGAGCCTAACGGAATCGCCAGATATTCTGCAGGGGAAGTTACTACGGACATCGAACTTAGCATTAAGAAGATAAGTGATGGGGTCGGGAAGGCTCCGGTAACATTTGCATATCCATTTGGAGAAAATGACAAGGCACTTGATAAGATTATCAATTCGCACTTCGAGGTTAGTTTCTCAACAAATCCAAAAATGGCGCATATCTTAACGAATTTGGAGCGCCTGGGCCGATACAGAATCAACCAAAATACAAACTTGAGCGATGTGCTGAAGTAAGGTATAATATTATGTCAAGGATTGATAGCGCTTTTTCCTTGACGAAATATTGAAGCGGGTGTCTGACAAGCATACACCCGATATAATATGGAATATTGAAGTAAAACGGAGGGCTAATATGGGCTTATTCGGAAGCAAAAAAGTTGAAGTTCCTGTTGTTGAAAAAAACATATCTGCACCAGAAGGAACTGTCATAGGACAAGGCATAACATTCGTTGGTCAATTTACAACTGACGAACTTATTGATATAAGAGGAAAAGTAGAAGGGGAAATTATTTCGCCTGTTGAGGTTCTTGTTTCAAAAACAGGAAAGCACGAAGGAACAATGGACGTTGAATATTTGACAGTCGATGGCACAATCGATTCTGATATTCATTGCAGAAATACTGTTACACTTCGCGATGATTGCCAAGTATTTGGGACAGTAACAACACCTAAGCTTGATGCTCGCGATGGAAGCAACTTCCATGGCAGGCTTAATCTCGAAAAGGATTTAGGTAAGATGGCAGAGGCGGATGCCGAAGTTGAAGCTAAGGTAGAGACGGAAAAGACTAAAGCCGAAGTTAAAGCCGAGGCAGAAAATGTTAAAGTCGAACCAAAAGCTGAAGCGAAGGGCGAACCTACCAAAAAGGAACCAAAAGCTGAACCAAATAAGAAAGCCGAGAAGGCCTCAGAACTTCCTACAATGGAAGAAGTGCTTGATGCTAAGGAATTTAAGGTTCTTGAGGCTATGGTTGCTGAACAGACCGAAAAACCGGCAAAAAAGGCTACCGAAACAGCTAAATCCACAAAATCTAATGATAATTTGGTAGAATTTATGGAGTAATCTGATATTTTTGTTGATTTTAACGTGCAGAGTTAGTATAATAATTCTGCACGTTTTTGCGTGCAATTAATTACAAAGGTGAAAGGTAAAAACCGGAAGCCGAGCTTATAGAAGCAGTGCCGAAAAACTTGCACCGCCAGAAACGTAAGATTGTTAAGCAATCCAATGCGTCATTTGGTCCCAAGTAAGTAGGCGCCGAACACGTTGACTCGTGCCAGACTCTGGCAGAGATCAACTTAGTAGACATAGGAGGTTAAACATGTCAAGCTACATTGCTAAGCCTTCTGAAATTGAAAGAAAGTGGTACATCCTCGATGCAGAAGGAAAGACACTTGGTCGTCTCTGCAGCGAAGCCGCTTCAATTCTCAGAGGTAAGAAGAAGCCAATCTTCACTCCATTCATCGACACTGGTGATTATGTAATCGTAATCAACGCAGAAAAAGTACAGGTAACTGGTAAGAAGGGCGAAAAGAAAATCTATCAGCACTACTCAGGTTATCCAGGTGGAATGAGAGAAACAACATTCAACGAAATGATCGTTAAGAATCCAGAAGAAGTTATCCGCCACGCAGTAAAGGATATGCTTCCAAAAGGACCTCTCGGTCGTCAAATGTACAAGAAGCTTAAGGTTTACGTTGGTGCAGAACACAAGCATGAAGCACAAAAACCTGAAGTATGGAATTTCTAATGAAGGGAGAATAAGAAATGGCTAAATTACAGTATGCCGCTACAGGCAGAAGAAAGTCTTCAATCGCCAGAGTAAGATTAATCCCTGGCAAAGGTGAAGTTACAATCAATGGAAAGAGCCTTGACGAATATTTCGGCGGACTCGATCTTTTAAAACAGGAAGTTAAGAGACCTCTCGTTCTTGTTGGTGCAGACACAAAGTTTGACGTAGTTGCTCGTGTTCAGGGTGGCGGTACAACAGGTCAGAGCGGAGCTTTAAGACATGGCATTTCAAGAGCACTCTGCGTTGCAGATGCTGAAAACAGATCAGCTCTTAAAGCTGCTGGATACTTAACAAGAGACCCACGTATGAAAGAAAGAAAGAAGTACGGTCTTAAGAAAGCTCGTAGAGCATCCCAGTTCTCAAAGCGATAATTGGTACGCAATTCTTTCAATCACAAAGAAAAAAGAGATGGCATCCGATTGGGTGCCATCTTTTTTATTGAAAAGTGCAGTGATTCAGAGCGCATACTTTGATTGATGTCTTTACAGATGATATGATAAATGATAGTATAATGATATGATAAATGATATGTTGTTGAACTAATTGGGAGACCAGAACATATGGAGAGAAGAGAATCTGAGACAGTAGAATTTAAAAAAACGACAGCCCAACTAAAGGAAGGTATTATTTCTCTATGTGCAATGCTCAATAAGCATGAGCACGGTGTTGTATATTTTGGAATAAAAGATGATGGATCAATTGCAGATTTGACGATTGGAAAGAAAACAACTTCCGATATTTCTCACGAAATAAGAAACTATTTGAAACCTCTTCCGGAAGTAAGTATATCTATCATCACCATAGATGAAAAAAACATTATTAAAGTAGTTGCTGACGGTAAAGATACACCGTATTCGGCATACGGAAAGTATTATACTCGCGTTGACGATGCTGATATGTTTATGGATTCAAAGCAGTTATGGACTTTCTTTGAATCTAAAGACAAAACGTATTCTAAATGGGAGGAAGAGATTACGCCTTACGGGATAGAAAAGGTTAATGAGGAATTGCTTATTCAGTTTATAAGAGAAGCAAATAATATTGGTCGTTTAAATTATTTATACAGAAATTCGGCTGAAGCATTAAGCAAACTAAATCTTATAAATAATGAAGGGTATCTCAAGAATGCCGGATATTATCTGTTTGGCAATGATGGACCAGTTCTGTTGAAAGAAGTCATTTTCCCTACAGATGAAAGAGAGTCATTTTCTGACTTGAAACAGTTCCGAGGAAACATCATTGAATGTATAAATGAAGGAATGAAATATATACAGAATAATATTCATTATGCAGCGGAGATTATAGGAGCAAAAAGGATTGAGCATCCAGAGATACCTGTTCAAGCGATACGTGAAATCGTGATTAACTCATTTGCACACTGCAAATACCAAAAAGGTGATTATAATGAAATCTCTATCACCAAATCTGCAATTAGAATATATAATCCCGGGGGAATTTTGAATGATGTCAGCCCGGTTGATTTTGCGAACGGAAAAATAGGAAGTAAAATAAGGAATCCTTTGATTGCTACGGTTTTATTTAAAAATGGACTAATAGATGCATTTGGGACGGGATTCGATAGAACATTTAAAGTGTGTGCTGAGAATAATGTTGACTATGAATATCATAATGATGAGTTTGGTTTCACATTTAAGTTTAAGCGAAGAAATTTATCTTATCAAAATGACACTAAAAATGATATGTTAAAACCGGTTGACAGGCAAATAATTGAAATAATGACTAACAATGCATATGTCACTATCCCTGAAATATCAGCAGCTATAGGTGTATCAATTCCAACAGTGAACAGGCATATTAAGGATCTTGTAAAAGCTGATATGATAAAGCGCATAGGTTCCAGAAAGGCCGGGTATTGGAAGGCAAAATGAACATATATGCATATACAGTAGATTCTTTAAGGCAATTGATTCGACGCCTTCAGAAAGAGAACGCTGAATTAAGATTGCAATTAAAAAATGTCACTCAGACGAAAACAGAAACGGAGCATTTGTTGTGATGCCACACATTTCCACACATTTTAGAAAAAGCTGGCTAAACTCATAATAGCGATGAGCCTTGAAATATCAGGCTTTAAACGATGTGTGTGATTTTGCAACTTGGTTCTCAAAGCGATAATTTCTTTCAGAAACAAAGCAAAAGAGAGAAGACATCCATTTGGGTGTCTTCTTTTTTCTTGCAAAACGACTGAATTTGAGATATTATATAACCAAGAAACCAAGAATCAAAGAAACAATTGGAGGGAAAGAATATGGCACTTACAGTGACAGATACTTGTAAAAGAGTTAGCATTTCTTCAAAAAGACAGATTACTATTCCGCAAGCTTTTTTCAATGCTTTAGGATTTGGCAATGAAGCAGAATGCATTTTTAGAGACAATGAATTAGTTCTTCGTCCTACATATCATGAAACATCAAGTGAGTTTGCAGAGCAGATACTTGCAGATATTATTAAAGAGGGTTTTTCTGGAGAGGCTCTTTTGAAAGAATTTAAATTGCGCCAGGCCAAAATTAGGCCTACTGTAGTTCGGATGCTGGAGGA